>NZ_SSMW01000083.1 GCF_004799405.1 Bradyrhizobium sp.
GGAACTGTCTTATTCGACAGATAACCTGACACCGTCCGCATCACAGCCCTCAAACAGGAAGAAAATGACCATATCAGCTCGACCCATTAGCTTTTTTGCCGATTTCAAGGGCCAGCGCGCCCTGCGATGGATTTTTGTCGCGACCGTTCTGGCCGCGACCGCCGTTCCCGGTACCGCCGACGCGAGAAGGGCCAGAATCGGTGGCGGAGCGGGGGCCTATGACGGCACCTGGAACGTCATGTTCACCCCCCAGGCCGGCAATTGCCATGCCTCCAACACGGTGCCTTTCGCCGTGGCGGGCACGCGCGTTTCATCGGCCGGCGGTGGCAAGGTCACCGGCGGCGTGAGGCGCAACGGCAGCGTTGCGGTCAAGATTACCGTGGGTGCCTCGTGGGCGAGTGGCAGCGGCCGGCTCGCCGGCAATGCCGGGGCAGGCCAATGGAGCGGGGTGATTTCCGGCGATCGCTGCAGCGGGGTCTGGCAGGCCACGCGGACCTAGTTTTTCACGGAGTCGTCCCGGCATCAGTGTCGTCCCCGCCTGCGCGGGGATGACTTAGCGGGGAATGACGCCGAAAGATCAGCGCGGCGCCAGAACCATCACGACCTGGCGGCCTTCGAAACGCGCGTCCTGCTCGACCTTGGCGATCTCGGCGACGTCGCTCTTGACCTTGTCCAATAGCTTGGTGCCAATTTCCTGGTGCGCCATTTCGCGGCCGCGATAGCGCAAGGTGACCTTGACCTTGTCGCCTTCCTCGAAAAACCGCTGCATCGCGCGCATCTTCACGTCGTAATCGTGATCGTCGATCATCGGCCGGAGCTTGATCTCCTTGATCTCGACCACCTTCTGTTTCTTGCGGGCTTCTGCGGCTTTTTTCTGCGCCGAATATTTGAACTTCCCGTAATCCATGATCTTGCAAACGGGAGGATTGGTATTGGGCGAAATCTCCACAAGGTCCATGCCGGCTTCCATCGCCATCTTGATGGCGGCGATCGTCTCGACATTGCCGTGGTTGAGGCCTGTCTGATCGATCAGCTGGATTTCGTGGTTGCGGATTTCATCGTTGGTGCGCGGCCCGTCTTTGGTGGCGGCGGGCGGGGCTCTGTTGGGACGGCGAATGGGTAGTTCTCCAAGGTTGTGAACGAAGGCGATAGTTTGAAGGAATAAGGCGCTGCGGGCAAGCAAACTCGCGCGCCCGTCCGTGAAAACCCTCAAATGCGAGACATTTTGGTCACGCTGGCTAACGCCGGCGGGACGATATCGTTCAGACCAGCCCAGATAGATGGCGCGGCTACATTCCGCAATGCCCAATACCGGTATCGGCCCCGCGTTGACGGATCGAGCGTGCTCGCTCAAACAGCAGCGAACCAGAGTACCCGTGATGACCAATTCCGCCCCGCCCGACCAGGAACCGGCCTTCATCGAGGTCGGCCAGCACGAAAGCCAGCGCCGGATCGCGGTGCGGGCCCGCGCCGGTGCATCGCCCGGGCTGCTGTGGCTCGGCGGCTTCAACTCGGACATGCGGGGCACCAAGGCCGTCGCGCTGGATTCGTGGGCGGCCGAGCATGGCCGCGCCTGCGTGCGGTTCGATTACTCCGGCCATGGCGAATCCGGCGGCGCGTTCGTCGACGGCACCATCGGGCGCTGGCTGGAAGAGAGCGTCGCGGTGTTCGAGCGGTTCTGCGCCGGCCCGCAAGTTCTGGTCGGCTCGTCGATGGGCGGCTGGATGGCGCTGTTGCTGGCGCGAGAAATCGGCAAGCGCCCGGCGAGCCGCGGGTCGCTGGCCGGATTGGTGCTGATCGCGCCGGCGCCGGATTTCACCGAAGAATTGATGTGGAAGGGTTTTTCTCCCGAGGCGCGGCACGACATCGAAACCAAGGGGGTGTGGCTGCGGCCGTCCGACTATGGCGAGCCCTATCCAATTACCCGGGCGCTGATCGAGGAGGGCCGCAACCATCTGTTGCTTGGCAGCACCATCGAGGTTGGCTGCCCCGTTCGCATCCTGCAGGGAGCGCAGGACCCCGACGTGCCGTGGCGGCATGCGTTCGCGCTGGCGCATCGGCTGCCGGTCGACGACGTGGTGCTGACCATGATCCAGGACGGCGACCACCGCCTGTCGCGCCCGCAGGACATCGCGCGCATCCTCGCGGCGGTGGTGGAGATCGGGTGACGGGCGGTTACGGCGGCGGCGTTTTTGCCATCGGCTTGCGCTGCGCCAGCGCTGCGACCGTGGATGTGCC
Source organism: Bradyrhizobium sp. (assembly GCF_004799405.1). Taxonomy (GTDB): domain Bacteria; phylum Pseudomonadota; class Alphaproteobacteria; order Rhizobiales; family Xanthobacteraceae; genus Bradyrhizobium. The sequence goes on from NZ_SSMW01000083.1 coordinate 2,239, forward strand.
GATCGGTCCGCGCTGGTCGTAGAGATAACATTCGCCGATCGCGATGCCGTCGGTGGCGTGATGGTTCACCACGTCGAAGCCGATCCATTCCTGCTCCGGCAGGCGATGCAAATACAGCGTGACGTCGCTGTTGATATAGCCGAGGCCATGGTCGCCGGCATTGGCGAACGGGCTGGCGAAATCGGCCGCCACCGCGACCCGCACGAACGGCGTCAGGGCTGCACCCTCGACGAGGTCGCGCACCTCGCTCATCCACAGCCGCCGCGGGCCGACGGTGCCCATCGCGCCGACGATCGGGCGGGTGGTCCATTTGCCGTTCATGCCGAGCCGCGGATCGGTGGGCGCGGGAATCTCCGCGGGCGCGGGCACCTCCCAGTTCGGCGGCGACCACACCCGGCCTTCCGGATTTTCGGTCTTCCGCAGCAACTGGCAGGACGCGCGCGCCATGCTGACGCCGCCGCTGATGAATTCGGCTTCCACCACCTTGATCCGCAGGCCGTCGCGAATGACGCGCGATTTGACTTCGATCGGCGCAAAGCCGGGCAGGCGGAACATGTCGACGGTCAGGCGCGCCGGCACCAGGCCTTCGCCGCCGTGGCGCGCTTCGATGACGAAGGCGAGCAGCCCGATGATGACCCGGCCGTGCAGCGATTTCGGATCCCACGGTCCGCTGGCGGCCTGGGTTGGAATGAAGGCGTCGCGGTCCCGGGTGAAGAAAGGCTGATTTGTCATGGCCGGGGACCATGACGGAATTTGCATGCACTGTCATCGTCCGCGAAAGCGGACGATCCAGTACGCTGTGACATATCGATCTATTCGAGATGCCCTGGAATACTGGATGCCCCGCCTTCGCGGGGCATGACGGCTGAGAGCCGCCACTCCGCACGCACCGTCTCGTCCGTTTCGGAATTCATCGCATCCGCGGCGCGCGCGACAAACGCCTCCTGCTCCGTCAGTTGCGACAGCGCCCACACCGCAGCACCCCGAACCAGCGGACTTGCGTCATCCAGCAAGCGCTCGGCCGCGGCGGCAAGCGCGCGATCTAGAGAGTTGCCGATGGCGATCAGCACATTGCGGATGAATCTGTCGCGGCCGATGCGCTTGACCGGCGATTTTGAAAACAGCGCACGAAACGCCGCATCGTCAAGCCGCGCAAGGTCGGCCAGATCTGGAGCGCGCAACGCATCGCGCGGGGCGAGCCTGGCTTCGCGCCCCGCCTGCGCGAACCTGTTCCAGGGGCAGACGGCAAGACAATCGTCGCAGCCATAGATGCGGTTGCCGATGGCCTTGCGAAATTCGTGCGGGATCGGACCCTTGCTCTCGATGGTGAGATAGGAAATGCAGCGCCGCGGATCGAGTTGGTAGGGTGCCGGAAACGCCGCGGTCGGGCAGATGTCGAGGCAGGCCCGGCAGGAACCGCAATGATCGGTGTCGGCGGCATCGCGCGGCAGATCCAGCGTGGTGAAGATCGCGCCGAGAAACAGCCATGAGCCGTAGTCGCGCGAGACGAGGTTGGTGTGCTTGCCTTGCCAGCCCAGTCCCGCCGCCTGCGCCAGCGGCTTCTCCATCACGGCTGCGGTATCGACGAACACCTTGACCTCGGCGCCCGAGGCCGCGACCAGCCATCGCGCCAGCGCCTTCAGCCGTTTCTTGATCAGGTCGTGATAATCGTCGCCCTGCGCATAGACCGAGATCGCGCCGCGGGTGCGCTGCTCCAGGATCGCCAGCGGGTTGTCGTCGGGCCCGTAATTGACGCCGAGCATGATCACCGAACGCACGCCCGGCCACAGCACCCGCGGATCGGTGCGGCGTTCCGGGCTCGCGGCAAGCCAGTCCATGTCGCCGTGTCCGCCGGTGTCGAGAAAGGCGCGGAAATGCTTCGCTGCGTCCGTGATCGCGTCCGGATCGGTGATCCCGGCGCAATCGAAACCCAGCGAACGGGCCTCGCCGGCGAGCGCTTCTTTGAGAGTCGACGTCATGATGCCGAAGCGGCCTCACCTCTCCCATAGGGAGAGGTCGGATCGCAAGGCGATCCGGGTGAGGGGTTACGCTCTATCGATAGACCGTAACCCCTCACCCCAACCCTCTCCCTGAGGGAGAGGGGGCTCACCGTCGTCGGTGCCGCAGCCGCGTTGAACCCGCAGAGATGAATCAGAAGTCGAGGTCCACGTAGGTCCGCGACGCCGGCACGCCCGCCAGCCAATCGCTCAGCAGCGGACGGAACGACGGGCGGGATTTCACCCGCGCGTACCACGCCTTTGCCGCGTCGTCCTCGATCCATGGCACGTCGCCCAGGTAATCGATCGCCGAAAGGTGCGCCGCGGCGGCGAGGTCCGCGTAAGTGAGCTGCTCGCCGGCCAGGAAGTTCCGGGTCTGCGCCAGCCAGCCGATATAGGCCAGATGATAGCGCACATTTGCCTTGGCCGCGCGGATCACGTCCATCGCCGGCGCGCCGCCGCCGTCCTCTTCGTTCATGAAGCGCTTGTAGATGCGCTCGGTGACCAGCGGATGCGAGGCCTCCTCGAAAAACTTGTCGTTGAACCATGCCATCAGCCGGCGCACTTCGATGCGCTCACCCATTGCCGTCGGCAACAGCCGGCGCTCTTCGAGCTCCGCGCCGTGGCTCTCATCGAGATATTCGGCGATGATTCCGGCGCCGGGAATCGCGGGCCGGCCTTCGGCGATCAATACCGGCGTGGTGCCTGCCGGGTTGAGCGCCAGAAATGCCTCGCGCCGCTCCCAGACCCGCTCGTCCACCAGCCGCAGATCGAGGCCGTGTTCGCCGAGCGCCAGGCGGACGAAGCGCGAATGGGGACAAAACGGATGATGAAACAGCGTAAACATGAAGCCCTTGATAGCTTTACGACCTTAAGAAAACCTCTCACTCCATGGCGGCGACCGCCGCCGCAGCGGGCCAAACTACCGAAGCGCGCGAACGAGGCAACCTGTGTTTTGGCGTTTTTTGCGATTGCGGCAGGGATGCGAATAAGCGAGAAGAATCCGGCTTTTTCGGCTCGTTTCGGCCGCAACGGATCACGAACTTCAAAAAAACGGGGCACTCGATCATGATGTCTGATGCAGTGCGGGCGGTGATTCTCGGGATCATCGAGGGCGTCACGGAATTCCTGCCGGTGTCCTCGACCGGCCATCTGTTGCTGGCGGAACGGTTCTTCAATCTCGGCGAGGGCAGTTTCTGGAACAGTTTCACCGTGCTGATTCAGCTAGGTGCGATTCTCGCGATTGTCGTGATTTATTTCGCGAAACTGTGGCGGATTGCGCTCGGCATGTTCTCCAATCCCGACGACCGGCGCTTCGTCATCGGCGTGCTGGTGGCGTTCCTGCCCGCGGTGGTGATCGGTCTGATTGTTGGGAAATACATCAAGGAAGTCCTGTTCAATCCCTGGGTGGTGTGCTTTTCGCTGATCGTCGGCGGCGCCATCCTGCTGTGGGTCGACCAGCTCGATCACAATCCGCACGAACATGACGCAACCCGGTTTCCGCTGCTGACCTATCTCTGGATCGGCGTCGCGCAGTGCCTCGCGATGATTCCCGGGGTGTCGCGTTCCGGCGCCAGCATTGTCGCGGCGATGCTGCTCGGCGCCGACAAGCGCGCGGCGGCGGAATTCTCGTTCTTCCTGGCGATCCCGACCATGATCGGCGCGTTCGCCTACGACTTTTACAAGAACCGTGCCGAGATGACGACGGATCATATGGGGATCGTCGCGATCGGATTCGTGGTGTCGTTCATCACCGCGATTGTCGTAGTGAAATCGTTCCTGAGTTACGTCACCCGCCACGGCTTCACGTTGTTTGCATGGTGGCGCGTCATCGTCGGCACGCTGGGGCTGATCGCGCTGGCGATGGGGAAGTAGATACCACCACGTCGTCCCGGCCTCCGAGCCGGGACCCATAGCCACCGAATTCAGTTGTTACGGAAGGTCGCGGACATCGCTGCCAAAACGAGATGGCACGGCGTATGGGTCCCGGCGTTCACCGGGACGACGAGTCTCACGCGTTCTTTTTCTGAAACTGCCCGGCGGCGCGGAAGCGCCAGAGATATTGTGGCGCGATCCCTTCCAGCGAATCGGCGGCGATCCCCAGTCCTTCCAGCGTCAGGCCTGCGGCCTTCGCCGCGTCCGACACCACATTGTCGGAACGCAGCAGCGTCACCTGGTCCGGCGTCAGCTTCAGCGGTCCAGGCGCGAATTGCAGGAAGACCGATTGCAGCCGGGCGAGACCGAACGGCAGCGGGACCAACAGCCGTTGACGTTCGATGATCGCCAGAATGATCTCCATGATCTCGCGCATCGTCAGCACTTCCGGACCGCCAAGTTCGTAGGTCGCGCCGGCCCTGGTCTTGCCGTCAACGGCGTCGGCAACGGCGGTCGCGACATCGCCGACATAGATCGGCTGCAGTTTTGTCAGGCCGCCGCCGATCAGCGGCAGTATCGGCGATATCCGCGCCAGCGCGGCGAAGCGGTTGGTGAATTGGTCTTCAGGCCCGAACACCACCGAAGGCCGCAGGATCGTGGCCGTCGGCGCGGCGGCCAGCACGGCCTTTTCACCGGCGGCCTTGGCGCGAGCGTAGCGCGATGGCGCATTCGGGTCGGCGCCGATGGCGGAGACATGCACCATCCGCGCGCCGGCGGCGCTGGCGGCCTTTGCCACTGTGCCGGCGCCTGTGCCCTGCACCGCGTCGAAGGTCTGCGCGCCGCCCTCGGCCAGAATGCCGACCAGGTTGACGGCGACATGGGAGTCGCGCATCGCCGATGCCACCGAGTCCGGATAGCGCAGATTGGCCTGTACGGCGTTGACTTGGCCGACCTTGCCGAGCGGCTGCAAGTGCCCCGCCAGTTCCGGCCGCCGCACCGCGACCCGGATACGGTAGTCGCGTTTGCAGAGCGCGCGGACCACGCTTCGTCCCAGGAAGCCCGATCCGCCGAAAACCGTGACCAGTGTGTCCAGATTCGATGCCATGGGGTCCATTCCTGCCGGTCAAATGCGAGAGATCGTGGGGTATTTGGCGGTTTCGCGATACGCCAACACGTCAACTCTGTACAGCGTATTTGGGCGGCATTTCGTCAATTTGACAAGCGCGCGACCGATCCGTACTAACCGGCCCGGGCCCAGGTGGCGGAATTGGTAGACGCGCTGGCTTCAGGTGCCAGTGGCTTCACGGCCGTGAAGGTTCGAGTCCTTTCCTGGGCACCACTTACCCGTTCGCAGTGGTTCGCCATCATCGCGCGCCTGTTGCATGGGACTCCGGGATCGCAAGTTTTATCGCAGGCGGTTTACTCGCTGGTTTCAACCGGCGCCCCGCTGCATTTTGCAAATGAACGACAGACGCAACAGCTTTGGCGACAGCAATTCCCGCCGCGTGACGTACCGGACTTCGTCGCAATGTTCCGGAGGCTGCCTGTTGGTCCGCGTTGTACTGACAAAAAAATAGGTCGTGCCGGGCGGCACCGCCTCTGTTTCCGTGGCAAACCGTTCGGGAGCGAAAATCCTGACCAGGTGGCCAGCGTTGGCATCCGTGGGACTGACGATCCAGTCCGTCGGGCCCTGCAGGCCACGAGCATGGGCTGCCGCCTCGCGCAATGAATAACCCCAATAATCGGTCTCGAAGTTTTTCTCACTTGCGAAGAACCGCGCTGGTTCGTTGAACCAGACATACTGGTAAGGCTGGATCTTTGCCGAATCGGCGACCAGAAACAGGAAATAGCAGGCAAGCCACCACTGTTGTCGCCGCCAAAAGATGGCGGGTCTGCTGATGAAGATCGCCGCTACAGCCAGCGGCACCAGGAACAGGGTGTGACGAACGCCGTCGTAGAGCGTGGAGTTGCGGATCGCGATCGCCAGGATCGGCCAGGCCAGCGCCACCATCACGAGATGTTGGCCTGACCGACAATCACGAAACGACCGGCAATAAAGATAGACCGAACCGATCAGGCCGATCCAAAGCAGAAGCGGCAGCTTGACCCCGTACCAAACCCCCAGATACTTGAGGACCGAATAGCCTTGGCCGTCCGCAAAATCGCGGCCGACACACTCTCCCGCAGCCAGCGTGCAGCTACCCCATGCATGCTGCGACATGTAGGTGAGGCTGGTGATCGCGAACTGAACCGGCTCCAGCCACGCCGGCGGCGTGGCAAGATAGAGAAGAAGCAGACAAATCGCGGCTTGTCCCGCCAGGATTGCGAACCGACGGGCCGAGGGCTGGCGCAGCGCGGCGATCAAAACAGCGAGACAGGCCGGCAGCGCGAGCGGGATCGCCGCAAGCTTCTGGATCCCGATGAAAAAAACCGCCAGGAAAAACCAGAAGGATGTTCGCGACCGTCCATCCCCGGAGTAGGCGGTGGCGTAATAGGTTGCAGCGATGACGCCGGTGGCGACGGGTATGTCCTTGTAATCGAAAAATCCGTAGCCGGTCCAAAATGGCGTCAGCAGAAGCGCGGCCCCGGCCAACGAGCCGGCGTCTCGATCGCCCGTCACCAGGGATACCAGCCGTCGCGTGTAGGCCGCGGCTGCGATCGCGCACAGAAACGTCAGGATATGCAGGAGAACCGAGTAGCTGTGCTCGTAGCTATGAACCGCTTCTTTCAGCCATACGATATCGATCAGGTACGATAGCGCGTAGGGAAGAAAAACCGAGCCTATCCCGTAGAAGGCGGAGTCTCCGGGAATGGAGTGAAAGGTCTGAGCGGCCGCGCCCGACAAGACGCCCTTGGCGAAGAACAGCTGTTCTCCGAACTTCCTGAATTCTTCCACCTCATCCCAAATCGGCCCGGCGCTCAGGAGGGAGTGGACGAAGAAGGCCACCGCTACCAGCATGGCGACCCGATACCACACAGTTGGAGTTGCCAGCACCCGCCGCAGCGAAACCCGGTCTTGAGAAATTAAATGCAGCTCGGAAGCTGACCGGTTGATCCTCCCATCCATGCGCTACCGGTCTCCCTCATCCTGCGCGCTCACGCGGTCAGATTGCCTTCAATTTTCGATAGGCGAACCATACCATCTTCAGCAATAGCCAGCCGTCGCGAAAGCGCGAGATCTGGGTCGCGCCGAAGGTCCGGGCCCGATAATGGATCGGCGTCTCGACGATCTTGAGATTTTGCTTCGCCGCGCCGAAAATCAGGTCGAAGTCGCCGAACGGATCGAAATCCCCGAAATACTCACGCTCCCGCGCCAACACCTCGTAGTCCTTCCGCAGCAGGACCTTGGTGCCACACAGCGTGTCAGTCAGGCGCGTGTTGACCAGATAGCTGAACAGATAGGCGAAGCAGCGGTTGACGATGAGGTTGAGCGGGCGCATCGCCCCGCTTTCCATCGGATAGACAAGCCGGGTGCCGTTGACGAATTCCGCTTTGCCGGTCTCGATCACCGCGTGAAATTTCGGCAGCGCCTCCGGCGGCATCGTCAGGTCTGCGTCCAGAACGAGCAGCACGTCATGCTTCGCCGCGCCGAAACCCTTGCGGACGGCGTCGCCCTTGCCCTGGCCATCCTGCTTCAGGACCTTGATGTCCCAGCTACCCCGGTAGGCTTCCCGGACCCGCTCGCATTCATCGAACGTACCGTCGCTGGAATTACCCTCGACGAACAAAATCTCCTGCGCCGAGCCGAAGCGCGGCATCCGGCGAATCGCGTTTTCGATATTGCCGCGTTCGTTCCGGCACGGGATTAGAATGCTTGCGGAAAACTTCCGGTCCGGAAATAGCTGGACCGGCCGGCCGACCAGGTAGGTGCGAAGACAAAACCGCCTGATTCCCGGCAATGGCGCGATGAAGCGGTTGATGAAAGGGCCCAGTCCGAACCAGCGCCGCGGCAGCAATTGCCGTTGTTCCCGCGCGATCACCTCGAAATCGGCAAGGTCCATCAGGTTGAGGAAGTCGGCCGTGGCGATGTAATTGATCTTTGGTTGCCTGCTGCGCAGCCGCAGCGCTTCCGCAATTTTCAATATCGGTTCCCAGAGATGTGAATAATAGGAGATAATCATCCGCGTCGATGGCGCACACAGACGGTGGACATTCCGCAGCGTTCCGTCGATGTCCTCGAACATACCGATGGTGTCGGCGATCACGATGTAGTCGAACGGTCCCTCGATTGTGGCAAGCGTGTCCGGTTCTTCGACGTCGCCCAGGACAAAGGAAAGCTCGGGATGCCGCGCTTTGGCACGCGCGATGGTGTCGGCGCCGAAGTCGACGCCGACGCCGTAAGACGGCCTCAGGGCGGCGAGCAGGTCTCCGCGACCGCAGCCAAGCTCGAGTACGCGCTTTCCCGGCGGTATGAGGAACCGCATAAACTTGCGGTCGTCTTCGTGATAGGCAGTGTTGAACTCGCGCCAGCGGTCAAGTTCGTCGACATTGGCTTCGTAGTAATCGAGCAGGTCTCGCTTGCGCTGGCTGCGAAGTTGTAACGAGGCCATAACATCCCTTAAATATATCCCTTAAAATACTGTAGGCGCCTTCGCGCAAAACATAGCACGGCAATGCGGCGGCATTTAACCGGCTTTGGGGCCCTCCGGTCCTCTTGCAAAATTAGATTTTGATATCAATTGCTTGGGAGGCACCTGAGGCGGCTTTTCGGGCACCGCTCTTCTTGGGTGTCCCTGTCAGCCTTCGAGACAACCGGCCACTCGCCTCCTTCGGATTTGGGCGGTAGATTGTCCGAAAGCCGATTCGACGAGGCTCGAAAGAACGAAACACCATGACCGTACGCCTGTATCGCGGCGACCTGCCGGACCTGTCGCGCTTTACCGACTCGGTGGCGATCGATACCGAGACGATGGGGCTGCATCCGCATCGCGACCGGCTCTGCGTGGTGCAGTTGTCGAATGGCGATGGCAGCGCCGATGTGGTGCAGATACCCAAGGATCACGGCAAGGCTCATGGCGATGCGCCGAACCTGAAGGCGCTGCTGGCCAATCCCAAAATCACCAAGATCTTCCATTTCGCGCGGTTCGATCTCGCCGCACTCTACAATGCCTTTGGCGTGATGCCGGGTCCGGTGTACTGTACCAAGATCGCTTCGCGGCTGACCCGCACCTATACCGATCGCCACGGCCTCAAGGATCTGGTGCGCGAGGTGCTCAACATCGATCTGTCGAAGCAGCAGCAATCGAGCGACTGGGGTTCCCAAACCCTGAGCGAGGCGCAACTGGTTTACGCGGCCTCCGACGTGTTGCATCTGCGTGCCCTTCGCGAACGCCTCGACGCCATGCTGGCCCGCGAGGGCCGCAACGAGTTGGCGCAGGCCTGTTTCGAGTTTTTGCCGACCCGGGCAAGGCTCGATCTGCAGGGCTGGAACACCGAGGACATTTTCGCCCATTCCTGACACGGCCGGGATTTCCGCCGCGTTTCGGTCACACTCGTAACACGAGGTCGCAAGCTGCATAATCCGGCGATCGCGGCTACAATGACCGGGTCTCGTTTGATTTGGAGCAGTCTCGCTTTGCCTGGAGCAGCGGTGAATTCGGTTCAGAACCCAGCCTATCTTGCCGCACTGGAAGCGCGTTTTGCGGTTGCCGCGCGCCACAGCCGCAGGGTACGGGTGCTGCGCGTCGCGGTTCCGGTGATCGTGGTCGTGGCGATGGGCGCAATCGTCGCGGTGTCGATCTTCAATCCGTTCCGGATCTTGCTGCCCAAGCTTCCGCTAGACATGGGAAATGTCGTGGTTTCCGGCACCAAGATCACGATGGAATCGCCGCATATGTCCGGCTATACGACCGATCAGCGGCCCTACGAGATGTGGGCGAAAACCGCCACCCAGGACCTGACCGATTCGGATCATGTCGATCTCAGGACGCTGCGGGCCAAGCTCCTGATGCAAGACCGCACCACCGTCACAATGGATGCCCGCAACGGGTTGTTCGACAACAAGAAGCAATTGCTGGACCTGCACAAGGATATCTTCCTGCAGTCCTCCACGGGCTATGAAGCGCGCTTGAGTCAGGCGCTGGTCGATATGGGCAAGGGCACGGTGACGTCGGAAGAACATGTCGATGTCAAATTGCTGAACGGAACGCTTACCTCCGACAGGCTCCGGATTACCGGCGGCGGCGAACTGGTGGTCTTCGACGGCAACGTCGTGATGGATTTGCAGCATCTGTCGCAGGGTGCATCGGGTTCGCCCGCCAACACGCCGCCGGCATCCGGCAAACCGGCCAACCCGAAATGACTTTCATGATGATGGTTTTTCCGCGCAGGACTTTCCGTCGGCGCATCCTGCGTGGCGCCCGGATGATGCTCGCCGCATCGGCGCTGATCGCTGCCAGCGAAGCCGCTGCGCAGCACACCGTGCAGGGTATTCCCAACGCGATGCAGGGTTTTTCGCAAAATCGCGACCAGCCGATACACATCGAGGCCGCCTCGCTTGAGGTGCGCGACAAGAAAAAGGAAGCGACCTTTGTCGGCAATGTGAAGGTCGTGCAGGGCGACACCACCATGACTTCCAAGATACTGGTCGTGTTCTACGAGCAGAACACCGCGCCCGCCGGCAATGGCACGTCCGCGACACCGCCGCCGATCCAGTCCGCGACGCCGGGCCCCGGCGGCAGCTCATCGATCCGCAAGCTCGAGGCCAAGGGCAATGTGGTCGTGACCAAGGTAGATCAGGTCGTGACCGGCGATACCGCGGTGTTCGACACCAAGGCCAATCTGATCACCATGCTCGGCAACCCGGTCGTACTGACCCAGTGCAAAAGCGTGCTGCGCGGCGACCGCCTGCTGGTGGACATGACGACCGGTGTTTCGCGGGTGGAATCCGACAGCGGCAAGGTCCAGGGTCTTTTCATCCAGTCGGGTCCGGGATGCACCCCGGTCACGCCCGGCGCGGGAGCCCCTGCGCCGACATCGGGTGCCCCAAATAAACCAAAATAATATCAATCACTTGTCGGCTACCAGCAGGTGGCGAGGTTGAAGCCCGTCGCCTGAGCCTGTATCTACCTCGGCACCCGGCAAATGCCATCTGTGGCCCAAATCGGGGGTGTTTCGCTGGGCAAGGGACATCCATTCATTCATGTTGCGGAAGCGAATCGAATCGCCGCGGCGGCGGGTCGAGGGATCACCGTGAAAGGCTGAGCGAAGCGGGGATGGTGGACCTACTCGGCATGTTCCGTCGACGCACGGCCAAGCGCGGTCCGCAAGGATTCGCGCGTTCTCGTGCGGATATCACCGCGCTTGGGGATTCTATGGGCAATATGCTGACCAGTCCGGTGCGCGATGCGCCTCCGTTGGCCCGCGAGGCGCCGGAGTTGAGACTGGATACGCCGCGGGCCGAACGGCCGCCATCTGCGGAAAAACCCCGCCCGCGCGCCAGAACCAATGGCGCCGCGGCGCCGGTGGCCTCGCGGCTGGCGCAGCGCGCCGGCTATCTGGCTGTGCACAACGTGGAAAAGAGTTTCGGCACGCGCCGGGTCGTGCGCGGCGTCAGCATCTACGTTCGTCGCGGCGAAGCGGTGGGTCTGCTGGGCCCGAACGGCGCCGGCAAGACCACGGTGTTTTACATGATCACCGGCCTCATTCCGGCCGACAAGGGCGCCATCGAACTGGACGGCCACGACGTCACCAAGCTGCCGATGTATCAGCGCGCACGGCTCGGAATCGGCTACCTGCCGCAGGAAGCCTCGATTTTTCGCGGTCTCACCGTGGAGCAGAATATTCGTGCGGTGCTGGAAGTCGTCGAACCGTCCAGGAAAAAGCGCGAGGCCGAACTCAGCTCCCTGCTTGAGGAATTCAATATCACGCGCTTGCGCAAAACACCGTCGATTGCGCTGTCCGGCGGCGAACGGCGGCGCGTCGAAATCGCGCGCGCGCTGGCCACCCGCCCCAATTACATGCTGCTCGATGAACCGTTCGCCGGCATCGATCCGATCGCGGTCGGCGACATTCAGGATCTGGTCCGCCATCTCACCAATCGCGGCATCGGCGTGCTGATCACTGACCACAATGTGCGGGAAACGCTCGGCCTGACCGACCGCGCCTATATCGTCTATGCCGGGGAGATCCTGACCGAGGGCAATCCGGACGAGATCGTCAACAATCCGGATGTGCGCCGTCTTTACCTTGGCGAGGAATTCCGGCTTTAACCTTGGCTCGGAATTCCGCCTCTAGTCCTTTTTTCCGTTTCGTCAAGCCGTGTACATCGGCTTTGGACTAGTTTAAGCAAGAATCGGACCAACTTTACGGATCGGTTCTTGTTTCGATGGCTCTGACGCAGAGATTAGAGTTCCGCCAGTCGCAGTCGCTGGTGATGACGCCGCAGTTGATGCAGGCGATCAAGCTGCTGCAACTGTCGAATCTCGACCTTTCGGCCTTCGTCGAGGAGGAACTGGAGCGCAATCCGCTGCTCGAGCGCGCCAGCGACGGCACCGAGCCCCCGGTTGCCGGTGAACCCGTGCCGGAGCGGGCCGAATTTTCCGATTCCGACGATTCGGGCGCCGTCTATGGCCACGACGCTGCCGCCGGGCCTTCGGAACCGGCCAACAGTGCGGCGACCGAGGGCTTCGAGCCGGTCCAGGAAGAATGGATGAACAGCGATCTCGGCAGCCGCGCCGAGATCGAGCAGACCCTCGACACCGGCCTCGACAATGTGTTCTCCGAGGAGCCCGCCGAAGCCGCCGCGCGCACCGCGCAGGATGCCGCACCAACCGCCTATACCGAATGGGGCGGTGGCGCCTCCAACGACGACAGCTACAATCTCGAAGCCTTCGTCGCCGCCGAGATCACGCTCGGCAGTCATCTCGCCGAACAACTGGCGGTGGCGTTCACCGCGCCGGCGCAGCGCATGATCGGGCAATATTTGATCGATCTGGTCGACGAGGCCGGCTATTTGCCGCCGGATCTGGGGCAGGCCGCCGAGCGGCTCGGCGCCTCACCCAAGGAGGTCGATGCGGTTCTCGCGGTGCTGCAGAAATTCGATCCGCCGGGTGTCTGCGCGAGAAATTTGAGCGAGTGCCTCGCAATCCAGCTGCGCGAACTCAATCGCTATGACCCAGCGATGCAGGCGTTGGTCGAGCATCTGGATCTGCTGGCCAAGCGCGATATCGCAGCCTTGCGCAAACTTTGCGGCGTCGACGATGACGACATCACCGACATGATCGGCGAAATTCGCCGGCTCGATCCCAAACCCGGTCTGAAATTCGGCTCGGCCCGAATGCAGACCATGGTGCCGGATGTCTATGTGCGGCCGGGACCCGACGGCGGCTGGCACGTCGAACTCAACAGCGACACGCTGCCGCGCGTGCTGGTCAACCAGGTCTATTATACCGAGCTGTCGAAGACGATCCGCAAGGACGGCGACAAATCCTACTTCACCGAGTGCCTGCAGAACGCGACCTGGCTGGTGCGCGCGCTCGATCAGCGCGCCCGCACCATCCTCAAGGTCGCCACCGAGATCGTGCGCCAGCAGGACGGCTTCTTCACCCACGGTGTCGCGCATTTGCGGCCGCTCAACCTCAAGGCGGTGGCGGATGCGATCCAGATGCATGAATCGACGGTGTCGCGGGTGACCGCCAACAAATACATGGCGACCAATCGCGGCAGTTTTGAATTGAAATATTTTTTCACCGCCTCGATCGCGTCGGCCGACGGCGGCGAAGCCCATTCGGCGGAAGCGGTCCGTCACCACATCAAGCAGTTGATCGATGCCGAAGATCCCGCGGTGATCCTCTCGGACGACACCATCGTGGAACGATTGCGCGAATCGGGCATTGATATTGCCCGCCGCACCGTCGCGAAATACCGCGAGGCGATGCGCATTCCGTCCTCGGTGCAGCGCCGCCGTGACAAGCAAAGCATGCTCGGCACCGCGTTGTCGGCGCCCGCGGCGTCCTCCGACCGGTCGCGCGACACTGCGCCGGCTTGATTGCGGCGAGGCCAAGCGGAATAGTGCCAATACCGTTCCAGACCTGTCGAGGCATCGAATGACTCTTCGAATCTCGGGAAAAAGCATCAGCGTCGGCGACGCGCTGCGCGATCGCGTCAGCGAGCGCACCGATGAAGTCTTGCGCAAGTATTTCGACGGCAATTATTCCGGCCACATCACGCTGAGCAAGGATGGTTTCGGATTCCGCACCGACTGCGCGCTGCACCTGGATTCCGGGATTACGCTGGAGGCCGATTCCAACGCCGCCGACGCCTATCTCAGCGCCGATCAGGCGCTGGCCCTGATCGAGAAGCGGCTGCGGCGCTACAAGAGCCGGCTCAAGGATCGTTCGGCCCGCAAGACCCATGCCGCCGCCGCGGCGATTGCGGAAATGACCGCGCCGACGCTGGATGCGCCGAGTTATGTCATCGAGGCACCGGACGGCGAAGATGACGAGGCCGACGGCTACAATGCCGTGATCATCGCCGAGGCGACGACGTCGCTGAAACGGCTTTCGGTCAGCGAAGCGGTGATGGAACTGGACCTGACCGGGGCTGCCTGCATCGTGTTTCAGCATGGCGGCAGCGGGCGGGTGAACATCATTTACCGGCGGCCGGACGGCAATGTGGGCTGGGTCGATCCGCCGGCCATTAACCCCGGAAGTTAGCGCCAATCGGCATTGACGCCCTCCCGGACCCTCCCTATGGTCCGCCGCCTTCGGGGACCGGGTCGGAAGCGATTCCACATTGGCACCGCCCTTGCGTTGGAGTAGAAGCCCCTCACTTGGGACCCGGGTCTAAACCCGCCTCCCGCCTCACCTTCTTGACACCGACCTTCTGAAGCCTATTTCGCAACCTGACGGTTATTTCACCTCGGAACGCCCCATGACGATTACTGATCTGGTCGCACCCGAGGCGATTATCCCTGCGTTAAAGGTCAACAGCAAAAAGCAGGCGCTGCAGGAACTGGCAGCGCGGGCGGCCAGCCTGAGCGGGCAGAACGAGCGCGCGGTGTTCGAGGTGCTGCTGCAGCGGGAGAAGCTGGGGACCACCGCCGTCGGCTATGGCGTCGCCATCCCGCACGGCAAGCTGCCCAAGCTGGAAAAACTGTTCGGCCTGTTCGCCCGTCTGGAACGCCCGATCGATTTCGAGGCGATGGACGGCCAGCCGGTCGATCTGGTGTTCCTGTTGCTGGCGCCGGAAGGCGCAGGCGCCGATCACCTGAAGGCGCTGGCGCGGATCGCGCGGCTGTTGCGCGACCAGGACGTCGCCAAGAAGCTGCGCGCCTCGCGCGACGCCCAGGCGATCTATTCGGTGCTGGCGCTGCCGCCGGCGAGCGCGGCGTAACCGCTTTTGGCTGTTAAGGCCCGTCGTTCCGGGCTGGCGCTCTTGAGCGCCCCAATGACGATTTGATCCACTCAAAAAAATACGCGGGGCCAAATCGCCGATCAAATCGGAGACATGGTCCCGCGCATTTTGCGAATTCAGTGACTTGGAGAAGCAGCCGGTCACGTCAGCGTCGATGACACCGGCAAGAACCGGGTCAGTGAACGCTGACCGCCTGCAATTCGTTGCTCCAGGCATTGGCGATCGCGGCTTCGCGGCTGTCGGTCAGCATGATCGGCGTGCCGTCGGCGGCATGCAGCGCGTACAGCTTCAATCCGGGCGCGATGTGCGGCGCCTGGGGAAAGAGCCCTGGCACGTCCTCGGAACGGATCTGTTTCACATAGGCGATATGGCCCTCGCCCAAGGTCGCCAGCGCCTCGATGGAGACGCCTGCGGGTTCAAATACGACTTCAGCTTCAGTCATGGTCTCGACTCCTCTATGAGACTAAGCGGTCGAGTCCGCTCCTCGTTCCATTATTCATGTTCATTGATAGCGATTGTCTTAACGACCTTCTCCGGCTCAGGCCGGGCAAGGTCGATCGACAACAGCCCGTTTTTCAGATCCGCGCCCAGCACCTGCATCCCCTCCGCCAGCACGAAGGTGCGCTGGAAGTGGCGCGCGGCGATGCCGCGATGGATGTATTGCCGGGCCTTGTCGTCCTGCTGGCGGCCCCGGATCACGAGCTGGTTTTCCTCAATGGTTACATCGAGTTGATCGCGGGTAAAACCGGCGACCGCCAGCGTGATCCGCAGACGCTCGGGCTGGCCGTTGGCACGGTCGCAGCGCTCGATGTTGTAGGGAGGATAACCGTCGGCGCCCTTGACGACGCGATCAAGCGCGCGCTCGATTTCGTCGAACCCGAGCAGGAACGGACTGGATAACGAAGGAACACGAGACATCACAAAGTCCTCTCGAAGCGACTTTGAGGGGCCCTTACGGCACCCCATGGCGACCGGCTGGCGGTTTTGCCGTCCGGTCAACAGCCAATATGGTCATGATTTGCGAGGTGTTCAAGCACCTGTGAAACCGCGACAAAACGTCGTTCCGGAGCTTGCCGGAATGACGTATCCGAACTCAGAGGTCGATCCGCTTGCGGCCGTCGGCGGAGAACAGGTGCAGCTTTTCGCGCGGCGCGATCGCCCGGATCCGCTCGCCGATGGCGGGCGCAATCGCGCCGGGAATCCGCACGATCACCTCGCCCGGCGGCAATTCGCCGGGGTTGGCGGCAATGCCTTGCCCCTCGTGCTGGCGGCTGCCGTAAATAAACGTCTCCGCGCCGACGCGTTCGATCGCCTCCACGGTGAGGCCGAGCGCAATGCCGCCGGCAACGCCGTCGCTTGAGATCACAAAGTCTTCGGGACGGATTCCCAGGAGGCCGGCGTCGCCGGTGACGCGGCTGACGCCGGCAAATTGCGATTTGATTTCGTCCGATCGCAGCGGCAACAGGTTCATCGGCGGCGCGCCGATGAACGACGCGACGAAGGTGGTTGCCGGCTTCTGATAGATCTCGAGCGGGTTGCCGATTTGCTCGACCCGGCCGCCGTTCATCACCACCAGGATGTCGCCGAGCGTCATCGCCTCCAGCTGGTCGTGGGTGACGTAGATCGACGTCGTCTTCAATCGCCGTTGCAATTTTCGGATTTCGACGCGCATCGCGATGCGCAGCTTGGCGTCGAGGTTGGACAGGGGCTCGTCGAACAGAAATACTTTCGGCTGCCGCACGATCGCGCGTCCCATCGCGACGCGCTGGCGCTGGCCGCCCGAGAGCTGCCCGGGCTTGCGCTCCAGCATGGCGCCGAGTTCGAGAATGCGGGCGGCTTCCTGGACCCTGGTGTCGATTTCGGGCTCCCCCATGCCGCGGTTGCGCAGGCCGTAGGCCATGTTGTTGTAGACGCTCATATGGGGATAGAGCGCGTAGTTCTGGAACACCATGGCGATGTCGCGCTCGGCCGGCTCGATCTGGTTGACGATGCGACCGCCGATATCGATATCGCCGCCGGTGATGGTCTCGAGCCCAGCCACCATCCGCAACAGCGTGGACTTGCCGCAGCCGGACGGGCCGACCAGCACGCAGAACTGGCCGTCGCCGACCTCCAGGCTGATGCCCTTGATCGCCTCGAAGCCCCCCGGATAGGTCTTGCTGACGTCGCGGAGAGTTACGCTCGCCATCTCACTTCTCCGTCTCGATAAGGCCCTTGACGAAGAGGCGTTGCATCAGCACGACGACCGCGACCGGAGGCAGCATCGCGAGCACCGCGGTCGCCATCGCCACCTGCCACTCGGTCAATGCGTCGTGCACGTCAATAATCTTCTTGATGCCGATGACGATGGTCTGCATGTCGTCGCGCGTCGTGATCAGGAGCGGCCACAGATACTGGTTCCATCCGTAGATGAAGAGAATCACAAACAGCGCGGCGATGTTGGTCACCGAAAGCGGCAGCAGGGTATCCCAAAAAAACCGGATCGGGCCGGCGCCGTCGATTTTCGAGGCCTCGACCAACTCCTTCGGCACCGTCATGAAGAATTGGCGGAATAGCAGCGTCGCGGTTGCCGACGCGATCAGGGGCAGGATCAGCCCGGAATACGAATCCAGCATGCTCAGATCGCTGGTGATCTTGTAGGTCGGAAAGATGCGCACCTCGACCGGCAGCATCAGCGTGATGAAGATGGTCCAGAACGCCGTCATCCGGAACGGAAACGAGAAGAACACGATCGCATAGGCCGAGATGATCGAGATCGCGATTTTTCCCGCGGCGATGCCGAGCGCCATGATCAGGCTGTTGAGCATCATGCCGCCGACCGGCGCGCGGGTGGTCCTGCCGGTGCCGGAGACGATGGTGTTCCAGTAGGTCTCGATCGCATGGGTGCCCGGATAGAGCGGCATCTGGCCGTTGGCGATCACGGTGTTGTCGTGGGTCGAGGCGATGATGGCGAGATAGACCGGAAACGCCACGATCGCGACGCCGGCCAAAAGAACCAGATGGGGCAGCAAGTTTCCGAAGCGGCGATGTTCGACCATGGCGTTCAGTAATGGACCTTCTTTTCGACGTAGCGAAACTGGAACGCGGTCAGCGCTACCACGATCACCATCAGGATCACCGACTGCGCGGCCGAGCCGCCGAGATCGGTGCCGACCTTGCCGTCCTGAAACACTTTATAGACCAGCGTCTGCGTGGCACCGTTGGGGCCGCCGCCGGTCGCGGTGTCGATGATGCCGAGCGTGTTGAAGAAGACATAGGTGATGTTGACGATGATCAGGAAGAACGAGGTCGGCGACAGCAACGGAAAGACGATGGTCCAGAACCGCCGCATCGGCTTGGCGCCGTCGATTGCGGCGGCCTCGATCACGCTTTTCGGGATCGCCTGCAGGCCGGCGAGAAAGAACAGGAAATTGTAGCTGATCTGGTTCCAGACCGCGACGATGACGACGAGGATCATCGCATGGGTGCCGTTCAGCACCGGATTCCAGTCGACGCCGGAGCGCTGCAGCGCGCGCGCGATCATGCCGAGCCCGGGCTGGAACATGAAGATGAAGAGCACGCTGGCGACCGCCGGCGCCACCGCATAGGGCACGATCAGAAACGTGCGATAGATCTGGACGCCGCGGATGTTGCGGTTGGCCATCACCGCCAGCAGCAGGCCCAGCGTGAGCGAGAAAACCGCCACCAGCGCCGAAAAAACAAAGGTGACGCCGATCGCCTGGTAGTATTCGCGGGTTTGCAGCAGATTGACGTAGTTCTCGAACCAGACGAATTCGGTCGACAGCCCGAAGGCGTCCTGCACCAGGAACGACTGCTGCAGGGCCTGCAGGGCCGGCCAATAGAAAAAGATCAGGGAGATCGCCAACTGCGGCAGGATCAGAAGATAGGGAAGCAGCTTGCCTGAAAAGATCGCCCGGTTTTCCATGAAACCTCGCTTGGTGGATCGCGGCCGCATCAGGTGCGGCCACGATCCCCGCAACCGTCATTTGACCGCGGTGCGCTCGAACTGCCGCAGCATGGCGTTGCCGCGCGACACGGCGGTGTCGAGCGCTTCTTTCGCCGATTTCTTGCCGGCGAGCGCGGCCTCGATCTCCTCGGCCCAGACGTCGCGCATCTGCACCATGCCGCCGAAACGCAGACCGCGCGAATTTTCGGTCGGCGGCTTGTTGGTCAATTCCTTCAGCGGGACTTCGAGGATCGGGTTCTTTTCATAGAAGCCCGAGGCCTTGGTCTTTTCGTAAGCCGCCTTGGTGATCGGCAGATATCCGGAAACCTGGTGCAGGTAGACCTGGCGGTCGGTATCCGACAGGAAGGTGAAGAACTTTGCAATTCCCTTGTATTCCTCCGGTGACTTGCCGCCCATCACCCACAGCGAGGCGCCGCCGATGATGGAATTCTGCGGCGCGCTGGCGACATCCGGGAAATACGGCATCGCGACCGCGGTGAACTCGAACTTCGCGTTCGCCTTGACGTTCGGATAAAACGCCGACGATGTCAGGAACATCGGACATTCGCCCGAGGTAAACCGCCCTTCGCCGGTGTTGGTTCGCCCCGAATAGTCGTAGCTCTTGTCCTTCTGCAGATCGACAATGCTCTCCAGCAGCTTGGTTTCCAGCGGGGTGTTGAATTCGAGCACGGTGTCGAAACCATCGAGGCCGTTGGCCTTGGTGCCGATCGGAACATTGTGCCATGCGGAAAACTGTTCGATCAGGCCCCAGGTGATCCAGGATGATGAGAAGCCGCAGGTCGGGTTGGTCGCATGCAGCTTCTTGGCAGCGGCGAACACCTCCGGCCAGGTCTTCGGCGGGGCCGCGATATCGGCCTTCTTCAGGGCGTCGAGATTGATCCAAAGCACCATGCTCGACGAATTGAACGGAAACGACAGCATGTCGCCCTTCGAGGTCGAGTAGTAGCCGGTGATCGCCGGCAGATAGGATTTGGGATCGAAGGCCTCGCCCTGCTCCTTCATCAGTTCGGATACCGGTTTGACGGCGCCTTTGGCCGCCATCATGGTCGCGGTCCCGACTTCGAAGACTTGCATGATGCCGGGGGCGTTGCCGGCCCGAAACGCCGCGATCCCGGCATTCAGCGTATCGGCATAGCTGCCCTTGAAGGCCGGCACGATCTTGTAGTCGCTTTGCGAAGCGTTGAAATCATTGGCAAGCTTGACCACGACATCGTTGTTCGGGCCGGTCATCGCATGCCACCACTGGATCTCGGTCACGGCATGAGCGGGCGTTGCGAGTGCAAGCGCAACGGTCACTGCCGCCGCCGCGCCGAATTGTCGAAGTGCCATGGAATTCCTCCGGGTTGGGCCGCCATCTTCATTTGCGCGATAACAGCGCCGGATGACGTGCAAATGACCGTATAAGCGAAACGATGGTATGGGGAAAGCGCGGAGCAAGGGAAGCGGTAAAAAAGGCGAAGGTGGCGCGCGGAGGACGAGGACAGCTGAGGCTAGCGCTTCCGGTCGGGGCCGCAGACGACGCCCTTGGCGATCAGGGCATCGATCTCGCCCCTGGAATACCCGAATTCCGTCAGTACCTCGGTCGCGTGCTGGCTGAATTTCGGTGGCACGTTGCGCAAGGCAGGCTTGCTGCGCTCCAGACGGATCGGGGAGGCCACGCCCTTGTACCAGTCCTTTTCGATGACATCGCCGCGATGGATGGTGTGGGCATTGGTTAGCGCCTGGTCGATCGATTGCACCGGCCCGGCGGGCAGGCCGGCGGCGAGCAGGCGATCGCATAGCGGCACGGCGTCGTGCTGGCTGAAGACGGCGGCGAGCTCGGTTCGGAGCGCATCGCGGTTGGCGATGCGGTCCTTGTTACGGGCAAACCGGACGTCGGTGCCGAGTTCGGGCTTGCCGATTTCCTTGCACAGCTTGCGGAAGGTGCCGTCATTGCCGACGCCGATGAAGATATTGTCGGTTCGGGTCGGGAAGATCGCATAGGGCACGAGGTTCGGATGCTCGTTGCCGGTGAGCTGCGGCGGCTTGCCGTGCATGAAATAATTCGCTGCATGCGGGTGCATGATGGCGAGGCCGGTTTCGTACAGCGTAGTTTCCAGGAACTGCCCGGCGCCGGATTTTTGCCGCTCCGACAGCGCCATCAGGATGCCGATCGCCGCATAAAGCCCGGTCGAGATATCGACCAGCGGCACGCCGATCCGCATCGGGCCGCTTTGCGGCGAGCCGGTCGCGGCGATCATGCCGGTCATGGCCTGGATGATGGCATCATAGCCGGGATTGCCGCCGCGCGGGCCGTCGCCGCCGAAGCCGGAAATCCGGCAGTGGACGAGTTTGGGGAATTTCGCGCGCAGCACGTCGTTGCCGATGCCCCATTTGTCGAGCGTGCCGGGCTTGAAATTCTCGATCAGGACGTCGGCACGCTCCAGCATCTTCATCAGCACGGCGCGCCCGGCTTCCGAGGCGAGGTCGAGCCCGACCGAGCGCTTGTTGCGGTTGATGCCGACGAAATAGGCCGCGTCCTCGTCGTGGAACGGCGGTCCCCAGTCGCGTACCTCGTCGCCGGCGGGCGGCTCGACCTTGATGACGTCGGCGCCGTGGTCGGCGAGGATTTGCGTGCAATAGGGTCCGCCGAGGACGCGCGTAAGATCGATCACGCGCAATCCGGCCATCGCGCCGGAGGTGTTTTCAGTCGTCATGGGCGTTGCTTGCGAGGGTTGGTGGGAGGACATCGATTGCATTAAGCATCAGAGGCGCTTCTTCGCAAATGCCCGGCCGGATCCAGACTTTAGATATTTCTCAAATGCGATGGCGAGCGCTTCATCGGAGAACGCGACGTAGGTTCTTATCCGCCAAGGCCCGTACTTCGACGTGTGCGACACTTCGCCGGCATTGTGCTTCGCCAGTCGAGCGCGAAGGTCGTCAGTGATGCCGACGTAGAAATGTTCGGGAATCGAGACTTTCCAAAATGTAGACGTACTTCATGGCATGCCCCACTTGCCATAGAGGTTACAACGCGGCTGGGGCTTGCCGAGCCCGCCTTCGCCCTCCGGGCTATGGCGGGGCAGCCTTCGCTCACTTCGCTAACGACAGACCTTCCAGGCTTGCCCAGCCGAAGCTCGCGAAGCGAGCGAAGGCTGGTGGAGCCAGGCGGGATCGAACCGCCGACCTCTTGCATGCCATGCAAGCGCTCTCCCAGCTGAGCTATGGCCCCCAAACTCTACCGTTTGTGCATGATCTTTCGGAAAAACCGGTTACCGCTCTTCCGGGTCATGCCCCCGCCCGTCCTGGCAACGTGCGGCGTAAAAACCCTGAACACAGTTCAGGGTCGATCTCAAGTCTCCTCGTCGCCGCTGACGTCGCCGATGATGTCGGTGACGTCCTCGTCGCCTTCTTCCTCGTCGGCGATGAAGGTGGAATCGTCATCGTCGTCGTCCTCGATGGTCTCGTCGATCTCGATGTCGTCTTCCGACTCCGGAACGACGGCCTTGACCTTGCCGGTGTTCTCCTCGGCGTCGGCTTCCTCGAGCGGCACCAACTCTTCCGCCTCGACCGGCTCCGGGGTTGCTTCGGCGGCTGTTGCGGCGGCAGCCGCACTGGCACGCGCGGCGGCGTCGGCGCGGGTCCGCGGCGGCGGGATCGGGGCAATCGGCACCACCTCGCCGGTATAGGGCGAGATCACCGGGCTCTTGTTGAGATCGTAGAATTTCTTGCCTGTCGTCGGGCAAATGCGTTTGGTTCCGAGATCGGATTTGGCCACGTGTGAAATCCTGGGAATATCTGAAAAACGGTGCTTCACTTGGCTAGTTGCCGCGCTGCTGTCAATAGCGGTTTGCGCCGGACCAGCCGCTGCGTGACGCCGCGCCGCCCATGTGATACCTGCCGCCCGTGCAGAGGACACAATCTTGACCCATTCAGCCGATCGCCCGACACCGCTGCAGGCCCGTTCGAGTGGGCCCCTGACCGGCAAGGTTCGCGTCCCCGGCGACAAGTCGATCTCGCATCGGGCCCTGATTTTGGGCGCGCTGGCGGTCGGCGAAACCCGCATATCGGGGCTGCTCGAGGGCGAGGACGTGCTCAATACCGCCAAGGCGATGCGGGCGCTAGGCGCAAGGGTAGAGCGCACCGGCGCGTACGCCTGGGAGGTCAGGGGTGTGGGCGTGGCGGGGTTCGCACAGCCCGAGATTCCGCTCGATTTCGGCAATTCCGGTACCGGTTGCCGGCTGGTGATGGGGGCGGTGGCGGGCTGCCCGATCACGACCGTCTTCGATGGCGATGCCTCGCTGCGCGGCAGGCCGATGCGGCGGGTGCTCGATCCCCTGGAACTGATGGGTGCGCGGGTCGGCGCCAGCGGGGATGGCGGGCGCCTGCCACTGACGCTCAATGGCGCGCGCGACCCACTGCCGATCGTCTACCGCACGCCGGTGGCGTCGGCGCAGATCAAGTCCGCGGTGCTGCTGGCGGGACTGTCGGCGCCGGGGGTCACCACCGTGATCGAAACCGAGGCCAGCCGCGATCATACCGAACTGATGTTGAAGCATTTCGGTGCGCAGATCGTCTCCACGCGCGACGGCAGCCATGGCCGCAAGATTGTCCTCACCGGGCAACCCGAATTGCATGGCGCCGACGTGGTGGTGCCGGCCGATCCATCATCGGCGGCGTTTCCGATCGTCGCGGCGTTGATTGTCGAAGGTTCCGATATCGTGCTGTCCGATGTCATGACCAATCCGTTGCGCACCGGGCTGTTCACCACGCTGCGCGAGATGGGCGCATCGATCGAGGAGACCGAGGTTCGCGGCGATGCCGGCGAACCGATGGCGCAACTTCGCGTCCGCGCCTCGAAACTGCGCGGCGTCGAGGTGCCGCCGGAGCGTGCGCCCTCGATGATCGACGAATATCTGGTGCTGGCGGTGGCGGCTTCCTTTGCCGAGGGCGCCACCATCATGCGCGGCCTGCAGGAATTGCGGGTGAAGGAATCCGACCGGCTGGAAGCCACCGCCGCGATGCTGCGCGTCAACGGCGTCAAGGTCGAAATCTCCGGCAACGACATGATGGTCGAAGGCAAGGGCCATGTGGCCGGCGACGGCCTCGTCGCCACCCATATGGATCATCGCATCGCGATGTCGGCGCTGGTGATGGGGCTTGCCGCCGACCGGCCGGTCAAGGTCGATGACACCGCGTTCATCGCCACCAGCTTTCCGGACTTCATTCCGATGATGCGCGGGCTGGGAGCGGAGTTTTCATGATCATCGCCATTGACGGACCGGCCGCCTCGGGCAAGGGCACGCTGGGCAAGCGGCTTGCGGCACATTACGGCTATCGCCATCTCGATACCGGCGTGATCTACCGCGCGGTGGCTAAGGTGCTGCTGGATGCCGGCGCCGATCTCGCCGACGAGGCCCGGGCGGTCGCCGCCGCGATGGAACTCGATCCCGAAAAGTTCGGAAATCCGGTGCTGAAGACCCAAAGGGTCGGCGAGGCTGCCTCGATCGTCTCCGCAATCCCGGGCGTGCGGCAGGCGCTGGTCAATTTTCAGCGGCAGTTCGCCGCCGATCCGCCGGGCGCGGTGCTCGACGGCCGCGACATCGGAACCGTGATCTGCCCGAACGCCGACGTGAAGATCTTCGTCATGGCCGACCCCAAAGTCCGCGCCCGCCGCCGCACCCTGGAAGCCAGGGCCCGGGGTGAGGATGCCGACGAGGCCTTGGTGCTGGCGGATATCCTGATGCGCGACCAGCGGGATCAAAATCGGGCTATCGCGCCGTTAAAAGCAGCCCCCGATGCTCACTTGCTCGACAACTCGCATTTGGATATAGAAGGCGGCGTCCGGGCCGCCATCGACATTGTCGAGGCCGTCCGAGCGGGCCGGCAGCGGGTTTGAGGCTCTTCAAACTAAACCGCTGCCGTCATTGGAGGAAAGCCCGCTCCTGGTCTTGAATATCGATATCCCGAGGCCGATTTGCCTCGTTCAAGCCCGGATCAATCAACGGATCGAACGTGCAGGCATGCTGCCGGCCCGCTTTCGCGATTTTTCGCGGGGCGGTCGTCAGGGTTTGCGGAACCCTGACACTTCACGCGCGAGACGCCCCTTAACCCGAATGGCCGGCTTTACCCGCATCTGGAGAACCAATGGCTTCGACTGTTACTTCCTATAATCCTACCCGCGACGATTTTGCCGCCATGCTCGACGAGAGCTTTGCCGGCGGCAATCTGCAGGAAAGCTCCGTCATCAAGGGCATCGTTGTTGCGATCGAAAAAGACATGGCCGTCATCGATGTCGGCCTGAAGACCGAAGGCCGCGTGGCCTTGCGTGAATTCGCAGGACCCGGCAAGGAAAGCGAACTTAAAGTAGGCGACGAGGTCGAGGTGTTTCTCGACCGCATCGAGAATGCGCTCGGCGAAGCCGTGCTGTCGCGCGACAAGGCGCGCCGCGAGGAAAGCTGGGGCAAGCTCGAGAAGGCCTTCAACAACAACGAGAAGGTCCACGGCGTCATCTTCAACCAGGTCAAGGGTGGCTTCACCGTCGATCTCGACGGCGCGGTGGCGTTCCTGCCGCGCAGCCAGGTCGATATCCGGCCGATCCGCGACGTCGCGCCGCTGATGAACAATTCGCAGCCGTTCCAAATCCTCAAGATGGATCGCCGCCGCGGCAACATCGTGGTGTCGCGCCGCACCGTGCTGGAAGAAACCCGCGCCGAGCAGCGCCAGGAACTGGTGCAGAACCTCGAAGAAGGCCAGGTCATCGACGGCGTCGTCAAGAACATCACCGATTACGGTGCGTTCGTCGATCTCGGCGGCATCGACGGCCTGCTGCACGTCACCGATATCGCCTGGCGCCGGGTCAATCACCCGACCGAGGTGCTGACCATCGGCCAGACCGTGAAGGTGAAGATCATCAAGATCAACCACGAGACCCACCGCATCTCGCTCGGCATGAAGCAATTGCTGGACGATCCGTGGCAGGGCATTGAGGCGAAGTACCCGCTCAACGCGCGCTTCACCGGCCGCGTCACCAACATCACCGACTACGGCGCGTTCGTCGAACTGGAGCCGGGCATCGAAGGCCTGATCCACGTCTCGGAAATGTCGTGGACCAAGAAGAACATGCATCCCGGCAAGATCGTTTCGACCTCGCAGGAAGTCGAGGTGCAGGTTCTCGAAGTCGATTCGGTCAAGCGCCGGATCTCGCTCGGCCTCAAGCAGACCATGCGCAATCCCTGGGAAGTTTTCGTCGAAAAATTCCCGGTGGGATCGACGGTCGAAGGCGAGGTCAAGAACAAGACCGAGTTCGGCCTGTTCCTCGGGCTCGAGGGCGACGTCGACGGCATGGTGCATCTGTCCGATCTCGACTGGAAGCTTCCGGGCGAGCAGGTGATCGACAACTTCAAGAAGGGCGACATGGTCAAGGCCGTGGTGCTCGATGTCGATGTCGAAAAGGAGCGCATCTCGCTCGGCGTCAAGCAGCTCGAGGGCGATCCGTTCGCCGAGCCGGGCGATGTCAAGAAGGGTGCGGTCGTGACCTGCGAAGTGCTCGAGGTCAAGGAAAGCGGCATCGAGGTCAAGATCGCCGGCACCGACTTCACCACCTTCATCAAGCGGTCCGAACTGGCGCGTGAGCGCTCCGATCAGCGCGCCGAGCGTTTCGCCGTCGGCGAAAAGGTCGATGCGCGGGTGATCCAGTTCGACAAGAAGGCCCGCAAGGTGCAGGTCTCGATCAAGGCGCTGGAAGTCGCTGAAGAGAAGGAAGCCATCGCGCAGTACGGCTCCTCCGATTCGGGAGCGACCTTGGGCGACATTCTCGGCACCGCGCTCAAGCAGCGCACCGACAAGTAAGCTTTTTGCTGTCTCCGCCAATCGGGCCCCGGTTTCGACCGGGGCCCTTTTTGTTGCCGGATAAATTACCGGTCAGGCCCCGTCGGGAGGATCGCCGCAGGCCTTGTTTTCTTCATTTTGCACCGCAATTGATGTAATCATGAAACGCCAAATCAACGCTGTTCAGGGAACACCATGCGGGCCCTGAAGACCGTTTCCGGGAGAATTTTCGATGTCGCTTGATTCAGACGTGATCGTCGATCGCCGCAGGATTCGCCGCAAGCTGACGTTCTGGCGTGTGGTCGCCGCACTGGTTGCGATCGCCTTGATCGTCACATTTGGCATGATCGCGATACCGGGAGGACGGGGCTCGCTGGCGGTATCAAGTTCGATCGCCCGCATCAATATCGAAGGCCTGATCCGCAGCGACCAGGAACGCGTCGAGGCGCTGGAGCGGCTGGAAAAAAATTCAAAAGCCGCGGCTGTTATCGTTCACATCAATTCGCCCGGCGGTACCACGGCCGGCTCCGAGCAGCTTTACGACGCGCTGGTGCACCTGAAGGCAAAGAAGCCGCTGGTCGTGGTCGTCGAGGGGCTGGCGGCGTCGGGCGGCTACATCACCGCCATCGCGGCCGATCACATCATTGCCCAGCAGACTTCGCTGGTCGGGTCGATCGGCGTGCTGTTTCAATTTCCGAATTTCACCGACTTGCTGAAAACCGTGGGCGTCAAGGTCGAAGAGGTGAAATCCTCGCCGCTGAAGGCCGCGCCCAACGGCTTTGAGCCGACCAGTCCGGAAGCGCGCGCCGCGCTCGACGCGCTGGTCAAGGATTCCTATGCGTGGTTTCGCGGCCTCGTCAAAGAGCGCCGCGGCATGGACGACGAACTGCTCGACAAGGTCGCGGACGGACGGGTGTTCACCGGCCACCAGGCGGTCGATCTCAAGCTGATCGATCAACTCGGCGACGAGAAATCCGCCATTGCGTGGCTGGTGGCGCAGAAAGGCGTCAAGAGCGATCTGCCGGTGCGCGACTACAAGCTGGCGCCACGCTTCGGCGACCTGACCTTTCTGCGGACCGCGGCCTCCATTACCCTCGATGCGCTGGGCCTGAGCGCGGTGGCGCGGCAGGTCGAGCAGGCCGGCGTTGCGCAAGCCGTCGACCGCCTAAGCCTCGATGGCATGCTGGCATTGTGGCGTCCCGCCGGACCCGATTGAACCGCATGAGTCGGGTTTCCGTCCCGGTTTCCCGCATTGCGGGTGCTGTCACAATTCCCGATCCGGCCGTTTGTCACGCGCTTTCGCGAGGCCCAAATTTCATTTAGCGTCTTGACAGTTCACGGTATTTTCACGGAAATGCATATCAGCACATTCGCGGGTCCCATTCTCGATGATCAAATCCGAACTTGTTCAGCGTATTGCCGAGCACAACCCGCATCTCTACCAGCGGGATGTCGAGAACATTGTGAACGCAATCCTCGATGAGATCGTCGCCGCGCTGGCGCGGGGCGACCGGGTCGAACTGCGTGGTTTCGGCGCTTTTTCGGTGAAGCATCGTCCTGCCCGCGCCGGCCGCAATCCGCGTACCGGCGCCCATGTGCCGGTCGATCAGAAGAGCGTGCCGTTCTTCAAGACCGGCAAGGAAATGCGCGAACGGCTGAACCGCGAAGGCGGGACTCCCGACGCCGGCGCTTAAGGCGTTTTAGATCGCGCCTCCCTGGGGGGTGCGTCCGCCGATCTCCTCAAGGCGAGAGATGGTCATGCGAAAATTTCTCACGGGCCTGGTGCTGATTCCGCTGGGCCTGGTCTTTGTCGTTTTCGCAGTCGCCAACCGCCATCTGGTGACGGTATCGTTCGATCCGTTCAACGCCAGCAATCCGTCGCTCGGCGTCACGCTGCCGCTGTTCGTCGTCATTATCCTGGTGGCGATTTTGGGCGTGATGGCGGGTGGCTCCGCGACCTGGTTCCGCCAGCGCCACTGGCGCCGCGCCGCGCGCCGGCACGAGGCCGACGCGCAGCAGGCGCGGGTCCAACTGGCCGACCTGCGCGCCAGCGCCGTCGCCTCGCGGGGCGATCCGCAGCGCCTTGCTGCGCTGCCCCCGCAGGGGGGCGGATATGGGTCCGCCGGGCGAGACAAGCAGGGCGCGACGTTGTAGAACCCGGCCGCAATCGCATCGCTTTCTTGCTTTTTGCCGCCGCTTTGACTGTGCCTTGAACCATGCCCCTGATCGTGAAAATTTGCGGACTGTCCACGCCGGAGACGCTCGACGTCGCGCTGCAGGCCGGCGCCGACATGGTCGGGTTCGTGTTCTTTCCGGCTTCGCCCCGCCATTTGAGCCTTCAGACGGCGCGCAAGCTCGGCAAACAAGCCAAGGGCCGCGCGTCGAAAGTGGCGCTGACGGTCGATGCCGACGACGCGACGCTCGCCAACATCGTTGAGGCGCTGCAGCCCGACATTTTGCAATTGCACGGCAAGGAAACCGCGGCGCGGCTGCGCGACATCAGGCAGACATTCGGCTTGGAGGTGATGATGGCCATCGCGGTCGAGACCTCGGCCGACCTCGCGCCGTTGCCCGGCTATGCCGCCGTTGCCGATCGCATCCTGTTCGATGCCCGCGCGCCGAAGGAAGCCACCCGTCCCGGTGGTCTCGGTGCGGTGTTCGACTGGCATGTGCTGCAGAATCTCGACCTCAAGCTGCCCTTCATGGTTTCGGGCGGCCTTCATGCCGGCAATGTTGCGGAAGCCATTCGCGTCACCGGTGCCGGCGGCGTCGACGTTTCCTCCGGCGTGGAGCGCACGCCGGGCGTCAAGGATCCGGAGATGATCCGCAAGTTTATTCGCGCCGCCCGCGCTACCGAAGAACTGATGGTCCGATGAATCCCAGCCTGCCCAACTCCTTCCGCAGCGGTCCCGACGAAACCGGGCATTTCGGCATTTTCGGCGGACGTTTTGTCGCGGAAACGCTGATGCCGCTGATCCTCGACCTGGAGAAGGCGTATGCCCTCGCCAAGGCCGATCCGGCGTTCCAGGCCGAAATGAACGGCTACCTCAGGGACTATGTCGGCCGGCCGTCGCCGCTGTATCTGGCCGAACGCCTCACCGAACATCTCGGCGGCGCGAAAATCTACCTCAAGCGCGAGGAGCTCAACCATACCGGCTCGCACAAGGTCAACAATGTGCTCGGCCAGATCATGGTGGCGCGGCGCATGGGCAAGAAGCGTATCATCGCCGAGACCGGTGCGGGCCAGCACGGCGTTGCGACCGCGACGTTGTGCGCGCGTTTCGGGCTGGAATGCCTGGTCTATATGGGCGCGGTCGATGTCGCGCGTCAGGCGCCGAACGTGTTTCGCATGGAGATGCTGGGCGCCAAGGTAATCCCGGTGCAGTCGGGCACGCGGACGCTGAAAGACGCCATGAACGAGGCGCTGCGCGACTGGGTGACCAACGTCCACAACACCTATTACTGCATCGGCACCGTCGCCGGACCGCATCCCTATCCGGCGATGGTGCGCGATTTCCAGTCGGTGATCGGCGTCGAGACCCGCGCACAGATGCAGGAAGCCGAAGGCCGGTTGCCGGATTCGCTGATCGCCTGCATCGGCGGCGGCTCCAATGCGATGGGGCTGTTTCATCCGTTCCTCGATGATCCCGGCGTCGAGATTTTTGGCGTCGAGGCCGCCGGCCACGGTCTTACGCAGCTACACGCGGCCTCGATCGCCGGCGGCCGGCCGGGCGTGCTGCACGGCAACCGCACCTATCTTTTGATGGACGATGACGGCCAGATCCAGGACGCGCATTCGATTTCAGCCGGACTGGATTATCCCGGCATCGGGCCGGAACACTCCTGGCTGTACGAGCAGGGGCGCGTCACCTATCTGTCGGCGACCGACGACGAGGCGCTCGCGGCATTTCAATTGCTGTCGCGGCTGGAAGGCATCATTCCGGCGCTCGAATCAGCCCATGCCATCGCCAAGGTGACAGAGCTGGCGCCGAAGCGGCCGAAAGATCACCTGATGGTGGTCAATCTGTCCGGCCGCGGCGACAAGGACATTCCCCAGGTGGCGGATATCCTGCGGGGGAAGAAGTCATGACCACCCGGATCGATGTGCGCTTCGCCGAGTTGAAGAAGCAGGGCCGTTCGGCCTTTATCACCTTCCTGATGGCCGGCGATCCCGACATCGACACTTCGCTGGCGATCATCAAGGCGCTGCCGAAGGCCGGCGCCGACATTATCGAAATCGGCATGCCTTTCACCGACCCGATGGCGGACGGGCCGGCGATTCAGGCCAGCGGCCTGCGCGCTTTGAAAGCGGGCATGACCTTGAAGAAGACGCTGGCGATGGTGCGCGCGTTTCGCGAAGCCGATGCCGCGACGCCGATCGTGCTGATGGGGTACTACAATCCAATCTACATTTACGGCGTCGACAGGTTTCTGGCCGACGCGAAATCCGCGGGAGTCGACGGCCTGATCGTCGTCGACCTGCCGCCGGAAGAAGACAGCGAGTTATGCCTGCCGGCGATGAAGGCCGGGCTCAATTTCATCCGGCTGGCGACGCCGACCACCGACGACAAGCGACTGCCCGCCGTGCTCGCCAACACCTCGGGCTTTGTCTATTACGTTTCCATCACCGGCATTACCGGCAGCGCGAGCGCCGAGACCGGCGCGGTCAGTGAGGCCGTCGCCCGCATCAAGCGCCACACCAGGCTGCCGGTCTGTGTCGGTTTCGGCATCCGCACGCCCGAGGCCGCCCGCGCCGTCGCGGAGACTTCCGACGGCGCGGTGGTCGGCACGGCGCTGGTCGATGCGTTGCGCGGCAGCCTCGATGCCGAGGGCCGCGCCACCGCCAAAACCGTCGGCGCGGTGGCCGATCTCGTGGCTTCGCTGGCGCAGGGCGTACGGGGCGCCAAACAGGCCGCGGAATAAGCCACAATTGCGGTGGAGACAGGCGGCGGGCGGCGGCTTGCCGGGCACAGCCCCAGCCGCCATATATCCGGTATCCAGGCGATCACCCGCGCGGTCGCCATTCGGAGCGAAACATGAACTGGCTCACCAACGTCGTCCGGCCGAAGATCCGCAACATTTTGCGCCGCGAGACGCCGGAAAATTTGTGGATCAAATGCCCGGATACCGGGCAACTGGTTTTCTACAAGGATGTCGAGGCCAACCAGTTCGTGATTCCCGGCTC
>NZ_SSMW01000084.1 GCF_004799405.1 Bradyrhizobium sp.
CTGATATGGTCATTTTCTTCCTGTTTGAGGGCTGTGATGCGGACGGTGTCAGTTTATCTGTCGAATAAGACAGTTCCTCGGTTCATCGTTGCCAATTTGGCTTAGCTCTGCCATAAGCGCAAACTTCATCGCCCGGCTGATCAAGGGCTGCCGTGTCGATGCCTGTGCTGATTATTTCGTTCAGAAATAACCGAGCACTTTCAACGCTCTAACGAGCATTTAAGCCGGGAAAGCGCCCTCTGGGCGCGTTTTTTCTGCGGCAACAGGAGAGCCAAATGCCCAAGCTGAAGACCAAGTCAGGCGCTAAAAAGCGCTTCAAGGTGACTGCCACCGGCAAAGTAATGGCCGCCCAGCGCGGCAAACGCCACGGCATGATCAAGCGGACCAAGAAGCAGATTCGTCAGCTCCGCGGCACCCGCGTGCTGTTCAAGACCGACGGCGACAACATCAAGAAATATTTCCTGCCGAACGCCTGATCGCGTTCACCGTCGTCTTTGCCGAGCCGCGTCCGCGCGGTGATCCGTCACTCATTTACCGATGAAGGAGATACGTCATGGCTCGCGTCAAACGCGGTGTGACCTCTCACGCCAAGCACAAGAAAGTCTACAAGCTCGCCAAGGGTTTCCGCGGCCGCCGCAAGAACACCATCCGCACCGCGAAAGCCGCGGTCGACAAGGCCGCGCAATATGCCTTCCGCGACCGCAAGCGCAAGAAGCGCACCTTCCGCGCGTTGTGGATCCAGCGCCTCAATGCCGCGGTGCGTCCGCTCGGCATGACCTACAGCGTCTTTATCAACGGCCTTGCCAGGTCGGGCATCACCGTCGATCGCAAGGTGCTGTCGGACCTCGCCATCCACGAGCCGGCGGCGTTCCAGGCGATCGCCGAAAAGGCCAAGGCCGCGCTGGCGGCGTAAGTTCGGATCAACTCGTGATCTCGCACTCCGGTGTCATGCCCCGCTTCAGGCGGGGCATCCAGTAATCACCGAGCCACATTTTGACCCCGGTGTTTACTGGATCATCCGCCTTCGCGGATGATGACGGCATCGTGTGCTGGGCGCGAGCGCTCCCAAAAGGTGACCGTCGCCATGACCGACCTTGCTCAACTCGAATCCCAGATCCTCAGCCAGATCGCCGCCGCCGGCGACGAGGCCGCGCTTGAGGCGGTGCGCATCGCGGCCCTCGGCAAGAAGGGTTCGATCTCGGCACTGCTGGCAACGCTCGGCAAGATGTCGCCGGACGAACGCAAGACGCAAGGTGCGGCGATCAACCTTGCCAAGGACAAGGTCGGCCAGGCGCTGGCGGCGCGGCGCGACGTCCTGAAATCGGCGGCGCTCGACGCGCGACTGGTGTCCGAGACCATCGACGTCACGCTGCCGCTGCGCGAAACGGCCGCGGAAGCGGGCCGGATTCATCCGCTCAGCCAGGTGTTCGAGGAGGTCAACACGATCTTCGCCGACATGGGATTCGCCATCACCGAAGGCCCGGATATCGAGACCGACGACTACAACTTCACCAAGCTGAATTTCCCCGAGGGACATCCGGCCCGCGAGATGCACGACACGTTCTTCTTCAACCCGAAGGAAGACGGCTCGCGCAAGCTGCTGCGGACCCACACCTCGCCGGTGCAGGTGCGCACCATGCTGACGCAAAAGCCGCCGATCCGCATCGTCTGCCCGGGGCGCACCTATCGCATCGATTCCGACGCCACCCACACGCCGCAGTTTCACCAGGTCGAAGGCCTCGTCATCGACAAAAGCTCGCATCTCGGCCACCTCAAATGGATCCTGCACGAGTTCTGCAAGGCGTTCTTCGAGGTCGATCACATCAACATGCGGTTCCGACCCTCGTTCTTTCCGTTCACCGAACCGTCGCTCGAGGTCGATATCCAATGCCGCCGCGACAAGGGCGAGATTCGGTTCGGCGAGGGCGAAGACTGGCTGGAGATTCTCGGCTGCGGCATGGTGCACCCGAATGTGCTGCGCGCCTGCGGCATCGATCCCGACGTCTATCAGGGCTTTGCCTGGGGCATGGGCATCGACCGCATCGCGATGCTGAAATACGGCATGTCCGACCTGCGGCAATTGTTCGAGAACGACGTGCGCTGGCTAAGTCACTACGGCTTCAGGCCGCTGGATGTGCCGACCCTGGCGGGAGGGTTGAGTTCGTGAGCGTCGCCGAGACCACGATCTCGGAGAGAGCCCCCACCCTAACCCTCCCCCGCAAGCGGGACAGGGGACAAGGGAAGCGATCATCATGAAATTCACGCTCGCCTGGCTGAAGGAACATCTCGACACCGACGAGCCCGTGGAAAAGCTCGCCGACAAGCTCACCATGATCGGGCTTGAGGTCGAGCACCTCGACGACAAGGCGAAGGCGCTTGAACCATTCACGATCGCGCGGGTGATCTCGGCCGAGCAGCATCCCAATGCGGATCGGCTGCGGGTGTGCATGGTCGATACCGGCAATGGCAATGCACCGGTGCAGGTCGTCTGCGGCGCGCCGAATGCGCGGGCCGGCCTCGTCAGCGTGTTCTCGGCCCCCGGCACCTTCATTCCCGGCAAGAACATCACGCTCGGCGTCGGCACCATCAGGGGGGTCGAGAGCCGCGGCATGCTGTGCTCGGCGGCCGAACTGCAGCTCTCGGAAGATCACGACGGCATCATCGAGCTTGCGGCCGACGCGCCGATCGGAGCTGCTTACGCGCAGTGGGCCAGGCTTGGCGATCCCGTGTTCGAGATCAATCTGACGCCAAACCGGCAGGATTGCACCGGCGTGCATGGCATCGCCCGCGATCTTTCCGCCGCCGACATGGGCAAGTTCAAGGACCCCGGCATCAAGCCGGTCAAGGGCGAATTCCCCTGTCCGGTCAACGTCACGGTCGAGGACGCCACGCTCTGCCCAGGCTTTGCGCTGCGGCTGGTGCGCGGCGTCAAGAACGGCCCGTCGCCGGAATGGCTGCAAAGGCGCCTAACCTCGATCGGCTTGCGGCCGATCAACGCGCTGGTCGATATCACCAATTTCATGACCTACGACCGCGCCCGGCCGCTGCATGTGTTCGACGCGGCCAAGGTAACGGGCCATCTCACCGTGCGCCGCGCGCGCGACGGCGAGACGCTGCTGGCGCTCGATGGCCGCAGCTATACGCTCGACCACGGCGTCTGCGTGATCGCCGACGACCACGGCGTCGAATCGCTCGCCGGCATCATGGGCGGCGAAGCCTCCGGCTGTTCGGAACAGACCACCGACGTGCTGATCGAATCGGCGCTGTGGAACGAGATCAACATCGCCCAATCGGGCCGCAAGCTCGGCATCAATTCGGATGCGCGCTATCGTTTCGAGCGCGGCGTCGATCCGGCCTTCATGGTGCCGGGGCTGGAGATGGCCACGCGACTGGTGATGGAACTGTGCAGCGGCACGCCGTCGGAGAACGTCGTGGTCGGCAAGGCCTTCGGCGACGACCGCGTGATCGATTTCCCGCTCACCGAAGTCAAGCGTCTCGCCGCCCTCGACGTGCCGCTGGTGGAGATGAAACGCATTCTCGGCCATCTCGGCTTCATGATGGCCGGCAGCGGCCCGGTGCTGAAGGTCGCGGTGCCCTCCTGGCGTTCCGACGTGTCGGGCAAGGCCGACATCGTCGAAGAAATCGTGCGCATTGTCGGTGTCGACAAGGTACCGATGACGCCGTTCGATCGCGGCGATGCAGCCCGCAAGCCGGTGCTGACACAGATCCAGTCGCGCACCCGCCGCGCCAAGCGGGCGCTGGCCGCGCGCGGCATGATCGAGGCCGTAACGTGGTCGTTTATCTCCAAACCGCATGCCGAGCTGTTCGACCGCGATCCGCCTGTGCCGGCGCAGGCCAACCGCCGCGGTCACCCCGAACTCTCGCTCGCCAATCCGATCGCAGCCGACATGTCCGATATGCGGCCGAGCCTGCTGCCGGGTCTCGTCGCCGCCGCGCAGGCCAATATCGATCGCGGTTTTTCGGATCTGGCGCTGTTCGAGGTAGGCCAGGTGTTCGCCAGCGACGAGCCGGCGGATGAATTGATCGCGGCCGCGGGCGTGCGCCACGGCGTTGCGTCCTCAAAGGGCATCGGACGGCACTGGTCCGGTTCGGCGACCGCCGACGCCCTCGACGCCAAAGCCGATGCGCTTGCGGTGCTGGCCGCCGCCGGCGCGCCGATGCAGGCGCTGCAGGTCGTGGCCGGCGGGCCCGACTGGCTGCACCCCGGGCGCTCCGGCACCATCCAGATCGGTCCGCAAAACGTGCTGGGATATTTCGGCGAGCTGCATCCGCGCGCGCTGGAAATCCTTCGCGCCGACGGTCCGTTGATGGCGTTCGAGGTGATCCTCGACCGCATTCCCGACGCCAAGCAGAGGCCGACCCGGGCCAGGCCGGTGCTCGAACTGTCAGCGTTCCAGCCGGTGTCGCGCGACTTTGCGTTCATCGTCGATCGCAGCGTCAGGGCTGGCGATATCGTGCGCGCGGCGCAGGGCGCCGACAGGAAACTGATCACGGCCGTCACGGTGTTCGACGTCTACGAAGGCAACGGCATCGACGAGGCCAAGAAGTCGATCGCCATCGCCGTGACGATCCAGCCGCGCGAGAAAACCCTGACTGATCAGGAGATCGATGCGGTGGCCGCCAAAATCGTGGCCGAGGTGACCAAGAAGACCGGCGGCGTCTTGCGCGGATGAGCCTGTCTGGTCTCATCCCGGGCGATGTCAGCGTCAACACCGCGTTTTTGATCGGTATCATCGCCTTGATCTCGGGAACCGCGCGCGGCTTCTCCGGCTTCGGCTCCGCGCTGATTTTCATGCCGCTGGCGAGCAGCATCGCAGCACCGCGCCTTGTCGCGGCATTGTTGCTGATGATCGATTTCGTCGGATCGTCGCCGCTGATTCCGGATGCGTGGAAGCATGCCGACCGCAAGGCCACCGCGGTCATGGTGCTGGGTGCCCTGGTCGGCGTCCCCATCGGGACTTATTTTCTTAGCCGGCTCGATCCGGTGACCACGCGCTGGATCATTTCCGGATTCGTGTTCGCGCTGTTACTGCTGCTGGTGTCGGGCTGGCGCTATCGCGGCAAGGACCACCTCGCGATTTCGATCGGCATCGGCGGATTGGCCGGCTTTTGCAGCGGTCTTGCACAGACCGGCGGGCCGCCGATCGTCGGCTATTGGCTTGGCCGCCCGATCGCTTCGGCCATCGCACGCGCCAACATCCTGCTGTTTTTCGTGGCTTCCGACTTCTTTTCCGTCGCCAGCTATGCATTGACCGGGCTCATCACGCTGGACGCGATCAAGTTTTCCCTGCTGATCGGCCCGGTCTACGCCCTCGGCGTCTGGTTCGGCGCGTCGCTGTTCGGCCGCGCCAGCGAGGCTCTCTTTCGTTCCATCTGCTACGCCCTGATCGCGGCGGCCGTCATCATCGGCCTGCCGGCGCTTGACGGCGTGCTGCGGTGAGTTTCGATTTCAGCGTCGTCCCGGCGAACGCCGGGACCCATAATCCGCGGCGGTAATTGTGCGGAAGGCGTCCGCCACAGTGCTCCAACGATAAGACACGACGTATGGGTCCCGGCTCGCGCTTCACTTGGCCGGGACGACGGCGCTTATTCCAGCACCAGATCGCAATACGCATAGCCATCGCGTTCGACGCGCACGCCCGTCGTCACAGAAAGCCGTCGCGAGAAGATCGGTCCTGCCACCACGCAGGTATGAAACTCGCCGTTCTCGCCGCAGGGATCGACGCCGCCGGGAAGATCGGCCAGCAATTGCCGGTCGAATTTGCGGCCTGCGAATTCCGCCGGCAGCTTTTTCAGGTCGACGGTGGCAAGATAAGTCTCAAATCCGCTCGCGATCATCGCCTGCGCCAGTTCCGGCGTCGGCCGTTCCCACAGCGGAAACACCGGCGTGATCCCGGTGCCCCGAAGTTTCTGCTCGCGATAGGCCTTGATGTCGGCGAGGAACAGATCGCCGAAGATGATGTGGGTGATGCCGTCCTGTTTGGCCTCGGCAACCGCCTCGCCCATGCGCGCTTCATAGACTTCGTTCGGACAGGGATAGGGGATCGGCACGATCCGCGGCGGCAACCCCGCGGCCTTAAGTTGCGCATGCAGCATCTCCTGTCGCACGCCGTGGATCGACACCCGGCCGAAGCTTTCGGTTATCGTCGTCAGGGCGCCGACCACGTCGAATTCGCCTGATCGCCTGATTTCATGCAGCGAGAAGGCGGAATCCTTGCCGCTCGACCACGAGATCAGCGCCTTGGGCCGCGGCGGCGTCAATTGATCGGACTTCTCGGCGTCACCGGCCGGACCGGTGCTGCGATATAACGCCGTTGCCTTGGCGCTCGCGCGGGCGCGGCCTCCGGCTCGGTATCCCTGAGCGCGCCGATCCGCCGCAGGGCGGCCTCCGCCGCGCGCTCGCCGCTTTCCCACGCACCATCGACCGTTCCCCACAGCGTTTCGTGGGTCGCTTCGCCCGCAAGGAACATGCAGCCGACCGGCTCGGTCAGGATTTTTCGCGACGGCTGGCCGCCGGGTACCGCGGCGGACATCGCCCCGAGCACATAGGGCGCGGCATTCCAGCGGGTCGCGCTGGACTTCTTGACCGCGGTCGCGACGTCGCTGCCGAACAGTTTGGTCAGCCATTCCACCGCGAAGGCCACCATCGCCGCTTCGCCCTGGCCCGAGAGCTCGCGGCCGAACGAGCCTGCGACATCGACCGCGCACAATGACGACGACCCTATATTGGCAAACAGCAGCGCGGTCCGCGTCGAGTTACTCTGCTCGATGATAATATCGTCGCGGGCAAGGCCAAGCGGGTTGCCCGGCAGTTGCAGCGCGATGTGATCGTAGCTGCCGAGGCTCAATTTCGCCGCGGCGTCGAGCTGGCGCTTGGGGATGTCGGGCGTGAACTTGATATTGCCCGCGGCCAACACGTTGCTCGATACCGTGATGACGGCAGCGCGGGCGGCGATCCTGCCCGCCGGCGTTTCCACCGTGACATCGCGGCTACCCCAACTGACGCGGCTTGCCGGCGTCGACAGCGCAACCGGGAGCGGCGCGCCAAGCTTTGCGACCAGCGTGCCCAGGCCCTGGCGGCAGGCGATCGCGGCGTTGCGATCCTGGGCACGGGCCTTGTCGATCACGGAGATATCTTTCAGATCTTTGGCGGTCGCATTGGCGCCGAGCACGAATTCCGCCGTTCCCGTCCAGTCGCCGAGGTCCTTCGGCATCGCGGACGCGCACGCCACATCGGCCTTGCCGCGCGAGGCGTCGTCGATGGCGCGGTTGGCGCGCACCAATGCGGCCAGAAACTCCTCGGTTTCCCCCGCCCGCGCGTTGCGGCGGCCGATGCGGATTTTCTGGCCCTGCGGCGGTGTATAGATGTCGAGCCCGGCATCGCGCGCGAGCTTGAGCATCGGGTTGGTGTCGGGATTGTGCAGCCACCGCGCGCCGCGATCGAACGGCACCCCGAATGCGGCGGTATCGGTGAGGCAGCGGCCGCCGATCTGGCTCGAGGCCTCCACCACGATGACCGTGCGGTTGGCGGCCTGAATGCGCCGCGCCGCCGCGATGCCGGCGGCACCGGCGCCGATCACGACGATATCCGCCTCGCGCGGCAACGGCGCGCCCCATGCGCCGGCGCCAAGCGCCGGTGCCGCTGCAAGAGCCGCGGACGCCGACAGGAAATCGCGGCGCGTCATTGTCATGTCATGGTTTCCGGGGCTTAAAAAACAGTAGAACCTTTAGCGAACTTGCCGCATCCGGGCGCGGGCGGCAACCGTCATGGTGAATCAATCATGATTGATCTGCCCGATGCATGAACTAAATTGCAACGGCTTTCGACCATGATAAGGAAAGCAAAAAAGCGGCCGGAAAAGGCCGCTGGGGGAAAACATCATGGGCTTCGTGCTCGATACCGTCGGCCAACTGATCGCGAACTACCTCCAGAAGGAACTGCCGGGCTATGAGCCGTTCACCCCGAGCGACCCGGAGCATTTGCGCGGCGTTATCGAGCCGGGCGATGTGCTGCTGGTCGAAGGCAACAACCGGGTTTCCGGCATCATCAAATACCTCACGCAGTCCACCTGGTCGCATGCCGCACTTTATGTCGGCGCGATCGACGGCGCGGTCGAGCCCGACGGCGAGCCGCACGTCCTGATCGAGGCCAATATCGGCGAGGGCGTGACTTCGGCGCCGCTTTCGAAATATTTTCCCTATCACACCCGGCTGTGCCGCCCGGTCGGCCTGTCGTTCGAAGACCGCAATACGGTATGCCGCTACGCCATCAACCGGATCGGCTTCGGCTACGACACCAAGAATATCCTCGATCTGATGCGCTTTCTGATTCCGCTGCCGATCCCGCAGCGCTGGCGGCGGCGCATGATCGCGTTCGGTTCGGGCGATCCCACCAAGATCATCTGCTCGGCGCTGATCGCGCAGGCGTTCGACTCCGTGCGCTACCCGATCCTGCCCAAGATCACGCGCGCCGGCTCCAGGCAGGCGCGGCGCGAGATCCTGCATATCCGCGACTCATCGCTCTACATGCCGCGCGATTTCGACATCTCGCCCTATTTCGAAATCGTCAAACCCACCATCGTGCACGGTTTCGACTACACGTCCTTGCACTGGGCCGACAAGCAAAAGCCGCTCCAGGAGGTGGCGGGCGAATTCGGTATCTTTCCAGAAGCGATCGAGTCGCCGCCGTTTGTTCCTGAAGCGATTGACCAAGCGGCGCCGCTTCCGGCTGAGGAAGTGACACTGGTCGAGCGCGTTACGGTGTCAGAGCATTTCATGGTCGCCGAATACGTCTCTGTGCGCGCGCCGGAGCGCCCAGCCGAGCCAGGCGAGCGGTCAACGGAACTGGCAGCCTAAAAGGCGGCCATTTGCCGGATATCAGGCGGTCACGCTGGATTTCCGGTCGGGCAGCCCGGCACGGGCGAGACCGCCATAGAGCGTCTCACCAGGCATTTCCGATTTCAGGATCGAGCGCACCGTGATCAACCGGTCGATATCGATGCCGGTGGCAAAACCCTTGCTCTCGCACAGGAACACCAGATCCTCGAACACGACATTGCCGGTGGCGCCGGGCGCGAACGGGCAGCCGCCGAGGCCGCCGAGCGAGCCGTCGAGAATCCGCGCACCGGCATCGAGCGCCGCCGATGCATTGGCAATGCCCATTCCCCTGGTATCGTGCAGATGAACACAGACCGGCTTGGCGCCGGACAGTTTCACGACCGCCTTGGTCAGCTCGCCGACCTGCTTCGGGCCGGCATAGCCGACGGTATCGGCGACGGCGACGAAATCGACGCCGGCCTCCAGGCATTTTTCGACCAGTTTGATGACTTCGTTCGGATCGACCGGACCGGTGATCGAGCAGCCCAGCGCCATCGATATCGCGGCGTTGACGAGCGGCTTGTGCGCGCTGGCGTCGCGCAATTCGCAAAGACGCCTGACGTTGGCGATGGCCTCGGCGCGTGACCGGTTGGCGTTGGCCTGGCTGTGCTCTTCGGTGGCCGATACCACCGAGGCGATTTCGGCAACCCCTGATGCCAGCGCTTCGTTGACGCCGCGCTCGTTGAGCGCCAGTGCCACGCCATGCGCGCCGGGAAGCGACGCCACGGTCTTGACCATGTCGCCCACGTCGGCGAATTGCGGGAAGGTTTTGGCGGGCAGGAACGAACCCACCTCGAAATGCCGCACGCCGGCGCCGTATTCGTCGCGGATCCAGCGCTGCTTTGCGGCGGTCGACGGAAACGTCTTCACGAGCTGCAGGCCGTCGCGCAGGCCGACCTCGCGCAAACTCACTCTGTCGTTGGGATAAACCTCTTGCACGCGGGTCATGCGAGCCTCACTGCGGTTTTGCCGGTTGCAGAAAGTTTCTGGCCCTCAAGCTCGGCGCGAACGGCCTCGGTATCGGCGCCGAGCACCGGCACCTTGAGCCCTTCGCCGATGCTGGCCCCGTTCCACTCGACCGGCAGTGCCGGAACGCGGAACGCCTCGCCATCGGCATTGACGTTATTGACGAGGCCGCCGGGGCGCAACACATGCGGATCGTCAAACAGATCTTCGGGGCGATTGATCGGCGAGAAGCAGATGTTCAACTTGTCGAGCGTCGCGGAAAGCTCCTTCGCGTCCCAGCCTTTGATCACCTCGGCGACGCGCGGGATGATTCTTGCGCGCGCCAGGATCCGGTCCGTGGTGGTGCGCAAGCTGGGATCTTCGGAAAACTCCTTCAGGCCGAACTGCTTGCAGAAGCTCTGCCAGTGGCCTTCGGTCACCACGCCGATGAAGATACGCTCTCCGCCGGCGGTTTCGAAAATATCGTAGATCGGCCAGGCATGTTCGCGCTCCGGCATCGAGCGCGGTTTGTTGCCGGTCATCTCATACTCGACCATGTGCTGGGCGACCAGAAACAGACAGTTCTCGAACAACCCGATGCGGATATCGGCGCCGCCGCCACCGCCGCGCTTTTGATAGAGCGCGGCCAGGATCGCGATCACCCCGAACATGCCGCCCATGATGTCGTTGGCCGATGAGCCGACGCGCTGCGGCTTGGCGCTGGTGCCGGTCATGGCGGCAAGGCCCGACATCATCTGCACGACTTCGTCGAGCGCCGGACGATGTTCGTAAGGGCCGGACAGAAAGCCCTTGTGCCCGGCGACGATCAGATGCGGATGCCGCCGGCGCAATTCGCCGGCGCCGAGTCCCTGCTTTTCGAGTTGCCCGTCGCGGAAATTTTCCAGAAACACGTCGGCGCTGTCGAGCAGCCGGTGCATGGTCTCGCGATCCTCGGGCTTTGTGAAATCGAGCACCACGCTTTTTTTGCCGCGGTTGAACAGCGGGAAGAACGCGGTGCCCATGCCGCCGAGGCTGCGGGTCTTGTCGCCCGCCGGCGGCTCGACCTTGATCACTTCGGCGCCGAGCTGCGCCAGGATCATGCCGCAGGTCGGGCCCATCACCATGTGGGTCATTTCGACCACCCGTACCCCCGATAACGGCAGGTCTGGCGTGCTCATTGGGGTCTCCCGAGGTTCCCTCGACATCGATTTATAACGCAAATCAGGCCTTCGAGCGCTATCGGTTAAATATAGCGATGGCAAGCGACGACTAAAAGCGCGCCGGACAAGGCAGCAATGCGCACCGCGCTCAAAAACCCGCTGGAGAACGCCCCCGCGCGGGCGTCTTGCCGAATGCGCCGGCCGTGGCTACCTCTCGCGAGGGTTTTCGCTTTGGGATTGGACCATCATGCTCGACGACGCCATCAAGGCACTTTCGCAAATCCTGTCGCCGCCGATGCGCTCGATCCTGTGGCGGTCGATTGGCCTCGCACTGGTGCTGATCGTGGTGCTGGCGATCGGCCTGCAGCGGCTGTTGAGCTGGTTTGCGACCTCAGGCGAAGGCTGGGCCGAGGCGATGCTGGGCCCGGGCTTTCACACCCCGCTCGATATTCTCGCCTGGGTGATCTCGATTGCCGCCGGGTTCGGCGTGGTATTCGGCGCGGTGTTCCTGATGCCCGCGATCACCTCGCTGGTGGCGAGCGTGTTCGTCGACGAGGTCGCCGACCATGTCGAACGCGAGCACTATCCGGCCGAACGCCCCGGCACCGCGCTCCCGTTCGGTCTTGCCATCACCGAAGGCGTCAAGACCGCGCTGCTGACGATCGTGGTCTATCTGATCGCGCTGCCGTTCGTGTTCATTGCCGGTGCCGGATTCATCGCGTTCTTTATCGCGACCGCATGGCTATTGGGGCGCGAATATTTCGAGCTCGCGGCGATGCGGTTTCGCAGCCCCGCCGAAGCCAAGGCGATGCGCAGGCAGAATGCCGCACTGGTGTTCACCGCAGGATTGGTGGTCGCCGCCTTCGTATCGATCCCGATCGTCAACCTGGCGACGCCGCTGTTCGGCATGGCGTTCATGGTTCACATGCACAAGCGGCTCAGCGGCCCGCGGCCGCAATTGATCGAGCCGTCG
Source organism: Bradyrhizobium sp. (assembly GCF_004799405.1). Classification (GTDB taxonomy): domain Bacteria; phylum Pseudomonadota; class Alphaproteobacteria; order Rhizobiales; family Xanthobacteraceae; genus Bradyrhizobium. The sequence goes on from NZ_SSMW01000084.1 coordinate 11,977, forward strand.
CCAAAGACCGACGTGCCGGCGGCGTGAACCTCTTCTTCCTCGCCCCGCACTGCGCGAGGAGAGGTTAAAAGCGTCACACCGTCTTTTCCGGCCAGCGGCAGAGATCGTTGATGAGGCAGACCTCGCAGCGCGGCTTGCGCGCGAGGCAGATGTAGCGGCCGTGCAGGATCAGCCAGTGATGCGCGTGCAGCATGAACTCCGGCGGAATCACGCGCTCGAGGCCAAGCTCGACTTCGAGCGGGGTGTTGCCGGGCGCCAGGCCCGTGCGGTTGCCGACGCGAAACACATGCGTATCCACCGCCATGGTGCGTTCGCCGAACGCCATGTTGAGCACGACGTTGGCGGTCTTGCGCCCGGCGCCGGGCAGCGATTCGAGCTCGGCGCGGGTGCGCGGGACTTCGCCGCCGAACTCGGCGATCAGCTTTTGCGACAGTGCGATGACGTTCTTCGCCTTGTTGCGATAGAGCCCGATGGTCTTGATGTAATCGCGCAACCTGTCCTCGCCGAGATCGAGCATCTTTTGCGGGGTGTCGGCCACCGCGAACAGCGCGCGCGTCGCTTTGTTGACGCCGGCGTCGGTCGCCTGCGCCGACAACACCACCGCGACCAGCAGCGTGTACGGATTGAGATGTTCGAGTTCACCCCTAGGCTCGGGATTGGCTTTGCGGAAGCGGCTGAACGCCTCGTAGACCTCGGCCAGTGTCCATGGCTTCGGCTTGGTCGTTTTCGTTTTCTTGGCGATTTTCCTGGCGCGTTTCGCCGCCTTGGGCTTCGATCTGGACCGAGCGCTGCGGGTGATTTTCGCCATGATCCGGGTATACTGATACGCGATGACCGCAGGCAACGACTTTGATCCGGCAACTGTCGAGCCGAAACTGTTTTCGGCGCTGCTGACGCCGCACCGCTCGCTCAACCGCACCGGATTCCTGGTGCTGATGGGGTTTCTGACCGTGGTCAGTTTCGCCGCCGGCGTCGCTTTCCTGATGATGGGCGCATGGCCGGTGTTCGGCTTTTTCGGCCTCGATGTGCTCGCGGTCTATTGGGCATTCCGGATCAATTTCCGCCGCGCCGATGCCACCGAAGAGATTTCCGTGACGCCGTCGGAATTGCGGGTGCGCCGGGTGAGCCACCGCGGCCACGTGGTCGAATGGGTGCTCAATCCGGTGTGGGTGCGGCTCGACCGGAAAACCCATGCCGAATTCGGCATCGAAAAACTTTATCTGGTCTCCAGGGGCCGCCGGGTCGCGATCGCGAGCTTTCTCGGACCCGACGAAAAGGCCAGCTTTGCCAAAGCCTTGACGGCGGCATTGCAGGCCGCCCGGCGCGGGCCGACCTATAATCCGGTTTGATGAAGGCTTGTCGGAAATCGGGTGGTTGTGGCGCCTCGCGCGGCCTACATCAGAGCCATGATGAACCTTGCCATGAATGACCATCGCCTGACCAAACCGGGCCCCCAGAACGCAGCGCTGCGCGATTACGATTCGGTGCGGCGCGCCATCGCCTTCATTTCGGAACACTGGCGCGCGCAGCCGACCATCGAATCGATGGCGGATGCGGCCGGTGTCACGCCCGATGAGCTGCACCACCTGTTCCGCCGCTGGGCCGGGCTGACGCCCAAGGCCTTCATGCAGGCGCTGACGCTGGACCACGCCAAGGGCCTGCTGCGTGATTCCGCCAGCGTGCTCGACGCCGCACTCGACTCCGGGCTTTCGGGTCCGGGGCGGCTGCACGACCTGTTCGTCACCCATGAGGCGATGTCGCCGGGCGAATGGAAGAACGGCGGCGCCGGCATGACCCTGCGTTATGGATTTCATCCCTCGCCGTTCGGCACCGCGATCGTGATCGCCAGCGGCCGCGGCCTTGCGGGATTGGCGTTTGCCGACCCCGGTGAAGAGCAGGCCGCGTTCGCCGACATGCAGCGGCGCTGGCCGCGCGCGACCTATGTCGAGGATCGCAACGGGACCTCGGCGCTGGCGCAGCGCATCTTCGACACGCGGATGTGGCGCGCGGACCAGCCGTTGCGCGTGGTCCTGATCGGCACCGATTTCGAGGTGCGGGTGTGGGAGACGCTGTTGAAGATTCCGATGGGCCGCGCGGTGAGCTATTCGGACATTGCGAGCAAGATCAAAAGCCCGAAGGCGTCGCGCGCGGTCGGCGCCGCCGTCGGCCGCAATCCGGTGTCGTTCGTGGTGCCGTGCCATCGCGCGCTCGGCAAGAGCGGCGCACTGACCGGCTATCACTGGGGCATCACCCGCAAGCAGGCGATGCTGGGCTGGGAAGCCGGGCAGGTGGGGATTCACTAGAGATGGACGAAGCGGCGTACTCGCTCACCTCTCCCAAAGGGAGAGGGAGCGCACCTGCGCTGAAGCGTTAGCGGTTCGTGAGCCGCTTCCAGAACACCGCCGTGTCGCACAGCCGTCCGTCCGGAAACAGCGCGTAGTCCGGGATGATTCCGCTCCGGGTCCAGCCGGCCCTCACATAGAGCCGGTAGCCGTTTTCGCCGGGCACCGTATCGAGCACCAGAAGCCAGCGGCCAAGGCGCCTGGCTTCTTCTTCCACCTGCGCCATCAGGGCGGCGCCGATGCCATGGCCGCGCGCGGAGCGATGCACCAGCAGCTTCTTGACATCGGCGCGATGCGGCTGGTTGGGCGGCGTATCCAGTCCGAGCTGGACGGTGCCGACGATTTTCCCATCCAGCCTTGCCGCCAGCAACACGGTGTCGCCGGATGCGACCGAACTTGACACCTTGCGGAAAAATGCCAGGCCATCGTCCCTTGAGAACGGCGACATGAAGCCGACGCTGGCGCCGCCCTCGACGCAGTCGACCAATACCGAAGCAAGCTGGTCCAGCGCGCGCTCCGCGATCGGCGGATCGAGAACCGAGATTTCAGCCGCCGCGATCACGCAAGGTCGAGCTTCGACGCCACCGTGGCGTCGGCATTGAGCCGGTAGATGATCGGCGCGCCGGTGGCGAGTTCGCGCGCCAGGATTTGCTTGGGCGTCAGCTTCTCCAGCACCATGATCAGCGCACGCAGCGAATTGCCGTGCGCTGCGACCAGCGTGCGCTCCCCGCGCAGCACGCAAGGCAGTATCTCCTGAACATAATAGGGCAGCGCGCGCGCCAGCGTGTCCCTCAGGCTTTCGCCGCCGGGCGGCGGCACGTCGTAGGAACGGCGCCAGATGTGAACCTGCTCCTCGCCCCACTTCTTGCGGGCCTCGTCCTTGTTGAGGCCGGAGAGATCGCCGTAATCGCGTTCGTTGAGCGCCAGGTTCTTTTTGGTCGGAAGGCCGGTCTGGCCGATCTCGGCCAGCGCCAGATCGAGCGTGTGCTGCGCGCGCCGCAATACCGAGGTGAACGCGATGTCGAACGACAAGCCCTGCGCCTTCAGCTTGCGGCCGGCCTCTTTTGCCTCGGCAATGCCGGTCTCGGTGAGGTCGGGATCCTTCCAGCCGGTGAAAAGATTCTTCAGGTTCCATTCGCTCTGGCCGTGACGCACCAGCACAAGAAGACGGTCGCTCATTCCAGCATCCTCAGAAGTCGGCAAGCCCGAGTACATCGGCCATTGAATAGAACCCCGGCTTCTTGTCGCGCGCCCATAGCGCCGCCTTGATGGCGCCCTGCGCGAACATGGTGCGATCCTCGGCCCGGTGCGTCAGCTCGATGCGTTCCATGGCGCCCGCAAAAATCACGGTGTGATCGCCGGTGACGGTGCCGCCGCGCAATGACGCAAAGCCGATATCGCCCGCCTTGCGCGCGCCGGTATGGCCGTCGCGGCCGCGCGCGGAGTGCTGGTCGAGCGCAATTTTTCGGCCCGCGGCCGCCGCCTCGCCCAGCAGCAGGGCGGTGCCGGAGGGCGCATCGATCTTGGCCCGGTGATGCATCTCCAGGATTTCGATGTCGAAGTCTTCGTCCAGCGCCTGCGCGACCCGCTTGACCAGCGCCGCCAGGAGATTGACGCCGAGGCTCATATTGCCCGATTTGACCACGACGGCGCGCGAGGTGACGCTCCTGATCACCGCGTCATCGGATGCCGAAAGACCGGTGGTGCCGATGATGTGAACGAGGCCGCGCTCGGCGGCGATGGCGACATTGGCGATGGTCGCGCCCGGCACCGTGAAGTCGAGAATGCCGTCGGCTTCCTTGGTGAGCGACCACAGGTCGGCCGACAGCTTGACGCCATTGGCGGCGGGCAGCCCCGCCAGCACCCCGGCATCCTTGCCCAGGAGTTCGGAACCGGGCGCCTCCAGCGCGCCGGTGACGACCACGCCCGGGGTTTCCGCGATCACGCGCGTCAGCGCGCGGCCCATCCGGCCGCCGGCCCCCGCAACGATCAGACGCATGTCGGACATCTCTGAAAACCCTCGCAGCGTTCGTTGCGGTATAGCCGGAGCGGGCTATTCCGGCAACTAAGGAGGCTTCACCCCTCTCGTCATGGCCGGGCTTCTCCCGGCCATCCTCGTCTTGCTTGTTGCTACGCTGCAGGACGACGTGGATGCCCGGGACATCTAGCGCGAAGACGCGCTTCGCGCTTTTGCCCGGGCATGACGAAAAGAGCGTGCAAGCGTTAAGGCTGTGCGCCGTCGTAGCCTTCGATGATCACAAGGTCGCTTTCGGCATGCGGGCTGCGGATCGCGACCAGCCGGGCATATTCCGGCGAGTTGTAGCAGGCGAGCGCGGTTTCATAATCCTTGAATTCCAGCACCACGTTGCGCGACCGCGCCTTGCCCTCTTTCGCCTCGTGCTTGCCGCCGCGCACCAGGAATTTCGCGCCGTATTTTGCAAATACCGCGCCGTTCTGCGCGACGTATTCCTTGTAGCCATCCATGTTGCGGACATCGATGCGCGCGATCCAGTAGCCCTTTGCCATTCTGCGTTCTCCGTTTCCTTTGTTCAGCCGACCGACTGTGCGATTTCCGCCACGATCGCATCCGCCGCGGCCCTGGGATCGGCGGCTTCCAGCACCGGCCGCCCCACCACCAGATAATCCGCGCCGGCCGCGATCGCTTTGGCGGGCGTCATGATGCGCTTCTGGTCGCCGGTCGCAGACCCCGCGGGCCGAATGCCGGGGGTCACCAGATCCATCCGGTGACCGACGATCTTGCGCAAGGCGGCCGCCTCCTCCGGCGAGCAGACCAGGCCATCGACGCCGAGCACCTGCGCCTGCTGGGCGCGGGCTTCGACCAGGTCGGCTACGCCGAGGCGATAACCCGCGGCATGGAGATCGCCGTCGTCGTAGGACGTCAGCACGGTGACCGCGAGGATTTTCAGACCGGAACCCGCGCGGGCCTCGACCGCCGCCTTCATGGTCTGCGGATAGGCGTGCACGGTCAGGAACGTCGCGCCGAGCGAAGCGACGCTCTCGACCCCGCGCGCCACCGTATTGCCGATGTCATGCAGCTTGAGATCGGCGAAAACCTTTTTGCCCATGCTCGCGAGTTGGCGGACCAGCGGCAGTCCTCCGGCGTAAGCGAGCTGGTAGCCGATCTTGTAAAATGTCACGCTGTCGCCGAGCCGCGCGATCATCGCTTCCGCCGGCCCGACGCCGGGCAAATCGAGCGCCACGATCAGGCGATCCCGGGGAGCGATATCGGTCGGCTGCATGCGGCCTCACATCATGTGCTGGGAAACTTCGATCAACTGCCGCACCATGGCATTGAGCGCCTCGATATCGGCAGGCTGTTTCAGCCTGTCCATATCGTCATAGGCCTCGCTTGCAAACGACAGCGCAAGCTGATTCGGAATAACCGTGGCGTGGCAGGCCGACAAAATCAGGCGCAGCGCCGCCAGGCAGCGCGTGCCGCCGAGACGGCCTTCGGAGGCCGCCGCGATCGCGAAGGCGCGGTCGCGAAACACCTGCCCCCGGCTTTCATGCGCATCCTGCACCCGCGTCACCCAGTCGATGGCATTCTTGACCAAGGGCGGCACCGACGAATTATATTCCGGCGTCACGATCAGCACGCCATGATGGGTGCCGATCATGCGCTTGAGATTGACCGCGTTCTTGGGCACGCCGGATTTCGTCTGCAGGTCGCCGTCATAGATCGGCAGCGGAAAATCACCGAGCGAAATGCGGGTGACATCGGCGCCGGCCTGGACAAACTGGTAGGCGGCGGCCGCCGCAAGTCTCGCATTGAGCGAGCCGGTGCGCAGCGAACCGGGGATCACGAGGATTTTCAGCGCGGACATGATCCAAATATCGCGTTCAGGACGAACCCGCCGCGTCGCGGCGCAGCGCCGGTATCAGCGCTTGCGATACACCCAGACACGGGCCGGCGGAAGGTTCATCCAGATCCGCTCGGAGGCTTCTGTGGATACGCCGGGCAGCGACTTCGGAATCGGCGGCGCCACCGAATAGGTGAACTGCACGAACGGCGCGCCCGGCGCGAGCGCAAAGAAGGCCTCGCGGATCAGTTTCAGGCGCGTCAGCATCGGCTTGGTGACCAACGGCAGGCCGGACACCACCGCGGCCGCGGGGACATTCAGCACGTTCCAGAGCGAATCGCGCAGCGTATAGGCGTCGCCCTGCACCACGGTGGCCTGGGGATAGCGATCGCGCAGCAGCGCACAGAAGCCCGGATTGTATTCGACCAGCACCAGGCGCTTTTGATCGACGCCATGCTCGATCAGCGCATTGGTGATCGCGCCGGTACCCGGTCCCAGTTCAACCACCGGGCCTGAGGATTTGATATCGACATATTGCGCCATGGTGCGGGCCAGCACCCGGCCCGAAGGCATCACCGCCCCCATGTGCAGCGGCTTCTCGATCCATGAACGGAGAAAGCGAACCTCATCGTCGAGACGGAGAGGTTTTTTCAACTCACGCACGGACGATTGCAAAGGCATGTCGCTACCAGGCGGGACCGCGGGTCGGCGGTATGTCAGAAAATAGTCATAAAGAGGTATAGGTAGCGGCCGATATGGTCAAGCCGAATGCTCGCTAGGAATTGGCGCGCGTACCGAAGAAGTCCTTGACCTTAGTGAAGAAACCCGCCGCTTCGGGCTGGGTTGCCCCGGACGATAATTTTTCGAACTCGGCCAAAAGCTCCTGCTGCTTCTTGGTCAGGTTCTGCGGTGTTTCGACCACGACCTGGACGTACATGTCTCCGGTCTGACGGGAGCGGAGCACCGGCATGCCCTTTGATGCAATGCGAAACCGCCGGCCGGACTGCGTCCCGGACGGTACTTTCACCTTGGTTTTGCCCTTGTCGATGGTCGGCACCTCGAATTCGCCCCCCAGCGACGCCGTCACCATCGAGATCGGCACGCGGCAGTGCAGGTCGGCGCCATCGCGCTGGAAGAACTGGTGCGTGGCCAGCGAGAGAAAAATATACAGATCGCCCGGCGGCCCGCCGCGAACGCCGGCCTCGCCTTCGCCGGCAAGCCGGATGCGCGTGCCATCTTCCACGCCTTGTGGGATATTGACCGACAATGTCCGATCCCGCGTCACCCGCCCCGAACCGGAGCAGGAGGGACACGGATCCTCGATCATCTGGCCGCGGCCCTGACAGCCGGGGCAGGTTCGCTCCAGCGTGAAGAAGCCCTGCGCCTGCCGCACCCGCCCCTGCCCGCCGCACATCGAGCAGGTCTTCGGCTTGGTGCCGGCCTTGGCGCCGGTGCCCGAACAGGATTCGCACGTCACCGAAACCGGAATCTCGATCTGCGCGGTTTTGCCGAGGTAGGCTTCTTCCAGCGAGATTTCCATGTTGTAGCGAAGATCGGCGCCCCGTTCGCGTCCGCCGCCGCGACCGCGCTGGCCGGCCATGCCGAACAGATCTTCGAAAATATCGGAAAATGACGAGGCAAAGCCGGCGCCGAATCCGGGGCCGCCACCGCCGGCGCCTTGCTCGAACGCCGCATGGCCGAACCGGTCGTAGGCCGCGCGCTTGTTGCCGTCCTTGAGGACTTCGTAGGCTTCGTTGATTTCCTTGAAGCGGATTTCGCTGTCGGCATCGCCCGGATTCTTGTCGGGGTGCCATTTCATCGCCAGTTTGCGGAAAGCCGCCTTGAGCCGGTTGTCATCCGCGTTCCGCTCGACTTCAAGGGTCTCGTAGTAGCAGCGCTTGGTGGACATCCGTTCGAAACTCTCAGCTGTCATGGCCGGCACAGCCGTTCGAAGGACGGCGTTGCTCGCCTATCACCCGGCCATCCATCGTTTTCCCTTGAAGATGGACCCCCGGGTCAAGCCCGGGGGTGACGATCTTGACCATCACGACGAACATCGCACTGATCCGTAACGTAAGAGTTACGCAGACTTCTTGTTGTTCTTGTCGTCGTCGACCTCGGTAAATTCCGCGTCGACCACGTTATCCTTGGCGGCATCCTTGGCCGCATCGCTCTCGGCCTGTTGCTTGTACATGGCCTCGCCGAGCTTCATCGAAGCCTGCGCCAGCGTATTGGTCTTGGCCTTGATCGCCTCGGCATCGTCACCCTTCAGCGCTTCCTTCAGATCGCTGACGGCGTCCTCGATGGCGCGGCGCTCGCTTTCCTCGACCTTCGAACCATGTTCGGCCAGCGCCTTCTCGGTGGAATGCACCAGACTGTCGGCATGGTTCTTGGCGTCGACCGCTTCGCGGCGCTTCTTGTCCTCGGCGGCATTGGCCTCGGCGTCCTTGACCATCTTCTGGATGTCGGCTTCGGACAGGCCGCCGGAGGCCTGAATCCGGATCTGCTGCTCCTTGCCGGTCGCCTTGTCCTTGGCCGAGACGTTGACGATGCCATTGGCGTCGATGTCGAAGGTCACCTCGATTTGCGGCATGCCGCGCGGCGACGGCGGAATGCCCATCAGGTCGAACTGACCGAGCACCTTGTTGTCGGCCGCCATTTCGCGCTCGCCCTGGAATACCCGGATGGTGACGGCGCTCTGGTTGTCCTCGGCGGTCGAGAACACCTGGCTCTTCTTGGTCGGGATCGTGGTGTTGCGATCGATGATGCGCGTGAACACGCCACCCAGCGTCTCGATGCCGAGCGACAGCGGCGTCACGTCGAGCAGCAGCACGTCCTTGACGTCGCCCTGCAGCACGCCGGCCTGGATCGCAGCGCCGATGGCCACGACTTCATCCGGGTTGACGCCCTTGTGCGGCTCCTTGCCGAACAACTGCTTCACCACTTCCTGCACCTTCGGCATGCGGGTCATGCCGCCGACCAGCACCACTTCGCCGATCTCGCCGGCGGTGAGGCCTGCATCCTTCAGCGCCTTGCGGCAGGGCTCGATGGTCTTCTGGACCAGATCGTCGACCAGCGCTTCAAACTTGGCGCGGGTCAGTTTCATCGTCAGATGTTTCGGCCCGGACGCGTCCGCGGTGATGAACGGCAGGTTGATTTCGGTCTGGGTGGTCGAGGACAATTCGATCTTGGCCTTTTCGGCGGCCTCTTTCAGCCGCTGCAAGGCAAGCTTGTCGTTGCGCAGGTTGATGCCCTGCTCTTTCTGGAATTCATCGGCCAGATAGTTGACCAGCCGCATGTCGAAGTCTTCACCGCCGAGGAACGTGTCGCCGTTGGTCGACTTCACCTCGAACACGCCGTCGCCGATCTCGAGAATCGAGACGTCGAAGGTGCCGCCGCCGAGATCGTACACCGCGATGGTGCCGGATTTCGACTTGTCGAGACCGTAGGCCAAGGCGGCCGCGGTCGGCTCGTTGATGATGCGCAGCACTTCAAGGCCGGCGATCTTGCCGGCGTCCTTGGTGGCCTGACGTTGCGCGTCGTTGAAATAAGCGGGAACGGTGATGACGGCCTGATCGACCTTCTGGCCGAGATGGGCTTCCGCGGTCTCTTTCATCTTCTGCAGAATGAAAGCCGAGACCTGCGAGGGCGAGTAGGTCTTGCCGTCGGCTTCGACCCAGGCATCGCCGTTGGACGCCTTGACGATCTTGTAGGGGACGAGCTTCTTGTCCTTTTCAACCATCGGGTCGTCATAGCGGCGGCCGACCAGGCGCTTGACCGCAAAGAACGTCCGCTCGGGATTGGTCACCGCCTGGCGCTTGGCGGGCTGGCCGACGAGGCGCTCGCCGTCGTCACTGAAAGCGACAATCGACGGGGTCGTCCGCATGCCCTCGGCGTTTTCGATGACTTTCGACGTCTTGCCATCCATTACGGCGACGCACGAATTCGTGGTGCCGAGATCGATCCCAATGACCTTTCCCATGGTCCTCATATCCTTCTTTTTGCGGCAGGTTGGCTGGGCCCTGACGGCGCACCAATCCAAACCCCCAAACGATCAAATGCTCGCGATATTGCGACGGTGAGCCTCATATAGGAGGGGGGCACAGGCCTGCAAGGACCGGGACGCAATCTTAGCTTTCGAAACCCGTTGTCCTCGAAAGATAGTGTCCCTTTGCGACCGGCCCGGGCCGCGCGCGGCGCCGCCTTACAGGGCATCGAGGCCAGCTTGAAAACCGGAATTCTAGGCTGCGAAGGTGCCCCGGCCCGGAATGAAATCGCGGGCCGGGCCTGTCGCCGGAGCGTCAAAACCGTTAAAGAGGCGGACTGAAAACGTGGTCCCGCGGTTAAGGAGGCCACAGCGGCCGACCATTGAACGGCCTCAATGCAAACTCAGTAGATTTTCCATGAACCCCATTCGACGGCTGTCCGCGATTACCCTGTTGGTCACGGCCACCTGTCTTGCCCTGGGTGCCGGCTTGCCTCCCGCCCTGGCAGGCGACCCGATTTTCCCGCCGGGCGCCCGGGTCGGGATGACACCCTTGGTTGGCCTTGGGCCGGCCAAAGCATTCCCCGGATTCGAAACCGAGGACCAAAGCGTCAAGGTCGTGGTCGGAGAATTCCCGGCCGAGGCCTATAGCGACGTCGCGAATTCCTTCAAGGCGGCGCCGGCTGCCGACGGCATAAAGCCCGAGAGTGTCGAGACATCGGCCGGCACGGCTTACTACACCATCGAGAGTGTCAAGAACGGCGCCAACACGGTGCGCCGCTATTCGATGATCCTGCCGGGCGGCACGTTCTCCGGCTATGTCGCGGTGCAGGTTCCGGAAAATGCGAGCAAAATCTATACCGACGACGCCGTGCGGCAGATGTTTGCATCGGCCGTGATCCGCAAGCAGGTTCCGGTTGAAGAACAGCTCGACCTGATGCCGTTCAAGATCACCGAATTGAGCGCTTTCGGGAACGTACGCACGCTGGCGCCCGGTGTAGCCATCATTCTCGCCGATGGCGACGAGGTGACCGGCTTTGAAGCGGCGCCCTTCATGGTGATCGGCGTCATAGGATCCGGCCCGACCCAGCCGGAGGATCGCGACAGGTTTGCCCAACAAGTCGCCACCACGATTCCCGGAGTACGTGACGCCCGCATCACGGTGTCCGAACCGATGCGGATCGACGGCGCGCCGGGCTATGAAACCCGTATCGATGCGACCAGCGGCAAGGACAATACCGCCGTCACCGTGGTGCAATGGTTGCGGTTCGGCAATTCGAACTCGCTGCGCATCATTGGCAGCGCCCCGCGCGACCAATGGACAAAAGCGTTCCCGCGCTTCCGCGCCGTGCGCGACGGCATTCAGCCGCGCTGATTCATCAAATCCGGTTGCAGAATCTCAGGCCGCGCTGTTCGGCTCGTTGCCGTTGGCCGGCGATCCGGCCTTCGCGCCACCCTTGGAGACCGCGACCAGTGCCGGCCGCAGCACCCGCTCGCCGATCATGTAGCCGGCCTGCACGACCTGCTTCACCGTGCCCGCCGGCACCGATGGATCGGGGACCTCATACATCGCCTGCTGAAAATTCGGATCGAACTTCTCGCCCGAGGGATCGAACTTCTTGACGCCGTTTTTCTCCAGCGCGTTGAGCAGCGACCGTTCGGTCAGCTCGACGCCTTCGATCAGCGCCTTCAGGCCGGGATCGGCTGCGGCCTTGGCCTCGGCGGGAACCGCATCCAGCGCGCGCTGCAGGTTGTCGGCGATATCGAGAACGTCGCGCGCGAAACCCGTGATGCCGTAGATACGGGCATCGGCGACCTCGCGGCTCGTCCGTTTGCGCAGGTTCTCCATTTCCGCCAGCGTGCGCAGCATCTTGTCGCGCGATTCGGCGGCTTCCTTGGCCAGCGCCTCAGACGATCCCTCTTCCGGATCGTCGGGCATGATGTAGGGCTTGGAAGCCGCGGGCTCGCCGTCCTGCGCCGGGGTGGCCGGATGGTCCTTTTGCCAATTCGGGTTGGTCATCCACGCTGCCTTCTTGAAAACCGTTTGAAATCAATCAGGGAAGTTGCTGGGCGGGATATCGTGCTTTGGACGCCAAAAATCAAGCGTAACCCGACCGGCCCGGGGCGGATCATCCACCCAGCATCCGGCTGACGATCCGCGCCGCGTAATCCACCGTCGGAATCACCCGGGCATAGTTCAGCCGCGTCGGCCCGATCACGCCGAGAACGCCGACAATATGGCCGGAGGCATCGCTGTAGGGCGCGATGATGGTGGATGAGCCGGACAGCGAAAACAGCTTGTTTTCCGATCCGATGAAAATCCGCACGCCGTCGGCGCGCTCCGCCCTTCCCAACAGATCGATCACGCCGCGCTTGGTCTCGAGATCGTCGAACAGCAACCTGACGCGTTCCAGGTCTTCCAGCGCGTGCAGATCTTCCAGCAGGTTGGCATGGCCGCGCACGATCAGCTGACGGTCGTCGGTCTCGCCGCCGGACCAGCTCGCGATCCCGGCGGCGATGACTTTTTGCGTGAGTTGATCGATTTCGGCGCGGTTTTGCGTGAGCGCGGTTTCAAGTTCGAGCCGCGCCTCCGCCAGCGTGCGGCCGCGAATCCGCGCGTTGAGGAAATTGGTGGCTTCGATCAGCGCCGAGGAGGGAACTCCGGGCGGCAGCGTCAGCACGCGGTTCTCGACTTGGCCGTCCTCGCCGACCAGCACCACCAGCGCCCGCTCCGGCTCCAGCCGCACGAACTCGATATGCTTTAATCGCGAATTGGATTTGGCGGTGAGCACCACCGCTGCGGCCCGGGTCAGGCCGGACAGCCGCGTCAGGGCTTCGCCCAAGGCGGCTTCAACCGACTGCGCCATGCCGACGGAGGCAAGCTGGGTCTGGATCGACTGTCGCTCCGGTTCGGTGAGGTCGCCGACCTGCATCAGGGCATCGACGAAAAAACGCAAACCCAGTTCGGTGGGCAGCCGGCCGGCCGAGGTGTGCGGCGCGTAGATCAGGCCGAGCTGCTCGAGATCCGACATCACGTTGCGCACCGAGGCCGGCGACAGCGGCACCGCGATCAGTCGTGAAATGTTGCGGGAGCCGACGGGTTCGCCGGTCGCGAGATAACTCTCAACGATTTGACGAAAAATATCCCGCGAGCGCTCGTTGAGCTGGGCCAAGCCTGCATGCGCAGCAATCAGACCGATCGGATCGTGGTGAGCCAAAGCCAACTCCTTGAACGCCCTAATTTGTCGATCCCGGAGCGCAGTTACAAGCAGGCATTGATGCCCAGGAACGATCAAGAACGATCAGGAACCGTCAATAATGGTTAAAGACCTTGCCGCTGTGCCCTGGCGCACCTAAAAGCACCGCGAGACCGACCCTATTTGTCCTTTTTCATGAATTCCCGGAGGATTTCCCATGCGGCCAAGCCACCGTGCGCCGGATGAACTGCGCGCCGTGTCGCTGGAACGCGGCGTGGTCAAGTATGCCGAGGGTTCCTGCATGGTCAAATTCGGCGACACCCATGTGCTGGTCACGGCCACCCTGGAAGAACGGCTGCCGCCATGGCTCAAGGGGCAGGGCCGCGGCTGGGTGACGGCCGAATACGGCATGCTGCCGCGGGCCACGCTGGAACGCACCCGCCGCGAAGCGTCCGCCGGCAAGCAAACCGGCCGCACCGTCGAAATCCAGCGCCTGATCGGCCGCAGCTTGCGCGCCACGCTCGACCTCGAAGCGCTCGGCGAGCGCCAGATCACCGTCGACTGCGACGTGATCCAGGCCGACGGCGGCACCCGCACCGCCTCGATCACCGGCGCGTGGGTGGCACTGGCCGATTGCATCGGCTGGATGAAGACCCGCAACATGGTCAAGGGCAATGTGCTGCGCGACAACGTCGCTGCGATCTCGTGCGGGATCTATAACGGCACCCCGGTGCTCGATCTCGATTACGCCGAGGATTCGGAAGCCGATACCGACGCCAATTTCGTCATGACCGGCGATGGCCGTATCATCGAGGTGCAGGGCACCGCGGAAAAGACCCCGTTCTCGGAACCCGAGTTCCTGGCGCTGATGGCGCTGGCGCGCAAGGGCGTGGCGCGGCTGGTCGACCTGCAGAAAATGGCCGTGGCGTGATTATTTCGCGAACAGCGCGGCTGGCGTAGTTTCGACGACATGCACCGCCGAATCACAGGCAAGCTCGTGATCGCGACCCACAACCCCGGCAAGCTCGCCGAGATGCGCGAGCTGCTGACGCCGCATGGCGTGGAAGCGGTATCGGCGGGCGAGCTTGGCCTTGGCGAGCCCGACGAGACCGGCAAAACCTTTCACGCCAATGCCAGAATCAAGGCAGTCGCGGCGGCACGGGCCGCGCAATTGCCGGCCTTCGCCGACGATTCGGGCCTCGCGGTCGATGCGCTGGACGGCGCGCCCGGAATTTACTCGGCGCGCTGGGCCGGCAACCCTGCGGATTTCACCGTCGCGATGACCCGGATCGAACGGCTGCTGCAGGAGCGCGGCGCAACGATGCCGGCGCAGCGAAAAGCGCATTTCGTTTCCGCGCTATGCGTCGCCTGGCCCGACGATCATCTTGAGGAAGTCGAAGCCCGCGCCGACGGCACGCTGGTATGGCCGCCGCGCGGCAGCGCCGGCTTCGGTTACGACCCGATGTTCCTGCCCGACGGACACAGCCGGACCTTCGGCGAAATGACCAGCGTCGAGAAGCACGGCCTGCCGCCGCTCGGTCTCGGCCTGTCGCATCGCGCCCGCGCCTTCGTCAAGCTGGCGGAGATTTGCCTGTGAGCCCGGCCGGAAGAAACCCCCGCCCTGAAGCCTTCGGGGTCTACGTGCACTGGCCGTTTTGCCTGTCGAAATGTCCCTATTGCGATTTCAACAGCCATGTCCGGCATGCCGCTGTCGACGAGGAACGATTTTCACGCGCGTTCGCCCGCGAGATCGAGACCACCGCCGCGCGCACCCCGGGACGCGAGGTCTCGTCGATTTTTCTCGGCGGCGGCACGCCGTCCCTGATGCAGCCGCGGACCGTCGGCGCCATCCTGGATGCGATCGGCAAACACTGGCGCGTCGCTCCCGATGCCGAGGTCACGCTGGAAGCCAATCCGACCAGCGTCGAGGCCACGCGCTTTCGCGGCTATCGCGCAGCCGGCGTCAACAGAGTCTCGCTTGGCGTGCAGGCGCTGGATGATGCTTCGCTGAAGGCGCTCGGCCGCCTGCATACCGCGCGCGAGGCGCTCGATGCGGTCGCCATCGCGCGCACCGCCTTCGAGCGTTATTCGTTCGACCTGATTTACGCCCGCCCCGACCAGACGCCGCAGATGTGGGCCGACGAACTGAGGCTCGCGATCGCCGAAGCCGCCGAGCATCTGTCGCTCTATCAGCTCACCATCGAGGAAGGCACGCCGTTCTTCGGACTGCACGCCGCGGGCAAGCTGAAGACGCCGGACGAGGCCGTGGCGCGCGCTCTCTACGACGTCACGCAGGAGGTCTGCGCGCAAGCCGGCTTGCCGTCCTACGAGATTTCCAATCACGCGCGCTCCGGCGCGGAATGCAAACACAACCTGGTGTACTGGCGCGGCGAGGAATATGCCGGCATCGGTCCCGGCGCGCATGGCCGGCTCGATATCGACGGGGTCAGGCATGCGATCGCCACCGAAAAGCGTCCCGAGGCCTGGCTGATGCGGGTCGAGGCCAACGGCCACGGCGTCACTACCGACGATCGCCTCAACAGCGAAGAACGCGCCGATGAATTTTTGCTGATGGGCCTGCGGCTCGCCGAAGGCATCGACCCCGGCCGCTATGCGGCGCTGTCGGGCCGCGCGCTCGATCCGCGCCGCATCGCGATCCTGCGTGACGAAGGCGCTATCGTCGTCGATTCAAGCGGCAGGTTGCGGGTCACGCAAGCCGGATTTCCGGTGCTCGACGCCGTGGTGGCGGATCTGGCGGCGTAGTTATTTTCCCTTTCCCCGCAAGGGCGGGGCGAGGGAGCGCTTCTACGCCCCAAAGCTCTTCGGCGATCCCGCAACCGGCTGACCGCCGCCGGCTGCGACCCGCATCACCGCGAGGCCGCGCTCGTTGGTGCCGTCGGCGCGAAATCGAAACAGGCCGTCGATGCCGGCAAAGCCGGACGAGTTGGTCAACACCTCCGGCGAGAACCGTTGCCCGCCCTGCGTTCTCGACAGTGCCGCAACCAGCGCCACCGCGTCATAGGCCAGTGTCGCGGTTCTAACCGGCTCGCCGCCATACTTGGCGCGGTAGCGGTTCGAGAAACTGCGAAAGCCGGCCGGATCCGGCGCCGCATAAAGCCCGCCCTGCAGGCTGGCGTTCGCGAACACGCGCGGATTGTCCCACAGCCCGGTGCCGAGAAGCTGGATGTTTTTCAGCTTGGCCCCGGCTGCGGTCAACGCGTCCGCCACCGACACCACCGAGTCGCCATCGTCGGCCAGAAACAAGGCGTCGGCCTGGCCGAGCGAATTCGCCACGTTGCGCACCGCGGTGGTGCGGTCGACGCCGTATTTTTCAAACGCGACGACGCGGCCGCTCCTGCGGCTGACCGCCTGCTTGAAGGCTGCTTCCACCACATTGCCATAGGCATTGTCGGGCAACAGTGCTGCGAACGACCGTTTTCCGGTGCTGGCCGCGTATTCGATGATCCGGTAGACGTCGGACTCCGGCAGGAAGCTGAGCAGGTAAACGCCGCGCCCCGCGACGCTGGAATCGGTCGAGAACGCGATGACCGATATGCCCCGCGCGCGCGCCAGTTGCGCCGCTGCCGGAACCGACAGCGCGAACAGCGGCCCCAGGATGATCTCGGCGCCTTCGTCGAGCGCCTGCTGGGTTCCCTGCTGCGCGCCCGGCGGATTGCCGCCATCGTCCTTGATCAGAAGCTGGATGTTGGGATTCTGGAATTCGGCCAGCGCCATCTCGGCGGCGTTCTTCATCGATTGCGCCGCGACGCCGGCATTGCCCGCGGCCGACAGCGGCAGGATCAATCCGACCTTGACCTGCCCGTTGCCGATCGCAACCGGCTGCTGCGCCGGACCGGTAGCCGGTTGCGAACCGCTGAACGGGTTGGAGAACGAGCTCAGGCTTTGCTGCACGCTGGCGCAGGCCCCGAGCAGGGGCGCGCCGAGGATCAGGCCAACCGCCGTCCGCCGGGTCGAGCCGGCACGATCAGACTTCGGATTTCGCGGGCCCACCATCGTGTCTCTTCTCTTCACCGATCCAATCGGCCCGGCCTTTGCGCCTCCGAACGATCAGGAGGGTGGATTCAGGCATATTGTCGGCGAATAGTTAAGCAAAACAAAAGGATTATGGCGCTGCGGCCCACCGGCCGGTTGCGGAACCCGGCTCCCTCGCGGTTTCGGGCGAAGCCGATATCCCGGCGCGGCATTGTGGCATAAGCGCCCCGTCATGCTCTAGATTGGCACTATGCGCGCAAAAGCGGCTTCCACAAATACCACTGAAGGACTGAGCGGAACCTCCGACCGCACATTTTCGATTGCCGGCCACACGCTGACCGCGGCGAAGGTGGCATCGGGTCTTTATCTGGTCGCAACCCCGATCGGTAATCTCGGCGACATCACCCTGCGCGCGCTGGAAACGCTGGCCGGCGTCGACATCATTGCCTGCGAAGATACCCGCATCACCCGAAGGCTGACCGAGCGCTATGCGATATCGGCACTCTTAAGGCCCTATCACGAGCACAACGCCGCGGTGGCGCGCCCAAAGATCCTGCAGCGGCTGGCGCAGGGCGCCTCGATCGCGTTGGTCTCGGATGCCGGCACACCGTTGATCTCCGATCCCGGCTTCAAGCTGGTGCGCGAGGCCTGCGCGGCGGGACATCGGGTGGTGGCGTTGCCGGGGCCCTCCTCGGTGCTGGCGGCACTCGCGGTGGCCGCATTGCCGACCGACCGGTTTTTCTTCGAAGGATTCCTGCCCGCGAAGGAGACCGCGCGCCGGGCGCGGCTCGCCGAACTGGCGCGCATCGATGCGACGCTGGTGATGTTCGAATCCGGCAACCGCGTGCAGGAGACCTTGCGCGATCTCGCCGGCGTCATGGGCGGGCGCGACGGCGCGATCTGCCGCGAGATGACCAAGATGCATGAAGACATTCGCCGCGCGCCGGTTTCCGAACTGGCGCTGGCGGCCGGCACGCTGGAGACACGCGGCGAGTTTGTGCTGGTGATCGGCCCGCCGCCGGCGGGCGCCAACGTGATGGCCGGAGACGCGCTCGACGATCTCCTGCGCACCTCGCTCAAGCGCGACAGCGTCAAGGATGCGGTGGCGCATGCGGTCGAACTGTCGGGACGGCCGCGCCGCGAGATTTATGCCCGCGCGCTGGAGCTGGTTCAGGCGACAAGGCCGGAAGGCGACGATGACAAAGAGTGACGCCAAACCGGCCGCACCGGCGCGCATTGCCGCGTTTCGCGCCGGCCTCTCCGCCGAAGCCCGCGCCGCCGCGTTCCTGATGGCCAAGGGCTATCGCATCCTGGCCAAGCGGTTTCGCACGCCCTATGGCGAGATCGACCTTGTGGCGCGGCGGCGAAACCTGCTGGCGTTTGTC
>NZ_SSMW01000085.1 GCF_004799405.1 Bradyrhizobium sp.
TCATCCTCGACGGCATCAAGGTCAACGATCCGCGGACCGATCTGCCGAAGTTGCGCGCCCGCGTCGGCATGGTGTTCCAGCATTTCGAGCTGTTCCCGCATCTGAAGATCGCCGAGAACCTGTGCCTGGCGCAGGAAAAGGTGCTGGGCCGCTCGCACGAGGAGGCGATGGCGAAGGCGGCCAAGCTGCTGGACCGGGTGGGTCTCAAGGACCATGCGCGCAAATATCCCGCAGAATTGTCCGGCGGCCAGCAGCAGCGCGTCGCCATTGCCCGCGCGCTGGCGATGGACCCGATCGCCATGCTGTTCGACGAGCCGACCTCGGCGCTCGACCCCGAGATGATCTCCGAAGTGCTGGACGTGATGGTCGATCTTGCCCGCGAAGGCATGACCATGATGGTGGTGACCCATGAAATGGGCTTCGCCAGCAAGGTCGCGCACCGGGTGATCTTCATGGACAAGGGCGAAATCGTCGAGGACGCGCTCAAGACCGACTTTTTCGGCAGCCCCCGCAGCGACCGCGCGCAGAAGTTTCTCTCGAAGATTCTCTCGCATTGATGAGGGACGCATAGCGAAGTGCTGCCGCGGGCACGCTTCACCTCTCCCGATGGAAGAGGTGAAGCGGATGCGTCCCGCAATGGCCATGGTTAAGCCGTATTAACCAGTTGCCTATATGGTGCCGGCAAATCGCTTCGCCCCCACAGGAGAATTCGCTTGGATCAGATCGCCTACGTCAACGGTTCGTTCGTTCCCCTGACAGAAGCCAAGGTGTCGGTACTGGACCGCGGCTTCCTGTTTGCCGACGGTATTTACGAAGTCGCAGCGGTGCTGGAGGGTAAACTGATCGACAACGCCTCGCACCTGGCGCGGCTGGAACGCTCGGTCGGCGAGATCGGGCTGGCGTTGCCGGAAACGGTCGAGCGCATCCAGGAAATCCAGAGAGAGCTGATCGCGCGCAACCATCTCGTCAACGGCATGGTCTATCTGCAGGCGACGCGTGGCGCCGACAGCGGGCGGGATTTTGCGTTCCCCAAGGACGTCAAGCCGACGCTGGTGATGTTCACCTCGGTCAAGGACATCGTCGGCGCCGAATCCGCCAAGACCGGCATCGCCGTGATTACCGTGCCCGATCTGCGCTGGGTCCGGCGCGACATCAAGAGCGTGGCGCTGCTGGCGCAGGTATTGGCCAAGCAGGCCGCCGCCGAAGCCGGCGCCGGCGAAGCCTGGATGATCGAGGACGGCAAGGTGACCGAAGGCGGATCGTCGTCGGCCTTCATCCTGACCAAGGACGATGTGCTGGTGACGCGGCAGAATTCCACCGCGATTTTGCCGGGCTGCACCCGCAAGGCGGTGGTGGCGCTCGCCGAAGAGCGTCAGCTCCGCGTCGAGGAGCGGCCTTTTACGGTCGAAGAAGCGCTGGCGGCCAAGGAAGCCTTCGTCACCAGCGCCACGGTGTTCGTGCAAGCCGTGGTCACCATCGACGGCAAGCCCGTCGCCAACGGCAAACCGGGACCGATGACGGACAGGCTGCGCGAGATCTACATCGACTTCGCCAAGGCGACGGCGCAATGATTCCGGGCTGCCGCGGTTGCGCGGCGGCCTTGACCTGGATCTGCGGGCGCCTTCCGCGGTCGGTTATAAACCGGCGATAGGCCTGCGACCAGACAGCGGCCATCTGGATCAAGCAGCGGCAATGCAATAACGTTACGCCAATGCCGCAGAAACCGAATGCAAGCGATCAGGCAATCTTGGCGCCGGCACGCATCGCGACGCTTGATCGTGCGCGAACCTTCATTACGCTCCTGGTTCTGCTACATCATTCCGTCGTCAACTATACTTTATTCGGCAGCGGCGATCCGATGCGCTGGCTCGGCTTCGACCTGATCGTGCTGTTCAACGACAGTTTCTTCATGGCCTGCATGTTTTTCATTTCCGGACTGTTCGTGCGGGATAGCCTGGCGCGAAAGGGACCGGCGATTTTCCTGCGCGACCGCACATGGCGGCTCGGCGTGCCGTATCTGTTGTCGGTGTTCGTGGTGATGCCGATCGCCTATTATCCGACATTCCTGCGTTATCATCTGCCCGGTACGACCGATTTCAACTTCCTGCATTTCTGGTGGCACACGCTCACCATCGGACCCTGGCCGTCGGGTCCGGCGTGGTTCCTGTGGGTGCTGCTGGCGCTCGACGCGATAGCCGCCATCGTCTGGTCGGTCGCCCCTCGGGTGATCGAAACGCTGGGCCAGATCATCTTTGCCGTGCGCGAGCGGCCGATGACGGCCTTTGCGGTATTTCTGATCGTCTCGATCGCGGTTTATCTGCCGATGCACCTGGTATTCGGCGATGCAAGCTGGCTGGAACCGGACGGGTTCCCGCTACCGATCCAGACCAGCCGTATCCTGCTTTACGCCGGCTATTTCTTCACGGGCGTCGGTGTCGGCGCGACGAGCCTGAGGACGGGGCTGCTCGCGGAGAACGGCGAACTGGCCAGACGTTGGCCGGTGTGGCTCGCTTTCGCGCTGGTGTTTTATGCCGCGATCCTCGGCCTGGTTTACGTCCACCACAACTGGGTGGCGAATTTCGGTGCGCCGCCGCTGTCGTGGCGCGCCAGTTACGGCCTCGCATTTGCGATGTTCAGCGCCGCGATGGCGTTCACGGTGCCGGCGATTTTCCTGCACTTTGAGCGAGGCCCCTGGAGCCTGCTCGATCGGCTGCAGCCCTCGGCCTACGGCGTCTATCTGCTGCACTACATTTTCATCATCTGGCTGCAATACGCCGTTTACAGCACCTCGCTTCACGCCAGCGTCAAGTTCGCGATCGTGTTTACCGGCACGCTGACGTTAAGCTGGGGGGTTACCCTGATGTTGCGCAAGATTCCGGCCGTGGCGCGGATGATTTGAAAGCATAGCCGTCCGGACCAAGCTCAACCGTGATTGCGAGCGAAGCGAAGCAATCCAGCTTGGAGAGGTTCTGGATTGTTTCGCCGCTCTGCTCCTCGCAATAACGACAATATCAGGCTTCAGGATCAGCTTCTGCACCCGCCAGTTCAGCAACTCGGCAGCATAGATCACGTTCTCCGACGGACAGGCCATCGCGTGGATCCAGCCGAATTGTTTCAATTGTTTTCCGGACTGGCCGAGCATGCCGAGCACCTTGCCCTCGAGGCTGAGCTTGTAGATGCGGCCCGGCGCCGACGCAATATGCGCTCGACCTGCAATTGCTCGGCGGCTTGTGGATTCTGCAGACCTTTCCGGCGCTGGTGTTCGGGTTGTTCACGCGCTGGTTCCGCGCCGAAGGCCTGCTGCTGGGTTGGGCCGCGGGCATCGGATGGGGGTCGTCGACGGCGTGGAGCAATGAAGCCCCTTGCGACCGCCGATCTCGGCGGTGTCAATTACGTGTTCTAGGTCGGGCTTGGCGCACTGATCCTCAACATCGCCATCGCAGCGCTCGTAACGCTGGTCGTTTCAAAAGTGTCGCTGCGCGCGGCTACTGTTCGATCTTGATATTGCCGGCCTTGGCGACCTCGCCCCAGCGGATGATATCCGCTGCCAGAATCCGGGTGAACTCTTCCGACGAGCTGCCGACCGGTTCGACGCCGAGCGGCTTCAGGCGGCTGATGACTTCCGGTAATCGCGCGATGCGGATGAACTCGCTCTCGAGCTTCTTCACGACCGCCGGCGGCGTATTCTTGGGAGCGAACACGCCGGTCCACAGGTCGCCGTCGACATCGGCGCCGGTTTCTTTCAGGGTCGGAACACCGGGCAGTTCCGCCATCTGCCTCGGTGAAGCAATCGCCAGCGCGCGCACATGACCTCCTTGCACCTGGCTCAACACCGGTCCGGCGTCAGCAATGGTCGTGGTCACCTGGCCCGAGATGACGGCCGTGACCGATTCGGTGGCGCTCTTGTAGGGAATGACCTGCATCGGCGCGCCGGTCTTTTGCTTGAACAGTTCGGTCACGAGCTGGAACGAGGCGGATGAGCTGGCATAATTTGTCTTGTCCGGATTGGCCTTCGCATAAGCCACGAGCTCGGCGACCGACTTGATCGGCGACGATGCGTTGACGATCAGGATCAGCGGAAACGTCGCGAGTTCGGAAACCGCAACGAAATCGCGCACCGAATCGTATGGCAACCTGGAGTACAAGGACGGGTTGATGGCCATGCCGCTGGCGCCGACCAATAGCGTATAGCCGTCCGGCGCTGACTCGGCGACGTGCTCGGTCGCCACGATGGCGCCGCCGCCCGGCCGATTTTCGACGATGACTGGCTGGCCAAGGTCCTCGGATAATTTCTGTCCAAAGATCCTCGCGATGATGTCGTTGCCGCCGCCGGCGGCGAAGCCGACCACGATGCGAATCGGCTGCGTCGGGTATTTCACTGGATCTTCCTGCGCCGAGGCCGATGCCACCACCGTCAGGGCGAGCGCAATCAATCCGAAACAGAAGCTCTTGCGGTGCGCGTTCATGGATGCGTTCCTCATAGCGACGTGATGTGAACGTGCAGCACGGCGGCCTTGCCGTCATTCAGTGCAACGAGACAGCGATCGATTGCGGCGGCAAGATCGTCCGGCTCGCTGACGCATTCGCCATGCGCGCCGAAGGCGCGGGCCACCGCGGAGAAATCCCGCGTCTCGCCCTGGCGGCCCGACATCAGCCGCGACTGGAACTCATTGGTCTCGGCGGCGATACCCTTGGGATAGACGCGTTGCACTGCCGATTTGACCGCCTGCCAGCCGCCATTGTCCAGCACCACCGTCAGGATCGGAATCCGGTATTGCTGCGCCACCGCATAGACGCTGTCGGGCGACGAAAAATGGTAGCCGCCGTCGCCGATGATTTGCACGATGCGGCGATCCGGCTCGGCCAGTTTCAACCCTAGCGCCATGCCGCCGCTGAATCCAAGGCCGCCCCCGGCCAACCCGATGTAGCTCCGCGGCTTCGTGCGCGTGATGTGCTCCTGCAGGACAGGTCCGTTGCGGATCGCCTCGTTGATGACGACGTCGTCCTGCGACAGCTTTCCGTTGAGCGTCGCGAACACAAAGGGCGCACTGAGCGCGCCTGACACGCCCCTGTTGGCGCTGGCGGCGGCGCGGCGTTTGGCTGCCTGTTCGCGCGCCTCGCCCCAGCTTGCGATGCGGTTGGCGGCGCGCTGACGAAAGGCATCATCGGCGCGCGCCTCCACGGCATCGAGCACCTGCTGCAGCACGACAGCGCAATCGCCCTGGATTCGCACATCGGTCGCAAATCCCCACATCGGAAAATCCGACTTCAAGGGATCGATGTCGATCTGGATCCATTTGATGGCGTCGGCGCGCCCGGCATATTTCGGAATGAACGGCACATCCGAATCCAGCAGCAGACCGAGGTCGGCGGTCTCGAGCAGCGGCAGCGGGTCGAACCCGGCGAAGCAGGGCGAGCCTTGCGGGATATTGAGATCGATCGAATTGAATTCGGCGACCCGGATGCCGCAGGCCTGTGCCAACCGATCCAGTACGGCGACCGCTTGCGGCCGGCGGCCGAGATAGGCGGTCAGCGCAATCGGGTTTTCCGCCGCCATCAAGCTTTGTGCGATCGCATCGACCCGCGCCGGATCGATGCCGCCGGACTTAATACCGCCGTGACGCACGGCGGGGTAGGCGGGCATATCCGCGTCGTCCCATTGCTCGGCGAGGGTCTCGCGCGGCAGCATCATGTAGACGGGACCCGGCGGGTCGCTCTGCGCGAACGCATTGGCGCGGGCCAGCGCCTCCTTCACCACCACGCCCGAGGGAAGTGAATACTCCCATTTGACGTAAGGCCTGACGATGCTGGCGATGTCGAACGGATCCTGCACGAAATGCACATAGGCGTCGCGCGAGCCGGTCAACTCGCCATGCAGTGTATAGGGCGCGCGGCCGGCGAACAGCATCACCGGCAGGCGATAGCGAAACAGGTTCTGGATCGCCATGCACGCATTGGCCGTGCCGGCATCGACATGCACGAACACCGCCTGGCTCCGTCCGGTCGCCAGCGCATAGCCGCCGGCCATGTGGACCGCGACGACCTCATGCGGGCAGAGGATCATTTCGGGGTGCTTGCGGCCTTCCTTGTCCCAGCGCGCCAGTTCCTCGATTAGGGATACGTGATCGGTGCCGAGATTTGCAAAAATATAGTCCACCCCGAGATCGACCAGACCTTCGAGGAAATAATGCGCGGTACTGTGGCGGCTCATGCTTTGGGATTTTCCGCGACGAACCTGTTGCGCAAGGTGCCGATGCCGGTGATCTCGATCTCGACCACGTCGCCGGCCTTGATGTCGGGCGAGGCGCCGTCGGTGCCCATCCAGATCACGTCGCCCGGCCACAATGTGAAATATTTGGTCAGTTCGACGATGAACGGCTTGATGCCGAAGATCATGTCGTTGGTGTGGAAGCGGCCGGTTTCCTTGCCGTTGACCTTCACCACGGTCTCCATCTTGTCGAGGTCGACATCGGTTTCGATCCACGGCCCCATCGGCTTGAAGGTATCGGCATTCTTGGCGCGCCATAGCCCGCGGTCGGCCTTCTGCCAGCTGCGCTCGCTGACGTCGTTGCCGATGGTGTAGCCGAACACGCAGGACATCGCGTCGGCCTCGGACAGGTGTTTTGCCTTTTTGCCGATCACGACGACCAACTCGCCTTCGTAGTGAATCTTGTCGGTGGCGCCGGCCGGAATCACCACTTCCTCGTCATTCGCGATCAGCGCGTTCTGCGCGCGATAGCCGATCTCAGGCCTGTCCGGGACGTTCGGCACCTCGCCACGCTTGTCGGCGGCTTCCTTCAGATGCTTGAGATAGTTCAGGCCGACGCAATAGAACGTGCGCGGCATCACCGGCAGTTCGATCTTGACGTCCGCCAGGGCATGCGTTTGCGGCGTGCGCTGCCATTCGCCGAACGGATCGCCGCCAACCACGATCACGCGGTCACCTTCGACGATGCCCCACGACGTTTTCCCCGACGCGGTGAATTTGAGCCAACGCATGCGAATCCTCCCGTTATTCGGCCGCGGCCTGCGGCCGGGTTTTCCATGCGCCGGCAGCGGGACGCTTCAACCCGAGATTCTCGCGCAAGGTCTTGCCGGCGTAATCCTTGTGAAACAATCCGCGGCGCTGCAACTCCGGCACGATATGGCGGACGAAGTCGGCATAGGAGCCCGGCACGTAGGTGGCCGCGACCACAAAACCGTCGCAGCCGCGGCCGGCGAACATCTCTTCGAGCCTGTCGGCGATCTCCTTGGGGCCGCCCACGATCGCATCCTGGGTCTGGCCGCGGCCGGAGAAGGTGATGAAATCGCGGGTGCTCGGATTGGTCTTGCCGCTGGTTCGCAGCACGCCGTCGCGGATGCCGAGCATGCCCTGCATGCCTTGCAGCTCTTCCGTCGTCAGCGGTTCGTCGATGCCCTTGGAGGCGAAATCGTAATTCAAGCCTTCCGACAACAGCGACAGCGCGTCGATTTCCAGCGGCAGCTTCTGGATCAGCGCCATCTTGTCTTCGGCCTCGGACTTGGTCGCGCCCGAAACCGGCGTGACCAGATTGCACAGGAACATCTGATCGGGATCGCGACCCGCCTTGGCGGCCTCGTTCCTGATAGCCTCATAGCCCTGCCTGGCGCCGGCCAGGTTGCGCGCCGCCGTGAAAATCACTTCACCCCATCGCCCGGCGAAACGCTGGCCGCGGCCGCTGGCGCCGGCCTGGATGACGACGGGATGGCCTTGTTGGGAGCGCGGCACGGTGAACGGCCCGCGCGACTTGAAGAATCGCCCCTGATGGTCGAGGCGCTTGACCTTGTCCGGATCGGCAAACCGGCCACTGGCCTTGTCGATCAGGAGCGAACCGTCTTGCCAGGAATCCCAGTGGCCGAGCACCACTTCCATAAATTCGTCAGCGCGGTCGTAACGCAAATCATGCTCGAGATGGGCGTCCTTGCCCATGTTGTGGGCCTCGCCGTCATTGACCGAAGTGACCACGTTCCAGGCGGCGCGGCCGCCGGTCATCAGATCGAGCGTGGCGAATCTGCGGGCGACGTCGAACGGTTCAAAATAGGTGGTCGAACAGGTCGAGGCGAGGCCGAGTTTTTCGGTCGCCATGCCCATCGCGGTCAGGACCACGATCGGATCCATCTTCACGCAACGGATGCCGTATTCGACGGTATGGGCGTGATCGTTGCCGTAACGGTCCGGCATCGCCAGACGGTCGTCGAAAAACGCCATGTGGAACTTGCCGGATTCCAGGATCCGGCCGATCTCCTGATAGTAATCCGCCGACATCGAATCGTCGCGCGATTCCGGGTGACGCCACGAACTGGGCAAATTGGTGCAGTTCTGCGCCTGCAGGAATCCGACCAATGCCATTTGCCGCGTCATGCTGCTCTCCCTGTGTCGTCCCGATGCGATATCACGCGAGATCGAGCTCGGCGGCCAGTTTGTATTCGCCCGCCAGCGCGCGCAATTTATCCCAGGTCGCGTCTTCGATTTCGATGCCGGCGACCTTGCGTTGCTGCTCGCGGATATATTCGACCTCGCCCGGATATAGCACGCCGGATGAGCCTTCGGAGGGCGGCGTCGCCTTGAGGTATCGCGCGAACTCGGCGACTTCCTTCTTGAAATCCTTCAGCGGTCGGAATGCCGCGACATTGAACACCGCCATGAAGCATCCGTCATTGTGCCGGCCGGTCGGCTCGACGCCGAAGCCGAGGCCTGTGAGCAGTCCGCACAGCACCTCGACCATCGCCGCAAGCCCGCTGCCCTTGTAGCCCTCGGTGCCGCCGAGCGGCAGCAGCGCGCCGCCCTTCCGCCATTGGCTGGGGTCGGTGCTTTGCCGCCCTTCGCTGTCGACGATCCAGCCCTTCGGAATTTCTTCGCCGCGCGCGGCCGAGAGCGCGATCTTTCCGGCCGCCACGGCGGAGGTCGCCATGTCCAGGTAGAACGGCGCATCGAGGTCTGAAGGCACGGCGATCGAAATCGGGTTGGTGCCGAGCCGCGCCTCGCGGCCGCCGAATGGCGCGACGATCTTGGGTGAACGGCCGGAATCGGCGGTGGCAAGTCCGATCATGCCTTCCTTCACGGCCATCAGCGGGTAGGCGCCGAGGCGCCCGACATGGCTTTGCCGGAACACCGTGCAGGCCGCGACATTGGCGGTTTTCGCCTTCTCGATGGTCAGCGCCATCGCCTTGGCGTTGACATGAAAGCCGAAGCCCCAGTGGCCGTCGATCACCGTCGTAGTCGGCGATTCCTGGACGATGGTCCACTTCGCGCCGGGAACAATATGTCCAGCTTTGACACGGTCGATATAGGTCGGGATCGCTATCACCCCGTGCGAGTCATGGCCTGCGAGGTTGGCATTGACGCAGCCGACCGCCACCGCGCTTGCCTCCTCGTCCGACGCGCCGGCAGCCTTGAGCAGCGCAACACCGATGCGTGTGAGACGGTCGGCCTGAACGATCGGCATGGGGGTTCCTCGGCTCAAAGCCCGCTCGAAAGCGGGTCTTGCTTGTTTGTCGCCAGCTTATGGTCTCAAAGCGATGGGCCGATGGCAATGACTTGGAACCCGAAATTTTGCCTCTTTGCAACACAATGCGGCCGCCTCGACGTCCCGATGAAAGCCGCGATGCATTTCTCGCCGCCGCTGCAGCTGGTGACGGGCGACGGACTTGAAGCGCCCGCGCAGCGGTCAAGGCTCAAGGCTGCTCGATAACCGGCCCGGGCGAATATCCGGCCCTGTATGGAAAACCGCCGGGCCACGGCAGTGAGGTCTGGCCGGCGAGCGAGCCGAGCAGCACCTCCGCGCCCGCGGCATAGGATGAACCAGCCGGCAGTGCGAGGCTTGAGCACCACTCGGCCGGCATCGGCAGCTCGACGCCGCGCAATTCGAACGCCGGCCCCCACCACCATGCCGGCGCCGGCGAACGCTCTTGTTCAGGCACCGCGCGCCACCGCACAAACTCGTGCACCGAGCGTTCGAATTGCAGATCAGCGGCCTGATGCACGGTTCCCCCTTTCGATTGATGATAACGCACCCATCGTCACAGGCATGCGCCATCGCGCTCCGTCCGACCCGCACTTCCGCATGGCAGGCTTTTTGAAAGCTGCTGGATCCGCTTTTTTGCCTGGGCTTGCGCAACCAGATCAAAAACCCCTTTTGGCTTTAACTCGGTGGCCCGGTGAAAATCGGCTGTCGCATGCGGAACATCGCTCTTTGCGTCATAAATCTTCGCGCGCGCAAAATAGCCTTCGACGCTCTCGCGTTTTTCAAGTCCCTGATCAAGGTCGGCAAGAGCTGCGTCATATTCGTGCATCACCGACCGGGTGATGCCTCGCAACGTCAATGCTTCGGCATTGCCCGGCGTCGAATCGAGCACATCATTGAGATCGAGCATCGCATTGGAAGTATCCTTTTGCGCGAGAAACGCCCGCGCGCGAAGGATCCTTGCCGCAGAATCATCGGCCGACCTTCCGATCACCTGATTGAGCGCTATGATGGCGCGATCGTTTTGACCCGAGGACAGCATGGCTAGTCCGCGCCCGAGAAGCGCGATCTGGTTGGTGGGGTCGCGCTCCAGCGCACGATTGAGGTCCGGCAACCCTTCGGCGGAATTTCCCTTCATCAGCAGCACAAGTCCCCGCGAGGCGCGTGCATCGTCGTTCAGGGGATTGATCGTCACGGCCTGGTCGTAATCCACCAGCGCCTTGTCGAACTGATGGAGGGCCAGAAAGGCCGCGCCGCGCTGGACGTATGAGTTGCTGTCCTTTGGATTGATCGCGATTGAACGGTCGAAGTCGGCGATGGCTTCCGTCGGCTTTCCCAGTTTCCGCTCCACCAGTCCGCGTCCGGAATAGGCCTGGGCGCTGTTCGGATCGATCGCAAGCGCGTGCTCCAGATCGCTCATCGCCTTGTCGGTTTGCCGCAAAGCCGCCAGCGTTATGCCGCGAAGCACCAACATCTGCGCGTCGGCAGGGTGCAGATCAACCAGCTGATCGACGTCGGCAAGCGCTTCGGGCAATTTATTCAGCTTGGAATACGACAGAAAGCGCAGCCGCAAAGCCAGATCGTTGTGCGGATCGGCCGCGAGCGCCTGGGTGAGAAGCGCTATCGAATCGGCATATTTTCGTACATTGTAAAGGCGTTTGGCCTGATCGACGAGCGCATTTGCCGCCGGCAGCGGCGCGGCCGGAGCGGCTTGTCCGGGAGGCGATGCTGCAACTGCCGGCTTGTCGTGGACGCGCGCCATTTCCGCCTGCAGCGCAAGCGTCGATTGCCGTAACTGCCGGGTGTTCTTGTCGTCGGGTACGATCGACAGGACCTTGTCAAAGTCGGCGATGGCGCGTGCGTAGTCTCCCCTGGAGCTGTAGAGCTGACCGCGCGCAAAATAGGGTCCGGCGTCGTTTGGCGCGGCCTCGACGGCGGCCCGGGAGAAATCGTCGATGGCACGGTCGGTGTCGCCCTTGCGGCGATAGACCTGACCGCGCCAGTAGAATGCACTCGGGGTGTTGATGCTGATGGCAATGGCCGCATCGAGATCGGCCAGCGCCTTGTCGAGTTGACCCATTTCCAGGTTGCTCCGGCCGCGTCCGACAAGAGCCGAAGCATGATCGGGCCGCAGCGCCAGCGCCGCGTCGTAGTCCTTCAGCGCCTCGGCCCAGTTCTTCTGCTGCAGCCGGAGGAATCCGCGCGAGGCCAGCGGGGCGGGGTTGTTTGGATCGATCTCGATTGCCCGTTGAAAATCCGCCAGCGCCGAATCGAGGTTGTTGATGCGCTGGTAGACGTAGCCTCGAACCAGCAATGTCGCGACGGACCGGGTGTCCAGTTCCAGCGCAGCGCTGGCGTCGGACAGTGCAAGGTCGAATTTCGCGCGGCTGGCGTACATCCGGGAGCGATTGACGAAGGCCTTCACGGCGTCATCCGGCGTTCTTGCCGCGTCGCCGATCACGGCCGTGCAACCGCTCTCGATCTTTTCCGCGACCGCGCTGCTGCAATCTTCCCGGTCGCCCGCATACGCCAATCGCGGCTGCAGGCATAGAGCAAGGACAACAGGAATTGCCACGCGGCAGCTGCGGCGCCAGTACCGGCCGCTGCCATCGCGATGCTGTTTAGCGGCGCAAATCTTCTGCATGTTCCCGGCCTGGTCACTCAACGGCAGAGGTTAATATGCCTTTGGCAAGCCGACAACCGGCAGGCGACCTTGCCGGTAACCCGTAACAGCTGCGAAGCAAGCCGGCTTGCCCTGGCTATCCCGCACGCCGCGCCCTGCTGCAATCGCGAATCGTGCTGCCGTCGGGCGTGTGGTAATCGTCGCCGAACACGGCGAAATCCGCCACATACTCCTGCAGCGCCATCGTCGTGTGCGAAATGAGATTGTATCCCCGGCGACTATCGCAGCGCTCGATCATCCATTTCCAGGCGCCATGGGATCGATCGGCGCACAGGGATCGTTTTCAGGCAAGCCTTTGGGCCGCACGATCGTTCATGTCAGCCCCGTGGCGTCCGATCGGACGGCCTGCTCCTGTGAAGAAGCAGATAGAGCGCACGAGGATTGGTGGTCAGGTAGCGCCAGAACAGCCGGCGCGGCTCCAGCCAGATTCGCCAGACCCATTCGAGTCCAATCCTTTGCATCCAGCGTGGCGCGCGGGCCCGGCGGCCCGACAGGAAGTTGAACAGTCCGCCCGCGGTCTTGATGACGCCGACTCTGGAAAGGCGCGGCGTGAACTCATCGACAAAAGCCTGTTCATAGGGAACGCCGAGCGCCACCCACAGGTAATCCGGCGCCAATTGATTGATTTCGTCGACCTTGGCGCGCAGCGCCTCACCCCTCAGATAGCCGTGGCAATGGCCGACGATCCGCAAATCGGGATACATTTTCTTGACGTTGGCGACGGCAGCGGCATTTTCCGCTTCGTCCGCGCCGAGCATGTAAAATGTCAGCCCGGCGGCTGCCGCCTTGCGCGCGACGGCGTGAAACAGGTCGGTGGTCGCGACCCGCTCCGGCAGCGGCGTCGGTGATTTGAACCAGGACACGGTGACCAGCGGTTGACCGTCGGCGTTGATGAGGTCGGCGGCGTGGAACAGCCGGTTCGTCATCGGCTCGGTCGAGCAGCGCGCCAGCACTTCGCCGTTGGCCGAGGTCAGGTAGAGCGGACGGCCGACCCGGCGCTCGGGGAATACCGCCTCGATCATGAAATTCGCGGTCTGCTCGATGTCGAGCACGGCAAGCCGCAGCCCGCCCAGCGTGATTCTGGGCACGCCGGCAGTGGCGAGCCTTCCCAGCTGATTTGTGCGGCGTTCAAGCATATTGTTTGCTTTGCCGAGGGCGGACCGCCGCGGGCTGAAGTTCGCTCAGGACCACGCCGACCAGCTTGCGCTCGGCGCCGCCGAGGTCCGCGAGGATGTCTTCCATGCAGTCGTTGATGTCGAGGCTGGCCGGCAGGATCGCGACCAGGCCGTCGGCGATATCGAGCAGCTTGCGGCTGGCGGCACTGCAGGGCATCGCCGGTCCTTCGAGGATCACGAGGTCATAGCCGCCGGCGGAGCTCGCCTGCGCGATCACCTTGCGGATGGCGTCGCTGGCCTTGCCATCGGCTCCCTTGATCGCCGGCAGGATCGAGATCCCATTGGCGGTCTTGATCGCGCGGGAGGCCTTGCTGCCGATGCTGAGCCAGCCAAGATATCCGGCCTCGCTCTTGCCGGGGCCCGTCACCCTGCTGGAGAGCGCGTGCCGGGCGTGATCGGCATCGATCATCAATACCCTGGCGCCATCGCGTGCGGCCGCCAGCGCTATGTTCAGCGCGGCGATGGTGCGATCCTCGCCGGAGCCAGTGCCGATCACGGCCATCACCGGCGTCTTGTTGGCGCGCGAATATTTCGCAAGCGTCGTGCGCATCTCGCGCATGGCGTTGAGGAAGGTCGTCAGCGGGAAGCCCGCCCGGAGCGTCGGCCAGCCCATTCGTGTCACGTCGGGAATCCCGCCGGATCCGAGGATGGCGCCCAGCGTCCGCATCACGTCGGATTCCTGCAGCCGCGCGATCAGTGGCTTCTCGACCAGGGCGACCGGCGCGTTCGTCTGCATGCTTTGCGGCAACGGCGATCTTGGCGGCTGAACCGAAATCCTCATGTCCGGCGCTACCGATGCCCGCGGACGCGGCTCGGTGGCGTCGGGCGCCGACAGACGATCGGCGGCGACCACCCAGGCCGCCGCGCCGAGCGCGCCGAACATGAAGCCGATCATCGCAAGCAGGCTCATCGCCGGCGGAAATGCCCGCCGCCGCGGCACGGTGGCTTCGCCGATGATACGCGCGTTAGAGGTATTGAGGCTTTCCTGTTCCTCGGTCTCGCGCGAGCGCTTGAGGAACGACTGATAGACGTCGCGGCTGGCTTCGACGTCGCGCTCGAGCTCGCGCAGCCGCACCGAGGCCTGGCTGAGCTGGAGGCTCTGGTTTTTCTGCGCATCCAGCGCCTTGCTCAGCGAGGCTTCGTAATCCTTGGCGCGGGTGAGGTCGTTTTTCGCCGACAGCGCGAAACGGTCGACCTCTTCATTGATCGTGCGGCGCAGGTCATCGACCTGCTTTTCCATCTGGCGCAGCGAGGGGTGCAGCGGCCCCAACTCGCTGGTCATCTCCGCGTAACGCTTGCGGGCCTCGGCATATTGCGCCCGCAAGTTGGCGATGGTCGGAGACTGCAGCGCTTCGGGGATTGCGCCGGCATCGGCCGATGCGCGCCGGCTGGCTTCGATCTGGTCGTATTTGGCCTGGGCATCGAGTGCCAGCGCGCGGGCGGCGGCAAGCCGCTGGTTGCTGGCCGAAAGCTGCTGGTCGCTGATCGCCGAATCCTGAGTGCCGATGAAGTTGTTCTGCGCCTTGTAGACCGCAAGCGCGTTCTCGGCGGTGCGCAACCGTGTCTGCAATTCCTTCAGCCGTCCCGACAGATCGGCGGTGGCGCGCCTTGCGGCGGTGGATTGCGATTTCTTCGACTCCGCCAGATAGGCATTGGTAACGGCGTTGGCGAGCATCGCCGCCTTGGCCGGATCATACGACCAGACATCGATGTCGACGACGAAGGTGCGGTCGGTCTTCTTCACGGTGATGTGGCGGTTCAGGGCGTCCAGCGCCGCCATCTGGCCGAGCTTGGCTTCGCCGGTGGAGTGCGGCTCAAGCCCGAACAGGCCGAGCAGCGACGCCAGCAGGTTGCCGGATTCGCCGCCGAATTCCGGATCCTTGTCGAGATGGGTATCCTGGATCACCTGCAGCAGCACGTTGTTCGAGGTGATTACGCGGGCCTGGCTTTCGACCACCATCGCGAGGCCGGAAATATCCTGGGACCTCGGCGTGAGTTCGCGATCGACCAGCTGCAATTCGCGGGGATCGACATAAAGCTGGGCGGTTGCCGAATATTTCGGCGTCAGGCTCTTGCCGATCAGGACGGCGGCGCAGGCGCAGATCAGCCCGGCCATCGCAATCGCGACCCTTCGCCGCCATAGCGCGCCGGTCAGGTCCAGCAAGGTGAAGCCCGTCGGCGGCGGCTGCCGGCCGTCCGGCCGGGCCTGATTTATCGGCTGATCATACGCAAGCATCGGCCCCAGCTTCCATTCGAACTGCCGCACGCATCGGCTGAGGGGTTACTCGTCGAGTCACGCCACGCGCGCCGGAGTTCAGCGCGGAACCAACGCAACAGGAACAATTAACCATACTCATTGAGGGACTATTCACCGAAATGGCAAAAAAAGCGTTTAAGCGCCGGCGCATTGCAACGCCTCCGCCATGTTCAAAACCGGGATTTGCCGGCGGGATGCCACCTCAAGCGCGTGATTCATCAGCGCCGGGGAGCAGCCGTAGGGACTTGGACGGCTGGCGACGTCGTGGCTGTAGAAAATTAACCATCCGTTATTGATTTGCGCGTCGTCGAAGGCGCGCTCGATCCCGTCGCGGTCGATGCGCCGGTCGATCAGGGGCAACGCGCGAAGAAATTGTAGGTCCACCGTGCCGCTGTTCACGCCCGGCACGATGCTGCGGCAGGACGTAAACTCGGTCTTGAGCTGACGCTTGCGCACGAACGTGCCGTATCCGAACGGGTAGGCGAAGTTCCCGGTCGCGATGGTGGCGTCCAGCGTCCGGAAGTATTCACGGTTAAGCTCGATCTCCTCGGCCATCGACTGGGCGTCGAGATCGCACGCCCGCTTGTGGGAAAACGTATGACAGCCGATTTCGTGACCGTTGCGGTGCAGGGCAACGAGGTCCTCGGCGTCGGCCACGGCCCAATGGGGCGATGTGGTGCCGACGAGGCCGCCCGACACATAGAAGGTTCCGTGCGCGTCACGGTCTTCGAGAATACGAGCGCCGGTGGTGGCCGCACTTTTCGGAATGTCGTCGAAGGTGAAGCTGACCATCGGGGTTTGATTGCGCAACCGGAAAGGTTCGACGCGCAAATGCGTCGCCAGCCGATGACTGAATCTCGCTTTGGTTTCGGACCATATTGTTTTCATTATTCAGTGCTTCCGCAAAACCAGGTGATAATCCCCGTGCCGCACGTCGGTCTTGCCCGGCAGGAGACAGTTGATGACGACGGCAACCGCATCGATCAGGGCGGCGAATACCGGCTTGCGCAACCGCATCTCCGGAAAGCGCGGGCTCTCGTATTCCTTCCGGTAGACGAATCGAAGGCCGTGGGTGTTCGCGAACGCTTCGAGGTTCGAAAGCGTCACCAGCGGATGAAAGAAGGTCGGGAACGGCGGATGACCGGGCCGGCCGGCCTGCACTTCGCCGCGCACATGACGGTAGAACCAGACGTGAAACCAGTGCGGCGAATATTTGGTGACGACGCCGGACAGCGATCTGGGATTCGGCGCGCCGATCAGGATCAGGCCGCCCGGCTTCAAGGACTCGCAAAAGCGGATCAAGGCCGCCTCGACATCGGAAAGATGCTCGATCACGTTGTAGCAGATCACGAGGTCGAAGCTGTCCGGCTTGAAGCGCCAGGTCTGGACGTCGCCGAGGATGGTTTCCTGTGCGTAGTCGTTGTTGCGGATCTGGTCTTCGTCGATATCGACCACGGTGACATGGGCTCGATCGAGCACCTCGAGCGGCAGGAAGCTGGTCGAGCCGCCGCCGGCCTCGTAGATCGCAAGCCTGCCCGGCGGCAGTTGCGTCTGAAGGACGGCGTGAACCGCAAGCAGGCTGTCGCGCGCTTCGCCGGGCGGCAACGCAAGCAACGACTGCGGATGCGCAGGCTGCGGCGATCCGCCGGTCGTGCCACGTGCATCGGTGGCGATATCGGCAGGTACTGCGTGCGCAAGATCCATTGTCATGGTTTTGTTCATTGATTGGTTATCTGGCGCCGGTATTGGCGAATTTGGTGCGGAAAAATATCAGGCACAGCTTCAGGCGCGCGCGCGCATGGGAGATGTCGAGCAGCCAGCACAACGCGATATAACTGGCCAGTCCGGCGAACGTCAGGACCAGGCACGCGGTCAGATCCGAGACATGCAAGTAGCGGTCGAGCGCGCCGACCAGCAGGGCCATGAGCAATCCGGCAATCACCGTCAGCGCCAGCCGGCCGAGCGGAATCGGAATCGAAAAGGCCCGCCGGCTGAGAACGAGGGCGCCGAAAAATCCGACGAGATCGGCGCCAAGCCGCGCCCACGCCGCGCCTACGGTGCCGTATTGGCCGATTAGGACGTAGGACAGGATCACATTGGCCGCGATAATCGAGGCCGTATTGACCAGATAGAATGAGTTGCGCGCGGAAAGCAGAAAGCTGACATGCAGGTATTGCTGGGTCAGGATCTGGAAAATCACCGCGACCGCCACGATGGGCATGGTCTGCGCGGCGATCGCACGAAACTCGACACCGAGCACGACGTTGGCGACGTGCGGGGCGATGACGGCGAACCCCAGACAGGCGGGAAGCGTGATGCTGAGCAGCAGTTCCACGCATTCGCCGAGATGCGACCGCACTGCGGCGTGCCCTTGATTGGCATAGATCTGCACGGCGAGCGGGAAGAACGCCGCCGCGGCACTGATCGCCGGCATCATCAGGGTTTGCCGAACCAGGTCGAGGCCGGCGATATACCGTCCGGCATCGGCGGCGCCGACCAGGTTGGCGATCATGAACCGGTCGGTCACGCTGGAGACCGCGAGCAGAGTGAGCGACAGCGTCAGCGGCAGGCCCTGTTTGGCGAGGGCCATCAGGCCGGCGCCATCGAACTTGACGATGGTGCCTCGCCAGGCCGTCGGTGACTGGACCAATACGGCGAGCAGATATGCCAGCGTCGATGAAGCCAGCAACAGATATCCGGCAGGACCGAGAAACGCCATGGCCGCTCCGAGACCAAGCGCTGCCACGGCGCGAACCAGCGTAGCCTTCATGACCGTCACGGCCAGCAGCCGCGCCCGCACCAGATCCTGTGTAAGTTCGAACAGGCCGATCGCGACCGCCAGCGCGACCGCGGCCATTGCCGCCATCGCGTCTAACCCGACCAGACGTCCCAATCCGTAAGCGGCGGGCGCGACCAGGCAACAAATCAGGTAGCCGGATATCACAAGGCCGCGAACGTCGGTGCCGTCGTTTCGCGCGTGCCCGCTCAGGATCAGATTGCGAAACCATCCGGCGAGGAAGGTGCTGATGACGGAGGCGAATCCAACCCCAAGCAGGTAGACGCCGTAATCATGCGGCGAGAACAGCCTGGTGAAAATGAAAACGCTCAACAGCCCCAGCAATGCCGAAAGGATGTTGGCGGACAGGTTGATGCTGGCTTGTCCGATCAGCATTACGCAACCACTCCCGCAGTTTCGCGTGTGACGGCAGCGGGCGTCCGGGCAACCTCATTTTCCTCGATCGCGTCGCGGATGGTTTGCACCGGCGTACCCGAGAAGGAAGCGACCGAAAAGGCGACGTCGTCCTTGCCGGCGCGGCAAAGCAACTGGTTGAGTTCGCTTTTGCTGAGCCTGGGCTGATCCCAATAGCTGATGCATTGGGTACGGGGAGTAACCGTGTGACGATCTGAAAGCGCTTGGTCGCTCTGCACGAAATAGCCGTACAGCATGTATTCCGAGAATTCGCGGGTCCGGCACAGCGCCTCGACCCAGTGGAGGCGCGTAGCCGTCTCGATTTTGGCGGCCATGGCGCGGGCGGTCTGCCGATCCCAGAAGATGATGTGGCCGATGAAGTCCGCTGCCGGCAGCGATGGCACGGGCAGCCCGAGAAGCTGGTGGCTGGTCTCGACCCAGCGCGCATGACGAATCTGCTTCGGCGTGACCTCGTCAGGCATCTTCAGCAGCGGAATCGAATTCGGATATTCGAACCGTGCCAGGTCGAAATCGCGGAAGAACACGATGTCGGAATCGAGGATGCAATATCGCTCGTGCGGCAGCGACATGGTCGCGGCGATCTTGATGAGCTGCTGCACGTGCCAGCCGCTCGCCGGCTTCGCCCGCAACGACCACCAGTACTGGCGCCGCTTGCGCTGAATAATCCGCGGCAGCGGCCGAAGCCAGCCGGGCAGGAACATCGACGCCGGAAGAACGGTTCGGCGCTCGCTCTCGAAGTGAGAAAACAGCGACAGGTCGCAGTCGGGAACCAACAGGTAATGCTTCGAAAACGAGGTGACGTGACGGTCGACGCTCTCGCACAGCAGCGTGCACAGTTCCAGATCGCGTCCGTAAGTTGGGGTTAACAACGCCACGCGATTCATCTCGTTAGGTCTCTCCGGGCAATGGCTTTCCGAACCAATGTTTCTGGACGCCTGTTCCATGTTGATGGAGAGAGCAAGATCGATGCCGAACGGATCGGCGATCTCCCGTGGCATTCCCGATTTGGTTAATTCGCCGCGACGGTAACCATTTCGCTCATTCGCACGGCGGCGTGGCGCGACGATGGACCGGATATTGCAGTGCCGGATGCGTAATGCGAAATCCCCAGGGGAATTTGGACGTGGCAATCAGGACGCATTCCCGGCTTGAGCCTGCCATCGACGATATCAAGCCCGCGGCGTCTGTCCTTTTTGGCACAGTTGCCTCGTCCGGTGTGTCCGCATTTGCAACGATGCGTGCCATCCCGGGCGGCCGCTTCGGCAAGGTTAATTGCTTGCGGTTGGCTCTGCGACGCGCGTCGCGAGCTCGGGCCATGAGCCGGTTCGTCACCGCCAGCGGCGCGACATACGTTTCGGTTTACGATTCCATCTGTCATGACGGGTCCTGCGACGAATTTGCCGAAGGCGACGTTCCGATGCAGTTTGACGCCGGTCACTTGACTGCGGAAGGGTCGGTTGAAGTGGCGCGAAGGCCGAGATCGCTTTTGATAACGAGGGTCGTCAGCCATGCATCGAATTGATCGAGGTCGCCCGGCGCCGCTTGGCGGGCGTCTCTCCGGAAAGCTGGCGTGCATTATCGCCGCGCTGGCCTTGTTCGGAATTTTCTTGGGCTGCGGCGCGGCAAACGCCGCCCCGCGCGCGCTTTCGGACTCATCGAAATTCGCGGGCGCCTTCGTGAATTGGGGCACCGACGGTCGCGAACGCACGCTGCAGAATTGGGAAAGATGGCTGAAGCAGCCGCCGTCGGCGGTTTTGGGCGTAGACTTCTACGCCCAATCCACCTGGGAGGATTTTTTGAAATTAAGCTGGGTGCCGGGTATCTGGAAAAAACTCAACCCGGCGCGGAACGTTGTGTGGTCGGTTCCCCTGACGGTGAAGGGTACCCCGCTGGCGGATGTTGCAAATGGCATGCACGACGCCGAATTCGAAGCGGCGGCCAAAGCCATTTCCGACGCGCAGCCAAGGGCGGTCATTCGCCTCGGCTGGGAAATGAATCTTGTTTCGATGGCGTGGTTCGCCAAGGGCCAGGAAGCGGATTACATCGCGGCATTCAGGCGCGTCGTCGGAATATTCCGGCGATACTCAGGGGACTTCAAATACGACTGGTGTCCGGGCTGGGGGCCGCAGGACGCCGCCGCGGATCTCGCCTATCCGGGCGACGATGTCGTCGATTATATCGGGCTCGATGTCTACGATTTCAAATATGAGGGCTCCGTCGAAGAACGGTGGAATACCTTCTACTTGAAGACGCCATTCGGCCTGGAATGGCAACGGGACTTCGCCGGGTTGCACAAAAAACGCATGAGCTATCCCGAATGGGGCGTCGGCAATTTCGGCGACAACCCGTTCTTCATTCAGCGGATGCACGACTGGTTTGTGAAGAACGCCGGCAATATCGCCTATGCGGCCTATTTCGACGTCGACGGGTTGTGGCCCACCCAAATCGAGAACAACCGTTTTCCCGAATCCCGGAAGCTTTTCAGGATGCTCTTCAGCGGGTGATTCCGTCGTTTTTTAACCTTGGTTAACCCTGTTCCGTTAACCGTTGAAGGTCAGCTTGCCAGCCGATGATGCGCAAACACCAATCCGTCATGAACCAGATTTCAGCCGATTATCAAACCGAAGCAGCGACAAAAATCGCCGTCGCCGTGCCGCGCCCCTCCCGCGCGGTGGTAGCGGCATCGGCTTCGCTCGATCGGTCGGTCGGGATCGTGGTCTGCATTCCCTGCTTTCGTCGGCCGCAGCACTTGCGGCGCACGCTGGAATCGCTCGCCGTGCAGCGCACCGGCCGCCGTTTCGCGGTCGTCATGGTCGAAAACGACGCCATGGGATGCGACAGCGTGCCGGTTGCGGCTGAATTCCTCCAGGCCGGCAGACTTTCAGGCCTTTGCGCGGTTGAGCCGCGCCAGGGTAACTGTCATGCGATCAATGCCGCGTTTGAAACCGCGCAGGCGATGTTTCCTGCCGCAACCAATTTCCTGATGATCGATGACGACGAGGTTGCATCGCCGGACTGGCTCGAGCACATGGTTCGCGCCGCCGAAACCACCAGCGCCGATCTGGTCGGTGGGCCGGTTTTCCCGAATTTCGACGACGACAGCAAACGCGGGCTGCGCCGCCACCCGGCGTTCTGGCCGGCTTATGACGAAAGCGGTCCGGTGCCGGTCATCTATGGCTGCGGCAACTGCCTGATCACCAGATCGGTATTTGCGCGGCTGGCCGATCCAACCTTCGACCTGCGGTTCAACTTTCTCGGCGGCGGCGATACCGATTTCTTCGTACGTTGCCGCCGCGCCGGCATGAAGTTCCATTGGGTCGCCGAGGCCGTCATCACCGAAACCGTGCCGGATGACCGGACCAACCCGAGATGGCTCGCTTTGCGCGGCCTGCGCATCGGCGCGATCAACTACCGCATCGAAGTCAAGGCGGCGCGCTCGGCGTGGTCGCGCCTCAAGCTGGCGGCAAAGATGCTTGCGACATTGCCCTGGTCGCTCGTTCGCACCGGCCGGCTTCTTGTCAGTGAAAAAGCCATCATCGCGCTACATCCGATGACGGTCGCGGCCGGCAGTGCGCTCGCCGCCATCGGTATCGAACCGCAACCCTACAAAGCCTCGAAGATCGTGTCGTGAGCCAACTGGTCACGAGGTCCGAGGTTGACGCCATCGTCGGTGAATTGCGACGCCAGCAGGTGATGGACATCGTTCGCGGCGTCACCTTTGTCGGCGTTCTTCTGCTGGCATGGGTTTCGTTGCATCCGTTCGAAGACCTCGGCGAGGTGCAGATCGGCGATGCCTCGACCGGCAACGAGGTGCTGACCTATGCGGCGTTCGGCGGCCTGGCAGTGCTGACGATCGGGTTGACCATGCGCGCCAACATGCGCGGGCTGGCGACATTGCTGTCGCCTGGATTTATCCTGTTTACGGGGTGGATATTTGCGACCGTCGTGTTGTCGCTCGATCCCTCTACCTCGATACGGCGCTTTGCGTTGACGGCCTGTGTCATCGCGGTGGCCGCGACGCTGCTGCTGCTGCCGAAATCCCAGAACGAATTGATGCGGTGGTTCAGTATCGCCGCACTGGCATTGCTGGCAATCTGTTATCTCGGGCTGTTGTTCGCCCCGAACCTGTCGATTCATCTGGCGACCGACGCCCAGGAACCGGGGCTCGCCGGCAGCTGGCGCGGCTCGTTCGGCCACAAGAACGAGGCGGCGGCCGTGATGGCAATGTTGCTGTTTCTCGGCATCTACATCGCGCGCTCCGGCGCCTGTCTGTCGGGAGCCGCCATCATTGGCTTGTCATCGCTGTTTCTTTTGTATTCTGCCGGCAAGAGTTCGCTGACGTTGTGTTTTGCCGTCATCGTGCTGACCTCGCTCACGGCGCTGGTCCGTTCGCTGTGGGGGCGCGCGGTGTTGCTGCTGATGCCGCTGCTGCTGCTCAACATGCTCAGCGTCGGTACGGTGATGAGCGATGGCCTCGCCGAGGTCGCAAAATTGCTGCCGCTGGATTCGAGCTTCACCGGACGCACCGACATCTGGGCCTTCGCGGTAGAGTCGGCGCAGAAGCGGCTGCCGATCGGTTACGGCTTTGAGGCGTTCTGGGGCAGCAGTTCGGTCCGCGATCTCCCGGAAGGCAAGGAATGGGCGGCGTACGCCTCGCACAGCCACAACGGCTATCTCGACACCACCCTGGCGATGGGGCTGCCGGGACTGGCGCTCTTGATCGCGGTGCTGGTGATCGCGCCCTTGCGTAATTTCCAGGCCGCCGACGCAGGCGGCAACAACGGCCCGCTGACGATGTCGCTGCTGCGGATCTGGCTGTTCGGGCTTTATCTCTCGTCGATGGAGAGCTTCTTTCTCGACCGCGCCGATCCGCTGTGGTTCACGTTCCTGGTGGCGCTGTTCGGCCTGCACTACCTGGCACGCTTCCGCTTCAGGGAATGAAGCTCAGAGCTGCGCCCGCACTGCCTGCGCGACATCACGCCACCAGTCGTCGAATGCGAACGGTACCGGCACCGACGGCCATTTGAGGGCAGAGGCGATCCGGTCGGCATACACGTCTTGGCCCGACCCGCGCGCCACCAGCACGATGGCGCCGCGATCGATCAATTCCTTGAAGCG
This sequence comes from Bradyrhizobium sp., assembly GCF_004799405.1. Taxonomy (GTDB): domain Bacteria; phylum Pseudomonadota; class Alphaproteobacteria; order Rhizobiales; family Xanthobacteraceae; genus Bradyrhizobium. The sequence goes on from NZ_SSMW01000085.1 coordinate 23,927, forward strand.
GGGATGATGATCGAACTCGTCCGCTTCGGCCGGGCCGGTGACGATGACCGGCCGTCCCGATTGCACGCAGGTGATGACGCTGGAACGCCGCGCGGTGAGGCCCTCCTCGAGCGGATAACAGAACGCATCGATCTCGCTGAACAGGCCGAATACCTCGTGATCCGAGGCGACGTAACCGCTGACGATGACGTCGTCCGAGACGCCGAGTTCGGCGGCGCGGGCATGAAACTCTTCTTCCACCCTGTCGATGCCGCGGATGAACGAGCCGATGTAGACCGTCAGCGGCTTCAGCCCGCGCGCGTTGAGGATCGCGGCGATATCGAGCAGCGCATTCGGTTGCTTGCCGGGATAGATCGACCCGAAATGACCGAGCACGAGACGGCCTTGTTCGCGCGCGGCGGCAAGCTGCTGCCGCAGCTTGGAGTCGGCGATACCCGCCGGCGCCTCGATGCTCGGCGGCAACGGCGCCAGCACGCATTTTCGCGCGGTCCAGCCAATGACGGGATCGCCGGCGAGTTCGCGCCGTACCAGCGGCGAGAACATCACGATGGTATCGGCAAGCAGCAGCGCTGGAATGTAGGTGATGCGGCGCAGCCGGTTCAATCCGCTCCACTCGTGCTGAATGAGGATGACGCGCCGCCGGCGCAGCCGCGCGATCGCCAGCGCCAGCAGTGGCCGGAATATCACGCGCTTCCAGGCGACGATGGGAAAGTTGCAGATCACGCTGCGCGCCGATCCGACCGCGCGCCAGATCTGTGCGATTGATCCTTCCGACCGCGTCAGGGTTAACGTCGTGGAACTGCCGGGGTCGAGCTTTTCGATGGTCTCGCCGAGCAGGCGGGTAAATTGCCCGACGCCGCATTGCATTTGCGGCCCGGCGCCGAGGAAAAGCACCTGATATGCGGGTTCTGAAGCCATCGAGCAGCGCCGGCGCCTTCGGTTAAGCGTTCGCGTTAGCCATACATTCCAGACATTAGTTTCCGGTAAGCGCCGGCGCCCTGCGGGGCATCGTTTTTGCCAGATAGAAGCCGGGAACAGGTCCGTCGTCTCATAACGGGACACGAACGATGAGGTTGCGAGAAACTCGGGACAGCCGGCAGGAGTGCGACGATGACGACGAGCAAGGTTTTCACCAACTGGGACGATACCCATTCGGCATTGTGGGGCCATCAACCGATCGAGCTTGCGCATGAGATGCACAAGTCGCCTCTGTTCTCCAGGGATCATCTTGCCCGGCTGATCGAGAACTATCCGCGCGAACACTACAGCCTGGTGAAAACCGGCGCCCGCGGTTCCGAGCGGGTCTGGCGCGAAGGTGACATCGGCGACCTCAGCGGCGAACAGGTCATCGATGCGATCTCCCGCGGCGGGCTTTGGCTCAATATGCGCGACGTTGGCGCGGTGGACCGCCGTTACCGCGAGATGCTCAATGGCATGTTCGAGGAAGTCGGCGCCAGGGTCCCCGGCTTCAGCGCGCGCGACCATCAGGAGAGCATCCTGGTCTCGTCGCCGGACGCGCAAGTCTATTATCACTTCGATCTGCCGGGCCAGGCGCTTGTGCAGATCGCGGGCCGCAAGCGGGTTTTTGTCTATCCGGACACCGCGCCGTTCCTGACGCCGACCCTGCTCGAAGACGTTGCCGTCTATAACGTCGAAGTCGATATCCCCTACGAGCCCTGGTACGACAGGCACGCCAAGGTGTTCGATATCGGCCCGGGCCAGATGCTGAACTGGCAATTGAACGCCCCGCATCGCGTCGAAAACCTCGATACCTTCAGCGTTTCGATGACGGTGTCCTATACCAACGATACGATCCGGCGCGCCGAGATCGTAAACCTCGGCAATGGCCTGCTGCGGCATCGTTTCGGCTATCAGCCCAGGAGCCGGAACAGCCGCGGCCCGTCCTACTTCGCCAAGGCGGTGCTGCAAAAGCTGTTGCGCGACAGCCGCTGGGTCAAACGCGAGCGCAACGCACGCCGGGTGATCGACTTCCGGCTTGACGCCAATGAACCCGGCAGAATCGTCGATCTGCCCAAGGCGGCCTGAAGAAATCGGTCCAGCGATGGCGGTGTTGACGGCAGAGACGGGAAGACGGGAAACGCGCAAGAGTTTCCGCGCGGCCGGATTCCGCGTCGAGTTTGTCCGCGACTGGAAACAGGCCGCCGCGCGCTGGCACGGTCAGGATTCGCCGACGCCGTTCCAGGATGCCCGTTGGCTCGACGCCTGGTACAGCGCATTCGCCGGCCTCGACGATGTCGAGCCGCTGGTCGCCGTCATTTCGGATCCGGCAACGTCGGAACAGGTTGCCCTGTTGCCGCTGGTGCGCCGGATCCATGCCGGCATCCGGATCGTCGAATTCGCCGATCTTGCCTTGACCGATTATAACGCGCCGATGCTGGGTAACGCCGCGCCGCGCGATGCCAAGGCGGCGCATCTGCTGTGGCGCAACCTGCTGGCGGCGCTGCGGCGCTTGCCCGGCGGCGCCGATCTCATCCGGCTGCGCAAGATGCCGGTCGATCTCGACGGCCGGCCCAATCCGCTGGCGCTGCTCGATGGCGTGCGCCCCTGTTCGCTCAACGGCAATCTGGTCACGACCGGCAACGATTTCGATGCCTGGCGCTATTCGCTGGAACGAACCGTGCGCAAGGAACTGGAGCGAAGCTGGCGGGTGTTTACGCGCGATCCCGCAGCCATTTTCAAAATCGTCACAAACAAGGATGAGGCGCTGCGGATTCTTTCCACCATGGAGGTTCAGCAGGGTGCGCGGATACAGTATCTCGGATTGAATTTCACTCTCAATGATGAGACCAGCACCGCGTTCTACCGCAACCTGGTCGGCGATGGTGTCGCCAGCGGCTATGCCGTGGTGTCGGCGCTGACATCCGGCGAGGAGGTGGTCGCGACCCTGCTCGGGATACGTACCGGTGCGCGCTATGTCATGGTTCGCATCAGCAACGCCGGCGAGAAGTGGTCGAACTGCTCGCCGGGCCGGCTGATCATCGAACGCACCATGGCGGCCTTGCATCGGGATGGCGTCCGCCAGTTCGACTTCAGCATCGGCAATTATGCCTATAAGCGCCGGTTCGGCGTGACGCCGTTTCCGCTGGTCGACCTCACCACGGCCCTGAGTTGGCGCGGCATTCCCTTTGCGGTGCGCGATCGCGCCGCGCGCGAGCTTCGCCGCCATCCGCGGCTTGCCGCCTTGGTAGGCCGCGCCTTCGGCAGGCCGGCCTCGCGCGAAGAGAATTAAACCTGCCGCACCACGCCCGGTTGGCCTGGCGTGCATTCCAGCGCGTCCCGGTCCCAGTTCGCTGCATTGGCTGCGGCGTCATAGCTGCTTTGCAGGAAATCGAGCAGCACCTGGTCCGGCGCCTCGGCGGTGCGCACGGCGTCGTAGGGCAGGATGAATTCGCCGAGCGCTTCGCTGAAGAATGCAGCTTCCGGCAGCACCTTCACGGTCCGGAAACCCGGCGGTTCGGGATAGGCATAGGAATAGAACGCGGGGTAGTCGATCGCGCTGCTGCCGGGCCAGAAACCGGCGCTGCTTTCTTCATGGGAATAGGCTTCGCAGGCGACTTCGTCAGGTAGATGAGGCACGCCGCCGGGATGGCGCGGCGCGCGCCGGCCCGAAAAGCGCGTCACCGCGAGATCGAAGCTGCCCCAGAAAAAATGTACCGGGCTTGCCTTGCCGAGGAATCCGGTGCGGAACTGCTTGAACACCCGATCGACATTGACGAGAATCTGCAGGAAGCGCCGCACCGCGTCCGGATCGTAGGACGCATGCTTGCGGTCTTGCGAAAACCGGATCGGGTCCGGCAATTCGCTGGGCATCTCGTCGATGGCGACATGAATGCCAAGGTCGGCCAGATCAGCCATCACGCCAGCATAGAAAGTCGCGACCGATTGTCCGGCCAGGGCAAGCTGCCGTTCCGCGCCATCGCTGGTCGAAATTCGTAAAACATGATCGATGAAGTCGAAATCGATCTGGAAGGTCCTGATACCGTCGGGGATAGGCGAGGTCGTTAGTCCGCGCGCGGTGACATACAGTGCGACCTGCCAGGAATGATTGAGCCAGGGCGCGCGCTCAAGACGGATCTTGCCGACGATCTGGGTCCACAGATGCAGCGTTTCGTAGGTCTCGCGCCACGACGCGATAGGCAATTCCGGCCATGCAGCCTGTGATGTCATCGCTAGCTCCAGACGAAAAAGCCGGACCCATCCGGTCCGGCCTTTATATTCCAACTTTCGACGATGGAGGGTCGGCGCGGCTACTTCTTCTTGCCGTCCTTGCCGAAGGCGGCGTCGACGTCATCTTTCTTGATGCGGGCTGCGGGATTGCCGGGCTGGCCGAGGTTCTGTTCCTCGGTGCCGTCGCCCATCATGCCGGGGTGCTTTTCGGCGGGGGCCTTGGTGGTGTGCTTGGAATCGGGCTTGTTGCTCATCGCAAAGTCTCCAGGCGCGGGTGCGCGGGACCTAACTTCGCACGAACCTTTCGGTTCCGCTACGTTATCGGTCGTGGACGTCAATCAACGGATCGAGATCAGGATTTTGGGCATTCCGCGCAATACCGTTTGCCGCGCGAGGCGCGGAAAAGGCTGCGGCACCACCAGCGCCGCGCGATCGCCTTCAGGGGGTTGCGCGTCAGTTGATAGATAAGGAGAATTTCGATCATGGCATAGTCCGTCGTCCCTCACGGCAAATGGGGCGGCATCGACCTGGGAGAATGCCGCTCGCGACGCATCAGCCATGCAGTTTCTTCGCGGTCTCCGCGATCACGCGTCCTTGATAGCGCGCGCCTTCCAGCTCGTTGTCGGAGGGCTGCCGGCTGCCGTCGCCGCCGGTAATGGTGGTCGCGCCGTAAGGCGAGCCGCCGGTGACCTGGTCGAGCTTCATCTGGCCGCCAAACCCGTAATTCAGGCCGACGATGGTCATGCCGAAATGCAACAGGTTGGTGACAATGGAGAACAGCGTGGTTTCCTGGCCGCCGTGCTGGGTCGCGGTCGAGGTGAAGGCGCCGCCGACCTTGCCGTGCAGCGCGCCCTTGGCCCAGAGGCCACCGGCCTGGTCGAGAAAATTCGCCATTTGCGACGCCATCCGGCCAAACCGCGTGCCGGTGCCGACAATGATGGCGTCATAATTGGCGAGTTCCTCGATCTTCGCCACCGGCGCTGCCTGATCGAGCTTGTAGTGCGAGGCTTTGGCGACATCCGGCGGCACCAGTTCCGGTACCCGTTTGATGTCGACCGTGACGCCGGCGCCACGGGCACCCTCGGCGACGGCGTTTGCCATGGTCTCGATGTGACCATAGGCGGAATAATAGAGAACGAGAACTTTGGTCATGGTGGTCTCCGATAGGTTTGGATTTTGCGATTTAAAATTCGTCGTGGCCGGGCTTGGTCCCGGCCATCCACGTCTTGTCCGCTCAACAGGAAAGGCGCGGATGCCCGGGACATCTTGCGCGAAGACGCGCTTCGCGCTTTTGGCCCCGGCATGACGAGCGAGAGAGTGTTCGTCGACAATGAGAGTTATGCCGCGTCGACCAGCACCAGTTCCGAATCCTCAAGCGCGGTGATCTTCAGCTTTGCCTCGTCGCGGATCGCGACGCCGTCGCGGGCGTTGACGCGTACGCCGTTGATCTCGACCGCGCCCGCTGCCGGGACCAGATAGAGGTTGCGGGTTTTGCCGGGCGCATATTCGGCGCTCTCGCCGGCTTTCAGCGTGGTGGCGAGCACCCGCGCATCGGCGCGGATCGGCAGCGCGTCGTTGTCGGCCGCAAAGCCGCTGGCGATGGTGACGAATTTTCCCGAGCGGTCCGACTTCGGAAACGGCTTGGCGCCCCAGGTCGGCTGGCCGCCTTCGGTGCTGGGCTCGATCCAGATCTGGAAGATTTTTGTTTTGGTCGGCTCGAGATTGTATTCGGAATGACGGACGCCGGAGCCGGCGCTCATCACCTGCACGTCGCCGGCTTCGGTACGCCCCTTGTTGCCGAGACTGTCCTGATGCGTGATCGCGCCTTCGCGGACGTAGGTGATGATCTCCATGTTGGCATGGGGATGGGCGGGAAAGCCGGTGTTGGGCGCGATCTCGTCGTCGTTCCAGACGCGAAGGCTGCCATGGCCCATATTGCTGGGATCGTAATGGCTGCCGAACGAGAAGTGATGCTTGGCCTTGAGCCAGCCGTGGTCGGCGCCGCCAAGTTTATTGAAGGGCCTGAGTTCGATCATGGGATTTGTCCTTGTTGAATTCCGGTTCGCTCTGGATATGCGCTTTCCCATGGTGCATAAATAGAAATGATCGAAACACATTGTTTCCACTACTGTACCAATTGGGAAATTCCACATGACAAAACTCCCGGACTTCGAAGGGTTGGCGATTTTCGCAAAAGTCGTGGAATTACGGTCGTTTGCGGGTGCCGCCGCCGAGTTGGCGCTGTCCAAGGCGACGGTGTCCAAGGCGGTCAGCCGGCTGGAGGCGCGGCTTGGTGCGCGGCTGTTCAACCGCACCTCGCGGCGGCTGGCCTTGACCGATGCCGGGCAAAAACTATCCGCGCGCGCCGCACGACTGCTGCGTGACGGCGAGGACGCGGAGAACGAGGCGCTGGCGCAGGCGGTGGCGCCGCGCGGACTGGTGCGGCTCGCGGTGCCGATGACCTTCGGGGTGAGGGCGGTGGCGCCGATCCTGCCGGCGTTCATTGCCGAATATCCCGATGTCGCGATCGATCTTCACTTGAGCGACGCCATGGTCGATCTGATCGGCGAAGGCTTCGATGCCGGCTTGCGGATCGCGAGCCTGCCGGATTCGTCCCTGATCGCGCGGCGGCTGTGCGCGATGCCGCGCTATACGGTGGCCTCGCCCGACTACCTCAAGCGACACGGCCGGCCGACCCACCCGATGCATCTGGCGCAGCACCGATGCCTCGGTTACGCCTATCTGTCGACGCCCGACGTCTGGCATTACACCAATGCCGCCGGCGAACAGGCCAGCGTGCGCCCCGCCGGTCCCTTGCGCGTCAACAATGGCGAGGCGCTGATGCCGGCGCTGCTCGCAGGACTAGGCATCGCCGATCTGCCCGACTTCATCGTCGGCGACGCCATCGCGTCGGGCGAAGTCGAAGTGATCCTGAAGGGCTGGAAGCAGAGCGAGGGCGCCGTGCACCTGGTGACCCCGCCCGGCGGCCCGCGCCCGGCGCGCGTCGAGGTGCTGGCAGAGTTTCTGGCGAAGCATTTTATGAAGCGATCGAAACGGAAATGATTTTTTTAACCCGGAATGGACAGTGAAATGGGCGCGGCTATGCAACGTCGTCGGTTTCGGGCTACGCTCCTTCCAACAACAAACCGAAAATTCTCCGGAGAGAAACCGCCGATGAATCGACGTGAACTTCTGAAAGCCGCCGTAGCCGCGCCGTTGGCGCAGGTCGCGCTCTCGAACGCGGCACTGGCGCAAGCCGCATGGCCGGCGCGCACCATCAGCATGATTGTGCCGTTCCCGGCCGGCGGCCAGGCCGATCTTGCCGCGCGGCCCGTAGCGCTCGCACTGGAGAACATTCTCGGCAAGTCCGTGATCGTCGACAACCGCGCCGGCGGCGCCGGTGGAGCGATCGGCAACGCGGCGGCGGCACGCGCCGAGCCCGACGGTTATACGCTGTTGATGACGCTGTCGTCGCTGGCGGTGTTGCCCGAAGCGGACCGGCTGTTCGACCGGCCTCCGGTCTATGAAGTTTCGCAATTCGCACCGGTTGCGCGCGTGCTCGCCGATCCCACTTTGCTCGCGGTGCCGGCCTCGGCGCCATGGAAGACGCTGCAGGATTTCGTCGATGACGCCAAACAACGTCCCGGTCAAATTCCCTACGGCTCATCGGGCCCCTACGGCACGCTGCATGTGGCGATGGAGATGTTCGCCGCCAGCGCCGGCATCAAGCTGCTGCACATCCCGTTCCGCGGCGCCGGTCCCGCACTTAATGCGCTGATGAGCGGCACGGTGCAGGCGCTGGCGTCGGCGCCGGGCACGCTGAAGCAACAGGTCGATGACGGCAGGATGCGCGTGCTCGCGAACTGGGGCGCAGAGCGGATTGCGAGCTTTCCCGATCTGCCGACCTTCAGGGAACTCGGCTACAAGGATGTCGAGTTCTACATCTGGGCTGGATTGTTCGCGCAAAGCGCGCTGCCGGCTCCGATCATGATGCGGTTGCGCGAGGCGATGGCGCAAGCGGTCAAAAGCCCCGAGGTGACCAAGACCTTCGAGACCGCGGGCAGCCCGGTCGCCTACATGGACGCGCCGGAATTCTCAAAATTCGTCGCCGAGGACTCGGCGCGTCTGATCGCTGCAGTGAAGAAAATCGGCAAGGTGGAGTAGGGGAGCAGGCAGGCCTCACACTTGGGCCCGGGGCGGCGGGCCTTCCCAAGCCCCGTTTGTTTTGCATTTTGGACCGCTAGGCGCGTACCTCGCAGACATCGATCCATTCGGCGCCGACCAGTTCAGCCATCCGCGACGGCGCGATCCGCACCGCGCTGTGGGTCGAGCCCGCCGCCGGCACCACCTCGTCGAATGCTTTGAGCGATACATCGCAATAAACCGGCAGCGGCGTCTTCAATCCGAACGGACAGACGCCGCCGACCTCATGGCCGGTGATGGCGGCGACTTCGTCGAGGCCGAGCATCTTCGGCTTGACGCCGAACTGCGCCTTGACCTTCCTGTTGTCCATCCGCGCGGTACCCGAGGTGACGATCAGCACCACGCGTTCGCCGATCCGCAGCGACAGCGTCTTTCCGATCCGCGCCGGCTCGACGCCGTAGGCTTCGGCGGCCAGCGCCACCGTCGCCGAACTCAGGGGCGATTCGATCACGGCGATATCGGGAGCCTTTTCGGCGAAAAACGCCCGGACCGATTCAAGACTCATGCGCTGCCACCAGGGCAGGCAGTTCCGACAGCGTATGAATGCGGTAGTCCGGTTCGAGCCCGAGTTCGTCCATCTGCGTCCGGATCGCCTTGAACATCGTAAGCGGTGCGATCAGGTCGTTCCTGACGCAGGCTTCAGCGATCGCTTCCGGCGTCACCCGCTCGATCCAGGCGACGTTCAAGCCGAACGCCTTGGCGCCGCAGGCGTCCCACGGGTTCGACGACACGAACAGCGTTTCCTCAGGTGCTGCGCCGAGTTGCTCTTCGATCAAGCTGTAGGCGTCCGGACTCGGTTTGAAAATTCGTTTGGAGTCGATGCTGATGGTCGCGTTCAACAGGCGGTCGAGCCCGCTGTTGCGCACCAGCGCGTTGAGCATGCCAGTGCTGCCGTTGGAAAGAATCGCAAGCTTGCGGCCGTGCATCGCCGCCAGTGTCGCCCTAACATCGGGATAGAGATCGAGATGCAGGTATTTGTCCATGATGCGTTCGAACACGGCCGGGTCGCTTTGCAGGCTAAGGCATCGCAGCGTGTAGGTCAGCGAATCCCGCGTAATCACGGAAAAATCCTGATAGCGGCGCATCAGCGAGCGCAGCCAGGTGTATTCGAGCTGCTTGATCCGCCAGATCTGGGTGATGATCCCGCCGTAGCCGGGAAACGCCTGCTCGGTGATCGATGCCACCGACTGGATATCGAACAGCGTGCCATAGGCATCGAACACAACGGCTTTGACGGTCACGGCGATTCCCTTGCTCGACTGGCTGGCGCGTTGTTCCCGCCCGATGATTTTGCCAGTATATCGGTATCGGGCCGCCGGCGGGAAGGCGGGCAGCGCTCGAACGTGATGGACAGTCCATGCTGCCGGCCTATGTGATCCATGCGAAGTCCTTGCCCGAGCGGAAGGATCACATCCAGCGCGAACTCGATCGCGCCGGAATTCCGTTCGAATGGGTGCTCGATTTCGACGCTGATGAAATCACTCCCGAAGTCGATGCCGCCTGGTTCGCGCCGGGCGCCGATCTGAGCTTGCGGCAGAAATCCTGCGCATTGAAGCACATCGTCGCCATGCAGCGGATTCGCGACCGCAAGCAGGACCTGGCGCTGATCTTCGAGGACGACGCGCAACTGGTCTCGGGTTTTACCGACCAATTGAAACGCGTGCTGGACGACGCGGAGCGCTGGCCGCGCCCGCGCATCCTGCATCTCGGCGCTGCCAGCAATTTTTACACGCCGGCGTCGCAGTTGCGCCCCGGCCAGATCGTCTATCCCGGCAACCGCGTCCGCAACACGGAAGCCTATGCACTCGGCGCCATCGAAGCGCAGGCACGGCTCGACTGGATTGCGCGCCATCCGATGACCAGGCCGATCGACATAGCGTTCAACGCCAGCGATCCGGCGATGGGAATTCCGTTCCTGTGGCCGGAGCCGCCGCTGGTGGAGCAGGGCAGCTTGACGGGGCTGTTCAACAGTTCGCTGGATCACCAGAGCCGCGGACGAGCGTGGCTCCGCCTCCAGTTTCCGGTGCAGAAATTCCGCCGCCGCTATCTGAAACGATGGTTCGGGCGTTGATCGTCGGGGCTACGCGCTACGGCTCAGGCGCGCAAACAGCCGCTCGGCCGGACGACGGACCGAGAGGTACTGCGCGAAGGATTCTGCCGGACCGGCCAGCCGATCATTGACCGCGGCGCCCAATACACCCACCGCCAGGCAGTACAGCATGCCCTGCGTTATCGTGGATATACGCCGCCGCGACGATCATGCCGGTCTTCGACAGATAGATGAAAAAGATGTCGCCCAGGAACAACAGCGCCAGGATGTCCATCGCGAGTGCACGGCCTCTGCCACCCGCGGACCAGATGCGCGCAGCACCGATCGCCAGTCCGAAGGCGCACAAGGCAAAGCAATCGCTCTGCACGGCGTTGTCCTTGACGGGAACGCCGGACGACTTGAACCAGTGCCACGGACCGCTCGGCCAACGCAACGATACCCAGGACAGCGCCAGCAGGATAACACATGCGGCCAGGAAGCCGGCGGCGATCTGCAGGGCCTGTCGCGGCGTCAACGCGGTGGCGATCACCAGCGGGATCAGCAACAGCTTGCAGTAAGGAATGACCCAGCTGATGGCGACGCTGTAGGGCTGCATCGACCAAAGCACGCCGACCAGAAGCAGCGCGAACAGCGCGACGGGAAGATATCCCGCGGGGCTGCGCAGCGTTGCAACGAGGCGCGGAAGATCGAACGTCATCAACGCCAGCACCGCGAAGACCGCGACCGCGACGTTTTCTCCCGTGGTGGTGAGCGGCAACGTGAACGCGGTCACCACCGCTGCGACCTGCCGCGCGTTTTCAAGATTGAGCGGCAGATCGCTCCAGGTCACATTCACCCACATGTCGGGCAGCTTCATGGCAGGCCGCTTTCATGCCGGGACGCATTCATATGTTGAGCAGCTTCCGCGCATTCGCCTTCAAAACTTTCGGCCTGATCTCGTCGCGAATGTCGAGCTTGCTGAAATCCGACAGCCAGCGGTCGGGCGTGATCACCGGCCAGTCCGAGCCGAACAGCATCTTGTCCTGCAGGATCGAGTTGATGTAGCGCACCAGGATCGGCGAAAAATATTTCGGCGACCAGCCGGAGAGGTCGATGTAGACGTTCGGCTTGTGGGTCGCGACCGACAGCGCCTCTTCCTGCCACGGAAAGGACGGGTGCGCCAGGATGATCCTCAAGTCGGGAAAATCTGCCGCCACGTCGTCCATGTACATCGGATTGGAATATTTCAGCCGCATCCCCATGCCGCCGGGCATGCCGGAGCCGACGCCGGTCTGCCCGGTGTGAAACAGCGCGATCGCACCGCCTTCGGTGATCGCCTCGTACAGCGGATAGGCCATGCGGTCGTTGGGATAAAAGCCCTGCATGGTCGGGTGGAACTTGAACCCCTTGACGCCGTATTGCTCGATCAGTTTGCGGGCCTCGCGCACGCCGAGTTTGCCCTTGTGCGGGTCGATGCTGACGAACGGGATCAGCACGTCGGAATTTTCGGAAGCGACTTCCAGCATTTCGTAATTGCTGTAACGGCGAAAGCCGGTTTCGCGTTCGGCATCGACCGGGAAGATCACCGCGGCGATTTTCTTGGCGCGGTAATAGGCCGCGGTTTCCGCAACGGTGGGTGGATGCTTGTTCGGCGACTTGAAATAGTCCGCCATCTGGGCCTGGAAGTCGTCGTAGCCGTCGTCGGCATGCAGGCCGCAAGGTTCTTCCGCGTGGGTGTGGATATCGATCGCCACCAGATCGTCGGGATTGAGCAGCGGCAATTTCGGCATTTTGGGTTTCCTGACGGGCAGTTCAGCACGGGAACGTTTGGAGAAGCGGATTAACAAAAACAATGCGGCATTGAAAGCCTTTGGCCATGCGCCGGATGTCATTGTCGCCGGTCCGAAAATGGTGTTCGCTTCGGCCAAACGACGGGAGGAAACATATGGGGCAGGCGGACGCCTTCGAGACCGATTTCTGGAAAGACGCCAATTTGCGAAAGCTCTGGGACGACATCGTTCCCGGCGAGCCGCGCAAGACCATTCCCTACACCCTGACGCAGCAAGCGATCGCGCTGTACTGCAAGTCGGTCGGTGAAGATCATCCCGTCTATTTCGACGAAGCTTACGCCAGGACCACCCGTTACGGCGGGCTGATCGCGCCGCCTTCGATCCACATCCTCCTGATGTTTTCCTGTACGCCGGCCGACGACTGGATGCGCAGCCCCGGCACCGTCAATGCCGGGCAATCATGGAGCTACAATATTCCGGCGCGTCCCAATGACGTCATCACGCTTTCCGCCCGCGCGCTCGACAAGTTCATCAAGCGCGAGCGGCTGTTCGTGGTGCACGACAATGTCTTTTTCAACCAGCATGGCGACGTCATCTGTTCCGGCCGTGGCTGGACCATCCGGCCGATGTAAGGAAGCCAGCCATCATGAGCGCGATCACGTTTGAAAATCTCGCCGAAGGCGACACCATCGATGGCCCGAAATTCGAGGTCAGCCGCGAATCCATCCGCCTGTTCTGCGATGCGTCGCTCGACTACAACCCGCTGCATCTCGACGACGATTTCATGAAGGGCAATTTCGGCAAGACCAATTTCGGCGGCATCATCATGCATGGCATGAACAATTTCGGGCTGATCTCGCGGATGATTACCGATTGGGCCTATCCCGCCGGCGCCATTCATCGCCGGCTCGAAACAAGGTGGGTCAAGCCGGTCAGGCCCGGCGACACCATCCAGCCGACCGGCCTGATCAAATCCAAGCTGGCCACCGCGAAATCGCGCTGGGTCCTGATCGACGTCATGGTGCGCAACCAGGGCGGCGAAAAGGTCGCCACCGGAGAGGCCATGGTCGAGTTTCCGCGGTGAATTTGGCAGTGGTTTCAGCCCAAATCCGGCCTTCGAATGCCCTGTTTGCATTGACATTCGACCGCGCGATGGCCTAAAAACCGCGCGTCCCGGGCGGCTTGGCCGCCGCGGGGCTTTCGGCCTGTCGAACACGGCCTTTCAACGCATCAGGATTGTCTCATGAAGGTCCGTAACTCGCTGAAATCGTTGCGTGGTCGCCATCGCAACAACCGTCTGGTCCGCCGCAAGGGCCGGGTTTACGTGATCAACAAGGTTCAGCGCCGCTTCAAGGCGCGCCAAGGCTGATTGAGGCTGATCAGGCTTGATTCAGGGCTGAATCCAGCCTGCGGACCTGCCGCCAAATTCGGTGCCTTCACGCGTCTTTGACGCCGTTGCTGCTTTGCAGCGCGTTTTCCTGTGGCTAGACTTTGGCGATGAGATTCCATCGCGCCCGCATCGGCCGGATAGCCATCCTCCTCGCGTCGGCGATTGCCGTGGCGCCGAGCGCGGCGGTTGCGCAGGATCCAAAGGCCGTACCGCCCAAGAGCCAGAAGAAACTACCGGAGGCGCCGAGCAAGCTGCCGAAGGTTGGCGCCGATCGCATCCGTGGACTGGATTTTCTGTTCGGCGCCCTGAAGGTGGCGCCGGATGAGGCCAGCGCCAAGCATGTCGAGGCCCGGATCTGGGCGCTGTGGATGCAGACCCCGAGCGATACCGCCGCGCTTCTGATGATGCGGGCCAAGGCCGCGATGGACGCCCAGCAGATGGACGTGGCGCTGAAGCTGCTCAATGCGGTGGTCAAGCTGCGTCCCGATTACGTCGAGGGATGGAACCGGCGCGCGACGCTGTATTACCTGCAGAACGACTATGCCCATTCACTCCAGGACATCGAGCAGGTTCTGATTCGCGAACCCCGCCATTTCGGCGCGCTGGCCGGGCTCGGCATGATCATGCAGGATCTCGGCGACGACAAGCGCGCGCTCGATGCCTTCCGCAAGGCGCTTGCCGTCAATCCCCATCTCGACAAGGTGCCGGAGCTGGTCAAGACCCTGACCGAAAAGGTCGAAGGCCGCGACATCTGATCGCGCCGCGCAAACCGCGATCGGCGACAGCCTGCGAAACCGTTACCCCGCCAAACCGTAGCTTGGCGGTGCACAGGATCATCCGGACATTGCCAATGAGTTTAGCGATTGCCGCGATCGTGCTGGCGGTGCTGGCGCTGATCACGCAGGCCGGTGTCGTGGTGCTGCAGCGCGCCTATCCCGCGCAAGGCGAGAACATCGAGGTCAACGGCGCAAGCCTCAACGTCGTCGATATCGGACCGCGCGACGCCGCCGGTCCGCCGGTTGTGATGATCCATGGCGCCAGCTCGAATCTCGAAAGCATGCGGCGGCCGCTGGGCGAGATGCTCGCGAGGAATCATCGGGTGATCCTGATCGATCGTCCCGGCCATGGCTGGAGCACGCGCGCCGAGCCATCGGATTCGACGCCGGCGATTCAGGGCCGGATGATCGAGCAGGCGCTGGAAAAACTAGGGATCGGCCCGGCCATCTTCGTGGTTCACTCATGGGCCGGCGCACTTGGGGCGCGGCTGGCGCTGGATTATCCGGAACGCGTTGCAGGCCTGGTGATGCTGGCCCCGGTCGCCTATCCGTGGCGCGGCGGCGTCGGGTGGTACAACAGGCTCGTCACCACGCCCGTGATCGGCCCGCTACTGGCCTATAGCGTTACCCTGCCGCTCGGTTATTTTCTGACCGGGCCCGGCGCGCGCGGCGCATTTCTGCCGCAGACCATGCCAACGGATTTCGTCGAGGCTACCGCAACGCTGCTGTTGCTGCGTCCGCGCGAATTCCTCGCCAATGCCCGGGATCTGGTGACGCTGAAGGCGGCGGTGGCCGGGCAGGCGCCGCATTATGCCGCGATCAGGGCGCCGGCGGTGGTGATCACCGGCGATTCCGACAAGACCGTGTCGCCGAACATCCACTCGAGGCCGTTCGCGGCGGTGGTGCCCAATGCCAAGCTCATCGTGTTGCCCGGCGTCGGTCACATGGTGCAGAACGCCGCGCCCGATCTCGTGGTCAGCGAGATCGATGAGATGATCGGCGGTCTCATGCATGGTGCGGCGACTGCCAATTAGGGCGGTTAATGCAGGTCTGCTGATCTCCCGGAAGCGGACATTAAGCGGTACACTTTCGACGTCTGCTTTGTGCCAAAGCCGACCTAGACTCATTTAGCCAAGCCGGCCCGCTATCAACCCTTCTCATAGGCAACAAGGCATTCGGCCAGTCGTTCCGCATTCGACAACGCAACAAGATGGCCACCGGGAATTTCTGCCACCTCCTTTCCGAGTCTTTCACGCGCGACACGCCGTTGAAATTCGATTGGGAAAAAACGGTCATCTTTTCCCGCAAGAACATGAATGGGGATGTCAGGCCAACCCTCGAACAGACAGGGATCGCCGAAAATGGTCTCGGCTTCCTCGCGAGGCTGTTCCGGGCCAGCACGCAGCACCTCCTGCGGCACGTCGTGCAGAAAGTACGTTCCCACGTCGAATTCCGCCGTATAGCCACGCACAGCCGCAGCTTGTTCCCGCGCTTCTACTGCTCCTGTTGCGCCCCACCACACGCCAGCGGTCTCACCCGGCTCTGGGATCATCGCGTTGACGAACACCAACATCTGCACGCGCGCACGTGCGCAAACGAGGGGTGCCGTGAAGCCTGCAAGCGACTGAGCGACCAGAATAACATCGGCTCGATCTGCGATCGAGCGGGCAACGATGTCAGCATACTCTGCAAGACCGGCTTGTCTGTTGTCGCCAGGGAGATCGACCGCCACAGGTTCGTGCCCTGCCGCGCGAATAAGGGGGACCACGCGATGCCAATACCAAGCCATGCCGCCTGCCCCGGGAACAAGGATGAATGTTGCCACAATAAGTCCTTCTCTTCTCAAGACCGCTCGCAAGCCGCACTTATGGGCTGCCTCCCTATAAGACGGCTTGGAATGAGCTGGACCGACGGCATCACAGATTTTTTGTACGCGATGGTACACTGATCCCCCCATTTCAGACGGATGTCTGGTTGGGGTCAAAAGCGGACATCGCGGCCCCGAAGCGAGACTTCCGCTTCGCCCCCGACAGCGGACATCGCCGGGCCGCCAAGCCATGTCCGTTTTGTGCCATGAGGCGACATCGTGAATGCGGACACCGGGGGCTCGTTTCAGATCACTTTGCCAAGTCGACCGGTTGGCTATATCGTAAGATATTCAAGTTCTTCGATACGGTGTCCGCGCATCGTCTGCGTTGGTCTCGTCAAGCCTCGGAGGAAACGGCCATGAGAGCTCTATCACTCTCCTTCGCGGGGTTAGCTGTTGCGCTCATTTCGATCCTACCCGCGAATGCTCAGGACGCTCACGACACCAAGAAGCCGAACCTGCACGTTGGGCGCGGAGAGCCCGCATCGAGGCAAGCGAAGGATCAAACATCCGGGCAAATCTTCTGCAACAGGTTTGGCTGTCGTCCGGTGAAAAGGGGCTGTCATCTTGAGCAAGGGACGGGAATGGGGGGAATTAACGAAGAAGTCTGCGATTAATTTGGCGAATCCAGCCCGCTGAGGCCGCTACGGTTTATTGAGAAACCCCGTTTGTCGTCTCCGATCCGAACGCCAACAAGCGCAGGCACGGACGAATATCGACACGCTCTCTTCCTGCACTCCGATCGGCGACATCGCAGGCCGTGCTCGCGAGAAAGGGCGGCCACCAACGGAGACGGCCTCATATGAATTTTCGACAGAATTTTCGTTACTTCAACGCCAAGCTGCTGCAATACCATGTGATTTCATTGGTTCTCCAACCGGTTACCAATGAGGCTTCCATGCACTCGTTATAGGTTTTGTAGTTGCCTACGTTTCTGCACGTTGACGACAACGTGCCGCTAGACAAGGAGCATCCGTGCCAAGGGGCGTCGCCCGACCTAAAGCTTGTTTGGCAACCACCGACGCAACTGCCACTGGCACTCGCAAGCTGCGCAAGCCGTGCCAAAACCGGCGACGATGATGGGGTGGGAGTGCTTGGCGACGTCCGAGGAGATACGGTGTTTCGGGCAACCCCGCGGTGCGTCAGGTGCTGCGGCCTGGCTAGGTGCTTCGGCGCTTCGACCACGACGTTAGGAAGCAAGGCGGTGCCGCCCGAAGCTGTTGTGGTTTGCGACACTGCCGTGCCACTTACGCCGCACAGCGAGATGATAGCGACTGCTAGACTCGCAACGAAGAGTAACGAGGCTTTCATGGCTCCGTCCTCCCACAAGGTTTGAGAACCCAAGAAATCACGTTTCCAATGCGGAAGCGATGTCCGCTTCGGGTCAAACGGAGACGTCACGGCCCCGAAATCCGACTTCCGCTATCCCCCCGGAAGTGGACTCAGGGCGGACCTGGCACGATGTCCGCTCCGTGCCAAAAACCAGAAGTCGCGGGCGCGGATAGCTCCAAATAAAAGGCCGTCCGACGGCAAACGCCGCCGCTGTTCTGATCCTGTGTGACATCACATGCTGATCGCCGAAGCGTGATTGCGCCACGCCTGCGCGAAGGGAATACCAAAGCCTAACTGTCAGTCATGTCAATGAACAGCACGCGCATGGGTTGCGCGCCAGTGACAGGAGGATACCATGACCAACTTCAAATTTTTGACTGCGCCGCTCGTTCTTTCCGCGCTCCTTGCGACGCCTGCCTCGGCGCAGGTCTCGGAGCCCGCCGCGGCCGCGGCCCAGGACCCTGCCTTCTCCATCTATTCGAACGATGGCCGCGGATTTTCCAGTACGATGGCCTCGCAGGCACCGCTCGGCGACGCGTCGGGACTGCATATGTCGGTACGGCCGCATCGCGGAAATCATACCGCCGGTGTCAAGCGCTACTGAACACGGACTTCGAATCGCCAGTAGCGGAAGTCGCGGCCTGCGGCGGAACACCCCAGATAGACGACGCATCAGGACGGCTACTTGATCTTGCCGTCCTTGTCGTATTGCGCGAGGAACGCCCAGAGATCATTGATCTCCTGCTGGTTCTTGATGCCGGCGAACGACATCTTGGTGTTGGGAACCTTCGCCTTCGGATCCTTGATGTACTCCTTGAATTCGGCCTCGTTCCAGGTGATCCCCGAATTCTTGTTGGCCTCCGAATAGGAATAATCCGGCGCGGTGCCGGACTTGCGGCCATTGAGTCCGTTAAGCTCCGGGCCGACCTTGTTCTTGGCGCCTTCGCCGATGGCATGACAGGCCAGGCATTTGTTGAAGGAGGTCTTGCCGGCGGCGACATCCTGCGCGAATGCTGCGGAGACGGCGAGCGATGAGACGATGAGGACCAGCGCGCTCAATCTCAGTTTTTGCATTGGAGTGCTCTTTTGGGGGTGCGCTTCGAGGTTCCGAGGTGGCCTGAAGCCGCTTGTGGCATGGCGTACGCGCGGTGGACAAGCCGCCAAACGCGTCCGGGTTTCATCAGTCCCGGCGGCATTGCCGGATGACCGGCAATCGCGGCCGTCCATCGCCTTGGTCACCTACCCAAAACGGTCCAGACGTGCTTGATTTGCCATGACAAATCGGCGAGCGCCGGGCGCTGCGGCGCGGGAGATATTGACATGACCATCATGATGCCTGCATCGGATCAGGCTGTGCTGGGACGCCGCGATAGCATCGTGGCGGCATTGCGCGCGATCGTGCCGGGCGAGGGCGTGATCGAAAGTGCTGCCGAAATGATCCCTTACGAGTCCGACGGCCTGATGGCGTATCGACAGCCGCCGATGGTGGTGGTGCTGCCGGACACCACCGAACAGGTCTCGCAGATTCTGAAATATTGCTTCGAACAGGGCATCAAGGTGGTGCCGCGCGGCTCCGGCACCTCGCTGTCCGGCGGTGCGCTGCCGCTGGCCGATGCGGTGTTGCTGGGCCTCGGCAAATTCAAGCGCATCCGCGAGATCGATTTCGACAACCGTGTCGTGGTGACCGAGCCGGGCGTCACCAACCTTGCCATCAGCCAGGCGGTGGCGGACGCCGGATTCTACTATGCGCCCGATCCGTCGTCGCAGATCGCCTGCTCGATCGGCGGCAATGTCGCGGAGAATTCCGGCGGCGTGCATTGCCTGAAATACGGCATGACCACCAATAACGTGCTGGGCTGCGAAATCGTGCTGATGTCGGGCGAAATCATCAAGGTCGGCGGCAAGTCTGCCGAGACATCCGGCTACGACTTGATGGGTATCATCACGGGGTCCGAGGGATTGCTCGGTGTCATTACCGAGGTCACGGTGCGGATTCTGCAGAAGCCGGAAACCGCGCGCGCGCTGATGGTCGGCTTCGCGCAAGTCGAGGCGGCCGGCCAATGCGTGGCCGATATCATCGGCGCCGGAATCATCCCCGGCGGCATGGAAATGATGGACAAGCCGGCGATCCACGCCGCCGAAGCCTTCGTCCATGCCGGCTATCCCCTCGACGTCGAGGCGCTCTTGATCATCGAACTCGACGGTCCCGGCGTCGAGGTCGACGAGTTGATCGGCCGTGTCGAGGCGATCGCGCGTAGCTGCGGTTCGACCACGTGCCGGATTTCCAATTCGGAGTCCGAGCGAAACCTGTTCTGGTCCGGCCGCAAGGCGGCCTTTCCGGCCGTCGGCCGGATTTCGCCGGACTATCTCTGCATGGATGGCACCATCCCGCGCGGCGCGCTGCCGCAAGCGCTGACGCGAATCCGCGATCTTTCCGAAAAATACGGCCTGCGCGTCGCCAACGTGTTCCATGCCGGCGACGGCAACCTGCATCCGCTGATCCTGTACGATGCCAACAAGCCCGGCGAGATGGACAAGGCCGAGGCGTTCGGCGCCGATATCCTTCGATGCTGCGTCGAACTCGGCGGCGTGCTCACCGGCGAACACGGCGTCGGCATCGAAAAGCGCGACCTGATGCCGGAGATGTTCAGCGAGATCGACCTCAACCAGCAGCAGCGGCTGAAATGCGCATTCGACGCGCAAGGACTGCTCAATCCCGGCAAGGTATTTCCGACCCTGCACCGCTGCGCCGAGCTCGGCCGCGTGCACGTCCATGGCGGCAAGCTCGCTTTCCCGGACATTCCGCGGTTCTAGTCGTCCCAAGAAAATCAAAGGTTTGCGCGCGCAACCGGGGTTGGCCCGGTTGCGTTTTTCGATTCTGCGCAGATCGCTGTTGGCGGCTAGAGCAATGCGTATTGCACGCGTTCGCGCCTCGCCAGCAGCGGCAAGGCCTCGCCCGCGATACAGGATTTGAAATGCTCGCTTTCCTGGTGCGCCTTGAAAGCGGCCTCGTCGCGGAACAGTTCGTAGAACAGGAACTGCGCCGGATTTTCCCGTCCGCGCCCGATCAGGAACAGTTTTGCGCCGGGCTCGCTTTGCGCCTCGGGCAGAAAGCGGCGCAGGATGCCGGCAACGTTGTCGGCTTGCCCTTCGCTGGCCTCCCATTGCGCGACCACCAGCAGGCCTCCGCCGCTGATGGCGTCGCTGATGGTTCGTTCGTTGATTGCATATCGGTCCATGGTGGTCGCTCCTTCGTGATTTTCCCCTGTATCGCCGGACGCTGCGTGGTCCGGCAATTGACAGGTACAATTCGATATATGACGAATTGTTCTCGCGAATGCTTCGATACAAATCGAAGTGACGATGTCTCCTTCAGGCGGACTGGGGGCGAATGTCCGCTTCGGTTTTCAAACTCGCCCTTGTGCCCGCCAGCCGCGCCTTTAGAAGAATGGCGCGGGACCCGAAAGGCGGTTGGTTTGGATACCCTGAAAGTACGCGACGCCCAGGATGTCGAGCAGGTGGTGCGCGCGGCCATTGCCAGCGAACAGCCGCTGGAAATCATCGGTCATGGCGGCAAGCGGCTGATCGGCCAGCCGATGGCGACCAATGCGCTGCTCGACCTTTCCGCGCTCAATGCGGTGACTGCCTATGAGCCGAATGAGCTGATCATTACGGTCCAGGCCGGCGCGCCGCTCGCCGATGTACTGTCGCTGATCGACTCCAGGAACCAGCAATTTGCCTTCGAGCCGATGAATACCTCGAGCCTGCTCGGCACGCCCGACATCGGAACCGTCGGGGGCATGATCGGCGCCGGCCTCGCCGGTCCGCGTCGCATCAAGGCCGGTGGCGCCCGCGATCACCTGCTGGGCGCACATGCCGTGTCCGGATTCGGCGACAGTTTCAAGGCCGGCGGCCGCGTGGTGAAGAACGTGACCGGCTACGATCTCTGCAAATTGCTGGCGGGATCCTGGGGCACGCTCGCGGTCATGACCGAAGTGACGCTGAAGGTGATGCCGCGATCCGAGAGCGAACGCACGCTGGTGCTGCGCGGGCTGGATGACCTCGCCGCAAACAAGGCGATGACGGCGGCATTGGGTTCGCCATTCGATGTGTCCGGCGCGGCGCATGTGCCGCATTCGGCATTTCAGGCCGCCGCAGGCGGGCTGGCGGAACTCGGATCGCCCCGGCAGGCGGTCACCTTGCTGCGGCTGGAGGGCATTACCGCCTCGGCGGTGCATCGCGCGGCCGCCCTGGCTTCGGCTCTCGCGCCATTTGGCGCGGCCGAAGTTCGGCAAGATGCCGCCTCGGCGGCGATCTGGAGTTCGGTTCGCGACATCGAACCGTTCGCGGCCGACGGCGCGCTGGGAGCGTGGCCGGTGTGGCGGATCGTCTGCCCGCCGGCTTCGGGCGGCGCGCTCGGTCAGGCGCTGGCGCGAGATACCGGCGGCGACGTGATCTATGACTGGGGCGGCGGCCTGATCTGGGCGGCGCTGCCTCCCAAGCCCGACGCCCAGGCAGCTTTGGTGCGGGCGCGGGTCGATGCCGTCGGCGGTCACGCCACGCTGTTGCGCGCCCCTGAGCAAATCCGGCGCCATGTCGATGTGTTTCATCCGCAGCCTGGCGGCCTGACCGCCCTGGGCGAACGCGTCCGCCACAGCTTCGATCCGAAAAACATCCTCAATCGCGGCCGGCTGGACCGGAGGGTTGCGACATGAAAACCGAATTCAGCCTCGCCCAACTCGCCGATCCCGACATTGCGGAAGCCGACAAAATCCTGCGCGCCTGCGTGCATTGCGGATTCTGCACCGCGACCTGCCCGACCTATGTACTGCTTGGCGACGAACTCGATAGTCCGCGGGGCAGAATCTATCTCATCAAGGAGATGCTGGAAAAGGACAAGCCGCCGACGCGGGACGTGGTCAAGCACATCGACCGTTGTCTCTCCTGCCTTGCCTGCATGACCACCTGTCCGTCGGGTGTGAACTATATGCACCTGGTCGATCAGGCGCGGGTCCGGATCGAAAACGACTATGCGCGCCCGCTGGCCGAGCGGGCGTTGCGGACGATGCTGGCCTGGGTTCTGCCGCGGCCGCGACTGTTTCGCCTCAGCATGATTCTGGCGCGGTTTGGCCGGCCGCTGGCGGCGCTTCTGCCGGCACCCAAGGCTGGATCGGATTCGCCGGATTTACTGTGGCGAATCAAGGCGATGCTGGCGCTTGCGCCAGGCCGTCTGCCGGCGCCGGGTCCTTCCGGCGGGAGCGTGTTTCCGGCCTTGGGAACCAGACGGGGACGGGTCGCGCTGCTGCAAGGCTGCGCCCAACAGGTCCTGGCCCCGCGCATCAACCAGGCCGCCATCAATTTCTTGACCCGCCACGGCATCGAGGTCGTGCTGGTCAAGGACGAACAATGTTGCGGCGCGCTGACCCATCATCTGGGACGCGACGGCGACGCGCTGGCGCGCGCCCGGGCCAACATCGCCGTCTGGACCGCGGAAGCCGGGCGCAACGGTCTCGATGCCATCCTGGTGACGACATCGGGGTGCGGCACGGTGATCAAGGATTACGGCTTCATGCTGCGCGAGGACCGCGATTTTGCAGGCCCGGCCGCGAAAATTTCGGCGCTGGCCAAGGATATCACGGAATATGTCGCCGGCATCGATCTAGAGCCGCCGCGGCAACGAAGCGATCTCGTGATCGCCTATCACTCGGCCTGTTCGCTGCAGCACGGACAGAAAATCACGCAAGCCCCGAAAGAATTGCTTTCCAAGAGCGGTTTCGTGGTGAAAGATGTACCCGAGAGCCACTTGTGTTGCGGTTCGGCGGGAACGTACAACATTCTCCAGCCTGACATTGCGGGCAGATTGCGCGATCGAAAGGTCGCCAACATTGCGACGGTCAGGCCGGACATGATTGCTGCAGGCAATATTGGATGCATGGTGCAGATTGCCGGCGGTACGTCAGTTCCTGTGGTCCACACGATTGAGCTTCTCGACTGGGCGACAGGCGGTCCCCGGCCAGGATTGAACTGATCGATTGAGCCCGCGTGCAAGCGGACAACCGAAACGCTCGATGGACACAGACCAGCGGCAACAGGAGGATCACGATGGCTAAGGGAAAAAAGGGCAAGAAGAGTAAGAGTAAGAAGAAAAAGCTTGTGACGGCGAAGAAGAAATCCGCGAAGAAATCTTCGAAGAAAACGGCCAAGAAATCCGGCAAGAAATCGGCGAAAAAGGCCAAGAAGTCCGCCAAGAAGTCCAAGGCGGCGGCGCCGAAAAAATCAGCCAAGAAGGCCAGCGCCAAAAAGCGTCCTGCGAAAAAGAAAGCGGCGTCCAAACCTGCCGCGCCCAAGCCGGAACCGATGGCCGCGGCACCGAGACCGGTTGCAGCCCCCGCTCCCACCCCAAAGCCGGCACCTGCGCCGTCGGCGCCGAGTTGGGCCGCTCCCAGCCCGGCTCCGGCCGCACCGAGTCCTGCCCCGTCATGGGGGCATTCGGACGGCCACAGTTCAAGCTCGTCGCCTGCCAGCGGGGACGACGAGTAACCGAGCGCGTTCGGCGCTTCCGTTTCCGCGGGTTACGTTTCAAGGCCGCAGCGCTCGCCGCTGCGGCTTTTTTGCGTGTGTTTTTCCCGACCGAATCGATGCTCTCGGTGCGGCCTGATTCGCACTCGGCGGCAAATAGTGTGGTCGCGCGCTCCCCCGCCGTCTGGAAGATGCGCTTCTGGCGGTATAAGCGGTCCCAATTTGTTGTTAGAATACAACACTTGGCAACAACCTTATCTGGAACGGCCAATACGCCTAAAAAGTCGGCAGATGCTCGCGTTTTTTGCTTTCCGCGGTGGATGGCACGTTCCAGATTGGGCTGAGGTTAAGGACTTTGGTTACAGCCGGTATCGCCAGTCCCCGGGGGGCGTCGGAATTGGGCTGTTTTTTTGAAATGTGATGGGGATCGTCATGAAGAAAATGGTTTGGGTCGCAGCTGTTCTTGCAATGACTGCTGGCGGTGCGACAACTGTCGGTTCCGCTTTCGCCGCTGATTTGCCTCTGAAGGCCGCCAAGGCGCCGCCGCCGGCGCCATTCGATCCCTGGGATATCGCTTTCGGCAGCGCGATCATGAACGACTATATCTTCCGCGGTGTCACCCAGTCCAACCACCAACCCTCGGTGGCGGCCTATTTCGAGCCGCGCTACAATGTCAGCAAGGATCTGCAACTCTACGTCGGCACCTCGTTCGAGAGCATTTCGTTTTCCAACCGGGCCGCGGCCGAGGTCGATGTCTACGGCGGTATTCGTCCGACCTTCGGCGCCTTCGCCTTCGATTTCGGCCTCTGGGGTTACCTGTATCCGGGTGGGCATTGCGCCGACAATACCTTCTTCATCGGCGCTCCATTTCCCGGCGGCAATGTCTGTCCGATCGACATCAATACGATCTTTCTTAACAACGGCAACGTGATGAAGAAGGACGTGAGCTTCTTCGAAGTTTACGGCAAGGTGAACTACACCGTGAACGACAACTGGCAGTTCGGAGTGAACGAGTATTACTCCCCGAACTTCCTGCACTCCGGCGCCTGGGGCAATTATGCGTCGGTTACCGGCAAGTACACCGCGCCGAGCACGATGTTCGGTACCAGCGGCGTCGGCATGTATGCCTCGGGCGAGTTCGGCCGGCAGTGGCTCGGAACCTCAGACTCCTTCTACGGCGTCTCGGGATTTCCGTTGGGCATCAAATATGCCGACTACAACACCTGGAACATCGGTATCGGCTTCACTTATAAGGTATTCACCCTCGATCTGCGTTACTCGGACACCGACCTTTCGAAGGGTAATTGCAACGCCTTCACCAGCGCCTACACCACTTCCAATCTAACCAGCTTCACTCCGATCAATCCGTCTGGCGTTGGCTCCAACTGGTGCGGCTCGGCCGGCATCGCCAAGCTCTCGGCTGACCTGACCGCGATGACCAACCTGAAGTAGACTCTATCTATCTTGAGATCACGGGGGCGGCAGAGCGATCTGCCGCCCCTTTTGCTATGGCGGGCCGCCTGATGATGAGACGGGACGCACGGAGGGGTTTAGCTGTTACGACGGCCTCGCATCCTCGCCGCGGTCGCGCAGCGCGAATAGCTCGCCCTGCTGCACCAGCGCTATATTGCGCTGATGGAATGCCTCAAGGGTCGAGCGATGACCGATCGAGACGATGGTGGTCGCCGGCAATTTCTCCTCGAGCAGACGGTAGAGCGTGGCCTCGGCGGCTTCATCGAGCGATGCGGTTGCTTCATCGAGAAACAGATATTGCGGGGCATGCAGCAGCGCGCGGGCGAGCCCCAGCCGTTGTTGCTCGCCCAGCGACAGCATTCGGTTCCAGTGCGCATCTTCGTCGAGCCTCGAGGCAAGCTGAGGCAGGCCTACCGCGACTAGCGTACCCCTGACCCGATCCGGACTGAACGCGCTCGCTTCCGCGGGGTACACGATCGCAGCCTGTAGCGAGCCGACCGGAAAATACGGCCGCTGCGGCATCATCATCAGCGTGGTGTTGGCGGGGATCGCAATCGAGCCGGTGCCGAACGGCCAAACGTCGGCAATGGCGCGGAATAACGTGGACTTGCCGGAACCCGATGGACCCGTCAGCAAGGTGCGTTCACCGGTGCGGAGTTTGAAGCCGTCCGCCGTCACCAGCGGGACGCCATTGGGCAGGCTGACCAGAAGCTTCTCAAGATCGATGGTCCCTTTGTCGTCGGACGCGACGTGGACGATGTTTTCCCTGTTCAACAGGGCGTCGGCATTTTGAATTGACGTCTCGAACCCGTGGAGGCGCGCCACCACCGATTGCCATTCGGCGAGCGTGCGGTACGACGAGATGAAGAACGACAACGAATCCTGCACGCTGCTGAAGGCGGATGCGGTTTGCATCATGCCGCCGAGCTGGATCTTTTCCGCAAAATAGGCCGGCGCGATCAGCACGTAGGGAAAGATCACGGAGGCCTGCGAATAGCTTGCGGTAAAGGCGGTCAGCTTCTTGGTGCGCTGCATGATGTCGAGCCAGTTCTGCACCACGAAGGCGAATCGTCCCAGCAACCGCGTCCGCTCGGCCGGCTCGCCCCGCAGCAAGGCGATCTGCTCGGCATTTTCGCGCGTGCGAACCAGATTGAAGCGGAAATCGGCTTCATAGCGCTGCTGCTGGAAATTGAGCCCGACCAGCGGCCAGCCGATCAGATGGGTCAACGTCGTCCCGAGCAGCGCGTAGATCAGCGCGCCCCACACCAGATAGCCTGGAATCGGGATGTCCCTGCCAAACAGGTGCAGCGGCGCTTCATTGGACAGGCCCCAGAGAATGAAGACGAAGGATGCCAAGGTCACGACCGAACTCAAAAGCCCGATGCCGAGAGCAAGCGTCTGGTCGACGAAACGCTGGGTGTCCTCGGCGATGCGCTGGTCGGGGTTGTCGGCGGCGTCGCCGAGCAGCTGCATCCGGTAGTGATTGGCGTCGTGCAGCCAGCCGCCGAGATACCGGGCGGTCATCCATTGCCGCCACCGGATCTGCAGCCACTGATTGAGATAGAGCTGGTAGACTTTCAACGTGATCCAGAAAACGGCGAGTACGGCGAAATAACCGATCTGGTAGGTGAAAACGGCCTGGTTGCGTTCCTGAAGCGCATTGTAGAAAACATTGTTCCAGCGGTTGAACAGGACGGTCAGGAATACCGAAGCAAGTTCAATGGCGATCACCGCGGCTAGAAGACCGCGGCCCGCCCACTTGTCCTCCGAGGAAAAATACGGGGCAGCGATCCGCCACACGGTTGCGAGCGTCGAGCGGATGTTGTTCACAGATTACGATCTCCTGCAGGTTGGCTTCAAAGGCCTGAAAAAATGAGAGAATTACGGATCGTTAGACTAAAGTCCTAGCTCTCGCGATCCGGGTTTGCTTGTTCCCGGCTTCGAGTCAACCCTAGCATGGGCCCAACGGCGAGGGGCGGGGGTCCTTATACTTTCGCGAGGTTGTGAGCGGGGTGGCATTGCCCAAATCCGCGGCCGACCTTGCTTCATTGCATAGACATCCCCCGCGATCACGCCAGGCGCACCTGACCGTCCACGCTGGCCGGGGCACCGCATAATGGCGTGGGGAGGAACCGCAATGTGGGATCAAGTCTATAATCCGTTCAACAATACCACGCTTTCGACGATCGCTGCGGCGGTACCCGTCGTCACGCTGCTGGTGCTGATCGCGAGCGGCAAGGTCAAGGTACATATCGCTGCCATCACCGCGCTGGTGCTGGCCAACCTGGTGGCGATCTTTCTGTTCACCATGCCGGCCAACCTGGCGATCCGGGCTTCGCTGCTGGGCATCGTCACCGGTTTCTTCCCGATCGGCTGGATCGTGCTGAACGTCATCTTCATGTACCAGCTGACGGTTTCCGCCGGCCGGTTTGAAGCGCTCAAGCGCGCCGTGGGCGGTGTCACGACCGACCGGCGATTGCAGCTGTTGCTGATCGCATTTTCATTCGGCGCGTTCTTCGAGGGCGCATCCGGCTTCGGCACCCCGGTGGCGATCACGGGTGCGATCCTGATCGGGCTCGGTTTCTCGCCGCTTGCAGCATCCGGCCTGTCGCTGATCGCCAATACGGCGCCGGTTGCCTACGGCGCGCTGGGTACCCCGATCCAGGGCCTCGCGTCGGTAACCGGTCTCGATCCCTATATTCTGGGCGCGATGGTCGGACGGCAGTTGCCGATTTTCTCGCTGATCGTGCCGTTCTGGGTGGTGTGGGCATTCGCCGGCTGGAAAGGCATGAAGGAAGTCTGGCCGGCCATTCTCGTCACCGGCGTGTCGTTCGCGATCCCGCAATTCCTGATCTCGAACTACATCAACCCGTGGATCGTCGATATCGGCGCATCGCTGATTTCGATGGGCTGCCTGATCCTGTTCCTGAAAGTCTGGCAGCCGAAGGTGCTCTGGCTGTCGCCCGCGTTGCGCGGCAATGACGAATCCGCCAGCACGATGCCACCGGCCAAGCTGATCGATCCGACGCCGCTGACGCCGGGAGAACTGTTCACCGCGTTGCTGCCGTGGATCATCCTGTGCGCGATTCTGCTAGTCTGGGGCACCGGCTGGTTCAAGGCCGCGGTGAATCCGATCTTCACCTGGAACTATGCGGTTCCCGAATTGCACAACATGATCAACAAGGTTGCGCCGGTGGTGCCGGCGCCGACCAAGGAAGCTGCGATCTTCTCATTCACCTATCTGTCGTTTACCGGCACCGGCATGCTGATCGCCGCCATTATCGCGGGCTTCATCATGGGGCTGTCGCCGGGCAAGATCGTCAGCGAATACGGGCGCACCATCAAATTGTGTGCGTATTCGCTGATCACGATCTCGGCGATGCTGGCGATCGGCACCCTGACCCGGCTCTCCGGCGTTGACGCGACGCTCGGTCTCGCCTTTGCGGCAACCGGCGTGCTCTATCCCTTCTTCGGCACCCTGCTGGGCTGGCTCGGTGTCGCGCTGACGGGATCGGATACGTCGTCGAACATCCTGTTCGGCAACCTGCAGAAGATCACCTCGCAGCAGCTCGGGCTGTCGCCGATCCTGATGGGTGCGGCCAACTCGTCCGGCGGCGTCATGGGCAAGATGATCGACGCGCAGTCGATCGTGGTCGCCTCGACCGCCACCAACTGGGTCGGGCACGAAAGCACGATTTTGCGCTTCGTGTTCAAGCACTCGATCGCGCTGGCGTGCCTGGTCGGGCTGTTCGTGATGCTGCAGGCCTATGTCTATCCGTTCACGGCCATGGTCCTGAAATAAAGGACCGTCGTTTACGACCGGTGAAAATCCCCGCGGCCGCTGCCGCGGGGATTTGTTTTGGCGAACCGGTAAATCTTTTTTGCGGCCAATCTGGTCAAGATCACATTCGCCCATTAGAACAGCGCGCGGCGGTGCGGCGATAGTTCGAGAGGCAGCATGTTTTCAGCGAAAAGGTTTTTGAAGCAAGCCGCGGGCACGTTTATTCTAACCGCGGCTGCCTTCAACGCCGGCCCGGCTCGCGCTCAGGAGGGATTTCCGTTCGGATTCGAGATGACACTGGATGCAGCCCGGCAGCCCGGATCGAAGCGGGTCCCGACGATGCAGATCGGCGACAGCGGCGAGGCGACGCTGGAGTTGTGGTGCAAGGGCGGCAAGGGCCAGTTCTCGGTCGCGGGCAATACCGTGATTTTCGTCGCCGGCCCGCTGGAAGATCGCGCCTGTCCGCCGGCCAAGGCGCAGGCCGACGATGAACTGGTTGCGGCGTTGAGCGAGGCGGCGACCTGGAGGCGGCAGGGCGATCTCATTTCATTCATCGGAACCAGGCCGCTGCGATTCCGTCTCCTTACCAACTAGAACGTTTTCGAGCGAAGTGGATACCGGTTCGCGGAAAGAAAACGCCTCAAAACTGGAGTCCAGAGTCCCGTTTTGATCCGATCGAAACGGGACTCTCGTCTCATTTCCAGACCGATTTATCCGCGTCCCAGCGCTGGCCTTTGAACTCCTTGGCCAGCGCATCGAGCGAGCCGTTGTCGTCCTTGGGATCGCCTTCCTCGTCGCCGCTGGATTCATCGGTCAGATTGAGCCTTGCGCCGGCGGATTCGTCCGTGGTGGTAACGGTCGGGGTGCCGATCCACAGCAATAACCGGTCGGACGTGCCGGGCTTGTCCGGCGCCACTAGGGCGGCAACCTCGATGGTCTCGGTGAGATCGAGCGCGGGGAACATCTGGCTCGGCCGCTTGAAGGTCAATTTCAGCTTGCCGGTATTGGGGTTCCATGTTGCCGACGACGACGATTTCGCCGCAAGGGTTTTGGTCAGGACCGCTGCGACCGCGGCGGCGAGCCTGTCCCTGTTGAGCTTGTCGCCGTCGCGCCAGTCGGCGGCTGCGAAGCGGATGGTGCGCTCGATTTCCAGAATGCCGCTGGTCCAGCCGGCGGCGACCACGCCGGGCGCCGACCTGTATTTTGCGATCAGCGCCGCGGCGCGATCCGGATCGGCGCTGATGTTGATGGTCTGCTCGCCGGCGCGCAGCGCCTCGCAGGAAACGGCGAGGCTGCTGAGGGCCACCTCGACGTCCTGTCCCTTCAGACTCCTGAGGAAATCCGCCGCAGCATCCAGCTTGACCTTGACGCCGATCGATTCCGGAGAGACTTCGCTAAAATCCTTTGGCGATGCAGCGATGTTGTCATCACTCGACTGGTTGTCCTGGAATTCCTTTTCGCTGATGTCGGAATTATCCGACGAGGTCACTTCCGTCACGGTCTGGCCGACGCTGATCTGGCCCTTGAATTCGAACGTGTCGCCGGTCGGCTTGCGCACGAGTTTCACCGTGACCGGCAATTTGTCGCCAAGGCTTTGCGTGGTGCCGGTCATGGTCTGACCGTTCACGGCGAGGTTAGCGACAAAGCGGTCCTTGCGGTCGGAGCCTTTCTCGACGGGGTAGCAAACGTCGAGCACCGCGGAGGTGACGTTCTTGCCCTGACGGGCCTCCTTGAGGATGACGTCGGCATTGCCTTCCATCAACCCGTCGATGGAGGTGAAATACCTTGTTTCATTGGCATTCGCGGGCTTGGTCAAGAGCTTCATCTGGGCAAAGACCGGAGTCGACGAGGCCGTTATCAGGCCGACCAGGCAGAACAAAAACGCGCGCATATCAAAATTCCTCGAGGGGACAGAATCGGTTGTTACCGTAGAGCCTTTTTGGCTGCGAATGAATCGAAACCAGGTCCTTGCCGGCAAAGCTCGGCGCAAATCACCCCAAAAAGAAGGCCGCCCGGAGGCGGCCTTCGCGATCGCGACGATACCAATGCGGCCGGCTCAGAAGCCCATGCCGCCCATGCCACCCATGCCGCCGCCACCGCCGGGCATCGGCGGCGCCGGCTCCTTTGGCAACTCGGCGACCATGGCTTCGGTGGTCACCAGCAGGCCGGCGACCGAGGCGGCGTCCTGCAGCGCCGTGCGCACCACCTTGGCCGGATCGATGATGCCTTTGGAGACCATGTCGACATATTCCTCGGTTTGCGCATCGAAGCCGAAGGTCTCGGACTTGTTCTCCAGGATCTTGCCGACCACGATCGAGCCCTCGACCCCGGCATTCTCGGCGATCTGGCGCACCGGAGCTTCCAGCGCCTTGAGCACGATATTGATGCCGGCCTGCACATCGGAGTTGTCGTTGGTGATGCGGCCGACGGCCTTCTTGGCGCGCAGCAAGGCGACGCCGCCGCCCGGCACGATGCCTTCCTGCACTGCTGCGCGGGTCGCATTGAGGGCATCCTCGACGCGATCCTTCTTCTCCTTGACCTCGATTTCGGTGGCACCTCCGACCCGAATGATCGCGACGCCGCCGGCGAGCTTGGCCAGGCGCTCCTGCAGCTTCTCGCGGTCGTAGTCCGAGGTGGTTTCCTCGATCTGCGCCTTGATCTGGCCGACGCGGGCTTCGATGTCCTTTTTCTTGCCGGCGCCGCTGACGATCGTGGTGTTTTCCTTGTCGATCACCACCTTGCGCGCGCGTCCCAGCATGTTGACGGTCACGCTTTCGAGCTTCATGCCGAGTTCATCCGAAATCAGCTGACCGCCGGTCAGGATCGCGATGTCTTCCAGCATTGCCTTGCGGCGGTCGCCGAAGCCGGGCGCCTTGACGGCGGCGACTTTCAACCCGCCGCGCAGGCGGTTGACGACCAGCGTCGCCAGGGCTTCGCCTTCGACGTCCTCGGCGACGATCAATAGCGGCTTGCCGGACTGCACCACGGCTTCCAGCACCGGCAGCATCGATTGCAGGCCGGACAGCTTCTTCTCGTGCAGCAGCACATAGACGTCTTCGAGTTCGGCGGTCATTTTCTCGGCGTTGGTGATGAAATAGGGTGAAAGATAGCCGCGGTCGAATTTCATGCCTTCGACGATGTCGACTTCGGTTTCGAGTGACTTGTTCTCCTCGACCGTGATGACGCCTTCATTGCCGACCTTCTGCATCGCCTGGGCGATCATCTTGCCGATCGCTGCATCGCCATTGGAGGAGATGGTGCCGACCTGGGCGACCTCGGATGACGAGGCCACCGGCTTGGCGCGCTTCTCGAGGTCCTTGACCACCGCCGTCACTGCAATCTCGATGCCGCGCTTCAGATCCATCGGGTTCATGCCGGCGGCAACCGACTTGGCGCCCTCCCGCACGATCGCCTGCGCCAGCACGGTCGCGGTGGTGGTGCCGTCGCCTGCGGTATCGTTGGTCTTGGAGGCGACTTCGCGCAGCATCTGCGCGCCCATATTCTCGAACTTGTCCTCAAGCTCGATTTCCTTGGCGACGGTGACGCCGTCCTTGGTGATGCGTGGCGCGCCGAAGCTCTTTTCGATGACGACGTTGCGGCCCTTGGGACCGAGCGTCACCTTGACCGCATTGGCGAGAATATCGACCCCGCGCAGCATGCGATCGCGCGCGTCTCCGGAAAATTTGACGTCCTTGGCAGCCATTTGAATTTACTCCTGGATGAATTGGATATGTTTGCTTGCCGCACCCTTTATCGTGCTTGGCGGGCTTCTCTTCGAGACCCCTCATCCGGCGCGGACTTTGTCCGCGCCACCTTCTCCCACAAGGGGAGAAGGGAAGAAGGCAACGCACGCGACGACCAGGTCAGCGGCTCTCTCGTTGGTCTCAGGCCAGCACGCCCATGATGTCGGATTCCTTCATGATCAGGAGTTCCTCACCGTCGAGCTTGATTTCGGTGCCGGACCACTTGCCGAACAGCACGCGGTCGCCGGTCTTGATGTCGATCGGGATCAGCTTCCCGGCCTCGTCGCGGCCGCCCGGGCCGACGGCGACGACCCGGCCTTCCTGGGGCTTTTCCTTGGCGCTGTCGGGAATGATGATGCCGCCCTTGGTTTTTTCTTCGGCGTCGATCCGCTTGACCACGACACGGTCATGCAGTGGGCGAAAGTTGGTTTTAGCCATGACGTTCCCTTCCAAAGATTTGCCCCGTTTGGAGGCTTACGTTTTCAGGTCTGGTGCCGATCGAAAGCGGTGGGAACACGGAGCGAATTCGGCGCCGCCAGGGGCGCAACGGCTCGTATCCTTAGCAATCGGGCTCTTGGAGTGCTAATTGTGACCCGGGAATATGGCTTGAGGCCGATCCTGTCAAGCAAAGGGAGTTAAGCCCTTGGTGAGGCCGATATAGGATGCTTTTTCGGAAACCAAATCGGGGTCCCGGC
Source organism: Bradyrhizobium sp. (assembly GCF_004799405.1). GTDB lineage: Bacteria > Pseudomonadota > Alphaproteobacteria > Rhizobiales > Xanthobacteraceae > Bradyrhizobium. The sequence continues at coordinate 57,713 of NZ_SSMW01000085.1, forward strand.
GTAATCTGCTGGATATCGTTGCTCCGACAGGAGTTTTGCGCTTGGTTGCGGGACGGGTGCGGCCAGGAGTTTTGTTCGGGGGATACCATGGTCAAGTCATGTAGCGCGCGGACGGTTGCCAGTCTGGGGATCGCCTCGGCGCTGACGATATTTCTGGGGGCATGCAGCAGCTTTAACCTGACGTCGAATCCGGGGCCGGCGCAGGAGCCCGGCGTGGCGCCCGAAGTGCCGGCGACGATCCGCGCCGACGAGATTGTCGGCCGCTGGGGCCTCGCGTCGTACCAGAATCCCAATGACCGCGCGCGCACCGAGGCCGCGGCGCGGTTGCAGTGCAAGCAGCCCTATGTGATCGGATCCGGCGCCACCGGGGGCGTGATCATGCATCTGGCCGACCAGGCGACGCCGCAGGAATTGCGCCTCAAGGGCAGCCCGAGCGGCAAGAATTATATCGGCCCGCCCGGACCGGCCGGTGGCGAGCAGGATCGCGAAATCGTCTCCTTCGACGGCCGCGTGCTGATCACCCGCTTTACCGACAAGGACGCCGCCACCCGTTACGGCAACATGGTCTATGTCCGCTGCGCGCCGCGGGCGTGATTAGCTCGCCGGGTGCTGTGGCCCGGCAGCTTCCATAAGTCGAAGCTCAGTCGAACAACGCGTCGATGTCGTTCTGCGAGGCGTGGCCGACATCGCCCTCACTTTTCGGGCCGTTCAGCAGGCGGGCGTCGCCTTCCCGCTCGTCGACGAGCGGCGGCGCATGGGCCCGGATCGCATCGACGCCGCCCCAGATGTCCATCATGACCGTGATATGGCTTTCGATGAATTTCATCGTGGCCATCACTTTGCTGATGCGCTGGCCGGTGAGATCCTGGAAATTGCAGGCCTCGAAGATCGAAACCACGCGCTCCCCGATTTCCTCGCTGAGCAGCTTCTGCTGATCCGGCGAATTGACCTTGGTCAGCGCGGTCGCCGCCTGGTCGATCGCCTCAGCGGCTTCCAGAATCTGCTGGGTCGCCTCTTCGGTACCGCCGACCACGGCGCCGAGTTCGCCGGTCGCCTTGGCCATTTCCCCGCCGCTGAAGCTCTTGCCGTGCAGGACCGCTATTTCATGCTTGGTGCGGCTGATGGCATCGTGAATGAGATCGAGTTCGACCTTGAGCTTCTCGCATTGCTCGATTTGCGCGCGATAGGTTTCAAGCAGCGCGGTTGCTTCGGCAACCTTCTGCGACGCCGAATGCTCTTCCGCATTTGCTGCCACGATGCCGCGGGACGGACTTGCCATCTGGGCGCGGATCGCGCGCAATTCGTTCATGATCTCGAGATGTATCGGATTGGCATCGCCGCCGCCGGATGACATCGGCATATCGCCGGTAAATGCTTCTTCGATGCGAAAGCGCTTGCGCTGAACCGGCATGAGATTTTCCTGAAGCTCCACTCGTCAGGTTTTACACAGAGGCGATTTAACGCCGGGTTCACGCCGGAAATCCCCGGCTGCAGCGTAAACAAGCCGCCGCACACCAACGATTAACCATGCGCGTCGCGCGTTCACTCAAAATAAACGCTACCGGACAAAACCGCGCCAAATCGACGACGTGGTGAATCGAAACGCCGTTTCTGTTTACCAAACCGATGCGGTTTTGATTTTAATTGGTGGCGTGCAAAGGCGCCGGTCAGGCGCTTCCACGACGAAACAGTACAGAGTACGTCGATGTCCAAAACAATGTCTCTTGCGTTGCTCGCCAGCGCATCCTGTCTGGTGGCCGGACTTCCGCAGGCCGCGGCGTTCGAAACCGCGCCGCTCCCCGAACCCTCGGTGATCTACGCCGATCAACCCGCGCAGCGGCCTGTTGCGCCGGTGCGAACGGCGTATGCCGAGCGCTCCAGCATGGGCGGCGGTTTCATCGAGTTCCTGTTTGGGGACGGGCAGCCTCAAGGCGGTTATCAACCGCAGCAGCCGGTCTATCAGCAGCAACCCTCCTACGAGCCGCGGCGTCCGCTGTTGCCGCGGGCCGAACCGCAGCAGGTCATGCGCCAGCAGGAAGAGGCCACCGATCCAGCCCAGCGCCCGTTCGATCCGAAATACCAGAAGCAAGAGGTCGACTATCACGGCAAGGAAGCCGCCGGCACCATCATCATCGATACGCCCAACAAGTTTTTGTTCCTGGTGCAGGGCAACGGCAAGGCGCTCCGCTATGGTGTTGGCGTCGGCAAGCCGGGATTTACCTGGTCGGGCATCAAGCAGATCTCGGCGAAGAAGGAATGGCCGGACTGGACGCCGCCGCCGGAAATGTTGCAGCGCCGCCCCGATCTGCCGCGGCACATGGAGGGCGGCCCGCAGAACCCGCTCGGCGCCCGCGCGATGTATCTGGGATCCTCGCTCTATCGCATCCACGGTTCCAACGAGCCATGGACCATCGGCACCAACGTCTCGTCCGGTTGCATCCGGATGCGCAACGAGGACGTCATCGATCTCTACGGCCGCGTCAACGTCGGCGCGCGGGTCGTCGTGATCTGAAGCGGCTCGCCGTCATCTGATGCGGCTTTGCCGTCATCTCGAGGCTTCGCGAACCAAAAATAAAACGGCCGCTCAAATCGAGCGGCCGGTTTGCTTTTACAGGTCTGAAAATTCGTCAGGCGTAGTCGCTGTCTCCGTCGCCGACGTCATCCGAATCGAGATCCATTTCGTCACGGTCGTCATCATCGTTCAGCGCGGTATCGAACAGTCCGGCGCGTGAACCATCGCCGGCGCGGCCGGCCGATGAACCGATGTCGTCGATTCCGGCATCATGCGCCATCGCGCTGCCGGATTGATCGCTCCACGGAGTCTGGCTGGCGGTCTTATCGCCCATCAAGCCGGTGTCGCCGAAGCCGTGACGGCTGCCGCCCATCATAGAGCGGATGCTGCCGAGCAGCAGCGATCCACCGACCACGCCGGCCGCTGCAGCCGCGGCCGTTCCCAGAAACGAGCCGCCACCGCCCATGGGCGACTGGGGCGCACCATAGGGCTGACCGTATGAACCCTGATCGTAGTGCCCCGGACCCTGATCGTAGGATCCCGGAGATTGTGCCTGCTGCAGCACCTGGCCGCTGTTCCAGACCGGGCGGCTGGCGATCTCCGGCGGCCGGACGTTCGGCACCGAACCGCGTGGCTGGTTTTGCCCGAAGATCGCATCGCGCATCGAATCGAGAAACCCGCCGGAAGGGGTTTGTTCCGGCGCGTCGCCGGCCTCCAGTTCCTGAATGCGGCTGTTGGCGCGCTTGAGCGCTTCGTCCTGAACCAGCACCGTTTGCACCAATGCGTAAACCGCATTGGGCGCGCTGCGCAAACCTTGCGCGATAGCAGCGGTGGCGTCCGGATCGCGCGGCGCGCTCTCCATTCCGGAAAGCCGGCCGAAAAGATCGTCAACCAACTGGCGTTCTTGCGGTGTCATGGGTTCTCTCCCTCGCTTTCGAAGCGCGGGGGAAATGTAGGGGCGTTTTGTGTCGCAAGTAGTGCCGCCGGAGATTAATTTATGGCTGCGACAAGATGCCTGGCGGCCTTTCGAGGGCGGCGTCAGCCCAACGTAACATTGTTCGCAGCCAGCAATGGCGGGAAATGCTCACCGCCCAGAAAAGCGTATTCATGTTCGCGCTGGGTCGTAAGCGGATCGAGGCTGACCAGGGTTTCGTCGACGAAACCCGGATGGCACATCACTAGGCTATCTTCCGGCAGCCCCTCGAGAAATTGCGCCATCAGCGCGCCGAAGTCGGGCTGCCTGGAAAAATCATAGGCGCCGGCGAAAGCGGGATTAAAGGCGATACCGGCGCGCGCGGCGCGCCTGCGGAATTGCGCGCTGAGAATGTCGAGAAACAACGCCTTCGGCGCGCCGAGCCGCCTGGCCAGCGGTTGATCGCGTCCGCCCTGGCGAACCCAGGCATCGGGCGCGACTTCCTTCACCGCAGCCAGAAACGCGTGACGCACTGCGGGGAAAAGCTGCGCGTGCTGGTGACCGTCGACAAAATCCGGGGTGCGCCCAAACCGTTCTTGGAAAGCCGCGAACTGCGCCATCAATTCCGCGCGGATGATTTCGGGATCGAGCCGCCCGAGCAGGCCCGCGCGCAGCAACTTCGGAAACGGAAAGAACATGCCGCCATCGAGCGGGCGAAAGTGCATCGTCAGCGGATGGAACGGCGCGGTCAGGGTGGCATGGAGGCCGACCGCGCATCGGGGGCTGCTGGCGACGACGGCCTGGAGTGCGCTGACTTCGTCGCGGCCGATCGCCGGGCCGACCACCATCACCGAGGTGGCATTGAGCCGTCCGCGCTCGATCAGTTCGCGAATGGCGCGGTTGACGCCGGGGCTAAGACCGTAATCGTCGGCGCACAGCCAAATCCGGCGCGGCGGCGCGGCCTCGTTCATTCGGCGGCGGTCCGTTCGCTGTCGCTAACTTGCGCCGCGGCGCGTTTTTCGCTGTGCTCGGCCACGAAATAAATCGGGCGTGCCTTCAGCTCGGAAAGAATCTTGCCGATATATTCGCCGACGATGCCGATCATGATGAGCTGGACGCCGCCGATGGTCATCAGGCCGACCACCAGCGACGGATAACCGGGGACGGATTTTCCGTTCATCCAGGTTTCCCAGAGGATGGAAAGCCCGAACAGGAAAGCCACGGTAGCGAGCAACACGCCGAGCAGGCTGGCCAGCCGCAGCGGCGCCACCGAGAAAGACGTCAGGCCTTCGATCGAAAGCCCGACCAGCCGGCCGGGGCTGAAGGTGGTGACGCCGTGGGCGCGGGCGGCGGGTTCGTAGTCGACGCGGATCTGCCGGAAGCCGATCCAGCTTGCGAGACCCTTGAAAAAACGGTTGCGCTCGGGAAGCTGCCGCAACGCTGCCACGGCGCGCGGCGACAGCAGGCGGAAGTCGCCGGCATCTTCCGGGATTTTCTGCCGCGCGCCCCAGTTGATCAGAGCGTAGAACCCGTGCACGGCAAGCCGCCGGAACAGCGATTCATTGTCGCGATGGGCCTTGGCGGTGTAGACCACATCGTAGCCGTCATCGATCCAGTAGCCGACCAGCTTCTCGACCAGATCGGGCGGATGCTGGCCGTCACCGTCCATGAACAGCACGGCGCCGCGCCGGGCATGGTCCAATCCGGCCATCAACGCGGCTTCCTTGCCGAAATTGCGTGACAGCGACACCACCTGGACATCGAGCGCATCGGCCGCAAGTCCACGCGCGATGCGGAGCGTCGCGTCGGCGCTGCCGTCATCGACATAGACGACCTCGCTGGCAAGGCCGAAGCGCTGCCGCAGCGCTTTCGCCATTCCACTCAGCCGCTGGTGCAGAAGTGCCAGCCCGGCGGCCTCGTTGTACAAGGGGACGACGATCGACAGCCCCTGTGCCGCGGCGTTGGCTGCGGTGGTCGACAGGCCAGAAACATCCGTACCGAGCATCATCGATCAGGTCTCAAGCGTAAAAGATAACAAACATATGACAGTCGCTGCAGGTTGTCGCCACCGGATGCGGCGGCTCTTTGCCTCACCGCGCCAGGAACTGTTCGAGTTTGGTGAACAACGGGTTGTCGCGGTCGAGCACGTAGTCGAGCGATGCCACCGATACCGTCTCGGCGCCGTGGCTGCGAAGAAAGCTGGCCAGCGCGTAAAGCTGCGCCGGCGGACAGTGCAGCGTCACCATGCCCGAAGATGTCGGCCCGCCGAACGGCGACACCACGTCGAAACGATTATGCGCTTCGGCCAGCAGCGTCGCGTCGCATCCGGTAAAGCGGGTGCGGACCTCCCGGTATTTGCTGGCGCGGGCGCGGGCGGCGATATGATCCAGGATGACGCGCGCGGTCTCGCGGGCTTGATCCGACCAGTCGGCATCCCGCGAGGCCACCAGATTGGCGTGGCTGCGCAGGATCACGCCGTCGTCGAGTACCTTGAGGCCGTTGGCGGCGAGCGTGGCGCCGGTCGTCGTGATATCGACGATCATCTCGGCGGTCCCGACCGCCGGTGCGCCCTCGGTCGCGCCGGCGCTCTCGACGATCCGGTAATCGACCACGCCGTGTGACGCAAAGAATGCCCTTGTGAGGTTGATGTATTTGGTCGCAATCCGCATCCGCCGGTTATGCTGCGCGCGGAATCCGGTGGTGACATCGTCGAGATCGGCCATGGTCCGGACGTCGATCCAGGCCTGCGGCACCGCCACCACGACATTGGCGTTGCCAAAGCCGAGATTGTCGATCATGGCAACGCGCTTGTCCGCCTCGGCGATGCTTTCGCGCACCAGGTCTTCGCCGGTCACCCCGAGATGCACGGCGCCGCGCGCCAGTTGCGAGGCGATTTCGCTGGCCGAAAGATAGGCGATCTCGACATTGTCGAGCCCGTTGATGGTACCGCGATAGTCGCGGGCGCCGCGCGGTTTCGCCAGTGAAAGTCCGGCACGGGTGAAGAACGCCTCGGTGTTTTCCTGCAGGCGGCCTTTCGACGGAACGGCAAGAACGAACGGCGCTGTCATGACGCGCTCCCGCTGATGCCTTGTTCGGCAGCCTTGCGGCCCAGTTGCGTCAAGGTTTCGACCCAGATCGAAAACCCGACCGCCGGAATTGGCGTGCCGGAACCAAGCTGGGTCATCAATCCGTCATAGCGCCCGCCCGCCACCAGCGGCTCGGCGCCGTTACCCCTGGCGTGCAGTTCGAACTCAAATCCCGTGTAGTAATCGAGGCCGCGTCCGAACGAGGTGGAAAAGCGCGTCAGACTGGTATCGATGCCGCGCGCGGCCATGAAACCGATGCGGCTTTCCAACTGGTCGATCGCGGCAGTGATATCGAGGTTTGCGTCTTCGGCCAGCGCGCGCAACTGCGCGACCGCCTCGTCCGGGTCACCCGCGATCGCCAGGAATCGCTTGATCAGGTCGAGCGCGTTGCGCGGCAGCGCGCCGCCCTTCAGGGTCGACTGTTCGAGGAAGCGATCGGCGATTTCGGAGACCGAGCGGCCGCCGACATTGGTGGTGCCGGCGATCGACATCAGGTCGGTGACCAGCGCCAGCGCCGCCTTGCGGTCGGAGCCCGCAAGGGCGGCGAGCACGCCCTCATATTCGTTGCGGCTCGAACCGGTCGCCAGCGTCAGCCGCTCGATGTCCTGTTCCAGGCTGATCTTGCGGTTGAAGTCCTTGATCAGCCGCCGCCGCCACACCGGGTACAGCCCGAGTGCGTCGATCAGCGCGATGAACAGCGCCACGTCGCCGGTGCGGATTTCAACCTCGGTCAACCCGAGCGCGCTGGTGGCTTCCAGCGCCAATGCGAGCATCTCCGCATCGGCGGCGGCGCGATCCTGCCGGCCGAAGGATTCGATGCCGGCCTGCAAAAACTCGCTCGGTTGCCCGCCGCGATAGCGAAACACCGGCCCGAGATAGCTGAAGCCGGCGGGCTGGCCAGCGCGACCGGAGGCGAGATAATCCCGCGCCACCGGGATGGTGAGGTCGGGGCGAAGGCACAGTTCCTCGCCGCTGGCGTCGGTGGTCAAATAGAGGCTTTTCCGGATGTCCTCGCCCGACAGATCGAGGAACGGCTCGGCAGGCTGCAGGATCGCCGGCTCGGCCTGGACGTAACCGGCCTGCGCGAACGACAATAGCAGCGCCTCCGCCCATGCGGCGGATCCGGTCGCACGAGGGGCGGCGGTCACGGTCATCTCAAGGTCCAGGTATCCCGGCGAACGGGCTTGCAAGTTCAGGCGGAGCAGCCCCTTAGCATGGCTCGGGCCGGGTTTCGACCGGGATCGGCCAAGTCGCTTAATGACCTGCCAAAATCCCGGCCAAGCACAAATGGTTAAGGCCGTAACCTATCCGCGCGAGCCGGGTCCGGTCCAGTCGCCCAGCGCCGCCTGCACCAGCGCCAGCGCCGCCACCGCCGCGGTGTCGGCCCGCAGGATCCTCGGCCCCAGCGAAAGCCTCAAGATCCGGGGCTGGCGCAGCAGCATGGCGCGCTCTTCCTCGGCAAATCCACCTTCGGGGCCGATCAGGACATCGATGCCGCCGCCAGGTGCCGGCCCGCTCTGCAGCGCCTGCCACGGACTGGCGGTCTCGGCGGCCTCGTCGCAGAAGATCAGCAGGCGCTGGGGCTCGCGACGGCTCAGATAGCGATCGAGCGCGATCGGCTCGGCGACACCGGCGATGCTCAGGATGCCGCATTGCTCGGCGGCCTCGATGACGTTGGCCCGCATCCGCTCGCCGTTGACCCTGCTGACATGGGTGTGGCGGGTCAAAACCGGCTGCAGCGAGGATGCGCCCATCTCGACCGCTTTCTGCACCATGTAGTCGAGCCGGGCATGTTTCAGCGGCGCAAAAACGTAAACGAGGTCGGGCAGGTGATCCTGGGTCCGGGTCCGGGCGACGATATGGAGACCGTCCGGCCGCTTGCGGCCCGCGATGGTCGCCTGCCATTCGCCATCGCGCCCGTTGAACACCAGGATGGTGTCCCCCGCGGCAAGCCGCAGCACATTGCCGAGATAGTTGCTCTGGTCGCGCTCAAGCACGACGGTTTCGCCCGCTGCAAGCGCGGCGTCGGCAAACAGCCGGGGCTTGCGAAAATCGAGTTGAGGCATGGTCAATGTTCCAATCCGCGGCGTCTTTTAGACCAAAATACGCAATTATCGCCATCAGGCGCGGCCCTACGCCGCGCTGTTGCCAAATTCCACGGGTTGTTAAGGGCTGGCAGGAATCGTAGAAAGCATCGTAAAAAGCCGCGATCGGAAATCGTTCCGTCACCGGGAAACCTGTCTATCACATGTGGGACCATCGGACCTTGCCGGAGGAACAGCTTTGACCATCCGCCGCTGGATCGTGCCGCTGACCGTGGCCTTTGCTGTCGTTCATGCCGGCCACGGCTTCGCGCAAGGCGCCTTTCCGGCGCCGTTGCCCGGTCAGACTTCTCCCCCGGCTAACGACCCGGCATTTCCGCCGGTGAATGGCGCTGCGCCAAGAGCGACCATGGCCGCTCCCAGCCCTGGTTCGTTCCCGGCCACCGGAGCGGCGCCGCTCTCCGGGGGGTCTTTCGCGCCGCCCGCGCCGCCGTCGCAGCAGGCGGGAGGCCAGGTGGATTGCATGAAGGAATTCCTCCCGCTGCGGGAAGACGCCGAGAAGCGTGGCAAAATGATCAAGGAAGCCAGCGACCGGCACGCGTCCGCTGAAGAAGCCTGCAAGCTGATCGGAAATTTCGGCGCGGCCGAAATGAAGATGATCAAATATGTTGAAGCTCACGCCGCCAAGTGCGGGATTCCGGTGCAGATATCGGAACAGTTGAAGAACGGCCACAAGAACACCGAGGGCATGCAGAAGAAGGTCTGCGCGGTGGCGCAGCAACAGCAGCAAAAAGCACCGGCCGGCCCGAGCCTGAGCGAAGTGCTGGGCTCTGCGGCCCAGCTTCCGGACGCCAAGGCGGCGAAGAGGAGCGGCGGCAGCACGTTCGATACACTGAACGGCAACGTGCTGGCGCGATGACCGACAAAACATGAGCGGTGCGACGGCCCGTGTTGCTGACGCGACCGGCAACTGGGTCGATAACCGCGCGCCGCTATGGTCGCGGCCGTACCTGCGGCTCTCCCGTCTGGACCGTCCGATCGGATCGTGGCTGCTGTTGATGCCGTGCTGGTGGTCGGCGGCGCTGGCCGCCGGTGTCGCCCATGATCCCAGCCGATTACCCCTGATCCTTGCGCTGTTCTTCATCGGCGCCTTCGTCATGCGCGGCGCCGGGTGCACCTGGAACGACATTACCGATCGCGATCTCGATGCGCTGGTCGAACGGACGCGGTCGCGGCCGATTCCGGCGGGACAGGTGAGCGTGCCGCAGGCGATGGCGTTTCTTGTCGTTCAGGCGCTGATCGGTTTGGCGGTGCTGCTGCAATTCAACCGCACGGCAGTCGCGACCGGGATCGCTTCGCTGGTCATCGTCGCGGTCTATCCGTTCATGAAGCGGATCACCTGGTGGCCGCAGATCGTGCTCGGCCTGGCATTCTCCTGGGGCGCGCTGATGGGATTTGCAGTGATACGGCAGCGGATCGATGCGACCGCGCTGATGCTGTATGCCGGCTCGATCGCCTGGGTGATCGGCTACGATACCATCTACGCCCACCAGGACAGCGAGGACGACGCGCTGATCGGCATCAAGTCGACCGCGCTTTTGTTCGGCGCCCGCACCGGTCCGGCGTTGATGGCGTTTTACGCAGCGGCGGTGGCGCTGATCGGGGTATCGCTGGCGCTTGCGGAGGCGCGATGGCCGGCCTGGATCGGGCTTGCCGCGTTTGCGGCGCATCTGGCGTGGCAGGTTGCGCGGCTTGATATTTCGAACCCCGCATTATGCCTGCGGATTTTCAAATCCAACCGCGATGCCGGTTTGTTGCTGTTTGCAGGACTGCTGGCGGATGCGGTGATGCGGGCGGCTTGAGCCGCAGTTCGGGATGACGCCCATGGGCGTCGCGGGATGGAACTCTTCAATCCCGCGCGATGATTTCGCGCTCGCCCCGATGGGCATTCGCCGGATTGAGCAGATCGCCGCCGCGCCGGCGCACCAGGAATTTCGGCCGCCGAGCCCGGATCGCGTTATGCCGCCGCCGCCGCTGCGCCGGTTCGCTCGCTTTGTCTTCCGGCAATTGCGGAAGCGCGAAGATGTCGCTCCACATCCGCCATGCCGCAGCGATCTCTTCGCTGTCGGAACTCACGCACAGCGGAATGGTCAAGGACGGATCGCGATGGACCAGCGCCAGCATCTGGGCATCGTCGATGCCGCGCAGGCCAACGCCGAGAAAATCGCTGACGCGGACGTTGATCGCCATCCGCATGCCGTGGACGGCGCGATGCAATACGACGCGTTCGCGATGAAGTTCGATTTGACGCAAGCCGCCGTCCGCGCGGGTATCGTGCGCAGGGAAGCTTACGGGTAGAGAGAGAGGGTCGAGCCGCATGGCGCGGCTCGACCCGGCGGGATTGATCCCGCTTGTTGCAGTTTGACGCCTCACGGCTTTATCTCCCCGCCGGGATTATGCTCCCGGTCGATACGTGAGACCCTAGTCGAGCCGCGTCCGAATCGGCTTAAAAAGGCTGGTTAATCGGAGGTCACCTGCCCAGCTTCCGCCCGCATGATTGACAAGACCTTGGCTCACATGATTGACGAGACCTTGCGAAAGACCGGTGAAATTGCTTGGCTTCGAGCCCGCGAAATGCTTGAAGTCCGCATGAATCAGGCACATCTCATGGGTTCATTGATTTGCATCCGGGCCTCGTTCGGTGCTCCCTGAATCCTCCTGCAATCCCCGGGATTTTGTTCGTGATCTCTTCACCATCAGCCACATCATCGCTTTCATCCGGCGCCGCGACATCCGATCTGTTCGATCAATCCGCCCTCAGCACGCTGGCGCAGCGGCTGGTCGAGGCCGCGCGGCGCGCCGGCGCGGACGCCGCCGACGCGGTGGCGGTGCGCGGCATCTCGCAAGGCGTTGAGGTGCGCGACGGGCGGGTCGAGGAATCCGAACGCTCGGAAGGCGACGACGTCGGGTTGCGCGTCCTGGTCGGACAGCGGCAGGCGGTGGTTTCGACCAACGACGTCAGCGGCGATGGCGTCGCCAGGCTCGCCGAGCGCGCGGTTGCGTTGGCGCGCGTCGCGCCGGACGACAAATATGTCGGTCTTGCCGATCCGTCCCTGCTGGCGCGCGATTTCCCCGAACTCGATCTGCTCGACCCCGAGATACCCTCGACGTCGGAGCTCGAGCGCCGCGCTCGTGAAGCCGAGGCGGCGGCACTCGCCGTCAAAGGCGTTACCAAATCGGGCGGCGCGTCGGCTTCCACCGGAATTGGCGGCATGGTGCTGGTGACATCCACCGGCTTCCACGGCTCTTACCTGCGTTCGGGCCACGGCATCTCGGTGACGGCGATATCCGGCGAAGGCACCGGCATGGAGCGCGACTATGACTTCACCTCGGCGCCGCATGCCTCGGACCTTGCATCGCCCGAAAGCGTAGGCCGCACCGCGGGCGAGCGCACGGTCGCGCGCGCCAATCCACGCAAGGTCGAGACCTGCAAGGTGCCGGTGGTGTTCGATCCCCGCGTCTCCGGATCGCTGGTCGGCCATCTCGTCGGCGCGGTGAACGGCGCTTCGATCGCGCGCAAGACCAGTTTCCTGAAAGACCGTCTCGGCGAGCAGTTGTTCGCAAAAAATATCCGCATCGTCGACGATCCGTTGCGGGTGCGCGGGCTGCGGTCGCAGTCGTTCGACGCCGAGGGCGTCAAGGTCAAGAAGCTCGCCATCATCGATCAGGGCGTGCTGACCTCGTGGCTGCTGGACTGCGCGACCGCGCGCGAACTGGGTCTGGTGACCAACGGCCACGCCCAGCGCGGCGTGTCGTCGTCGCCGTCGCCGGGATCGTATAATCTGTATCTCGAAGCCGGCGAGCCGACGCCCGCCGAGCTGATCTCCGACATCAAGCAGGGGTTTTACGTCACCGACCTGATCGGCTCGGGCGTCAACGGCGTCACCGGCGACTATAGCCGAGGCGCATCCGGCTTCTGGATCGAGAATGGCGAGATTACGTATGCCGTAAGCGAGGTTACGATCGCGGGACATCTGCTCGGGATATTCAAATCGCTGGTGCCCGCCAACGACCTGAAATTCCGTTACGGCGTCGACGCTCCGACGCTGCGCATCGAGGGATTGACGGTTGGCGGACGCTAGCGCGGACAGCCCGCATGACCAGGTTTTGACGCGCGACGCGGCGTTGCTGACGGACACGGTGCGGGAGGCGGGCGCGCTGGCGCTGTCGCTGTTCCGCACCGACCTGAAGAACTGGACCAAGGGGGTGTCGTCCCCGGTATCCGAAGCCGATATCGCGGTCAACGACCTGATCGAGACGCGGCTGCGATCGGCTACGCCGGACTATGGCTGGCTGTCGGAAGAGAGCGCCGACGACGAGGCGCGCCTAGCCAAGCACCGGGTCTGGATTGTCGATCCGATCGACGGCACCCGGGGTTATCTTGCCGGCCGCGAGGACTGGTGCGTCAGCGTGGCGCTGATCGAGGACGCGTCTCCGGTGCTGGCGGCCGTGTTTGCGCCGGTCAGCGATGAATTCTTGTTCGCCGCACGCGGGCAGGGCGCCACCTGCAACAATGTTTCTGTCCATGTCGCGACCGGTACCGAGCTGGATTTTTCCCGCGTGGCGGGTCCGAAGCCGCTGGTCCAGCGGTTCAATCAATCCACGGGTGAAATCTCCCTTCATCCCCGCATCGGCTCGCTCGCGCTCCGGTTGTGCCGGGTCGCGCAGGGCCGGCTCGATGCCGCCTTCGCGGGCGGCCAAAGCCGCGACTGGGACCTTGCGGCGGCCAATTTGATCGTGCAGGAAGCGAATGGTAATATGACCGCGCTCTCGGGGGATGCGATATCTTACAATCGCCGGGAGGTGACGCATGGGGTGTTGGTGGCAGCGGGGCGCGATCGTCATGCACGTATTATCGAGCATTTTCGAAACCATTCGCCGTTCTGAGCGCTCTCGATAGGCGTTGGTGATTTTGCCTGCCGGGCACCGTGTTAGGAAAGCGATTATGCCAGATAGTGCCCAGCAGCAATTGCTCCATCTCGTCATCGGGGGCGAGTTGACTGATCTCGAACACACGACCTTCAAGGATCTCGATCAGGTGGAAATCGTCGGCGTGTTCCCCAACTACGCGACCGCCTACGCGGCCTGGAAAGCGAAAGCGCAGCAGACGGTGGACAATGCCCATATGCGCTATTTCGTCGTCCATCTCCATCGGCTGCTCGATCCAAGTCAAGACGCGAAGCCTCCCCGTTGAAAAAACTACTCCGCAATTTGCTGCGCGGCAGCTGGTTCCCGCGCGCTGCGGGATTTCTCGCGGCCGAGTACCTGCGGCTGGTCTGGCTGACCAACAGATTCAGCTACGACCCTCCCGACTTCTATGAATTTTTCGACCCTCAGCAGCCGGTGATCGTCACCTTCTGGCACGGCCAGCATTTCATGACGCCGTTCATCAAGGTCAAGAAGAGTTACCGCGCCAAGGTATTGGTGTCGCGGCATCGCGACGGCGAATTCAATGGGATCGTGGCCGAACGGCTGGGTATCGGCACCATCCGCGGTTCCGGCGACCACGGATCGGCATTCCACCGCAAGGGTGGTGTCGGCGCATTCAGGGAAATGAAGCGGGCGCTGGCCGACAATTATAACATCGCGCTCACCGCCGATGTACCGAAGCGCTCGCGCGTTGCGGGTCTCGGCATCATCATGCTGGCGAGAGAATCCGGACGGCCGATCATGGCATTTGCGCTGGCGACCAGCCGGTTCATCCGCCTCGACAATTGGGACCGCACCACCATTAATTTGCCATTCGGACGGGGCGCAGTGGTGGGCATCGAAGCGATTTCCGTGCCGTCCGATGCCGATGCCGAGACCATGGAAAAACTGCGCGTGCAACTGGAAGCCAACCTGAACGAGGCGACCCGCCGCGCCTATGCGCTGGTCGGCCGTCCGGAGGGGACGGGTGATGGCTAATTCGTTGCCGATGACGCTGCGCGTCTACCAGAAGCTGTCCACCGCGATGGTGCCGCTGTCGCCGGCGCTGATCAAGCGGCGGCTGAAACAAGGCAAGGAAGATCCGGCCCGCATCGGCGAGCGCCGCGGCATCAGCAAGGACATCCGGCCGCCCGGTCCATTGGTCTGGATTCACGGCGCCAGCGTCGGCGAAGTGCTGGCTGCAGCGGGCTTGATCGAGAAGTTGCGGGCGCTGCGTATCCGCATCCTGCTGACGTCCGGCACCGTAACCTCGGCGGCGATCGTCGCCAAGCGGTTTCCCGCCGACATCATCCATCAATATGTCCCTTACGACTCGCCGCGCTATGTCGCGCGCTTTCTCGATCACTGGCGGCCGAGTCTTGCGCTGTTCATCGAGTCCGACCTGTGGCCCAATCTCATTTTGTCGAGCGCGGCGCGCCGGCTGCCGATGGTCCTCATCAACGGCCGGATGTCGCACCGCTCGTTTCCGCGCTGGCGCAGGCTGACCGGCACCATCTCGGCGCTGCTTGGCCGGTTCGATATCTGCATGGCGCAATCACAGGTCGACGCCGAACGTTTCACGGCGCTCGGCAGCCGCAACGTCATCACCACCGGCAATTTGAAGCTGGATGTTCCGGCGCCCCCCGCCGATCCCGCCAAGCTGGAACGGTTGATGTCGGTGACACGCGGCCGTCCGATCGTCGTCGCCGCATCGACCCATCCCGGCGAAGAGGAGCTGCTGCTTGAGGCGCATCGAACGCTTGCCGGATTCTTTCCGTCGCTGCTGAGCGTGATCGTGCCGCGGCATCCCGATCGCGGCGAGGCCATCGCCCGCACCGTCGTGGCTTCCGGCCTGCGCGTCGCGCTGCGCTCGCGCGAGGAATTGCCGACCGCGACCACCGACATCTATGTCGCCGACACCATGGGCGAGCTGGGAGTGTTCTATCGGCTGTCGCCGGTCGTATTCATGGGCGGGTCGCTGGTCGCGCATGGCGGGCAGAATCCGATCGAGGCGATCAAGCTCGGCGCGTCGATCGTGCACGGCCCGCATGTCTTCAACTTCACCGATGTCTATGCGGCACTCGACAGCGTCGGCGGCGCCAAGCGGGCGGACACGCAGGAGGCGCTGGTCAAGCAGCTCGGCCAGTGGCTGGCCGATCCGGCGGCGCGCGAATTATCGGCTGCCGCCGCCGCGCGCGTGGTCGAGCAGCTCGGCGGCGCGCTCGACCGTACGCTGGCGGCCCTCGAGCCGTATCTTTTGCAGTTGCGGCTCGAGATGGGGGCGGCCAATGCGTGAGCCGGCCTTCTGGTACCGGCCGTCTTCATGGATGTCCCGATTGCTGATGCCGCTTGGCGCGATCTATGGCCTGGCCGCGGGCTGGCGATTGCAGCGCCGGGGTCTTGACGCCGGCGTCCCCGTGCTTTGCGTCGGCAACTATCATGTCGGCGGCGCCGGCAAGACCCCGACGGTGCTGGCGTTGGCTAGTCTACTGCGCGATCTCGGCGAGACGCCGGTGGTGCTCAGCCGTGGCTATGGCGGACGATTGCGCGGACCGGTCAAGGTCGATACCGGGCGGCACGTTGCCGCCGATGTCGGTGACGAGCCGCTGATGCTGGCGCGGACAGTGCCGGTGGTGGTCGCGCGCGACCGCATCGGCGGCGTCGCGTTGGCGCGGTCGCAAGGCGCCAGCGTGATCCTGATGGACGACGGTTTTCAGAATCCGGCGGTTGCCAAGGATGCTTCGCTGATCGTGATCGACGGCAACCGCGGCCTCGGCAACGGCTGTGTATTTCCCGCCGGTCCCTTGCGCGCGCCGCTGCTGCCGCAGCTGGCCCGCACCGATGCCCTTGTTGTTATCGGCGATGGCCGGGCGGCCGAAGCGGTCGCTGCGGAGGCCGCCGCACAGGGCAAGCCGGTGCTATCGGCACATCTCAAGGCCGCCGACGCATCGGTGGCGGCACTCAGCGGCAAGCGGGTGCTGGCTTTTGCCGGGATCGGGGATCCCGCGAGATTCTTCAGAACGCTGCGCGGCAGCGGGATCGCCGTCGTCGCGGAGCGCGCTTTCGCCGATCACCATCGGTTTTCCAACGACGAAATCGAAACACTGATTGCGGAAGCCGGGCGCGATGCGCTGACATTGGTGACGACGGAAAAGGATCTGGCGCGGCTAGCGACGGCGGCGGGGTTGCCGTGCCAGGCGAAAGATATTGTGCCGTTCGCGGTGACGCTTGAGTTCGACGATTCCGCGCAATTGCGCAAATTCGTTTCGGAGCGGCTGTTTCAGGCGCGCCAGAAAAATTATCGCTTGAATAATTAATCCTGCGTTTTCAGCGCCGCGGGAAAATGCCGCCGCAGCACCGCGGACGGAACGGCGTAGGCCTCCTGCAGGTCAACGCTCCAGTATTTGAGCTCGTCGAGCGGAATCCGCGCGTCGGTCACCGCACAGCGCACATAGGTTCCCGGCGAGATCACGCGGAAATCGCCATCCAGATATTGTACCTGGGCTTCGCCATGGCCCGAGGGACCGAATTTATTCAGCACGGTTGGACTCTCTGATTGATCCCGGGCGAACCGGGGCAAAATGTTTCGTGATGCGATCTATCATAAATAGGTGCTGTTGTCCGCCGGTCAAACCCACCGATTTGTGATGAATTTTCGCTTCTGCCACATGATAACGTGAGCATGGGCGGCTTTCTCCGGCGCCATGGCTGATCGGCTACGCGATGCGGCTTCTCTTTGCCATCATAGTGACGATGCTGCTCGCCGCGCCGGTCGCCGCGGAGGTAGCGCCGCAGGAGGTCGACATTCCCCTCGCCAACGGGGTGCTGCATGCGCAGCTTTTCAAGCCCGACGGCGACGGTCCGTTTCCGACCGTGATTGCCCTGCATGGTTGCGGCGGATTGGCCGGCCATTCCGAACCGGTGCTGCCGCGCTATCGCGATTGGGCCGAGCAATTGCTGAAGGCCGGCAAGGCGGTGTTGCTGCCGGACAGCTACGGTTCGCGCGAACTCGGCCCGCAGTGCCGGGTCAAGGAGCGCCGCGTGCTCGCCCGTCGCGAACGGGTGGCCGATATCATGGCGTCCCGGCAATGGCTGGTGCAGCAGCCTTGGGCGGCACGTGATCGCATCAGCCTGATGGGGTGGGCGAACGGCGCCAGCGCGCTGTTATGGGCGGTGCGTCCGCAATTGTCGTCGCGCAGCATCGGGCCGGATTTCCGCACGGCGATCGCCTTCTATCCGGACTGCCGCATCTCATCCGGGCTGGGATGGAGCGCGCGCGTTCCGACGCTGCTGCTGATCGGCGCCAAGGACGACGTCAGTTCGCCACCGGCCTGCCGCCAGATGGTCGATGGCGCCCGCGGGCGTAGCGCGCTGGCGCGGATCGTGGTCTATCCCGGCGCCTATCACGATTTCGATCGTGCGAATTTTCCGCTTCATGCCGTTGCGGGTACACCCGATGCGGCCGCGCCGGAACACGGCCATGTCGGTACCGACGCGGAAGCGCGCGCCGATTCGCAAAAGCGCGTCGCGGAATGGCTGGCGCGCTAGAACTTGAAACAAACTGACTTAGAACAGACTGCCTTAAAACAAGCTGCCTTGGCCGGCCGGTTTGACGGTGCGCTTGGGCGCGGCGGGTTTTGGTTCGCCGGCTACCGGTTTGGCTGCGTGGACCGCCGCAGCCCGGTCCGCATCCGCGGTGGCCGCGACCCGTCCATCGGCAAATTCCAGGTTGAGCCGCGCGCCGGGTCCGATCGCGGCTGCAGCGCGCACCGCGAACCCCTGCTCATCGCGCACCAGTGCGAAACCGCGCGCGAGAACACCGCGATACGACAGCGCCGCCAGCAATTGGCCGCTGTGTCCCACGCGTGCCTGCTGACGCTGCATCAGGGTCGACAATGCCCGCCGCGCCCGCTCGGCCAGCCGCAGCGCGCATTCGCGGTCGCGCAAAATGGCCTGGCGCTGCGCATTGGCGTTGGAGAGTTTTGAGGTCTTCAGCCTGATCGCAAGTCCGGCGTAGCGGTCCCTGCGATGGCGCAACAGCGCGCCCGCGGCATGCGCCATCCTTTCGCCCGACGCGGTCAGCCGCTGGTTGGCCTGGGCGACCTGCGCCCGCAGCACCCGCAAGGTCAATCGCGCGCCGGCGCTGGCGAAGCGGCGGAAATGGGCGTGGGTGTTGGCCTTCAAGGCGCGGGGCAGCGAACTGGCGGCGCCATCCAGCCGCTGGCGCGGGATCGCCAGCAACTCGCCGGCGGCGGGCAGTGCGCGCGCCGCGGCGCGCAATTCGTTGCGGCGGCCCTCCTGGCCGCGCTGCCAGCATACCAGCACCCGTCTTGCAAAGGTCGAAACCTCGACGAACAATTCGGCCCGCACCGGCACTGCCATTTCCGCGGCGGCCGTAGGCGTCGGCGCGCGCTTGTCGGCGGCAAAATCGATCAGCGTGATGTCGGTCTCGTGACCGACCGCCGAGATTAGCGGGATCATGCTGTCGGCGGCGGCGCGGATCACGATCTCCTCGTTGAACGACCAGAGGTCTTCCAGAGAGCCGCCGCCGCGGGCGACGATCAACAGATCCGGCCGAGGAATTCTGCCGCCCTCGGGTAGCGCATTGAAGCCGCGGATCGCCGCCGCAATCTGTTCGGCCGAACCTTCGCCCTGCACCCGCACCGGCCACACCAGCACGCGGCGCGGAAAACGGTCCTGCAATCGATGCAGGATGTCGCGGATCACAGCGCCGGTCGGCGAGGTGACGACGCCGATCACTTCCGGCAGCCACGGCAAAAGCTGCTTGCGGGCTTCGTCGAACAGCCCTTCGGCAGCAAGCTTGCGCTTGCGCTCTTCCATCAGCGCCATCAGCGCGCCGACCCCGGCGGGCTCGAGCGCCTCGATCACGATCTGGTATTTCGACGAACCGGGGTAGGTCGTGAGCCTGCCGGTGGCGATGACCTCAAGGCCTTCCTGCGGCTTGAACCGCATCCGGCCATGGACGCCCTTCCAGATCACCGCCTCGATCTTGGCGTTCTCGTCCTTGAGCGCGAAGTAACAGTGCCCGGAAGAGTGCGCCCCGCGAAAACCCGAGATCTCGCCGCGCACCCGGACATGCCCGTAGGCGTCCTCCACCGTCCGTTTCAGGGCGGAGGACAGTTCGGACACCGTGAATTCCGGCGCGTTGATCAGGGCTTCGGCTGCGGTCATCTCACTCAATCGAATCGGGCTTTTGAGGCTCGCACGCAAGGTAGGGTTTTCGGCCGTGCCCGCAAATCGGCGCTTGCAAAGCAAAGTACTCTATAGTATAGAGTAATCTATAAAAATAGAATTTCATGGACGAACAGAGGAGTCATCATGGTCGCGACATTAGTGTCAGGCGGCTTCAAGGCCATTGTCTGGGGCCTTGCCGCCAGCGGTTTCATCGCAGTGGTGCTGGCGGGACTGATCGCCTGGCCGGTGCGGCAGCCGCCGGAACTGGCCTCGATTTCGCAGGCCCGCAAATCGGTCGATTTCAGCGCGTTGCCGGTTATCGAGCGATTTCAGGCCCGCGACGGCACCGAACTGGCGTACCGGCACTATCCCGCCGGCAGCCCCGCCACAGGACGGGTGGCCGTTGTGATTCACGGCTCGTCGGGCTCCAGCGGAACCACGATCCACGCATTATCAGGAGCCTTGGCGGCGCATGGCGTCGAAACCTTTGCGGTGGATATTCGCGGCCATGGTGCCTCCGGGACTCGGGGCGATATCGCCTATGTCGGCCAGCTCGAGGACGATCTCGCCGATTTCATCGCGGTGGTCCGCAAGACGGTTCCGACGGCGCCCCTGACGCTGGTGGGACATTCCTCCGGCGGCGGCTTCGCGCTGCGTGTCGCCGCTTCGCCGATTCAAGGATTGTTCGCGCGTACCGTGCTGCTGGCGCCCTATCTCGGCTATGCCGCCCCGACCAACCGGCCGGATTCCGGCGGCTGGGCGAGCGCCGATATTCCGCGCATCCTCGGACTGCTGGCGTTGCGCGCCGTCGGGATCCGTTGCTGCGAGGCGCTGCCGGTGCTGGCGTTCGCGGTGCCGCCGAATTCCGAGAAGGTTCTGGTGCAGACCTATACCGACCGGCTGATGCGCAATTTTGCCAATCATCCGGACTTCCGCCGCGATCTCGCAGGCGCGACCAGGCCGCTTACGATCTTTTCGGGCGCGGATGACGAGTTGATGCTTGCGGGCAATTACGCCGAGGCGGTGCGTGGCGTGAAGCCGTCGGTCGACGTGAAGCTGGTCGCCGGCGTCAATCACATGGGTATCGTGAGCGACCCAGCCGCCATATCCATCATCGCCGCCGACGTCGCCACAGCAGCCCTGAACTCATGACCGATTGCAACAACGCCTGGAGAATCCGATGAGGAACCTGCTTGAAGCCGGCAGGCTGTTGCTTCTCGACATGGCTGCGACGCTGTTTTTCCTGATGCTTTTTCTGCTGACCCATAATGTCGCGTTGTCGGTCGTGCTCGGCATGGCCTTGGGCGCAGCCCAGATCGGCTGGCAACTCGCACGCCGCAAGCCGATCGACACCATGCAGTGGATGAGCCTGTTTCTGGTGCTGGGCGCAGGCACCGTCACGCTGATCACCAACGATCCGCGCTTCGTGATGATCAAGCCGAGCGTGATCTATCTCATCGTCGGCGTCGTGATGCTGAAGCGGGGATGGATGAACCGCTATCTGCCGCCGATCGCGCTCGAACTGGTGCCGGATATCGCGGTCATTTTGGGCTATGCATGGTCGGGTCTGATGTTTTTTTCCGCAGCGCTGAACCTGGTCGTGGCGCTCAATTTCAGCGTGGTGACCTGGTCGGCGACGATGTCGATCTATGGCATCGCCAGCAAGGCCGTGATGTTCCTGATCGGGTACGCCGTCATGCGCACCATTGGCGCTGCGCGCAACCGCCGTCGCTCGACCAGCGTCGCGGCTTCGGCATCGCCTCCTTCAGTGATCGCGGATGACCTGGTCAAAGCAGGGAGTGCATCATGACGTCGATCGATCCCAGGGAAGCCGCCTCGGCGCTGTCCGATATCAACGAGATCGCGCGCCGGGTTCGCCAATCGACGATCTACCATCTGGCCAGCCTTATGCTGATCCTGTGGGGGGCGCTGACCTTCGCGGGCTACCTGGTAACCTGGCTGTCACCGCGCAGCGCGGGCTATGCGTGGGTCGCGGTCTATCTCGCAGGGATCGCAGGATCGATCGCCATCAGCGTGTCCAACCGGCTGCGGACCGGCGTTCGCACGTTGGACTACCGGATGCTCGCCGCGTTCCTGCTGTTCATCGCATTCGGAATGTTCTGCGGCAGGCTCGGGCATTTCGGGCCGCGGCAGATGGGAACGTTCTGGCCGATCTATTTCATGCTGATCTACACCGTCGCCGGCCTGTGGGTCGGGCGTGCGTTCGTGGCGATCGGCCTCGGCATTATCGCGCTAACGCTGGCCGGTTATTTCCTGATCGGCGAGTTCGACCTGTGGATGGCCTTCGTCAACGGCGGTGGGCTGATCCTGGGCGGCCTCTGGATGCGCCGGAGCTGACCGATGGCGGAACTCGACGACATCATCCACCAGCCCTTGCGGCTGAAGATCATGGCGGCACTGAACGCGCTGCCTTCAGGCAATGGGCTGGAATTCTCCCGCCTGAAGAAGTTGACCGACGCCACCGACGGCAATCTCGGCGCGCATATCGAAACGCTGGCGCGGGCCGGTTATGTCGCGGTCGACAAGGCCTTTGTCGGCAAGAAGCCGCAGACCACGGTGACCGCGACGGCGGCGGGGCGCGGCGCCTTCGCCCGCCACGTCGCGACGCTGCAGGAAATCATCGCAGCCTCGGCGCGGCAGCCCTGACGCTGCCGTCATTCCGGAACGAAGAGAATCTTCCTCTTGCGGCGAGAGGGAGACTCATGCGACCGACTTCGGTTCCGCAGACCTCATTGGCTTCCTGATGCATATCCTTCTGCTCGGTTCCGGCGGCCGCGAACACGCGCTGGCATGGAAGATCGCCGCTTCGCCGCTGCTGACGAGGCTGTGGTGCGCCCCGGGTAATGCCGGTATCGCACGGGAAGCCGAATGCGTGGCGCTCGATATCGCCGACCATGCCGCGGTGATCGATTTCTGCAAAATCAACGCGGTGGATTTGGTCGTGGTCGGCCCGGAGACCCCGCTGGCGGCCGGGATCGTCGACGATCTCGCCGCCGCCGGCGTCAAGGCGTTCGGTCCCGGCAAGCAGGCGGCCCGGTTGGAGGGCTCCAAGGGGTTCACCAAGGCGCTCTGTACCGAGTTCGGCATTCCAACCGGCGCCTACGGCCGTTTCACCAACGCCGGCGACGCAATCGCCTATGTCCGCAAGCGGGGCGCACCGATCGTGGTCAAGGCCGATGGGCTCGCCGCCGGCAAGGGTGTCGTCGTAGCGATGACCCCGCGCGAGGCCGAAGACGCCATCGCCATGATGTTCGACGGCGCGTTTGGGGCAGCGGGCGCCGAAGTGGTGATCGAGGAATTTCTGTCGGGCCGCGAGATCAGTTTCTTCGCGCTGTCCGACGGCGAGACCGCAATCGCGCTGGCCTCGGCGCAGGACCACAAGCGCGTGTTCGATCATGACAAGGGGCCGAACACCGGCGGCATGGGCGCCTATTCGCCGACGCCGTTCGTGACGCCGGAAATCCACGGCGAGATCATGGCGAAGATCATCCTTCCTACCGTGGCCGGCATGAAGGCCCGCGGCACGCCGTTTCACGGCGTGCTCTATGCCGGCGTGATGCTGACGGCCGAGGGGCCGAAACTGTTCGAATACAACGTCCGCTTCGGCGATCCGGAATGCCAGGTGCTGATGCTGCGGATGATGTCGGACATCGTGCCGGCATTGCTGGCCTCATGCGACGGGCAGCTGAAGAACTTCGATCTGCGCTGGTTTCCGGAACCAGCCCTCACGGTGGTGATGGCGGCCAGGGGTTATCCCGGCGACTACGCCAGGGGCACCCGCATCGAGGGACTGGATGATGCCGCAGAGGTCGAGGGCGCGGAAATCTTCCACGCCGGCACGATCGCGAAGGACGGGCATATTCTGGCCAACGGCGGCCGCGTGCTCAACGTCTGCGCGTCAGGCAAGACCGTCACCGAGGCGCAGCGGCACGCCTACCAGGCGGTGGATCGGATTCGATGGCCGGAGGGCTTTTGCCGGCGCGACATCGGCTGGCAGGCGGTGGCGCGGGAGAAACAGACGTAACGTTGTGTTTCGTTTCCGTCATTGCGAGCCAACGGGCGGTGCGTTCGCGCGACCCGGTGGCTCCTCGCAATGACCAGAATTACAGCAAATCGCCGCCCGCAGCGCTTGCGGTGGTGCCGTGCTTTCTGAACGCCTTGATGACGTTGCGGCCGACTTTCCATTTGTGCACTTCATCGGGGCCGTCGACCAGCCGCTGCGAGCGGACCTGGGTGTACCATTTGGCCAGGATGGTATCCTGGCTGTAGCCGAGCGCGCCGTGCAGCTGGATCGCGGTGTCGATCACCTTGTGCACCATGTGAGCCAGGTACACCTTGGCGATCGAATTCTCCTGGGTCAGGTCCATGCCTTTTTCCGCCTTGTAGGCGATGTGCAGCAGCATCAGCCGCCCGATGTAGAGCTGACTGGCGCATTCGGCGAGCATGAACTGCACGGCCTGGCGGTCGGCCAGCAGTACCCCGAAGGTCGACCGTTCGGTCACGCGCTTGGTCGCCATGTCGAGCGCGCGCTGGGCCTTGGCGATGTTGTGCATGCCGTGGCGCAGCCGGCCGTAAGCGAGGCGGTGCTGGCCCATGTTGAAGCCGTTGCCTTCGCCGCCGAGCAGATTTTCCGCGGGCACCTTGAGATCCTTGATCTCGATCTCGGAATGGCCGCCGTGGATCTCGTCGTAATGCTCACCCTCGATCGCCATGTTCTTGACGTTGCGCTTGATCCGGTAGCCGGGGTTCGGCAATTCGACGATGAAGGTCGAGAACTGCTTGTGGCGCGGCGCATCGGGATCGGTCTTGGCCATCACCAGCGCCATGTCGGCGACGCTGGCGGATGAGGAAAACCACTTCTCGCCATTTAGGATGTAGTTGGCGTTGCCGTCCTTGTCGGCGCGGGTCTGCATGCCGGTGGCGTCGGCGCCCGAGGCCTTTTCCGTCATCGAAAAGCAAATGCGCTTGTCGCCGTTCAGCAGCGGCTTGAGGAACTTCTCTTTCTGGTAGTCGGTGCCGTGCGCCATGATCGTCATCATCGAGGCGTCGTCCGGCCCTTGGGTGTTCATCGACAGCGCGCCGAGCGAGCTTTCGCCGAGCTCCATCTGCACCAGCGCGTTGGCGAGCGGACCGAGGCCCATGCCGCCATATTCCTTGGGGATGAACGGGCACCATAATCCTTGCGCGCGCGCCTTGGCGCGCAGCTTGGCCAGGACTTCGTCGAACGGCTTGGTGTCCAGTTCCTTCTCCGCGAGGATGCACTCTTCCTGCACCCATTTGCGGACTTTCTCGCGGATCGCCTTGGCCTCGGCCGGGACTTCGAAATCGATCGACATGGCAGGTTTCCTCGCTGTGGTTCTTGTTGGTCGGGCTTGGGGGATGGCATATATCTGCAGCGAGCCAGCGGCAACGACAAACAAAGTTTAAAGCACGAGCCCTCGCCGTTCCCCGGCTTGAAAGGACGGCGTCGGGCTCCGCCGCGAAGGAGTGCAATCCGTGCCCGATCTCGCCGACCTCTATCCCGGCTATGCTTCCAAATGGATCAATACCACTGCGGGACGGATTTTCGCCCGCGTCGGCGGCAAGGGTCCGCCGCTGCTGCTGCTGCACGGTTTTTCGTCGACCCATGTGATGTGGCACAAGGTGGCGCCGCAACTGGCGGACAGGTTCACGCTGATCATCGCCGACCTGCCGGGCTATGGCTGGTCGGACATGCCGGAAAGCGACAGGTATCATACGCCCTACACCAAGCGCGCGATGGCGAAGACGATGGTGGAAGCGATGGAGCAACTCGGCCATGTGCATTTTGCGCTCGCCGGGCATGACCGCGGCGGACGCGTCGCCTATCGGCTTGCGCTCGATCATCCCGGCCGGCTGTCGCGGCTTGCGGTGCTGGATATTCTGCCGACCTACGATTACTGGCAGAAGATGGATCGCCTCTACGCGCTGAAGATTTATCACTGGAGCTTTCTGGCGCAGCCGTTTCCGCTGCCGGAAACGCTGATCGGCGGCAACCCTGAGTTTTTTCTCAGGCAGAAGATGGCGAGCCAGACCAAGTCGAAGAACCTCAGCGCGCTCGATCCGCGCGCGCTGGAGCATTACCTCGCGCCATTCCGCGATCCTTCCCGGGTGCATGCGATGTGCGAGGATTACCGCGCCGGGGCCTATGCCGATTTCGAGATCGACAAGGCGGATCACGATGCGGGCAAGAAGATCACGATCCCGATGCTGGCGCTGTGGGGCGATGCCGGCATCGCCAGCGCCGCGGCCACGCCGCTCGACACCTGGAAGACGTGGGCGACCAATGTCGTGGGCGCACCGGTCAATTCCGGGCATTTCCTGCCCGAGGAAGATCCGGACGGCACGGCGAAGGCGCTGAAGGAATTTTTTGCGGCGGGGTAGGCGAAGAGAGCTCAGCCCTCATCCTGAGGAGCATCGCGAAGCGATGCGTTTCGAAGGAGAGTCTGCGCCATCCTTCGAGACGCCCGCAAGCGCGGGCTCCTCAGGATGAGGAGCTTCAGCGCCTCGCCTTGAAAAATTCCCGCAGCAGCGTCGCCGCCTCGGTTTCGCCGACGGCTGAATAAACCTCCGGTGCGTGATGACAGGTCTTCGATGCGAAGAACCGCACGCCGGAATCCACCGCGCCGCCCTTGGGATCGGCGGCGCCGTAATACAGCCGGCGGATGCGCGCAAACGAGATCGCGGCGGCGCACATCGTGCACGGCTCCAGCGTGACATAGAGGTCGCAATCGACCAGCCGCTCGGTCCCAATGGCCTTGGCGGCCTGCCGGATGGCCAGTATTTCGCAATGCGCGGTCGGGTCGCAGTCGGTGAGGGTGCGGTTGCCGGCGGTCGCGATCACCTCGTAATCTCGCACAATCACGCATCCGATCGGAACTTCGCCCGATTTGCCGGCGTTTTCCGCCGTTTTCAGCGCCAAATCCATGAAGGAAGGGGCAGTCATGCCTCGTATCATCGGAAGAAACCTGCTAGTAGATGCGTCTTCAGCAAAAGTGGATTCCGATTTTGCGTGAGAATGCGCCTTGAGCCAAGAGCGCGCGCGTTATCGCTATGACAGCCCATCCACATCAGCCTGATCGTCATTCCGTCGACACCAGCGAGCCCCTTAATGCCCCGCGATAACGATAAAAACAACGATTCCCGCGGCCGCCGCGATCGGCCATCTGGCGGCAAGGGCCGCTCCGGCGCTGCCCGTGGACCCGAGAAGAAGTTCGCCAAGCGCGGCTTTGAAGGCAAAAGCGACGGCGAGCGGCGCCCTTATGCCGGCAAATCCGACGGTGCCAAGTCTTACGGCAAGAAGCCCTATTCGGGTTCCGGCAAACCGTATGCCGGCAAACGCGAGGGTCCGCCGCCGCGCCGCGATGGCGACGCTCCGCGCCGTGATTATGGTGACGCGCCGCGTCCGCCACGCTTCAACCGGGATGACCGTCCCCGCAGCGACCGGCCGTTTGCCGATCGTCCGTCCCGCGGCGAAGGCGAGAAGCGCGCCTATGCTCCACGCGGTGACCGCCCGAACTTCAACCGCGAAGACCGCGCGCCGCGCTCCGACGGGCGCCCCGCGGGACGATTCCAGGACAAGAAGTTCGGCGACAAGCGACCCTATACGCCGCGTGACGGCGGTGGTGAGAAGCGACCTTACACGCCGCGCGGCGAAGGCTTCCGCAAGGAAGGTGATCGTCCCCGCGGCGATCGGCCTTTCGCCGATCGTCCGCAACGCGATCGGCCCTATGGCGACCGTCCGCAGGGCGATAGGAAGTTCGGCGGCGACAGGAAGTTTTCGCGCGGCGCGCCTGACCGTGGGCCGCGCAAGGATTTCGGCAGCCGTCCCGAACGCGGACCAGATCGCAGCGATTCAAAACCATGGCACAAGCGCGACGCAAGTTCCCCCGACCACGCCGGCCGCAATTCGCGACCGTCGCGCGATGGCGCGAGAAATTTCGACAAGCCGCGCTTCGACAAGCCGCGCTATGACAAACCGCGTGAGGACCGCGGCGGCGATGATCGTCCCCGTTTCTCGCGCCCGCGCGAAGATCGTCCCCAACAAGATCGTCCGCAGGGAGACCGTCCGTTCCGTGAACGGTCAACGTTCGAGCGGACGCGCGAAAGCAGCGACCGTCCGAAATTCGAACGTCCCCGCGAGGATCGCCATTCGTGGCAGGAGCATCCGCGCAGCACCTCGCGGGACGAACGCCCGCGCCGCGACAACGAGGACGATGCCAAGGTTTTCGCCAAGCGTCCGGCGTTCGGCGGCCGCGGCGCCTATCGCGAACGCCAGCCCGACGAGCGCCGTCCGCCGCGGCCTCCACGCGAAAAGAAATCCGGCGAACGCATCGCCAAGGTGGTGTCGCGGGCAGGGCTGGCCTCGCGCCGCGATGCCGAGCAATGGATCGTGCAGGGCCGCGTCACGGTCAACGGCCGCGTAATCAATTCGCCGGCGCTCGATGTCACCGCCAACGACGTCATATCGGTCGACGGCAAGCCGTTGCCGCCGCGCGAGCGCACGCGCCTGTTCATGTTCCACAAGCCGCGCGGGTTGATGACCACCCATGCCGACCCGGAAGGGCGGCCGACGGTGTTCGACAACTTGCCGGAAGGCCTGCCGCGGCTGATCTCGATCGGCCGGCTCGATTTCAACACCGAGGGCCTGTTGCTGCTGACCAATGACGGGGGCCTGGCGCGCGCGCTCGAATTGCCCGACACCGGCTGGCTGCGGCGCTATCGCGTCCGCGCCCATGGCGAAGTCACGCAGGCGCAGCTCGATGAACTGAAAAAGGGCGTCGAGGTCGACGGCGTCAAATATGGCCCGATCGACGCCACGCTGGAGCGCGACCAGGGTGCCAATGTCTGGCTGGTATTTGCGATCCGCGAGGGCAAGAACCGCGAAGTCCGCAACGTGATGGCGCATCTCGGTCTTGAGGTGAACCGGCTGATCCGGGTGTCCTATGGTCCGTTTCAATTGGGCGAACTCGCCGAAGGCGAGGTCGAGGAGGTCAAGACCCGCGTGCTGCGCGAGCAACTCGGCGAAAAGATTGCCTTGCTGGCGGGCGCGGATTTCAACCGGCCGATGCAGGGCGAGACTCAGGAAAAATCCGGGGATGAAGAGGCCGCCGCGCCGGACGGCAAAAAGCCGTTCAAGCCGGCCGGCAAGAGCGGCCTGATTGCCGACCGCAAGGGCCGCCGCATCCTGGTTCAGCGCACCGGCAGCGACGAAGCCCGCGCGCGCAACGAAGCCGAGGCCAACGGCTACGGCCCGCCGCGTCGCCCGCAGCGCGGCTATCACGGCAAGCGCGACCTGAAGCCGCGGGACGAGTAAGAGACTTCGCGATGGATTCATCGTGTACACGATCAATCTTCCTTTTCCCTCCCCCCTTGTGGGGGAGGGTTAGGGAGGGGGGTGTTTCACGAGAGGTCGGTGGGTGTGGCACCCCCTTCCCCAACCCTTCAGAGCGAGCTTTGCTCGTCTCGACCCCACAAGGGGGAAGGGAGCGCACCTTCCTATTCGTGTGTTCTCGATAATGCGCGTCGTCGGCGGACGATTGAAGGGCCGCAACCTGGCTTCGCCGACGTCGCGCGACATCCGTCCCACCGCCGATCGCCTGCGCGAGTCGCTGTTCAATATCCTGGTCCACGCCTATGACGATCCCATCGTCGAGGCGCGCGTGCTCGACCTGTTCGCCGGCACCGGGGCGCTCGGCATCGAGGCAGTTTCGCGCGGGGCGGCGTTTGCGCTGTTCGTCGACAACGGCGCCGAGGCGCGTGCGCTGTTGCGCAATAATGTCGAGGCGCTGGGCCTGGGCGGGGTCACCAAGGTCTACCGCCGCGACGCCACCCATCTCGGTCCGGCGCACCCCGTCGAGCCGTTCTCGCTGGTGTTTCTCGATCCGCCCTATCGGATGAAACTCGCCGAGAAATCGCTGGCCTCGTTGCGCGACGGCGGCTGGCTGACATCAGGCGCGTTGCTGGTGGTGGAAGAACACAAGGCTGCGGAATTTGTGGCGCCGGAGGGTTTTGAGGAACTGGAGCGGCGCGTCTATGACGACACAGAGTTTGTGTTCTTGCGGGTGATTGCGCCACTCTAGCTCGTCATGCCCGAAGCGCGTCGTCTTATCTCCGCCCGAACAGCTTCTCGATATCTGCCAGCTTCAATTCCACGTAGGTCGGCCGGCCGTGGTTGCACTGGCCGGAGTTCGGCGTGTCTTCCATCTCGCGGAGCAGCGCGTTCATTTCTTCCGGCTTGAGGATGCGCCCGGCGCGGACCGAGCCGTGGCAGGCCATGGTGGCGGCGACATGCATCAAACGCCGCTCCAGCGGCAATGCCTCGTCCCATTCCGCCATGTGCTCGGCGAGATCGCGCAACAGCGACGCGGCGTCGGTCTTGCCGAGCAGCGACGGCATCTCGCGCACCGCCACCGCACCGGGGCCGAAGGATTCGATGGCGAGCCCGAACGAGGCCAGTTCTTCGGCCCGCGCCATCAGCCGCTCTACCGTTGCTTCATCGAGTTCGACGATCTCGGGAATCAACAGCATCTGCCGCTGCACGCCATTGCGCGCCAGCGAAGCCTTCAGTCTCTCGTAGACGATACGCTCATGCGCGGCGTGCTGGTCGACCACGATCAATCCGTCGCGGGTCTGCGAGACGATATAGGTCTGGTGAATTTGCGTCCGTGCAGCACCCAGCGGACGATCGAGCAGGTCCGCCGAGGGTGTTTCCTGAAAACGCACATCGGCGGTCGGCGCGCCGACGTCGAACGCGGCCTGACCAGGTTCGGCAAACGCCGTCGCCGCCGAGCCATCGAATGACGATAACGGTCCGGCAGGATAGGCCGGTGAGCGCCGCCAATCCCAATTGCCGCGCGGGGCGAATGACGGGCGGAACGAGGCAATGGCAGCACCGTCGCTATTGGCCGCGGTGCGCTTGCCTTCGCGGGCAAGACCCTCTTTCAACGCATGCACGATCAGCGCCCGGACCAGGCCCGCATTGCGGAAGCGCACCTCGGTCTTGGCCGGATGCACGTTGGCATCGACGCCTTCCGGATCGAGCGTGACGAACAGCGCCACCACCGGATGGCGGTCGCGCGGCAGATAGTCGGAGTAGGCCGCGCGCACCGCGCCGAGAATCAATTTGTCGCGCACGGGTCGGCCGTTGACGAACAGGTATTGCCCGAGCGCATTGGCGCGGGTCAGCGAGGGTGCGGCAGCAAAACCCTCGACCACCACGCCCTCGCGCTCGGCGCGGACTTCGATCGCGCTGGCGCGAAAGTCTGCGCCCAAGATGTCGCCGAGCCGAGTCAGCCGGCCGGCGGCGCCGGGCAACGCGGCGGCCCAGGTGACCGGCGCGCGTTCCTCGCCGGCCAGCGTGAAGGCAACTTCCGGCCGCGCCATCGCAAGCCGGCGCACCACCTCACGGATCGCTTCGGCCTCGGTGCGGTCGGTCTTGAGGAATTTCAGGCGCGCCGGCGTCGCATAGAAGAGATCGCTGACCTCGACGCGGGTGCCCTGGCTCAGCGCCGCCGGCATGATGCCGGATTTCTCGCCGCCTTCGACCGACAGCGACCAGGCATGCGGCTCGCCGGCGTGGCGGGTGGTGATGCCGAGTTTCGCCACCGCGCCGATCGAGGGCAGCGCCTCGCCGCGAAACCCCAGCGTGCGAATTCGCAACAGGTCCTCGTCGTCGAGCTTGGACGTGGCATGGCGATCCACCGCCAGCGCAAGATCGTCGCAGGTCATGCCGCCGCCATCGTCGGTGATGCCGATCCGGCGCCGCCCGCCGCCGTCGGTGAAGATATCGATCCGGCTGGCGCCGGCATCGATGGCGTTTTCCACCAGTTCCTTGACCACGCTCGCCGGACGCTCGACCACTTCGCCGGCGGCGATGCGGTTGACGACCTGTTCGGGGAGCTGGCGGACCGGCATTGGATTGGAGACTCGCTGGTGTGGAAGCGCAATTTAGAGGCTTTTGCCGGCGGGCGGGAGGGCAGCTTCCGACCTCTCCCCGTTGTTCACGTCGCCTCAATCGTCATAACCGCCCGAACCGCGCCGGGCCTTGATGTCGCCTCGGCGCTTTTTGCCTTCGAGCCGGCGCTTTTTCGAGGCCAGCGTCGGTCTTGTGGCGCGGCGGGGCGTCGGGCGCGTCGCCGCTTCGCGCAGCAATTCGAGCAGCCGGTCCAGCGCGTCGGCACGGTTGCGCTCCTGGGTGCGGAAACGCTGCGCATGGATCACGATCACGCCGTCCTTGGTCATGCGGCTTCCCGCCAGCCGGCCGAGCCGCGCCGCGACGTCGGCCGCCAGCACGACGCGCCTGGTGTCGAAGCGCAGTTGCGCGGCGGTCGAAAGCTTGTTGACGTTCTGCCCGCCCGGGCCGGAGGCGCGGACGAAACTGATCTCGATGTCATTCTCGTCGATCGTGAGGTCGCGGGAGATCCGCAGCATGGGTCACCGGAAGAGGCGCAAGAACGTCATCCTGAGGTGCGAGCCACTTGGCGAGCCTCGAAGGGTGACGGGATGTGTAGCACATCCTTCGAGACGCGCGCGAAGGGCGCGCCCTCAGGATGACGACCGTGGTTGTGGAAAAGCTGGAAAGGTGCCTCAGTTCGCCGTGGGCGCGGGCGGCGTCGCGGCGGCGGGCTGGACGGCCGCTTGCGGGGCGCGGCCGACGATCACGGTGATAAGGCCTTGCCCCCATAGCCGCCTGGCGGCGTTCTTCGCATCGTCGAGGGTCACGGCGTCGACGATGGCGTTGCGCTTCTCGATGTAATCGATGGGAAGCTTGTCGAGCTGGTATTGCAGCAGCGCCGAGGCGAGCTTCGATGACGTATCCAGCGCCAGCATCTGCGAGCCCTTGAGATAGGACTTGGCTTCGTCCAGTTCCTGCTGGGTCGGGCCGTCCTCGGCGATGCGGCGGACTTCCTTGTCGATGGCCTCGACGGTTTCGCCGGCGCGGTCGGCGCGGGTCCCGGTATTGCCGACGAACAACGCGGAGTGGTCCATCCACAGCAGCGCTTCATAGATCGAATAAGCCAGACCGCGTTTCTCGCGGACTTCGTGATAGAGCCGGGATGACAACCCGCTGCCGCCCAGGATCTGGTTCAGCACGTAACCGGCCATGAAATCCGGGTCGTGGCGCCGGATGCCGGGGCCGCCGAACGTCACCACGGTCTGCGGCACATCGAGCGGAATAAACGCGCGCTGCGGCGGTTTGGCGGCCTCGACGTCGGCGACCGGCGTGAGGCTGGCCTTTTCGGGCAAGCCTCCGAAGGTACGGTCGAGCAGTTTGCCGAGCGTGGTTGCGTCGACATCGCCGACCACGGCGATCCGCAGCGTATCCTTGGCCAGCACGCGGCGGACGTAGTCCTTGAGATCGGCGACATTGATCGTCGGAACGCTCTCCAGGGTACCGTTGGCTGACCGGCCGTAGGGATGATCGCCAAAGGCGACTTGCAGGAATTTGCGTCCGGCAAGCGCGCTCGGATTGGAGCTGTCGGTGCGCAAACCGGACATGAGCTGGGTGCGAATGCGTTCGACATCGGTGCTCTCGAAGCGCGGCGATGTCAGCGACGTCCGGAGCAGGTCGAACGCCTCGTCCTTGTTGTCCCTGAGCATGCGCAGCGAGCCGCGGAAATGGTCTCGCGTCGAACTGAAGCTCAATTCGATGGCGCGGCGATCGAGACGCTCGTGGAACGTCTTGGAATCGAGGTCGCCCGAACCTTCATCGAGCAGATCGGCAACCATATTGCCGACGCCGGGTTTGTCGGCGGGGTCCTGGGTCGCGCCGCCGCCGAAGGCATACTCCATCGCAATCAGCGGAACGGTAGCGTCCTGCACGAACCAGGCTTCGATCCCGCCGGGTGAAACCAGACGCTGGATTTTCGTCGCGGCGTCGGAAGGCGTCGACGCCAGCGCCATCAGCGCCAGGCAGGCAGCGAACATCGACGCCAGGCGCGGCGCGCCAGCGTTGAGAAAAGGCCTGGAGCCATTCTTGCGATTGCGGTGACACATCACGAACGCTTCTCCTCGCGTTTCGGCGTGGTATCCTTGATCAAATAGCCGGTCACCGAGCGTTTCTTGTCGAGCCATTTTTGCGCGGCTTCGCGGACCTGTTCGGCGGTGACGGCGCGGATCCGGTCCGGCCAGGTTCTGATGTCATCGATGCCGAGGCCGGTGGTGAGTGCCGTGCCATACCAGCGCGCCAGCGTCGCCTGGTTGTCCTGGGCGTAGATCGCCCCGGCGATGAGCTGGGTCTTGACGCGCTCGAGATCCTCCGCGCGCACGGTATTTTGTCCGATATCCGATATCACGCCGTCGACGACCTGCTCGATTTGCGCGAACTCGACGCCGGGTTTCGGCTCTACCGAGATCACGAACTGCGTCGGGTCGAGCGAACTGCTCTGGTATCCGGCGCTGGCGTTTACCGCGAGCGGCCGGTCGATCACCAGCGCGCGATACAGATAGGAATTGCTGCCGCTGCCCATCAATTGCGCGAGCACGTCGAGTGCCGGGCTTTCCCCGGCGGCGGCCGTGGCGGCGGACGGAACCAGATAATAGCGCCGCATGCCGGGTTGCTCCACCCTGGCGTCGGCCAGCGTGACGGTGCGGGAGGCGGCCGGCGTCGGCTCCTGCGGACGAAGGCGCTGCGCGGAGATCGCCGGCTGCGCCGCGACTTGGCCGAAGGTCTGCTCGGCCATCTGGCGGACCTCACCGGCGTCGACGTCGCCGGCGATTACCAGCGTCGCGTTGTTCGGGGCATAGAAGCGCCTGTAGAACGCCAGCGCGTCTTCGCGGTTGAGCTTCTCGATTTCCTGGTGCCAGCCGATCACCGGGCGGCCATAGGGATGATTGAGATACAGCGCCGCCATGATCTGCTCGGTCAGCCGTGCTTCCGGACTGTTGGCGGTCCTCATGTTGTATTCTTCAAGCACGACATCGCGCTCCGACAGCACGTTTTCGTCCTTTAGAACGAGGCCGGTCATGCGATCGGCCTCGAAATCCATCATGCTGGCGAGCTGCTCGCGCGGCACGCGCTCGAAATAGCCGGTGTAGTCGTAGGAGGTAAACGCGTTTTCCTCGCCGCCGATCTTGCGGACGATCTTGGAAAATTCACCGAATGGATGTTTGCTGGTTCCCTTGAACATCAGGTGTTCGAGGAAGTGCGCGAGCCCCGATTTGCCGGGCGTCTCGTCGGCGGAGCCAACCTTGTACCAGACCATCTGCGTGACGACGGGAGTCCGGTGATCCGGAATCACCACGACGTGCAGGCCGTTGGAAAGCGTAAACTCGGCCGGACGCTGCGAAGTGACGGTGGTCTGGGCGCAAACGCTGCTTGCGGAGGTCGCCAACGTCAGCAGGATCGGGGCGGCGAGAGCTACGGCGAAGCGGGCTGGGGACATCATGACCTGTCTGGCGCGCATGCCGGTTGAACAGTAGCGCTTCGGCGTGACACCGCGGCATCGTACACCGCGGGGCTGTTCGAGAGCGTCACGAAGCTGAGAGACGGACGAAACTATTCGACCGGCTGGCCGGAAGCCGGATCGTATTTCTTGTTGTTCAGCGATTCCTTCGGCCCGGTGCCGTAGGCGAAATTCGGTGACGGGGTCTGGTATCCGGCCGGCGGCTGGGTGAGCGACTCGCGGGTCGGCTCACCCTTGAACGGCGCCGACTCCGATGCGTTGCCATGGAAGAAGGAGGTGACTTTGCCGTCAAAACCGAGCTGCGACGGGCTGAGGAGCGGATTGTTGGAAACGCCAGGCTCGACCGGATCGTTGTTGGTGCGCGCGGGAGCCGAAGTCCGGCCAGCGTTGAGTTCGCTCGGCGACAGCGGCCGGGCGGCTTCGATCGGATCCTTGTTTTCTTTCTTTCGGCGCGCAATCGCGGCTTTGCGCCGCGCTTCATCGGGGTCTTTCGGCCAGTTCGCAATCTTCGGTTCGGCCGACGCGTTGACGGGCGGCGGCAGATCGATCCTGGGAGGCACCACCAGCGGAGACCGCTCGCGATAATCGATGCCGGGGTTTTCCATCGTGGTGCCGCCGAGGCCGGTCATGATTTTCCCGATGATCTTCTCCTCGAACGTCCGGTCGTCATCCTCATCGTCCTGGGCGCGCGCGGCGCCGGCCGCCATTACCAGGCCGATACCCAGGGCGACGACGGCGAGCCGTACGCTGCGCGTCAGCGCGCTCGACGCATTCAATTCCATCCAGCCACCGGCTTTGGTCTCGCGCATCGTGCTGTTCCCGTTCAAATTTTCCGCGAGGGGCCGCCGCTTGGGGCGAAACCCCACGAGGGTCGTATCCGCCGGGATCAGGGCGCTTTTGCGGCGGGTACCCCTAGGAAGGAATCATACAACAGGGCCGCTACCCCGGCAACAATCGCCACGTCGGCAAGGTTAAACACGTACCAATTGTAGGTATTTTCGCCGATCTGGAGGTGGAACAGGGCGAAATCGACCACCGCGCCATAGGCAAAGCGGTCGATGGCATTGCCAACGGCGCCGCCGATGATCAGGCCGAGCCCGACGGTGGCCAGCAGGGTTCGCGACCAGGCCATCCAGACCGCCAGCACGATCACTGCGGCCGCCTTGACGGCCATCAGGACGATCTGGGCGACCGGGCTGTCGTTCTGAAACCAGCCGAAGCTGATCCCGGGATTCAAGGCCAGCACCAGGTCGAAGAACGGCGTGACCCGCACCGCGCCGCGGTGGCCGATGTCGAGCACCCGCAGCAGCCAGAGTTTCGAGAGCTGGTCGAGCACAAGCACGGCCAGAGCGGCGATCACGCCGGGACGCAAACGAGGGTTCATGGCGCGCCGGCCGATCCAGGACACGCCGTCGTCCCGGCGGACGCCGGGACCTCCAGCGTGAGCGCAATAGCGTTCATCGCGCCGCCGTGCCGTTGCAGTTTTGAAAGCTGTTCGCTCATCGTTCTTGTCTATCCCGGACGTGGTTATGGGTCCCCGCCTTCGCGGGGACGACAATCTTAGACCGTTACTCCCAGCGCTTTCCATTCGCGCAGCGCCTGCGCGTCGCGCGGCGACACGTCGGGGTACTCGGGATCGCTGCCGACATCGCCGGAAATTTTCCACGATCGCGCGCACTTGGTGCCGACGGCTTTTTCGACCACGACGGCGACGCCGGGCACCTCGTTCAGCCGGAAGGCGCCGGCCGGAGCTTCCTCGTTAGTCGCCATCGCATTCGAGGTGATGCAGACCTCGGCCAGGTCGACATCGAACAGCGTGTCGAAAATCTTCCTGTCCGCGACGTAGACCAGCGGCGAGGCTTCCAGCGACGAGCCGATCCGCTTGGCGGCGCGCTCGACTTCCAGCGCGCCGGTGACGACGCGGCGGACATTGCGGATAATCTCCCATTTCGCAGCCAGCGCGTCGTCGCGGAAATTGTCGAACCCTTCCGGAAACAATGTCAGATGCACCGAGGGCTCTGCGTCCGGCCGGTACATCCGCCACGCTTCATCCGCGGTGAACGAAAGCACCGGCGCCAGCCATTTCAGGATCGCGTCGCACATCCTGTCGATGGCGGTGAGCGCGGCTTTGCGCGCCGGCGATGACGGCGGATCGCAATACAGCGTGTCCTTTCGGATATCGAAATAGAGCGCCGACAGTTCGGTGTTCATGAACGCCGAAAGACTCGCAACCACGGTCTTGTAGTCGAACTCGGCATAGGCCTTGCGCACGATCGTGGCGTGGCCTGCGAGCTGATGCAGCATCAGCCGCTCTAGTTCCGGCATCGCGGCGAACGCGATCGCGTCCTGCGGCCTGAAGTGATGCAGCGTGCCGAGCATCCAGCGGATCGAGTTGCGCAGCTTGCGGTAGGTCTCGATGGTGTTCTTGAGGATTTCCGGGCCGATGCGCTGGTCGTCGGCGTAATCGGTCGCGCAGACCCATAGCCGCAGGATATCGGCGCCGGATTGCGCGATGACCTTTTGCGGCTCGACGGTGTTGCCGATCGACTTCGACATCTTGCGGCCGTTCTCATCGAGCGTGAAGCCGTGGGTCAGCACCACGTCGAACGGCGCGCGGCCGCGGGTGCCGCAGCTTTCCAAAAGCGACGACTGGAACCAGCCGCGGTGCTGGTCGGAACCCTCCAGATACATCACGGTGTCGTCGCCGCCATCGACCTTGCGCTTGATGCCGGCGAGGCCCGGAAAGTGCGCGGGGTCTTCCAGCACGAACGCATGCGTCGATCCTGAATCGAACCAGACGTCGCAGATATCGTCGACCTTCTTCCATTCCTCGTTGCCGCGCGCCCCGAGAAACCGCGCGCGGGCGCCGTCCATGTACCAGGCGTCGGCGCCTTCTTTTTCGAAGGCATCCGCGATGCGCTTGTTGACGGCTTCGTCCTGCAGGATTTCGGCGGAGCCGTCGCCCTTCTCGCGCACGAACACCGCGATTGGCACGCCCCAGGCGCGCTGGCGCGAGATCACCCAATCGGGCTTAGAGTCGATCATGCCGTTGATACGGTTCTCGCCGGATTCCGGCACCCACTGGGTGATGGAGATCGCATGCAGCGCGCGGTCGCGCAGGGTGTCGCCGGGCTTGGCACTGCCGTGATCGGCAATATCCTTGTCCATCGCGATGAACCATTGCGGCGTGTTGCGGAAGATCACCGGCTTCTTGGAGCGCCACGAATGCGGGTATTGATGCTTGAGCCGGCCGCGCGCCAATAGCATGCCGGCCTCGATCAAGGCCTTGATCACGGCCTCGTTGGCGTCGCCCTTTTCGCCCTTGTCGTTGATGACGCGTTTTCCGGTGAAGCCCGGCGCCTGATCGGTGAAGGCGCCGTTCTCGTCGACGGTGTAGGGGATGATGGTATTGATGCCATGCGACTCCAGTTCGCGCGCATTCGCCATCCAGACGTCGAAGTCCTCGCGGCCGTGACCCGGCGCGGTGTGGACGAAGCCGGTACCGGTGTCGTCGGTGACGTGGTCGCCTTCGAGTAAAGGCACCCTGAATTCATAACCGCCGGAATAGCCCGCGAGCGGATGCGCACATTCCATGGTGGCGAGTACGGCCGCCGGCACCGCGCCGACTTTTTCATAGGCCGTCACCCGCGCCTGCTTGAACACCGCTTCGGCCAGCGTGTCGGCCAGGATCAGGAGATCGCCGGTTTTTGCCCAATTGTCCGCGGGCGACTCGGTGACGCGATAAAGACCGTAGGCAATCTTCGGCGAAAAGCTGATGGCGCGGTTGCCCGGCAGCGTCCAGGGCGTCGTCGTCCAGATCACGATGCTTGCATCGCTCACAGCCTGAACGATCGCCGCCGAAGAGTCTTTTCCGGATGCGAGTTCGACTTGCGCAACCGGAAACTTCACCCACACCGTATCGCTCGTGTAATCCTCGTACTCGACCTCGGCTTCCGCCAACGCGGTCTTTTCCACCACGCTCCACATCACCGGCTTGGAGCCGCGATAGAGCGTGCCGTTGGCGGCGAATTTCATCAGCTCGCGCGCGATCTGGGCCTCGGCGAAATAATCCATGGTGGCGTAGGGATGGTCCCAGTCGCCGATGATGCCGAGCCGCTTGAATTCCTCGCGCTGCACGTCGAGCCAGTGCCCGGCATAGGCGCGGCATTCCTTCCGGAACGCGACCATCGCCGCGGAATCCCTGAAATCCGGCTTTGGCTTGCCCTTGGAGCGGTAGTTCTCTTCCTCGATCTTCCATTCGATCGGCAGGCCATGGCAGTCCCAGCCCGGCACGTAGTTGGAATCGAAGCCAAGCATCTGCTGGCTCTTGGTCACCACGTCCTTGAGGATCTTGTTGAGCGCGTGGCCGATATGGATGTTGCCGTTGGCGTAAGGCGGCCCGTCATGCAGCACGAATTTGGCGCGGCCCTTTGCGTTCTCGCGCAAGCGATCGTAGAGGCCGATCTCGTTCCAGCGCTTGAGGATTTCCGGCTCACGCTGCGGCAGGCCGGCGCGCATCGGAAATTCCGTCTGCGGCAGGAACAGGGTTTTGGAATAGTCGGTAA
Organism: Bradyrhizobium sp.; assembly: GCF_004799405.1. Lineage (GTDB taxonomy): Bacteria > Pseudomonadota > Alphaproteobacteria > Rhizobiales > Xanthobacteraceae > Bradyrhizobium. The sequence goes on from NZ_SSMW01000085.1 coordinate 97,440, forward strand.
CGTCGGACTTTTGCGGCTTCTCGGACATGAATGCTCTGGTTTTGCTCGAAGGGCGCTGAAACGCGATTCAATCGCGGATGAATTAGGAGAACCCGGTCTTGCGCTGAGCTGAAACTCAGGCGGAAGCCGGGCCACTAATGCTGATGGTGCGCCGCGCGAACATGCGGCATTCCTTAGCAGTCAACCGGGAAAATCGCAAAGCCCCGCCGGGCAGGGGACGTCATCCCAATTTCGGAAACGCCCCGGGCGCGGCGGCGAGCGCCGCGCGGGCCCTTGCGCTGTCGTCGTCCATCTGGCGCACCAGCGCCTCGACACCGTCGAATTTCAGCTCGTCGCGGATGAAAGCGATGAAAGCCACATCCAGCGCCGCCCCATAGAGGTCGCCGTTGAAATCGAACAGGAAGACCTCCAATAGCGGCGCGCCATTGTCGAAGGTGGGACGGCGGCCGAAGCTGGCGACGCCGTCGAAACGCTGGGCGCCGCGGCCGACCCGCACCGCGTAGATACCGTGCTTGAGGCCGCAATTCCTGTCGAGGCGGATGTTGGCGGTCGGATAGCCGAGATCGCGGCCGCGTTTCTCGCCGTGGATCACCTGGCCTGTGACGAACCAGGGACCGCCGAGCATGGCGGTGGTGTCCGCGATCTGCCCTTCCGCCAAGGCCATGCGGATCGCGCTGGAGGAAACCGGCCGTTCGTCGATGTCGATATGGGGCTGCACGTCGACCTCGATACCGAGCCGCGGCGCTTCGCCGACCAGCAGGCTTGGCGAGCCCACGCGCCCCTTGCCGAAGTGAAAGTCGTAGCCGACCGCGATACCGCTGATTCCGAGCCGCTCGACCAGGTCATGGTGAATGAAATCCTGCGCGGTGGTCCCGGCGCGGGTCTTGTCGAAGGCCATCACGACCGCGCCGGCCAGTCCGGTTCCGGCCAGTAGCCGTAGCTTTCCGGCTTCGTCGGTGAGCCGGAACTGGGGGGTGTTGGGGCTGAAGAAGCTGCGCGGATGCGGCTCGAACGTCAGCGCCAGCGCCGGCCGGCCATGGACCTGTGCCATCTGGAGGGCGGCGGCAATAACGGCGCGGTGGCCGAGATGGACGCCATCGAAATTGCCCATCGCAATGACCGCTCCCTTGGGGATATCGGCCGCCGGCGTGGTGTCGCGGATAACGGTAAAACCAGGCGTCATTTGTGGAATCTTCGGCAAGGTCGGGTGGGGCGGGACCGTGACGTGGTGGCCCGGATGGAGTCAAGCGGGCCCGGCGGAGACCTCACCGGGCGGTCGGTTAACGGGCTGTTTAAGGGCTGATGCTAGTGCTGGAGGCGGACCTGTGGGGTTGAGGCCCTGTGCAGGGCTTGCTGGCGGCTTGAGCGTCGCGTTGGGGGATCCAAGATGGCGGTTGATTTGTCGATGTCGGTTCTGGTGGTGGATGATTACAACACCATGATCCGCATCATCAGAAATCTGCTGAAGCAGCTCGGCTTCCAGAATATCGACGATGCCAGCGACGGATCGGCGGCGCTGAACAAAATGCGCGGCAAGAAATACGGGCTGGTGATCTCGGACTGGAATATGGAGCCGATGACCGGCTACGACCTGTTGCGGGAGGTGCGGGCCGACCCCAACCTCGCCACCACGCCGTTCATCATGATCACGGCCGAATCCAAGACCGAAAACGTCATCGCCGCCAAGAAGGCCGGCGTGAACAATTATATCGTCAAGCCGTTCAACTCCGCCACGCTGAAGACCAAGATCGAGGCGGTGTTTCCGGATCTCGCGACCGCGTAGCGCCGGTCTTTCCTACCTCTCCCCGCATCCGCCTTCGCCCGAAGGCGGGCTTCGGCGGACAAGAGCGGGGCGAGGGAGAAGAGGCGTTCACCGATAGCCTACCACCTCAACTCCCGCATCAGGGCCCGCGGCGGGTGGCCGAACAGCTCCTTTACCGAGGCAGGGTCGAGCTGGTCGACGCCTTCGAAATCCCCGGCGTGGATGCCGCGGGTCACGAACAGGCAGTCGATGCCGAAGCCGTGGGCGCCGGCGAGATCCGTCCGCACCGAATCCCCGATCGCCAGAACCCGGTCGAGTTCCGTCGTACGGCCGCGGCGCTCGGCGGCCAGCTCCATGGCACGTTCGTAGATCGGCCGGTGCGGCTTGCCGTAAAAGATCACTTCGCCGCCGAGTTCGCGATAGAGTTCGGCGATCGCGCCCGCGCAATAGACCAGCCGGTCGCCGCGTTCGACCACGATGTCGGGGTTGGCGCAAATCAAGGGCAGCCTGCGCTCGCGCGCCTGCAACATCATCTCGCGATAGTCTTCGGCGGATTCGGTTTCGTCGTCGAACGGACCGGTACAGACGATGTAATCGGCCTGCTCCAGTGGCGCGAACACCGCATTGAGCCCGTGATAGATCGAACTGTGGTGCTCGGGGCCGAGCCAGAACACCTTCTGGCCGGGACGGTCGGCGACGAAATGCCGGGTCAGGTCGCCCGAAGTAACGATGGCGTCGTAGGTCTCGTGGGCTACGCCAAGCTTGCGCAACTGCCGCTGCACCGGATCCGCAGGCCGCGGCGCGTTGGTGATCAGGATGACGGTGCCGCCCTGCTTGCGAAAACTGTGAAGCGCCCCGCAGGCTTCGGGGAATGCGTCCAGGCCATTGTGGACCACGCCCCAGATATCGCTGAGCACGACATCGACGTCGCCCACGAGGTCACGCAGTTTCTCGGCAAACTTGAGTGTCGTCATTGCACAGACGGCCGGTCAGCCCGGTCCGGCCGCGCGGCGCGCCAGCGCGGCGTTGCCGGTCGCCCGCGGGGGATCGAGGGCCGGACCATCGACGGAGGTGGTTTTGCCGGAGCCAACGGATTCCTGCGCCTTGTTGGAAGACGCTCCGCCGTTAGCAGATGCGCCCTCGGGCCGCAACGGCCGCGGCGGCGCGAACAGAAATCCCTGCCCGAACCGCACGTCATAGTCGAGCAGGTCGACCACGGCACGTTCGCCCTCGATCCGCTCGGCGATCAGGTCGATGCCGAAGCGGCCGAGCAGGTCCGAAAGGTCGGAGGGGTGAATGTCGGACGCCGAGGTCTGCCGTTGGTCGAGCAGCAATGCCGCGGGCACCTTGATGAAACGCACGCCGCGGTCGGCCAGTTCGCGCGGCTCGATCCGCAGATCGCTGACATGATCGATCGAGAAGCGGTAGCCGTGCTGCGCCAAAGCCGCGAGATTTTCGGTCTCGGTCGGACCGAGATTGCGGAACGTCGCCTGCTTGAATTCGAGCACCAGCGAGGGCGCCAGCGCGCGGTTGGCTTCGAGGAAATCGAGGCATTGCGCGAAGGCGGCGGCGTTGCCCAGGGTCGCCGCGGCGATGTTGCAGAATACCCCGACCTCCTTGTTGCGCACCATCAGCCGGCGCAGGACCTGCACGCTGCGCAGCATCACCATGTGATCGATCCGCCCGATCAGCCCGGCGCTTTCCGCGATCCCGATGAAATCGTCGGCGGTGATGATCTGGTCCTTGTCGTCGCGCAGCCGCGTCACTGCTTCGTAAAAGCGCACCTTGCGCTGCGGCAGCGTCACCATCGGCTGCAGGTGGATGTCGAGCCGGTTTTCGTCGATCGCTTTCCTCACCGCGGCGAGGATTTGTACCTGGCTGCGGGAAGGCACCGTCCCGCCGGCGGCATTCCCCGGCGCCGCCGGTTCAGCCGCAATCCCGGCGTTGTCGTCCAGCAGCGGCAGTTCGTTCTGCTGTTCATTGTCCGGTTTGCGCGCGGCCGCGGGAGGGTTGGGCGTCACTCCCGCCGACAGCATGTCGTCATGGCTGGCCACCGAGATTGCGAGCTGCTGGACCAGCACGCCCAACTCGCCGATCTCGCCGGCCACGGCCTGCAGGCGGTCCGCGCTGGCCGAATTTGCCGACACCACCCGGCCCTCGACGGCGGCGAGCCGGCGCCCGAATTCGGCGACCTGGCGTGCAAGGTCGGCGGTACCGCGCGACAGGTCAGCGATCTGGCCGCCGACGTCGCTGCGGTCGCGCAGCCGCATCGATACGGCGTTGTAGAGGATCAGGAAGGTCAGCGCGGTGAGCGCCACGATCGCGGATTCCGTCCCGCTGATGCCGGCCACCGAATACAGGACCATGCCGAGCGATGCTGCGACCAGCACCATGCAGATGGCGATGAAAATCGTGGAAATGCGGATCATCTAACGCGCTAAACTCCCCCAAGCGTTGCCACTTTAGCACCATTGTTGATTCGATGGGCTAGAGTTCTTTGAGACCATCGGTAATGGTCCTGTTCCGAGGGTTCCCAGCGGCAGCTCGCTCCCTCGCCCCGCCCTTCGCGGGGGCGAGACGAGCGAAGCTCGCTCTTAGAGGGGTGGGGAGAGGGGTTGCTTCCGCGAATTCTGACGATGCGGTGAGAGCGCGACCCCCTCACCCGAAATTCGCAACGGCGAATTTCGACCTCTCCCCGCAAGCGGGGCGAGGTTAAGAGGGATGCCGGCCTAGGCCACCGCGCGGATCACCTTGGCGACCTTTTCGATGATTTCGCCGATCTGGTCCTCGGTGACGATCAGCGGCGGCGTCAGCGCCAGGGTGTCGCCGGCGATCCGCAGCATGATGTCGTTGTCGTGGAACGCGCTGTTCAGCGCGTCGAAACCGCGTTTGCCCGGAAGGTCCGGACGCGGCGCAAGGTCGATGCCCGCCGTCAGCCCGACGGTGCGGATGTCCAGCACGCCCGGCGCGCCCTTCAGCGACATGACGGCGTCGGCGAACCTGGGCTCGAGCTTGTTGGCGCGCTCGAACAGCTTTTCGTCGCGGTAGATATCGAGCGTCGCAAGCCCGGCGGCGCAGGCCAGCGGATGCGCCGAATAGGTATAGCCGTGGGTCAGCTCGACGGCGTATTCCGGGCCGCTCATGAAGGCGTCGTGGATGGTGTCGCGCACGATCACGCCGCCCATTGGCGCGGCACCGTTGGTGATGCCCTTGGCGAAGGTGAGCAGGTCGGGCAGCACGCCGTAACGCTCCGCCGCGAAGGCATAGCCGAGCCGGCCGTAGCCGGTGATGACCTCATCGAAAATCAGCAGAATGCCGTGCTTCTGGGTGATCTCGCGCAAGCGCTTGAGATAGCCCTTCGGCGGCGGCAGCACGCCGGTCGATCCGGCCATCGGCTCGACGATCACGGCGGCGATGGTGGAGGCGCCATGCAGGTTGACCAGCCGCTCCATTTCGTCGGCGAAATGCGCGCCGTATTCCGGCTCGCCTTTGCTGAAGGCCTGCTTGTCGCGGTCGTAGGTATGGGGCAGGTGGTCGACGCCGGCCAGCAAGGTTCCGAACATCTTGCGGTTGTTGACGATGCCGCCGACGGATGTCCCGCCGAAGCCGACGCCGTGATAGCCGCGTTCGCGGCCGATCAGGCGGGTGCGGGTGCCCTGGCCCTGGATCTGGTGATAGGCCAGCGCGATCTTGAGCGCGGTATCGGCGGCTTCCGATCCGGAATTGCAGAAGAACACGTGGTCGAGGCCCGCCGGCGCGAGATCGGCGATCCGGCTGGCAAGCTCGAAGGCCTGCGGGATGCCGAACTGGAACGGCGGCGCATAATCCAGCGTCTCGGCCTGTTTGGCGATCGCCGCCGAAATCTGGCTGCGGCCATGGCCGGCATTGGTGCACCACATGCCCGAGGCGGCGTCGATGATCTTGCGGCCGTCGACGGTGAAATAATGCATGTCCTTGGCGCCGGCGAGCAGCCTCGGCGCCTTTTTGAAGGCCCGGTTGGCGGTGAACGGCATCCAGTGCGCGGCAAGGTCGTTGGGGACGTTGACGGCGGCGGGGCGTGGGCTCTTGTCCAGCATGGTGGCCTCTTGGCGTTGGGGGCGTGGCGGCTGCCGGCAGGCTATCAGCTTAGGCCCGGGACGGAAACCCGGCTTTTCCGGCTGGTGTTTTCAGCTCAATCGGCCGGTTTCAGGGAGCTCAGGGGAACGTCCAGCGCGTAGATGAACCCGTCCGGCGCATAGGTCAGTTCGACCTTGCCGTTCAACTGCTTGCCGAGCGTCTCCATCAGCCGGGTTCCAAAGCTCCGCCGGGTCGGCGCGTGGACCGCCGGGCCGTCTTTTTCGGTCCAGGTCAAATGCAGCCGCTCATTCTTCTCATCGACCGACCAGGCGATCTCGATGCGTCCCGCCGGCACCGACAGCGCACCGAATTTCGTGGTGTTGGTGCAGAGTTCGTTGAGCGTCATCGCCAGCGCGATCACCGCGCCGGACGTGATCTTGAGGTCGGGGCCTTGAAGCGAAAATTTCCCCTCGCCCTTGCTGTCATAGGGTTCGGTCGCGCTTTGGATGATGTGCATGAGGCCGGCGCTCGACCATCGCGCCTGCAGCAACAAATCGTGCGCTCGGCCCAGGGCCTGCAGCCGGCCCTCGATCGCCTGCTGGCCATGCTCGATGCTGTCAGCGGTGCGCAGGCTCTGCGTGGTAATGGCGCTTACCGTCGCCAGCGTGTTCTTGATGCGGTGGTGCAATTCTTCCAGGATGAGTTTTTGCAGCTTGTCGGCGGCCTCACGCTCCTCGGCCTCGATCCCCGCCTGCGCCAGCAGAGCTTTGGCGTCGACACTGGCTTGTTCGAGGAGGGTGCGCAGGCCGACATTTTCGGCCTTTAGAAATTCCTGCGGAACGGTCGGGCCGGCCATCGATCACATAGCCCCGGAGGACTCCCATTTCGGTTGGTGTGGGGCGTTGTTACCACGGTTATCGCCCGATAGGGCGGCTAATTCCGGTAGCGAACATAGGAGTAAGGGGCTTGTGACCGAGAATATTGGCGCGGCGGGACTTTATAAGTCCGCAGCCGTGATCCAGAACACCTCGCCGTCGGACTCCTCGGTATCGAGCCACAGCAGCGGCGTTTGCGGAAATGCGGCTTCGAGCCGCTCGCGACCGCGGCCGGTCTCGCACAACAGCCCGCCGCGGGGCGTCAGATGCCGCGGCGCCTCTTTCAGAATGCGGCGGACAATATCCAGCCCGTCGGCGCCGCCGTCGAAGGCGAGGTTCGGCTCGGCGCGGCATTCGCGCGGCAGCGCCGCCATGCCTTCGGCATCGACATAGGGCGGATTGGTGATGATCAGGTCGTAACGGTTGCCGCCGATAGGCTTGAACAGATCGCCGCGATGCAATGTCACGCGTTCCCCAAGGCCGTATTCGGCAATGTTGCGCGCGGCGACGTCGAGCGCATCCCCGGAAATGTCCACTGCATCGATCTGCGCATGCGGAAACGCGCGCGCGGCGAGGATCGCCAGGCAGCCCGAGCCGGTGCAGAGGTCGAGCACGCTGGCAACATCAGCGGGATCGTCGACCAGCGCGCCGGCTTCGCTTTCGCCGCCGAAATGCGAATCCAGCAGTTCGCCGATGAAGGAACGCGGCACGATCACGCGCTCGTCGACATAGAACGGCAGGCCGCGCATGTAGATTTTGTTGACCAGATAGGCGGCGGGTTTTCGCGTCGTGACGCGGCGTTCGATCAGATCGAGAATCCTTTTCGCTTCATCCGCGGTGACGCGCGCGCCCGCGAACGTCTCGAACCGGTCGGGATGCAGGTGCAACGTTTCGCAGACCAGGAATGCTGCCTCGGCGACGGGATCGGCGGTGCCATGGGCGAACACGAGCCCGGCTTCGATGAAACGGCTTGCCGCGTAGCGGACGAAATCGAGCAGCGTCCGCAACTCGCCCGCGGCGATCCTGGGGGATTTCGGAGCCGCGCGGCCGCGCTTGCCAACCGCTTTCGCGCGCCTCGCCATCAGGGCTTGGTCCAGCGCGCGGCGGCCGCGTCATCGTGATCGTGCGCCTCCACCCAACTGGTCCCTGCCGCACTTTCTTCGCGTTTCCAGAACGGCGCGTTGGTCTTCAGGTAATCCATCAGGAACTCTGCCGCCTGAAACGCCGCCTGCCGGTGCGCCGATGCCGTCAGCACCAGCACGATATTTTCGCCGGGTATGATGCGGCCGACACGGTGTACGACCGTTAGCCCCGTCAACGGCCACCGCGACATCGCGGTCTCGGCGTGCCGCAGAATTTCGGCTTCCGCCATGCCGGGGTAATGTTCCAGCGTCAGCGCCGCGATGATCTCGCCTTTCTCGCTGCCCCGGCAAATGCCGCTGAAACTGACGACGGCGCCGATATCGGTGCGCCCCGCCGTCAGTGCCGCGATTTCGCGCGCGATGTCGAAATCGGCTTGCTGGATGCGGATGGTGACGGGGACGGGCATGACAAGGTCAGCCGCCGGTCATCGGCGGAAAAAACGCGATCTCGCCGGCGCCGGCAATCACGGTGTCGGACTTGACGTGGGCGTGGTCGATCGCGGCGCGGATCACGCGCGGGGTCTCGAAGGCATGGGCGTAAGCCTCGCCGCGCTTTGCCAGCCACGCCATCAGGTCGTCAACGGTGCGAACGCTGGCTGGCGGCTCGACGGTTTCCTCAGCCTTGCCGACGCGCTCGCGCACCCAGGCGAAATACTTGACCTTCACGCATCATCCTCCTCGATCAGGTGATGGATGCCGGCGCGGAAATAATCCCAGCCGGTATAGATGGTGAAGATCGCCGACATCCACAGCAATGCGATGCCGATCAGGGTGGTGGGGGGCAATATCTCCTCGCCGGCTTCGCCGGCGATCAAAAAGCCGATCGCGACCAGTTGAATCGTGGTTTTCCATTTCGCCAGTTTGGTCACGGGCACGCTGACGCGCAGCGCTGCAAGATATTCTCGCAGGCCTGATACCAGGATTTCGCGGCACAGGATCACGATGGCGGCCCACAGCGTCCAGCCATGAATGCTGCTTTCCGCCGCCAGCATCAGCAGGCAGGACGCCACCAGCAGCTTGTCGGCGATCGGGTCGAGCATCCGGCCGAATGCCGAATGCTGGTGCCAGATTCGCGCATAATAGCCGTCGAGAAAATCGGTAACCCCGGCGGCGATGAAGACCGCCAAAGCCACCCATCGCAGCCACAGCGGCCCGTCCATGATGGATTGCGCAAATACGCAACCGACCACCACCGGGATGGCGGCGATCCGGGCATAGGTCAGGATGTTCGGCAGCGACAGCGAGCTCTTCGCCGCCGCCCTTGTGGTCGCAATGTTCATCCGCCTTACCAATACCGCCAAAGCATCAAGGTCAACCGTGCCGCGCACGTGATCCGTTGCAGGTGACGCATATATGACACCAACCCCACGCCCTACCCCGGCCGGGCGTGGAAAAACTCGAAAATCTTGCGCGCGCTCTCGGCGCTGACGCCCGGAACCTTGCCGAGGTCGGCGATCGACGCCCGCTCGATCTCCTTCAAGGTTCCGAAATGATGCAGCAAGGCACGTTTGCGTGACGGGCCGATGCCGGGAATTTCCTGCAATCCCGCTTCGCGAATGTCCTTTTTGCGCAGCTTGCGGTGTGAGCCGATCACGAAGCGATGAGCCTCGTCGCGCAGCCGCTGGATAAAGTACAGCACCGGGTCGCGTGGCTCGAGCTTGAGCGGCTCGCGGTCCGGCATGAACAGGGTTTCGCGGCCGGCGTCGCGGTCCGGCCCTTTTGCCACCGCCAGCAGCGCCACCTCGGTCAACCCGAGGCCCTCGAATATCTCCCGGACGGCGTTGAGCTGGCCGCGACCGCCGTCGATGATGACGAGGTCCGGCCATTGCGGGAACGAATCGTCGTCCGGTTTGGTCCTGGCTGCATCGCCATCCGCCGGCGGCGTCAACAGCCGCTTGAAGCGCCGCTGCAGCACCTCGCGCATCATCGCGTAGTCGTCGCCCGGCGTCAGCCCCTCGGATTTGATGTTGAACTTGCGGTACTGGTTCTTGATGAAGCCGTCCGGCCCGGCCACGATCATGGCGCCCACCGCGTTGGTGCCCTGGATATGGCTGTTGTCGTAGACCTCGATCCGCCGCGGCGCGTGCGGCAGGCCGAGCGTGGTGACC
>NZ_SSMW01000086.1 GCF_004799405.1 Bradyrhizobium sp.
GTCGGGATATCCGATCGCCACCGCCAGCGACGAGTTCTTGGCTATGTTCAGATACTGGCTGGTGAGTGGCGGCAGGATGACGCGCAATGCCTGCGGCACCACGATCAGCCGCAGCGTCGAACCGCGCGACAGCCCGAGCGAAGCGCCGGCTTCCATCTGCCCGACGTGAACCGACTGAATGCCGGCGCGCACGATTTCGGCGATGAACGACGCCGTATAGGTCGACAGCGCCAGCAGCAGCGCCACCAGTTCCGGAATGAGCCGCGACCCCCCGGAGAAATTGAAGCCCTTGAGTTCGGGAATTTCAAATGTGACGGGCACACCGAAGATCAGCGAACTCAAAAGCGGCAAGCCGATCAGAAGGCCTGCCACATAGGGCCAGATCGTGATCAATCTGCCGCTTTCGAACAGTTGCCGGCGCGCATAGCGATGCAACAGCAACGCGGCCACGATCGCAGCCGCGAGGGCGAGCACGAACGGTTCGAGACCGGGGTCGCCGATCGGCTTCGGAACTATCAGACCGCGATTGGAAAGAAAAACGATCCCAAACAGCGAAACGCTTTGCCGCGGATTGGGCAGCGCAGCGAGCACCGCGAGATACCAGAACAGGATCTGGAACAACAGCGGCAGATTGCGCAGCAGCTCGACATAGGCGCCGGAAATGCGCGAGAGCAGCCAGTTCGGCGACAGCCGGCCCAGCGCGACCAAAAATCCGATCACGGTCGCGAAGAAAATGCCAAGGATCGAGACCAGCAGTGTATTGAGCAGGCCTACCAGGAAGACGCGGGTATACGGATCGGAGCCCGAATACGGGATCAGGGTCATACTGACGTCGAAGCCCGCATTGTTCCTGAGGAACCCGAAGCCCGACGCGATCCGCTGCGACTCCAGGTTGGCCCGCGCGTTGGCCACGATCTCGTAGCCGATCCAGACCAGCGCAGCGACGAACAGAATCTGAAAGACGAATCCGTTCCAGCCCGCACGGCCGCCGAGCGTACGCCGCAGTCTGGCGACGAACTGCGCCGGCGGCGGTCGGGGCTCGATGCTCATCGCCGCGGCCCCTTGCCGTGATCAGCGGATCGGAGGCGCGTATTGGATTCCGCCCTTGCTCCAGAGCTGATTGAGCCCGCGGGCAATCCCGAGGTTTGAGCCGGCGCCGACGTTGCGATCGAAGGATTCGCCATAATTGCCGACCGCCTTGATGATCCGCGACACCCAGTCCTTGGTGACGCCGAGCGATTCGCCGAAATTACCGTCGCTGCCGAATACTCTCTTCAACTCCGGCTTGTCCGATTTCGCCATCTCGTCGACGTTCTTCTGGGTAATGCCGAGATCTTCGGCGTCGACCATCGCAAACAGCACCCACTTCACCAGATCGAACCATTGATCGTCGCCGTGACGCACCATCGGACCGAGCGGCTCCTTCGAGATCACCTCGGGAAGCACGGCATGGTCGGCCGGGTTTGAAAGCTTCAAACGATTGGCATAAAGCCCCGACACGTCGGTGGTGAAGACGTCACAGCGCCCGGACTCGTAGGCCTTGACGGCTTCGTCGTTGGAGCTGAACGCTATTACCTCGTACTTCATGTTGTTGCTTTTGAAGTAGTCGGCGAGATTCTGCTCGGTGGTGGTGCCGGTCTGCACGCAAACCGATGCGCTGTTGAGCTCCAGCGCGGAATTCACCTTGAGCGATTTCTTCACCATGAAGCCCTGGCCGTCATAATAGGTCACCCCGGTAAAATTGGCGCCGAGCGAGGTATCGCGCGACAAGGTCCAGGTCGTGTTGCGCGAGAGCACGTCGATCTCGCCGGACTGCAACGCCGTGAAACGATCCTTGGCCGACAGGGGCACGAACTTCACCTTGGTCGGATCGTCGAAGATGGCGGCGGCAAGTGCGCGACAGATATCGACGTCGAGGCCGGTCCAGTTACCCTTGTCGTCGGGTGACGAAAAGCCCGGCAAGCCCTGGCTGACGCCGCACGACAGCGTGCCCCGGTCCTTGACCGTCTTGAGGGTTTGCGCGGTGGCGGCCCCCGTCGAAAGGCCGGCGGCAAGTGCAAGAGTGAAAACCAGCGATACACGTTTCATGGCAAAGCCTTTCAAAGGGTCGTCGTCCGGGAACGTTTGCTTAGCACCGCTCGCGCTGACGGGCCAACCCTCGCGATCGATCCCCTGCAAATGCCGGGCCGACACGCCCTCTGGCGCGCAGTCCGGTCAAGCGATGGATCGAAGGTCGCGGCAGGCCCCTCAACGTGCGGCGATTGAATAACTGCCAAGCATCACAGAACGACTGGCGAGCCGGGTCAAGGGGTTGACGGCCCTGTTCTGTGTCCTGTTATTAAAGAACCGGCCCGAACCCGCCGCCCCGGCGGACCTTCGTAGGGCGTCGCGGCTGCGGCAAAACGGTGTTGGTGGCGGCGCGCGCATGAGTTTTTCAAGGGATGACCACGGATCGACCCCGCTGAAGGCGGAAACCCTGCTGATCACGGCCGGCCGCGACACCGAGGCGCAAAAGGGCTTCGTCAACCCGCCGGTGGTCCACGGCTCGACCGTGCTCTACCCCACCGCGGAAGATTTGCGTGCCCATCGCGGCGAGTTCCAGTATGGCCGCCGCGGAACCCCGACCACCAGGGCGCTGCAGCAAGCGCTGATGGCGCTCGAGGGCTCGCAATGCGCGGGCGTCGGTCTGACCCCGTCGGGGCTGTCGGCCATCAGCACGACGTTGCTGGCGGTGGCGAAAACCGGCGATCATCTGCTGGTCTGCGACAACGTCTACCGTCCGTCCCGCAATTTCTGCAACGGCTTGCTGGCGCGCTATGGCGTCGAGATCACCTACTTCGATCCCATGATCGGTGCCGGCATCGCCGAATTGTTCAAGCCCAACACCAAAGCGGTGCTGGTCGAAGCGCCGGGATCGCAATCGTTCGAAATGCCCGACATTCCCGCCATCGCGGCCGCGGCGCATGCGCGCGGCGCGCTTGTCATCGACGACAACACCTGGGCAACGCCGCTGTTTCACCGTTCGCTGGAACAGGGCGTCGATATCAGCATGCAGGCCGCGACCAAGTATATCGGCGGACATTCCGACATCATGTTCGGCACGATTTCGGCCAACGCCAAGGCATGGCCGCAGGTTGCCGAAGCGATCCAGCTCCTCGGCGTCTGCGCCGGACCGGACGACGTGTTTCTGGCGCTGCGTGGCTTGCGCACGCTCGCGGTACGGCTGGCGCAGCACCATCAATCCGGACTCGAGATGGCGCGATGGCTCGCGGCACGGCCCGAGGTCATCAGGGTGCTGCACCCGGCTCTGGAAAGCGATCCCGGCCACGCCATCTGGAAACGGGATTTTACCGGCGCATCCGGCCTGTTCAGTATCGTCCTCAAGCCGGCGCCACAGCAGGCCGTCGACAGGCTGCTCGACACCGTCAAGCTATTCGGCATGGGCTTTTCATGGGGCGGCTTCGAGAGCCTTGTGATTCCCTTCGATTGCGCAGCCTATCGTTCGGCCACCACATGGGCGCCGGGCGGTCCGACACTGCGGCTCCACATCGGGCTGGAGAACGTCGAGGATCTCAAGGCCGACCTCGAGCGTGGGTTCGCCGCCTTCAACGCTGCGATCTAGCCGCGACGAGACCTTCTAAGGCACCGCCCTTCAGGAACCATCACGCCAATAAAACGGTTGATCCGTCGTCATTTGGCGGTAGCCTGATCGTTCGACTCGAATTCGGAAACGGAAATCGATGGGAAGCCTGGTTCTTCTCGACCTGATGGGCGGCGTGGCGCTGCTGCTGTGGGGCCTGCACATGGTCCACAGCGGAATCCTGCGCGCGTTCGGTCCCGACCTGCGCGTGCTGCTGGCGAAGGCGTTGAGAAATCGCTTCGCCGCCTTTGCCGCAGGCATCGGCCTGACGGCGCTCCTGCAGAGCAGCACCGCGACCGCCCTGATCACGAGTTCATTCACGGCCGAGGGACTGGTCGGCCTGGTCCCCGCGCTTGCCATCATGCTCGGCGCCAATGTCGGCACCACCCTGATCGTCCAGGTCCTGTCCTTCAACATCGCCGCCGCCGCCCCCGTGCTCTTCATTCTCGGCCTAGTCGCGTTCCGCAGCGGCGCGCGCTCGCGCATCAAGGACATCGGCCGGGTCTCGATCGGTCTCGGCCTGATGCTGCTGGCGCTGCACATCCTACTCGACACGCTGGCACCGGCGGAAAATGCACAGGGCATGCGCGTCTTCATGAGCGCCGTCACCGGCGATCCCGTTCTCTGCATTATCATCGGCGCGGTCGTCACCTGGGCGGTGCATTCCAGCGTGGCCAGCGTTCTTCTGGTCATGTCGCTGGCCTACGCGCATTTCATCTCGCCCTATGCGTCGCTGGCGCTGGTGCTGGGCGCCAATATCGGCAGCGCGATCAATCCGGTTTTCGAGGGCGCGCGCCGGGACGATCCCGCAAGTTACCGCCTGCCGCTCGGCAACCTCGTCAACCGGCTGGTCGGCGTGCTGCTGGTCGCGCCATTGCTGCGTCCGATCACCGAAGTATTGCAGGCCTGGCAACCCGACCTCGCCCGGATGACGGCTGAATTTCACATCGCGTTCAACCTGGCGACCGCGATTATCTTCATCGGCCTGCTCGACGGCATGGCGCTATTGCTGGAAAAACTTCTGCCAAATCGCCATCAGGAAGCCGACCCGTCGCAGCCGCGCTATCTCGACGAGAGCGCGCTTGAAACGCCCTCGCTCGCTTTGGCGGATGCCGCGCGCGAGACGCTGCACATGGGCGATCTCGTCGAAGTCATGCTGCGCAAGGTGATGGCCGCCATCATGACCAACGATCGCGCTTTGGTGGATCAGGTGTCGCGGATGGACAACAGCGTCGACAATCTCGACGAGGCGATCAAGCTCTACGTCACCAAGCTGACGCGCGGCAGTCTCGACGAGCGCGAGGGACGGCGGGCGATGGAGATAATTTCCTTCACCATCAATCTCGAGCACATCGGCGATATCATCGACAAGAATCTGAGCGAGCTTGCGACCAAGAAGATCAAGCGCAGGTTCCAGTTCTCGCCCGAGGGCGCCGAGGAATTGTCGGCATTCCACAAGCGAACCATGGATTCCTTGCGGATCGCCTTCGGCGTGTTCATGTCGGGCGATATCGACCAAGCGCGCAAGCTGCTCATGGAGAAAGCCGCGTTGCGCAATACCGAATTGGCGGCGACCGAACGACACCTCGACCGCCTGCGCGAGGGACGGCCCGAGACGCTTGAAACCACCTCGCTGCATCTCGACGTGCTGCGCGACCTGCGGCGCATTCATTCGCATATCTGCTCGGTGGCCTACTCCGTGCTGGATGCGGCGGGCGAACTGGCCCCCGTCGAGAAGAGCGCCGAAACCGATGTCGCGGCGCTGCCGGCGCCGTCAGCGGGCCGCTAGCGGTCTTACCCGGTGCTCTAGGCCACGGCCACGATTACGTGCGCCTGAATTTTTGCGGCAACCTCGCCGCTTCCATGTCTACTCGCAATCCTGGACGCCGCGTAGTCGGTCGCAGCCTCCAGCCCATCGGCGTCCCTGGCTTCGATCTCGCAAATACCCTGTCGATTTCAGGCATTGCTTGTCTCCTGTCGCCGCATTCCAGGTGGGGTTGTTGGCAAGAGTCAGTCGGAACCTACGCCAGCGGATGTAACGCTGAAAGCGATGTGGCAGCGCGGTCGCCGCCTTCAGCGGGTCAACGGTCCAGCGTCCTGGATCCGCTGGCGTGATTCTTCACAATCAACATGATGTTGCGGACATAGATCACGGTGGCCATCGCCTGCCCGAGAATGATCACCGGCTCGCGTTTGACGATGCCGTAGACCAGCGTCATCAGGCCGCCGCCCATCGAGAAAAACCAGAACGCCATCGGCACCACGCTCTGGCCGGCCCGCTCGCTCGAAATCCACTGCACCAGGAAGCGCGCCGTGAACAGCAATTGCGCGACCAGGCCGAAGGCGAGCCAGAAATCGAACTTGGCGACGAAAACGTCGTAAAGGTAATTGCTGAGGTCCTGTCCGTACTGGATCAACATCGCTGCACCTCAATGGCAACCGGTGTCGGCTTCTTGCGGCGGATCAGCCACCACACCCCTGCGAGATCCATGATCCCGATCCACAGCCGGTCGAAAAAGCCGTAATTCGACACGCCGGAATGCCGGGGACGATCGACCACGTCGACATAGGCGATCTCGTAACCCTCGCGGCGCATCAGCGCCGGCAGGAAACGATGCAGCCCGTCGAAATAAGGCATCGACAGGAACACCTCGCGCCGGAACGCCTTCAACCCGCAGCCGGTGTCGCGGGTGCCGTCGCGCAGGATCGCGTTGCGCACGCTGTTGGCAATGCGCGACTGGATCTTCTTGAACCCCGTGTCCTTGCGCCCGACCCGCTGGCCGGCGGCAAGCCCGACCCGGTCGCCGCCGTTCTCGATCGCGGAAATCAGGTCCGGCAGGAACGCCGGGTTGTTTTGGCCGTCGCCATCGAGCGTCGCCACGATGGCGCCGCGCGCGGCGCGGACCCCGCTGCGCACCGCCGCCGACTGACCGGACGATATCGCGTGATCGATCCGGCGCAGATTTCCGCGCTGTTTCATGATCGCCGCAAGTTGTTCGGCGGTCGCATCGGTCGAGCCGTCATTGACGTAGATGATCTCATAGGCGTACCGGCCATCGAGCGCAGCGGCGATCTCGGCGATCAGCGGCGCCACATTCCCCGCTTCATTGCGCACGGGAACAACGACGGAAACGTTCACCGCGGCTGGATCAGAAGGTGGCAAATCAATACTCTTCGTTGGCGTCGGGTTTGCGTTGGCTTGCTGCCGGCAATGCGTCGTCCGATACCCGGCAGTGTCCGCTTCTTATGGGGCGAATGCGTCGCGGGCAACCCTTTTGAGGTGGCCGAATGAGGGTCCGACAAGCGGCACGATCACGCCACCGCGATGAATGGCAAACCCCAGACGGCGGGCGGCAAACCAGTATCGCACAAACATCGCGCCGATCACCCCGATCAACGCTCCCGCGACCACGTCGCTCGGATGATGGGCCAGCAGCACCAGGCGGCTCAAGGCAATCAGGATGGCGTAGACGGTCATCGCGGCCCGCGCCTGCGGCCAGACCGCCGATATGGCAAAAGCCAGCGCGAAGGCTGTGATCGCGTGCGCCGATGGAAAGCTGGCATAGGCCTCGGTTCCCGCGAAGTGCGCGAATTTGAAGGCGTCGGCTTCGCCGCCGACGAAGGGGCGGCCGCGCCCGACGATCCATTTGATGAGTTCGCCGGCGAACAGCGGCACCGCTACCGCCAGCAACAGAAACTGCAGCCGGGTGGCAAAGCCGATCAGCAGCGATCGCGAGGTTCCGCGCACGCGCGGATAAGCAAGCGCAACCGCGAATAACATCGCTGCCAGCAGCCACAGCACGAAGGCCGCCCTGCCGAAATCGGTCAGGATCCGGACCGGCCAAAGGGCTGCGGTGCCGCGCGGCGGCATCAGCCTGATCTCGGGCACGTCCAGCGCGTACATCAGCGCGATGATGACCGCCCCGAGGATCGCCGCCAGCAGCAACACATGGCGCGCCGCTCTTCGCGCCGCCTCGGCGCGCCGCGAATGCGAAGGAGGCCGCGCCAGTCGCGCCACCGACTGCCGCACCAAAGCGAAGAGCTGAGCGAAATAATTCGACGTTTCGCCGACGCCGGCCCGAGCAGGCATCTTACTCCGTGCCTTCGGAGCGGTATATGGCGACGGAAATCGCCCTTCCCTGCGAAATATTGTAGCCCTCGATGCGGTCGGCGATATCGTAGCGCAAACCGATGGCTTCGGCACGCTGGACAAAATAGCGTTCGCTGCGTGCTTCCACCAGCGCAAACCGGCAACTGCCGTGGTTGAGGAAGTCTGCCGCACCCGATCCATCGGTCAGCAGGGTGTCGGTGCCGGTCATGAATACCAGGCTTGGCTCGTGGAAGCCGGCGGCGGCGGCTTTTGGCCCGACGCAAACGACGTTGCGCAGCGCGTGTGCGATCTCGGCGCTTGGGAACAGCGGTGTCAGCGCCGGCATCACCACGCCATAGATCGACGCGGCCATGAAGAACGCTGCGATCACCGCATTCAGCAGCGAGCGCTCGGCGCGATTGTCGTCGTACAGCCACCACGCGAACAGGCCGAAAATCAGCGCCGCGGCGGCGAGCGGCCACACCAGAAATACCGGCTGGCGGGTCAATACGATCGCGCCGACGACGGCTGCAACCGAGGTGACGGCAGGAATGATAAACCACCAGGCCGTGCCTCGCTTCAACCAGGATCGCGACAGCACCCGGCGCTCAAGTGTGCCGATGGTCAGGATTGCGATCGCCGGATAGAGCGGCAGCACGTAATGCGGCAGTTTGGTCAGCACGATCTCGAACACGATCCAGCAAGGGATCAACCATGCCAGCAGGAACTGCGCGCCGGGCTCCCGCCTCGCCCGCCAGACTGCCGGCGCCGCCATCCCGGCCAGCGGCGCTCCTGGCCAGAACGTGAGCCAAAACAGCAGCAGATAGGTTCCGGGTGGCGCGCCGTGCGATTCCTGCGCGGCAAGTTTGGCCAACATGTCGCCGCCGATCGAGTCGGTGAAAAATGCATTACCGGAGCGCCAGAAGATCGCGATGAACCACGGCAGCACCAGAACCAGCATCCACATCAGGCCCCATATCGGGCGCAGACGCCAAAGCCATGCCGCGGACCGGTCGAGGACCGCCAGCGTGGCGATCGTCAGCACCACCACCATCAGGATAAGCGGACCCTTGAGCAGGATGCCCCCCGCAAGCGCGGTCCAGAAGATTGCCGGCCAGCTCCATGGCGGATGCGCGGGATCCTCGCCCCGCTGCCACGACAAATAGACCCGGGCCAGCGCCCCCATCGCTGCGACGACCGTCAGCAACAGCATCGCGTCGGTCTTGGCCAACCGCGCTTCGACGCCAAGCGCCACGCAACTGCACATCATCAGCCCAGCGAACGCCGCCCCGCGTCGCGTCAAGAAAGCAAGCGCAGTCCAGTAAGTCAGCAGGACTGCGCCGATCGCGCCGATCAGGGATGGAACGCGGTACAACCAGATGCGCAGTTCGGCGCGCGGCAAGCCCAGCGCCGAAGCGGTTTCGACGGCCGCGGCCTGCAGCCAGTATATGCCGACCGGCTTTTTGTAGCGCACGTCATCCTGGAACCGGATGTCGACGAAATCGCCGGTTTCGACCATCTGCTTGGTGGCCTGCGCGAACCGCGCCTCGTCGCGATCGATCGGCGGCATGTTGAAAAAGCCGGGCAGGAAAAACACCAGCCCGCACAGCGCCAGGAATACGATCGCGCGCCAGTGACTGGCCGTCGCAAAGTCGAACGCGGCGATCAGCCTGCGGCTGGAATTGGCAGGTTTCGCAGGCTGTTGGCCTGTCCCAAAGCGCCGGGGTTGGACGATTTCAACCATGCTGTTCGCATACGATGAAACCGCACTGCAAACAACACCACTGTTCCATCTATCAAGCGCCCTGCCCGACCTTGCCCGATCGGCCGGGAAGTTTTAAGAGGGACCGCGGGCTCGTCAGGCCGATATCGGTGCCGATCTGAGAAGACCTAAGTCGCAGCCATTTCCGTGAGGCGAGCATGAGTATCACGCTAAGCGAACCGTCGAAGAGCCGAGCGCGGCTAAAGCGAATTTGGAAGCTTTCGCTCCGACGCGTGATCATTCCTTTCTGCGCGTACGGTCCGGTCGTGTATTTCTTTCCCAAGATCGCGTTGCTCTATGCGCTCTGTGGTGCTTACGACGTCAGCCGCAATACCAACCTCAGCCTGTCCACGATACGACGCTATTTCCTCGGCAATGGCGTCCTTCTCTGGATGTTGTCTCCTGTCAATGTTCTGCTGGATCTGCTTTCGCTACCCTATATC
>NZ_SSMW01000087.1 GCF_004799405.1 Bradyrhizobium sp.
CCGGCCGGCCCCGTTCTCACACGTCGACATTGGCGCTGAGCGAATTATCCTGGATGAATTCGCGGCGCGGCTCGACCACGTCGCCCATCAGCTTGGTGAAGATGTCGTCGGCCTCGTCGACCTCCTTGACCTTTACCTGCAGCAGCGAACGCGCGTTGGTGTCCAGCGTGGTCTCCCAGAGCTGTTCCGGGTTCATTTCGCCGAGGCCTTTGTAGCGCTGCAGCACGACGCCCTTGCGGCCGGCGTCGGTCACCGCCTCGAACAGGCTGACCGGGCCATGGATGGTGGTTTCGGCATCCTTCCGGCGCAACAGGCCCGGCTTTGGATAGGCTTCCTGCAGGGCGGCGGCGAAATCGTCGAGCTTGCGGGCGTCGGCGGAGCCGAGCAGCGCGTCGTCGATCACGGCGACATCCTTGACGCCGCGCACGGTGCGTTCGAACAGGAAACCTTCGCCTTCGGTGAAGCGCCCGGTCCAGCCGCGCTCGACCTCATCGGCCAGCGCATCGAGCCGTCGCGCGATGTAGCCGGCAGCGGCGTTGGCGGTCTCGATGTCGCCGGTGATCCGCGGATTCATGACGCCTGCGATCGCGGCCTGTTCGATCACCTTGCGATTGTAGCGGCTGTGCAGCTTGTGCAGGGTGCCGCGGATGATCCGGGCATCTTCCACCAGCGCCAGCAAATCGCGGCCGCTGCGCTCCTCGCCCGACGCCTGCTTGAAGACGCAGTCGTCGAGGCCTGTGGAGATCAGGTAGTCTTCCAGCGCTCGCTCGTCCTTGAGGTATTGCTCGGACTTGCCGCGGGTCACCTTGTAGAGCGGCGGCTGCGCGATATAGAGGTAACCGCCTTCGATCAGCGACGGCATCTGGCGGAAGAAGAACGTCAGCAGCAGCGTGCGGATATGGGCGCCGTCAACGTCGGCGTCGGTCATCAGGATGATCTTGTGATAGCGCAGCTTGGAGAGGTCGAAGTCGTCGCGGCCGATGCCGGTGCCGAGCGCCGTGATCAGCGTGCCGATCTGCTCGGAACCCAGCATCTTGTCGAAGCGCGCGCGCTCGACATTGAGGATCTTGCCGCGCAGCGGCAGCACCGCCTGGAATTCGCGGTTGCGGCCCATCTTGGCGCTGCCGCCGGCGCTATCGCCCTCGACGATGAACATCTCTGATTTGGCGGGATCCTTTTCCTGGCACGGGGCGAGCTTGCCTGGCAGCGAGGCCACGTCGAGCGCACCCTTGCGCCGCGTCAGCTCGCGCGCTTTTCGCGCAGCCTCGCGGGCGGCCGCGGCCTCCACCACCTTGCTGACAATGATTTTGGCCTCGGCGGGGTGTTCCTCGAACCATGCCGCCAGGGCTTCGTTGAGGACGTTCTCGACCACCGGACGGACTTCCGAGGAAACCAGCTTGTCCTTGGTCTGCGAGGAGAATTTCGGGTCGGGGACTTTTACCGAGAGCACCGCAGTGAGGCCCTCGCGGCAATCGTCGCCGGTCAGCGCGATCTTTTCCCGTTTGGCGATGGCGTCGGCATAGCCATTGACCTGACGCGTCAGTGCGCCGCGGAAGCCGGCCAGATGGGTGCCGCCGTCGCGCTGCGGAATGTTGTTGGTGAAGCACAGCACATTCTCATGATAGCTGTCGTTCCACCACAGCGCGGCCTCGACGCCGATCCCGTTCAGCTCGGCATTGATCATGATCGGGGCAGGCACCATCGGCTTCTTGTTGCGGTCGAGATATTTCACGAACTCCTCGACACCGCCGTTATAACGCATCTCCTCGCGCTTCTCGACCGCGTGGCGCATGTCGGAGAGCACGATGTTGACGCCGGAATTCAGGAAGGCGAGCTCGCGCAGGCGATGTTCCAGCGTCGCAAAATCATATTCGATGTTGGTGAAGGTTTCGGTGGAGGCGGTGAACGTCACCTCGGTGCCGCGCTTGCCATTGGCGTCGCCCACCACCTTGAGCGGCGCCACCGCGTCGCCATGGGCGAATTCGATGTAGTGCTCCTTGCCGTCGCGCCAGACCCGCAATTGCAGCTTGCTTGACAGCGCGTTGACGACGGAGACGCCGACGCCGTGCAGCCCGCCGGACACCTTGTAGGAATTCTGGTCGAATTTTCCGCCGGCATGCAGTTGGGTCATGATGACCTCGGCCGCGGAAATGCCTTCGCCCTTGTGAATGTCGACCGGAATGCCGCGGCCGTCGTCGCGTACGGTGACCGAACCGTCGGCGTTGAGCACGACCTCTACCGAGGTGGCGTGGCCGGCCAGCGCTTCGTCGATGGAGTTGTCGACGACCTCATAGACCATGTGATGCAGGCCGGAACCGTCATCGGTGTCGCCGATATACATGCCCGGCCGCTTGCGCACGGCATCGAGGCCTTTCAAAACCCGGATCGATTCCGCGCCGTATTCGATAGGAATGGAATGCTCAGTATCGGCGATCGATTGCCGGGCAGGTTCTGTCATGTGAGGCCTTCGAGGATGTCCCGAATCAGCGGCGCAAAATCAGGCGCTGATTGGTTATTTGTGCCATGAAAGGCGCAACGCGCCTAGCGCAAAGTCTCTATCAACAAGCTGTTGAATAAATGGGATTTTTTGATGGTTTTTCAAGGTATGCCGAAGCCGATTCGGAAGGCCTGCAAAAGCCTGATTCGGGCGTTGATTCCCGCCCTTGAAAATCCGGTTTTCTGGGCTGCCGGAAGCTGTCGGCGCCGTCAGCCGCGGCGGGCGATACGACCGGAATCGACGTCGAAAATTTCGCCTGTGGCGCCGACGTCGGTGAAAGCCGCAGGGTCGGCGCCGGTCATCCAGACCTGGGCGCCGAGCTTTGCCAGTTCATTGAACAGCGCCACGCGCCGGTCGGGGTCGAGATGCGCCACCACCTCGTCGAGCAGCAGGAGCGGGGTGATGCCGGTCATCTCCGCGACCAGACCGGCGTGCGCCAGCACCAGCCCGATCAAAAGCGCCTTCTGCTCGCCGGTGGAGGCATCGCGGGCCGGCATGTTCTTCGGCGCGTAGATCACCTGAAGATCGGTGAGATGCGGACCGTCGAGGGTGCGGCCTGCCGCGGCGTCGCGGGCGCGGTTGACACGCAGGATCTCGCGGTAGCGATCCTCGATCGCCGTGGCGGGTTCGCTGATCAGCGCGTTTTCCATCCAGCCGTCGAGCATGATCAGCGCGGACGGAAAGACCGAGGCCTGGCCGCGCGCGCGCAGCGTCGCCGCTAGCCGTATCGCGGTCTGGCCGCGCATCGCGGCTACCGCGACGGCGAGTTCGGCGGTTTCGCGCTCGATCGCATCGCACCAATGGTCGTCGTAATTGCGCACCTCGAGCAGTCGGTTGCGCGATCGCAGCGACCGGTCGAGCGCCGATACCCGGCTCGAATGCTCGCTGTCGATGGCGAGCACCAGGCGGTCGAAAAACCGCCGCCGCTCCGATGCCGCGCCCATGAACAGTCCGTCCATCGCCGGCGTCAGCCACACCATGCGCAGGTGATCGCCGAATGCCGCCGCCGACGTCACCGGCTCGCGGTCGATCCGGCAGCGCCGGCTGGTGGCGGATTCCCCGTCGGCGGGCCGCGCGTCGATGCCGGTGCCCAGCGTCGCAAGACCGAGCGCGCCCTCGACCTCGGCGGATACCGCCCAGGAGCCGTCGCCCTGATTGTCGGCGACATCCTCAAGCGTGGCGCGGCGCAGGCCGCGTCCCGGCGACAGAAACGAGATCGCCTCGATGCAGTTGGTCTTGCCGGCGCCATTCGGGCCGACCAGCACCACCATGTTGCCGCGCGCCTCCAGGCTCGCCGCGCGGTAGTTGCGGAAGTGGGTCAGTGTCAGCCGGTGGATGCGGGAGGGGGTCATGCTACGCGTCATTGCCGGGCTTGCGAACGCGCCGGAAAGAGTGGCCGCAACTTCTGACGTCATCATCCGCGAAGGCGGATGATCCAGTACGCTGTGCTGTCCAAGATTTCATTCGCACCGGCGATTACTGGATACCCGCTTTCGCGGGTATGACGACCGCAACTGTTGGCCGGGCGTCGCGTTTTTCGCTGGCAATGACGGTCGTCACACCCGCATCGGCATCAGCACGTAGAGCGCGCCCTTGGAATCCTTGTCCTGCACCAGCGTCGGCGAGCCCGGGTCGGCCAGTTTCAGCACTGCGACCTCGCCCTCGATCTGGGCTGCGATATCGAGCAGATAGCGCGAATTGAATCCGATATCGAGCGCGTCGGAGGCGTATTCGACCTCGAGCTCTTCGGTCGCGCTGCCGGAATCCGGATTGGTTACCGACAGCACCAGCTTGCCGGCGGACAGCGACAGTTTGACGGCGCGGCCGCGCTCGCTCGAAATCGTCGAGACGCGATCCACCGCGGCCTCGAAATCCTTCTTGTCGACAACCAGCTCCTTGTCGTTGTTCTGCGGAATGACGCGGCCGTAATCGGGAAACGTGCCGTCGATCAATTTCGAGGTCAGCACGACATTGCCGATGGTGAAGCGAATCTTGCCCTGCGACAGTTCGATTCCGACCTCCGCCTCGTTGTCCTCGATCAACCGCTGCACTTCGCCGACGGTTTTGCGCGGCACGATCACGCCGGGCATGCCTGAGGCGCCCTTGGGCAAGGCAAGATCGACCTGCGCCAGACGATGACCGTCGGTCGCGACCGCGCGCAACGTCGCCGCCTTGGCGCTGCCGGCGGTGTGCAGATAGATGCCGTTGAGGTAGTAGCGGGTCTCCTCGGTCGATATCGCAAATTGGGTACGGTCGATCAACCGTTTCATGTCGGCCGCGGCCAGCGTGAACGAATGCGTCATGTCGCCGGCGGCGAGATCGGGGAAATCGCTTTCGGGCAGCGTCTGCAACGTGAAACGCGACCGGCCGGCGCGGATCGCCAGCATCGAGCGGTCGCCGTCGCCTTCCAGCACGATCTGGGCGCCGTCGGGCAACTTGCGCACGATGTCGTAAAACATGTGCGCCGGCACGGTGGTGGAGCCGCCGGTTCCGGCTTCCGCCGCCAGCGTTTCCGTCACTTCAAGGTCAAGGTCGGTGGCCTTCAGCGACAGCCGGGCGCCTTCGGCGCGGATCAGCACATTGCCGAGAATCGGAATGGTATTGCGGCGCTCGACCACGCGATGCACATGGCCCAGCGATTTCAGGAGTTGCGCGCGTTCGACGGTGACCTTCATTGCAATACCCGCCTGATCGTAAGATGGAAAAGCCGGGCGGCCAAGGGCGCGCCGCGGCGTCTGAAACCCGAAAAGCCTGATCGAAGCTGGACTGGATCAAGCCCTTTGGGGGGAGCCCAAGGTGGCGCGGATGGCCAACAAGCGCAAGAGATGCGTGAGGCCGTCCCCCACGTTTTGCAGGGAAACCCGCTGATAGCCCCGGCAAATGCCGGGGCTATCAGCCGTGACGAAAGCACGCGGGAATATGGGTTCCGGCGTCCGCGGGTCGACCAGTCCGAAACCGCGCCGCTTCGGAACGGAGCGTTCACTCCTGCAACTGGCGCTTCAGCGATTCGACCTCTTCGGACAACGCCACGTCCTTGGCGACCAGCGCCTCGATCTTGCGCACGGCGTGCAGCACCGTGGTGTGGTCGCGCCCGCCGAACCGGCGGCCGATTTCGGGCAGCGAACGCAAGGTCAGCGTCTTGGCCAGATACATCGCGACCTGCCGCGGGCGAACCACATTGGCGGTGCGGCGCGAGGACAACAGGTCGGAGCGGCTCACATTATATTGCCGGGCTACCACCCGTTGAATGTCCTCGATCTTGATCCGCTTGGGTTCCTGCGGACGGATCAGGTCGCGCACCTCGCGCTCGGCCATTTCCAGGGTGACCGGCTGCGCGTTGAGTTTGCTGTGCGCCAAAAGGCGATTGATGGCGCCTTCGAGATCGCGGCCGTTATGGGTGATGGTGCGGGCGAGATAATCCAGCACCGGCGCCGGCACATCGAAGCTTGCATGATGCGCGCGGGCCGCTGCCACGCGAGATTTGAGGATTCCGAGCCGCAACTCCTCGCCGAGCGATCCCATCTCGACCACCAGGCCGCCGGCGAGACGCGAGCGGACGCGGTCGTCGAGACTCTCCAGGTCGGAAGGCGGACGATCGGCTGCGATCACCACCTGCCGGCCGGCGTCGATCAGCGCATTCAGGGTGTGACAGAATTCGGCCTGGGTCGATTTACCCTGCAGGAATTGCAGGTCGTCGATCACAAGCACGTCGATGCCGCGCAACGCTTCCTTGAAGGCCAGCGCGGTCTGCGTTTTGAGTGCGGCGACAAAGCCGTACATGAATTTTTCGGCGGTGAGATAAAGCACCTTGCGTTCGCTGCCGGAATTGCCGGCCCATGTCACCGCCTGCAACAGGTGAGTTTTGCCGAGCCCGACGCCGGCGTGAATGTACAGCGGATTGAACATCACGCTGTCGCCGCGCCGTCCTTCGGCAACCTGGCGCGCCGCGGCGTGGGCCAGCGTGTTGGAGCGGCCGATCACAAAACTTCCGAAGGTCAGGCGCGGATCGAGCGGCGAACCGCCGAGGGCGTCGTGGCTGGCCGAGACCGGCGCGATCGCCGTGGCGCGCAACTCGGGCGCCGGGCGGCCGTCATGACGATCGTTGCGGCGCTGGTCGCCGGGCACGGCGACTTCCTTGGCAGGTGCCGCGCATCGCATCGCGCTACGCACGGTGAGGTCGATCCGGTGCACTTCCGGCATCTCGGCCTGCCAGCAGGTCAGCACGCGCTCGGCATAATGCGCCTGGATCCAGCTCTTGAGAAATCGCGTCGGCACCGAAAGATGGACGCTCTCCGGCTGCACGCTTTCCAGGTCCATTCGCGCGAACCAGCTCGTATAGACGTCTTCTCCCACGCTCGAACGCAACCTACCTTTCACGCGTGACCAGCGATCCTGTTCCGTATTTGTCATTGCCTGACGACTTTTCTGATGGAGTAAATTCTGTCGGCGAAGCCGCCGCGCGGGGGTTGTCCGCGCGACGCGACCTCAAGCGAGCCTTCGTCTCCGGCCATAGACCAGCCGTTCGGCGAAATGCCGCGGGCAGCGATGGTCAGGCTGGAAGGGGAAGCGTTCGCGAGGTCAGCGCGTACTCGACGGCCGGTCCGGAATTCGCGTAGGGGGCCGCGCCCAGGCGGCGTTTAATGCCGTATCAGCTGAAAATGGCGTTTGATCGAATACCACGGTGGTTCTGTAAAGCATGCTACCTCCCCCACTCACCGTGATTGCTCGCGGCAAGTTGTCATCCCAGATGTGTTCCAATTCAGCTGCGACGCCTGACCGCCAAACTTTTCAGGATCGCTTGCCGTTTACCTTAGCCCGTTCTCAACCCGTCATTCCCTGCACCTCCGGCGCTGCGGTTGTGGTTCGTCGGTGCGTATCTCTCTTGTTCAAAGCCAGCGGGGCGACAATGCCACGCTTGAGAAATTTCGACACAGAACGACCATCCTCATATTGCTATGAGTTACAACCTAAGCATCGCTGGAAAGCGCCGCTAACGTGCACACCGCCGCCGATTTGCACGTCCGCCCCAGTCCTTAAACCGCGCTGGTCTGAAGAGCCGTGGGCGTCGCGACGTATTAAGAAATACAAGCACGCCTTATTTCCCGCAACGTAAATCATTCGACCGATGCCGCCGCCAATCGGTGCGGCGCGCGCCAAATCAGGCCGCGCCTTTCCGGCCCAGCGGCAAGGTTCTGAAAATGCCTGCAGATTCGCCATGTCGGACCGGCGTCATATTTTAAGCCACAGTCCAAAACATTTTCATAAATTGGTTATCTTCGGATGCGGCGCCCTGCCATTTTTGAACAACCGAGCCGCGCTATGCCGATAAGTGACTACGCAAACGCACATTTTTTTGCGCATCGGAACAGGGTAACCCTCAACCCAGGCGACGCGAGGGCCAAAGTGCGGCGCGACCAGCCGATTGCGATTTCAGCGAGGGGTTGTTCAATGGAGAGCGTCGACGCCGTCTCGGCCGCGCAGGAATTTCTGCAGCCGGAGTTTCAGGTGCGACAGAATTGCACCAGGTAAAGATACGCCGGAGAAGAATTGTCTAACGCAACCGGTCGTGGAGCAACATGCGCTTGAAAATGAAAGCCCGGCACTGCCGGGCTTTTTGACGAATATCTTTTTCAATCAGTTCATTTCGCCAGCTTGGCAATCTGATGAGCGAGCCGGGAGACCTTTCGGCTCGCATTGTTCTTGTGAATGATGTTGCGCTGCGCTGCTTGCATGAGTTCGGGCTCCGCGCGCGCCATCGCCTTCAACGCCGCGTCGCGGTCGCCGCTCTTGATCGCTTCTTCGACAATGCGGACCGAACCGCGCATCTGGGTGCGGCGCGACTTATTGATGATGGTACGGCGGGCAATCTTGCGCGTAGCCTTCTTGGCAGAAGTCGTATTGGCCATGTTCTCAAATATCCTTCGGCGGTAAATCGGTAGCGGGTGGTCGGGCTTATGCGCGCCGGCCGTTCAACCGCGTGATCGACGCTGGTGTGTTGTTCGGGACGTTCTGCGAGAGAATGCCATTTTCGGAGCTGAGATGCCCACAGCACGGCGCCGCTCAAAGAACAGCGGCGGCAGGATTGCGCCCGCCGCCATTGCCGGTCTTATAAAGGGGGCGCTTTGCAGCGTCAACGCCTTCCGGGTTCCTCGCCGCCGGCAAGCGCGCCTGGAAAACGCCGATAAGGCGCTGATGAGGTTGAATTTCCCGGTAAGGCCCGGTAATGGCTGACGGCATTCCGGGCGCGACATATATAGGGTGACGCATGATCCGCGGTTTTTTCCGACTGGTGGGGCTGCTGCTGCTGGCCTGCGGATTCATTTTCATGGTCTATGACGGGGCGCGCTGGGTCGCCGACCAGACCTTGCGGTTCACCCGGTTCGGTCAATTCTGGAACGACATCCATCAATCCAGCCAGCAGGCCTTCCGGACCTGGGTGGAGGGTCACGCACCCTGGCTTTGGAACAGCGTCATCAAGATTCTGCTGGACCAGCCGGTTTTTGCCGTGCTGGGGATCGTGGGGATTTTGCTGATGCTGCTGTTCCGGCCCCGCAAGCCGCTGATCGGTTATTCGCGGGACTGATCCCCGGGGATTGGCCGCCGTAACCGGGCTGCGGCGTTCGGCCTAAAGGCCTGTATTGAAGCCAACACTGCCGCCACCGCGAACCCGACCCATGAGGAGGTCTGTTCGGGCCGCACCGGCCATGCCCCGGGTTTCCACTTCGGCTTCCAAAACGATTTGTTAACCATAACCGGTGCAAGACTGGAGCTGTCTCGCTATGAGGGAAGGCTCCGGTGCGGGTTGCTCGCGCGTTTCGATTGCCGATCATTGCCGCCATGACCGCGCTCGCTCTGTCGGGCTGCATGCACACGTCAGGTCCGGTCGCGGTGGCGCAGCCGCAGGGCAATCTCGATGATATGGCGTATGGCCCGCCGTATTATCCGGCCGCAGTTGCCGATTCCGGTGGCGGCGCCCTCGCGGCACTTGGCGCCAGTTTTGCCTCGGCGCCGCCGCAGGCTTACGCGCCAGTCCCGGTTGCCTATGCGGCAGCGCCTGTCCCAGTCGCGTACGACACAGCCTATCGGCTCGATGCCGGCGACAAGTTGCGGATCGTGGTCTTTGGCCAGGAAGGCCTCACCAACACCTATGCGATCGATGCCGGCGGCTCCATCACCATGCCCCTGATCGGCGCGGTGCCGGCGCGCGGGC
>NZ_SSMW01000088.1 GCF_004799405.1 Bradyrhizobium sp.
CCCATGAATTCGGGATTGCCGGCCTGCTTGGCTGCGACATTGATGCTGATGATGGTATGCGGGCCGAAGGTTTCGTTGACCAGATCGATCGACTTGACGATTTCAGCCAGAACCAGGTGGGTCAATTCATCGATCAACCCCAACTCGACGGCGAGATTGATGAACGTGCCCGGCGCCTGAATGACACCCTCGTCGTCGCGCAGGCGGACCAGCGCCTCGATGCCCTTGATTTGCTGGGTCCTGATGTCGACCTTGGGCTGGAAGGCGCAGCAGAAGCGTTTTTCCAGAATGGCCAGCCGCAGCGACTGCTCGACCTTCATCCGCGCCAGCGCCTCGCGCTCCATGCTGGCGTCGAAGAACGCCGCGGAGCCCTTGCCGTCGTGCTTGACCCGATACATCGCGATATCGGCGTTGTGGCGCAGCTCCTGGTAGTTGCGGCCGTGTTCGGGATAAAGGCTCACTCCGATCGAGGTAGAAGCGAATATTTCCGAGCCATCGATGAAAAACGGCGCCTTCAGCCGTTGCAGGATGAAGTCGATATATTCCGCGACCTCGTGCTGGCTCTGGACCGGATTGAGCAGCAGCAGGAATTCGTCGCCGCTGATCCGCGACAGCATGTCGGATTCACGCAAGTCCAGTCCGAGCCGCTTGGTGACTTCGACCAGCAGCGCGTCTCCGATGGCATGACCGTAATAGTCGTTGATGTGCTTGAAATTGTCGATGTCGAGAAAAGCGAGTGCGAAACCGGTGGGCGTTTCGCCGTGCCGCAAGAGGCTGTTGGCCCGGTGTTCGATCACCCGCCGCGTCGGCAGATCGGTCAACTCGTCATAATAGGCCGACCGGAACAGCTGATCCTCGACGGCCTTTTGCTCGCTGATGTCGGCCGAGCTTGACAGCACCAGGTCGCGGTCCGCGATCCGAACCGGCCGATGGGTGGTGAGAAAGACCTGCTTGAGCTGGCCGTTGGTGACGCTTTCCTCCGCGACGACGGCGCGGCCGGAGCGCAGCAATGCGATGCCGGTTTTCGCGACGCTGGTCCAGGGCTTGCGAGGACAGCGCGGCGGCGGCGTCGTTCATCAGCAGGAAACGGCCCTGCTCGTCCTGAACCGTCACGCCATGGGGGAGCATCCGGAAAACGTCGCGCAGAATATCCAGTTCGGAATCCATCGCGGGTTCGTCGCCTTCCGTCGCGGCATTCTGCTGGTCGTGTTGATGGCCGCTTTGCATGATCGCCGACTTTGGCCAAGTCTCTTGTAGTTTTAGTTAAATGGAACCCGGAAAGATGGCGTCAGCGGCGCCGCCGCGGGTTTTAAATCGGCGTTGCCCTAATCGTCACTAACAGAGTGTCAACGCGAGGCCGAAAATTTCCGGCGGCGGCGAATCGCGCCAGCCTGGTCAGGCTTTGGGGATGCGGCACTGCATGGTGCAGTGAATCCCGGTCTTCAGAAACGCGATTTCGGTTTTGCCGTCGAAAGGCCCGAGCGCCGATTTCAGCAGTTTGGTGCCGAATCCGGCTTCTCCGACCGCCCCGACCGCAGGCCCTTCGGTTTCGTCCCAGGTAATGTTGAGGCGATCGCCTGTCACTGACCACGACACCTGCAACAACCCGCGCGCGGAGGAAAACGCGCCGTATTTCCCGGCATTGGTGGCCAGTTCGTGGAAGATCAGCGCAAGGCTCACCGCCAGCTGGGCGGGAAGGAACAGCGGGTTTCCGTTCAGGGTAAAGCGGACATGTCCATAAGGCCCGAGTTCGGAGAGCAGCAGATCCTTGATATCGCATCCGCTGCCGTCGACCCTGGCGATCAGATCGTCGGTCGCCGACAGCGCCCGAAGCCGCTTGTCGAGGTTGGCCCAGATTTGCGGCTGCTCCTGCAGCACCTGATGCACCACGGCGTGGATCGTCGATACCTTGTTTTTCAGCCGGTGCTGCAACTCCTCGATCACGAGCTTGCGGTATTCCTGTTCCTGGATCAGGCGCTTTGAGATCGCCCGCTGGTTCGAGGCGATCGATCGATAGTGCTGGACTCCCCATATGGTCAGGCCGCACACGATCAGAAAGATGATCAGAAGCACCAGCCGTGCAAAATCAGCCGTCGCGTCGCTGAAATTGACGGCCAGGCCCAGCGAGCCGCCGACCAGAGCCGTCGCGATCCCGATCCGAAAGCCGCCGAACGCGGTGGCAAACACCACGGCCGGGAAATACGGCGTGAAAAACACATCCGGCCGCATCAGCGAGAGAAACCATCGCACCAGGGTCGCCGAAGCAATGCAGAATGCCGCAAAGCCAATGCTGAACGGCAGCGAGGGTTGCGATATTCCGAGCCAGCCTCGCCGAAACTCGTCAATCAATTTCGTCATGCGCCACATCAACCGATCAGCGAATCCAAGGTATGGCCGAGTATAGCGGAAAATGCGCTTTCGGGACCGTAAGCATCGCTTGCACTGTCAAGGCAGGCCGGAGATATAGTGAAACCAACATCACCAGAACGAGGAGAACGCGATGGGACGGCTGGATGGCAAGGTAGCGGTTATTACCGGCGCTACAAGCGGCATAGGCTTGCGGACCGCGGAGATTTTCGTCGCCGAAGGCGCCAAGATCGTCATCGCCGGCCGCCGTGCGCCGGAAGGCGAGGCCCTGGCCAGCAAGCTCGGCGGTTCTTGCGTTTTCCGCCAGACCGATGTCACGGTCGAGGAGCAGATGCGCGCATTGATCGGACAGGCGGTCGAAAAGTTCGGCCGCATCGATTGCCTGTTCAACAACGCCGGCGGCCCGGCGCAGACCGGCGGCATCGAGGGACTCGAGGTTGGCAGGTTCGACGCCGCGATGGCGACGCTGGTGCGCAGCGTGATGCTCGGCATGAAGCACGCCGCACCCCATATGCGCCGGCAGGGCTCCGGCAGCATCATCAACAACGGCAGCATCGCCGGACGGCTCGCCGGCTTCTCCTCGTCGGTGGTCTATGGCGCGGCCAAGGCCGCCGTCATTCACCTGACCAAATGCGTTGCGATGGAACTCGGCGAATCCGGCATCCGCGTCAACTCGATTTCGCCGGGTGCGATCGCTACCGGCATTTTCGGCAAGGCGCTCGGCCTTTCGGTCGAGGCGGCGGAGAGGACGCCGGCGGTGATGCTCGAGATCTACAAGAACGCGCAGCCGATCCAGCGCGCCGGGCTGCCCGACGACATCGCGCACGCCGCGGTGTTTCTCGCCAGCGACGAATCCAGTTTCATCAACGGCCACGATCTGGTGGTGGACGGCGCCATCACCGGCGGCCGCAACTGGACCGCGCAGCAGCAGGGCTATGTCGCGATGCGCAAGGCGTTCGACCAGGCCAAGGCGTGAACGCCAGGCTGGAGCGAAAACTCCGTGTCCTGGGCGTCACCGTCGCAGCCAGCGCTATCGGCGGCATCGTCTTTGTGCTTGCGCAAGGCTACACCTCGCCGATCTCGATCGCGGAGGGAATTTCCTACGGGCTGATTCTCAGCCTCGCCATCGGAGGCGTTTCGCTGTTCGTGCTGGAAGGCCCGATGCGGATGTGGCTTGGGGGCCTTTCCTTTCCCGCCAACCTCGCCGTGCGCACCGCCATCTACGCCGCCATCATCATACCCACCCAGTATTTCCAACTGGGTGCTGTAATCATCGGCCAGCCCTTCGTTGCGTCCATGAAGGGCTTCTGGATCGCCATGGTGTTTTCCGTGGTGTTCCTGGTTGTCATCAACCTGGTGCTCGGGATTTCCAACATCATCGGGCCGCGCGCCTTCCTCAACTTTTTCATCGGGCGATATCACACGCCGGTCGAGGAAAACCGCTTCGTGCTGTTCGTCGATATTGCCGGATCGACCGGTCTCGCCGAGCGGCTCGGCGGCATCGCCATTCACCGCCTGCTCGACCGCACCTTTCGCCTGCTCACGGTTGCGGTGGTGGATTATCGCGGCGAAGTGCTCAATTATGTCGGCGACGAGGTGATCGTGACCTGGAAAGAGCGCAGCGGCGCGGTCGACTGCCGTCCGCTGCGCTGTTTCGTGGCGATGCGCGAGGAACTGACGCGCGCCTCAAGCCAGCTCGAGCGCGAATTCGGCGCGGCGCCGCGGATTCGCGGCAGCCTGCATTTCGGTCCGGTGATCGTCGGCGAAATCGGCGACGTCAAGCGCGCCATCGTCTTCAATGGCGACGTCATGAACACCGCAGCGAGGCTCGAAGAACTCAGCCGCAACGTCGAAGGCGGCTTTCTGGCATCGCGCGCGGCGATGCAGCGCTTCAACTCGGCGCCGCCGTTTGCGGTTCGCGATCTCGGGCGGCTTGCCATCCGCGGCCGCGCCGATGGGATCGACGTGGTCGGTATCGGCGCGCAAAGTTGATGTTTGACCTGCCCGCTTACCCGGCCGGCTTGAGCACCACGCGCAACCCGTCCCGCGGTTTCGGGATCGGCCACATCTGCCAGTCCGGCCTGGTGCCGGGCTCCAGCGAGACGTCGAGGTTCTGCAGGAAATGCCGCGCGAAGCATTTGGCCTGCATGTAGGCGAAGTGCAGCCCGATGCACATATGCGCGCCGCCGCCGAACGGCACCCAGGCGTAGCGATGGCGGCCGCGTTGCGCTTCGTCGGTAAAGCGCAGGGGATCGAACGTTTCAGGATCGGGCCAGATTTCGGGCATGTGGTGGGTATAGAGCGGATTGATGCCGAGCATGGTGCCGGCCGGAACCGCATAGCCCTTGAAGGTGAAATCGCGGATGGCGCGGCGCGGGATCGAGGGCACCGGCGGTCTCAATCGCATGGCTTCCTTGAACGCCATCTCGGACAGCGGCATGGCCTCGAGATTGTCTGATGTCGTGGGCTGATCGGCCGCGATGCCGAGACCGGCGACTTCGTTGCGCAGTTTGGCCTGCCATTGCGGATTGGCGGCAAGTTCGGCCACGAACGACGTCAGCGACGAGGTCAGCGTGTCGTGCGCGGCCATCATCAGGAAGCTCATGTGGTCGACGATATCCTGCGTCGACAGCAGCGCGCCGTCCTCATGGGTGGCGCGGCACAATTGCGAGAACAGGTCTTCGCCGTCCCTGGCGCGGCGGATCGGAATCTGCTCGGAGAAGTAAGCCACGATGCGTTCGCGGCCCCTGACGCCGCGCGCCATCGCGGTACCGGGCAGCGGCTTGCGGATCACGGCGACTGAAGCGGCCACCATATCGACAAAGGCGCGCGTGATTTCGTCAACTTCGGGCCCGATATTGGCGCCGAGAAACGAGGTCGCGGCAAGATCGAGTGTGAGCTGTTTCATCGCCGGGTAAAACAGCATCGGTCCCGGTTGCGCCTTCCATTGCGCGACGCGCTGCGCGATCCCGGTATCGAGGGCGGCGAGGTAGGATTTCATCGGCCCGGATTTGAAAGCTACCGACAGCGCGCGCCGGTGCAGGCGATGCTCGTCGAAATCGAGCAGCATCAGCCCACGCGGAAACAGCAGGCCGAGAATCCGGCCCCAGCCAAGCGCCGAGGAAAATTGCTTGGCCTGGTCGAACAGCACCAGTTCGTTGGCCTCGGGTCCCAGCAAGACGAGGCTGGTCTCGCCGAAGATGTGGCTGCGGTAGACCAGCCCGTATTTGGCGGCTTGCCGCTCGACCTGTCCCTTGGGATCGGCGAGCACATCGAGCGTCTTGCCGATCACTGGCCAGCCCTCGTCGCCGGGAATGTGGGTCAGCGAGTTGCGCCTTGGCGGCGTCAGGCCGACCGTTGCGGGAGAAGCCACACTTTGCATGGACATGGCAGTTGCTCCGTTGCCCCGACGATTGCCGTGAATAGCCGGTTGTCGCGCCAGTGCAAAGCCTCGTTGATGGCCTTGCAAATTTGTCAGGCGCGACAAAGTCCCGCATCGATATGCGGTCGACTCCCTCGCCTCGCGCTTGCGGGGAGAGGGTTGGGGTGAGGGGCATCGCGAATTTCGACCTCTTTCCGCATCCGCCTTCGCCCGAAGGCGGTCTTCGGCGGACAAGAGCGGGGCGAGGTGGAGAAAATGGTCGGCATCCGGAGGAACGAGACAGTCCGGCGTGTGGGTCCCTGCTTTCGCAGGGACGACGAACCTATCCGTCGCGCCTTCACGCCTTGCGTTTCGCGGCTTCCTTCTGCAGGTCCGGCGCGTTGATGGTCGGGATCGCGACGCGGCCGGGGCCGGTGAGCGGAAGTGCCGCGGCGGCCTTTTCGTTTTCCATGATCTTGGCCATCACGGCCTGGCCGGCGCGCTCGAACACCGCGCGGTTCTCGACCAGGAATTTCTGCGATTTCCGCAACCCGTCGATGTAACCGTTGATCTCGGGCACCACGTAGCGCGCCACCATGTCCCAGCTACGCCGGGTGTTTTCCGGATTGGCCCAGTCGTGCACGAAGCCGACGATGGTGCCGACGCCGCCGGAGACCTCCATCAGCTTCT
>NZ_SSMW01000089.1 GCF_004799405.1 Bradyrhizobium sp.
AGGTCGACGAGGCCGACGACATCTTCACCAAGCTGATGGGCGACGTGGTCGAACCGCGCCGCGAATTCATCCAGGACAATTCGCTCAGCGCCAACGTGGACGTGTGAGACAAGCGCGCATGATCCGGAAAAGTGCGAACCGGCTTTCCGAACAGATCATGCTCAAGCAAGGCGATCCGGTCATGATCCGATCCAACCCGGCGCGGTCGTGATCTCATGGCGCCGATCCAATACATCGTCGAAGGCGGTCATCGGCTGACGGGAACCATCGAGCCTTCCGGAAACAAGAATGCTGCGTTGCCGATCATCGCGGCGGCATTGCTCACCGAACATCCGGTCACCCTCGAAAACGTCCCGCGCATTCGCGATACCGAAACGCTGGTGGAACTGATCCGCTCGGTCGGCGCCACGGTCGAATGGCGGCGGCGCAACACGCTTTTCATCCACGCCAAGGACATTCGTGCCGCCGATCTCGATCCGGGGCTGTGCGCGCGGATCCGCGCCTCGATCCTGCTGGCGGGACCGCTGCTGGCCCGCTGTGGCGGGCTCATGCTGCCGCCCCCGGGCGGCGACGTCATCGGAAGACGGCGTCTCGACACACACTTTCTGGCTTTCGAACAACTCGGCGCCACGGTGGTCGCAACCGACCGGCTGGAATTCCGCGCCACGCGCCTCAAGGGCGCTGACGTTTTCCTCGACGAGCCCAGCGTGACCGCCACGGAAAACGCGTTGATGGCCGCGGTGGCGGCGCACGGCACCACCTACCTGCGCAACGTCGCGTCCGAGCCGCATGTGCAGGATCTCGCGCACTTCCTGGTGGCGCTCGGCGCTCGCATCGAAGGCATCGGCACCAACACCATGGTCGTACATGGGCCCGCGACGCTCGGCGCCTGCACCTATTCGATCGGGCCCGATCACATCGAGGTGGGCTCGTTGATCGGGCTCGCCGCGGTGACGCGGTCGCCGCTGCGCATCGCGCGCGCCGGCGTCGAGCATCTGCGCTCGATCCGGATGGGATTTGAGCGGCTCGGCATCGTCTGCGAGGTCGACGGTGACGATCTTACGGTGTCGGGCGAACAGACCCTTAAAGTCCAGGACGATTTCGGCGGCCACGTCCCGAAGCTCGAGGACCAGCCGTGGCCGGCTTTTCCTGCCGACCTGATGTCGATCGCCATCGTGACCGCAACCCAGTGCGACGGCGTGATCCTGATGTTCGAGAAGATGTTCGAATCGCGGATGTTCTTTGTCGACAAGCTGATCTCGATGGGTGCCCGCATCGTGCTGTGCGATCCGCACCGCGCGATCGTTGCGGGGCCAAGCCGGCTGCGCGGCGCGCTGATGTCGTCCCCCGATATTCGCGCCGGCATGGCGATGCTGCTGGCCGCGCTGTGCGCCAAGGGCGTCAGCACCATCAACAATGCCGACCAGATCGAACGCGGCTATGAGCGCATCGACGAACGCCTCAATGCGCTCGGCGCCAGGATCACCCGCGTGCCGGAACGGGCGCACGACACTTGACGTGCATGAAGGTTGCCGGCGGCATGCTAATGTCGCCAGATGACATCCCTCGACAAAATCGGATCTGGACCGGCCGCGGCAAACCGCGCAGGCCATTTCGCCATCGAATTGACCGAGACGCTCGGGCTGGCGGTGCCGATCGCACTGACCCAGCTTGGGCAGATCGCCATGATGACGATCGATCTTGCGCTGATCGGTCGCCTCGGGGGCGAGGCGGTCGCCGCGGCGGCGCTGGCAAATACCGTGTTTTTCGTCAGCTTCACCTTCGGAATGGGACTGGTGTCCGCCGTAGCGCCGCTCGCCGCACAGGCGTTTGGCGCCCGCAATCCCCGCCTGGTGCGGCGTTCGCTTCGCGTCGGGCTCTGGGCCGCATTGGTGATTTCGCTGCCGATCATGGTGTTTCCGCTGGCCGGCGAACGCATCCTGTTGGCGCTTGGCCAGGCTCCCGCGACCGCCCGGCTCGCCCAGCAATATCTGTTTGGTCTGGCGTGGGGCGTCATGCCGGCGCTGTGGTTCCTGGCGATCCGCGGCTTCATGGGCGCGGTCAACCGGCCGCAGCCCGGACTATGGATTACCATTGTCGCCATTCCGGCCAATGCCGTGCTGGTCTACCTGCTGATCCACGGCGAGTGGGGGCTGCCGCGGCTGGAACTGTTCGGCGCCGGCCTTGCCACCACCATCGTCAATTTCGGAATGTTCCTGGCGGCGCTGTGGTTCGCCTATCGCCGGCGGCCATTCCAGAAATATCAGGTGCTCGGACGCCTCTGGCGCATCGACTGGCCGTTGATGCGGCGGCTGATCGTCATCGGCGCGCCGATTTCACTGTCGTTTTTGCTGGAATATGGCCTGTTCGCCGCCGCGGCGCTGTTGATGGGCCTGATCGGCACGGCGGCGCTGGCCGCACATCAGATCGCTTTGCAAGTCACCGCCATCCTCTTCATGGTGCCGCTGGGCATCGGGATGGCGGCCACCGTGCGGGTCGGACACGCCGTCGGTCGCAACGATGCAGCGGCGGTCAAACGTGCGGGCTACGTTGCGGCATTGCTCGGAATTGTCTTTGTGTCGATCATGACGCTCGTCGTGATGCTGGGACGGTTTGCGATCGCGCGATTTTTCTTTGGCGAAGGCGCGGCGGACGGCGGCGTCATCGAACTTACGGCGATCTTGCTGATGGTCGGCGCGACATTCTTTGTCTTCGACGGTATTCAAACCATCGCGGCCGGAGCACTTCGCGGCATGAATGACACGCGGATACCGCTGTTGTTTGCCGCGATCAGCTACTGGCTGATCGGGTTTACGGCTGCCTGCGGGCTCGCCTTCCGGCTCGAATTCGGCGCGGTCGGGGTCTGGATCGGGCTGTCCTGCGGGACCGCCGTTTATGCCACGCTACTCATGTTGCGGTTCGGACGGCTTGCAAATCGACTGGAATTTGCAACGATCCGGAACGCAGATTAATCGCTTCGTCGACACCACGATCCGCCACCGGGCCGCTGTGCTCGACGCGGCATACCGGCCGGGGCGCTCCCATGACACTCTCCGTCGATCTGTTCTTTTCATTTCGCAGCCCCTACAGCTATCTGGCATTGCCAAAGACGCTCAAGCTTGTCGCCGACTATGATGTGACGGTGAACCTGCGACCGGTCTATCCGCTCGCGGTGCGCGTGCCCGGATTTTTCAGACGCGCCAATCCGCAATTCGCGCGTTACGTGGTGCTCGACAGCAGCCGCGTCGCCAAGCGCGAGAACATCCCGTTCCGCTTTCCCCGCCCCGATCCGATCGTGCAGGACATGACGACGCTCGATGTCGCTGACAACCAGCCCTACATCCACCGGCTGACGCGCCTTGGCGCCGCGGCACAGCTTGAAGGCCGCTCGCTGGTCTTTGTCGACGCGATCAGCCGGGTGCTGTGGGACGGCACGGTCAGAGGCTGGAACGAGGGCGATTATCTGGCCCGGGCCGCCGCTGCCGCCGGCTTCGATCTTGCCGCCATGGATGCCGCGATCGCGGCCGATCCCGACCGGTACGAGCGGGTGATCTCCGGCAATGAACAGGACCATGCGGCCTCGGGCCATTGGGGCGTGCCAACCTTCGTGTTCGAGAACGAACCGTTTTTCGGGCAGGACCGCGTCGACATGCTAATCTGGCGGATGCAAAGCAAGGGCCTGACCCGCCGCGGCTGATGTTGACGGCGCGCCGCTACCGCCGTACCAAAATCGGCGGTTGAGAACAAACGCGCAAGAACCAACGAGGCAACGCCATGGCCGATGAAACCGCAACCCTCGCCGCCTATGTCGCCAACCTGAAATTCGCCGACATCCCACGTGAAGTGCTGGAGCGCGCCAAGGTCCTGACGCTGGATTTTCTCGGCAGCGCCATTCGGGCGCGGCGCGACGCGGAATCCACACCCTCGCTGCTCAAGATGCTGGAGGCCCTGGCACTTGATGGCAAGGGCGAATCCACCGTGTTCGGCGACAGCAAGACCTGGACGCCGGCGGTGGCCGCACTTCTCAACGGCGCGCTCGGTCATTCGCTTGATTTCGACGACACCCACGCGGATTCCTCGCTGCATGCCAGCGCACCGGTGGTGCCGGCAGCCTTCGCGGTTGGCGAACTGGTCGGTGCGTCCGGCCGTGACGTGCTGACCGCAATCGTCGCCGGCTACGAGGTTTGCTGCCGGCTCGGCAACGCGCTCGACCCCACCTCGCACTACAAGCGCGGCTTTCACCCCACCGCGACGGCGGGAACCTATGGCGCGGCGGCCGCGGCGGCGAAATTGTTCGGGCTCACGAAGGAGCAGATCGTCGCGGCCTTCGGCGTCTCCGGCAGCCAGGCCGCGGGCTCGCTGCAATTTCTGGTCAACGGCGCCTGGAACAAGCGCTACCAGGTCGGCGCCGCGGCGATGAACGGCGTGATCGCGGCGACATTGGCCCGCAACAATTTTGTCGGCGCCATCGAATCGGTCGAGGGCAAGCATGGCCTCCTGGTCGGCTACAGCGACGACGCGCATCCCGACAAGGCGGTCGCAGGCCTCGGTAAGATCTACGAGACCATGAAGATCGGCGTCAAACCCTATCCGAGCTGCCGCTATACCCACGCAGCGCTGGATGCACTGATCGCGATGCGGCGGGAGCATAATCTGACGCCGGACCAGATCAATCGTGTCGAGATCGGCCTGCATCGCAACGGCATCACGCTCACCGGCGATGCCGCCACCAAGCGGCATCCGACCTCGATCGTCGGCGGGCAGTTTTCGATGTTCTTCACCGGCGCGGTCGCGCTCGATCAAGGCCGCTTCGGCTGGGACGATTACGACAGGCTCGGCGACGCCAAGGTCGATGCACTGGCCGACAAATTCGACGTGGTGCAGGACGATCGGCTCGAGGTCGGCCGCAGCCACCCATTCGGCGCGCGGGTCAGCATCACCACCGACGACGGCGTGCATGAGCGGCTCTACCCCGATCCCTCCGGCGAGCCTTCGTCATTCCCCGATATGCAGGCGATGCAGCAGAAATTCCTCACCCTCGCGCGCCCGGTGCTCAACGCGCGGGCCGATCAGTTCGCCGACGCGATCCTTTCGCTGGAACGGTTCGACCGCGTCGCGACCGCCACGCAGCTCGGACGGCAGTAGGCGCCGCTTAATTTCCGACCGCCAGGCGCCCGTTGCGATCGGTGGCGGCAAGCACGTCGGCGACCAGCCGTGAAACACCCTCGATGTCGTAGCGGTTTCCCGACGTGCCGAAGCGGGCAATGACAAGGCGTTCGGACGGAACGATGACGACATATTGCCCGAATGTGCCGCTGGCATAGAAAGATTCGGCGGGCCAGCCGTGGGCAGTACGGTACGTTGCGCCGTAGCTGTCGCCGCGATTGGTCCAGAAGCCCGCGCCATATCCCACCCACGCGTCCGATGTCGGCGCCGCGGAGTAATTCACCCACCCTTCGGGCAGGATGCGCTTGCCGCCGACGATACCGTCGTCGAGGTAGAGGGCGCCAAAACGCACCCAGTCGCGTGCGGAAGCCAGTATCTGGCTGGAGCCTTCCGGCGTCCCGGTGGCGTCGAACTCCAGCGTCACGTTGCGCATGCCCAGCGGACCGAACAATTCCTGCCGCGCGAAGCGCAGTACATCGGCGGCGTGACCGCCTGCCGCGTCGCGGATCAGGCGCGAGAGGATGACATAGTTGCCATCATGGTAGTTCCAGGCGCTGCCCGGCGAACTCTCGAGATCGGCGCTTTCGGCAAAGGCGGCCATGTCACGCGCGACATATTTCATCCGGTTGACCGGCGCGATGGCACTGCCAAGCGAGGCATTGAGCGAGCTGCCCATCGCCAGCCCAGTGGTGTGCCGAAGCAGATGGTCGATGGTAATCGCGTGGCGAGGATCGCCCGGGTTTTGCCAGGCGGCAACCGGTGCCGGGTCATTGACCGCGAGTTTGCCCTGGCGGACGAGGATGCCGATCAAAGCCGAGATCACCGATTTGGTGGCGGAGTAGCCGAGGATCGGCGTGTCCACGCCGTAACCCGGCGCGTAGCGTTCCGCGATGACGCGGCCATCCTTGAGCACGACCACCGCGCTGGTGTGCCGGTATGGCGGTTGGTCGGGTTCGGCAAACGCCTGATCGAGCGCGCGCACAAGCTTCGGGTTCGTAGTCTCGTTCATGGTCTCGACCGGCGAAGGCCCGGCAATCTCCGGCAACAGCGCCTGTAGTCAAGCGCCCAGGCGATCAGCCCGACGCCGGGCATCGCCGCCGTCGTCTCCGAGAACACCGAATCCGGGTCAAGTCCGGACACGAAGGTGTCCGAGCACAGAAGATGCGCGACAAATCCGGTTGCGACACGCGGCGCGTCGTGCGCGCGAACCACGGCAAGCGCCAAAGCGCGTGCATACTGCCGCCGTTACAACGGCGATGATTTGATTTTTTCGGGTCACGGTTTTCTCCGGCAATTGGCGCCATGATGGCGTGCTGGAAATAACCGCAAGGATGGCGCGGGCGCTCGCCGGATTCGGAAATCGCCCTGGTAGAAAACTTCAAACCCTTGCCGATTCTGGAATACTCGATCTATCCCAACAGGTTAGACCGTCAGGCGCGCGCCTCGTTGAGACGGCGATATTCGGTCGGCGTGACGCCGGTGGTCGCCTTGAACGCGCGATTGAACGGACCGAGCGACTGAAAACCCGCATCCATCGCGATGGTGATCACGGGCACTCCGGCTTGCGTCGGGTCCGCCAGAGCGGCCTTCGCCTCCTCGATGCGGTGATTGTTGAGAAAGACGTTGAAATTGCGATAGCCGAGTTCCCGGTTGATCAACCGCCGCAGTTTATATTCGGGCACCGCGAGCTTGGTCGCCAGCGTTCCAATGGTCACGCCTTCATGGCGATAGATGCGATCATCGGCCATCAGGCGCATCAAGGCATCGAGCAGTTTCCGATCGGTGCCGCTCGATTCGATCGAAGCCGTGGCCGCGTTGCGCGGCAACGCGATAGCTGGAAACAGTGTCTCGCCACGGACGCGTGTCAGCGAATAGAAAATCGCGATCACCACGGCCGCGAGAATAGCGGCATTCGCGGTCGCCACGATACCTGGCGCGCCATGGCCGGACGTCAAAAGCTGCACCACGGCATTGAAGCCGGCATAGATCGCGGTCGCAACCACCACGAACACCCGGAAGCGCCGGCGATCCTCCACCAGGTCCGTGGACCAGGACGCTACGGTCTGGCCGACTGCCAGCGCAACGAAACTCAGC
This sequence comes from Bradyrhizobium sp., assembly GCF_004799405.1. Lineage (GTDB taxonomy): Bacteria > Pseudomonadota > Alphaproteobacteria > Rhizobiales > Xanthobacteraceae > Bradyrhizobium. The sequence goes on from NZ_SSMW01000089.1 coordinate 7,261, forward strand.
GCAACCGCGCTCATGACAACGCCGGAAATTTGCGGATCCAGCGTTTGCGCGGGCACCAGCACCAGACAATCGATGAGGCTTAAAGTCACGACCGCAGCCCAGGGCAGCACATGCCAGCCACGCACCTCGAACGTATCGTCGAACAGCGCCCTTGCGAACAGCCAGAACACCACGACGTTTCCGGTCGAAATCGCAATCAGACCCGCCTGCCACGGCGTCACCGGCGGCGTAAATCCGTAACTCGCGATTGATGCATGGACCGCCGAACCCAGCGCAAAGACCGCCGCCAGACGGCCGGCGGCCACGGCCCCGAAATCACGCAACAGCAACGCCGCCAGCAATACCAGCAGCGCTGTAGTGCCCGCGCCTAGCGCCAGATTGATCTGCGGCAGCATGAGATCACAATTTTCCGCTTGGTCCCGTACGGCTGAATCTAGTGCAATCCACCGTTCGTTTCAATTTGCCGAGGCCGGTAAAGCCCGCCACTTGTTCCGCGATGTCACCCACACATCGGCGACATGGCCGAACAGGTCGATCTCGCGTTGGTTTTCGGCGCCCAGGCGGCGCGCCACGCTTTGTGACGCGATATTTTCACGATCGATGCAGTGGATGATCTGTTCGATTTCGAAGGTTGCAAAGGCCCAGTCGATCGATGCCCGCGCGGCTTCGAGCGCGTATCCCTTGCCGCGAAATTCGCTGGCAATGCCCCAGCCGATTTCGAAATCCGGCCACTTCGGCGGAAACCAGGGCCCAACCCGTCCGGCAAATTTCCCGGTGGATTTTTCCTCGACCACAAACATGCCGACGCCATGCAGCAGCCAGTGCCCGGCCATGATCGCCGCGTTTCGCCATCCGACGAACTCATCGGTGATGGGCTTGCCATCGGCGGTGATGAACCGCCCGGAGGCCGGATCGGCCAGCATCGCGGTGTTCGGTGCGATATCGGCCTCCCGCCACATCCGCAGCGTGAGGCGCTCGGCCTCGATGACGGGGCCGCTCAATTGCGCAAGCGCCGCGCCGGGCTTGATTGGAGCGATCATCGATTGCGTCATCCCTGAGGTGCGAGCGAAAGCGCGCCTTACAGGATGACAGAAGACGGAACCCGTTGCCATCCTCCGGGGCTCGAAGGATGGCGAGCAGCTCGGGGCTTGCCACTGGGGCGATGGCACAAGATAATGACGGAAACCTGCTTGGAAACCTCATGAGCTGGCAACCCTCGAACGATCCCGTGCTCGGCGATGCCAGTTCCTGCGATGCGCTTGAACTCGTCATCGTGCCGCGCACCCGCGACCTCGGCGATGGATTCGAGGTGCGCCGCGCGCTGCCGCACGGCAAGCGGCAGATGGTCGGTCCCTTCATCTTCTTCGATCATTTCGGACCGGTGCAGTTCATGTCGGGCAAGGGCATGGATGTGCGCCCGCATCCGCATATTGGGCTTGCCACCGTCACCTATCTGTTCGACGGCAGCATCATGCACCGCGACAGCGAGGGCAACATCCAGGAAATCGAGCCCGGTGCGATGAACCTGATGACGGCGGGCCGCGGCATCGCCCATTCCGAGCGCACCCCGGACCTGCAGCGGCGCGACGGCCAGAAGATGCTCGGACTACAGAGTTGGATCGCGCTGCCGGCCGGCTCCGAAGAAATCGCGCCGTCGTTTCAGCATTACGCCGCCGCCAGCCTGCCGACGGTCGAGGACCGCGGCTTCACCGCCCGGATCATTGCGGGCAGTTCGTTCGGCGTGAAATCACCTGTCACCATGGTGTCGCCGTGGTTCTACACCGAGGTGACCGCGAAACAAGGCACCAGCGTGCCGCTCGACCCCGACCATGAAGAGCGCGCCATCTATCTGATCGACGGCGAGATCGAAATATCCGGCGATCGCTACCAGGGGCCGCGCCTGCTGATTTTCCGGCCCGGCGATCCCATCACGGTCAACGCGACCAGGCCGACCCGGATGATGTTTCTCGGCGGCGATGCGCTGGAAGGCCCGCGCCATATCTGGTGGAATTTCGTCTCCTCCAGCAAGGAGCGCATCGAACAGGCCAAGCAGGACTGGAAAACCGGCCGCTTCGGCCAGATTCCCAACGAACACGAGTTCATTCCGCTGCCGGAATGAGCTATCTGCCTCTCTTCCTTCCGCCACCCGCGTTTGCGCGGGACGGCGATGCCTTCGAAAGCCTGATCCATGACCACGATGCTCGCCAGCGACCTGCCGCTACCTCGGATCGGGCGCGGCAAGGTCCGCGATATCTACGCCGTCGGCGACGACCGCGTGCTGCTGCTGGCAACCGACCGCATCAGCGCGTTTGACGTGGTGATGGCCGAGACCATCCCGATGAAGGGCGCGGTGCTCACGCAAATCAGCGCCTGGTGGTTCAATCAGCTCGAAGGCGTGGTCCCGCATCACATGATCAGCGCCGACGCCGGCGCGATCATCAAGGAGGTGCCGGCACTGCAGGCCCATCGCGCCGAGATCGCCGGGCGGGCGATGCTGTGCCGGCGCACCACGGTCTTTCCAATCGAATGCGTGATCCGCGGCTATCTCTCGGGCTCGGCGTGGAAGGAATATGCCGGCTCCGACACCCTGGCCGGCGAAAAACTGCCGCCCGGCCTGCTCGAAAGCGGCAAGCTGGAACCCGCGATCTTCAGCCCGGCGACCAAGGCCGAGAGCGGCCATGACGAGAACATCACCGTGGCGACGGTACGCGAGCGTCTGGGCGACGAGGTGGCCTATACGCTGGAAAGCATGGCGCGCGCGGTGTATACGCTCGGCGAGAAAATCAGCCGCGATCAGGGCATCATCATTGCCGATACCAAATTCGAATTTGGCCGCGATAGCGACGGGCGCATCATCCTGATCGACGAGGTGATGACCCCCGACAGTTCGCGGTTCTGGGCGGCGGACGCCTACAAGCCCGGCCAGCCGCAGCCGAGTTTCGACAAGCAGCCGCTGCGCGATTATCTCGACGTGGAACGCCGCGCCGGCCGCTGGAATGGCGAAGCCCCGCCCCCGCCGCTGCCGGCAAGCGTGGTCGACGCCACCAGCAAGCGCTACCTCGAAGCCTATCGCCGCATCACGGGCGCCGATCTGACGATGATCTAGACCGGCAAGTTCCCGGGCCCGCGGCATCACAATACATCTTGTCCTCGCGCGCCTTGCTCGTCTACCACTGACGCCGGACGGCAGGGGTAGGCGCGCGCGTGGTCGGTCAATCCGTCAGTTTCGGTTCGGGAGTGCGTCCGGCACTCAACAACATTCTCGGCGGCGGCGCTGCCAGCGTCCTGACCGTGACATTCGGATTGTCCTACTCGCTGTTGATCTTCGGCGGGCCGCTCGCTCCCTTTTTATCCTACGGCGTCGCCGCGACCTTCATTTCATCGGCCGTGCTCGCCGCAGTTATCGCGCTCGGAAGCTCGTTGCCGTTCGCGATCGCCGGTCCGGAGAGTTCCACCGCGGCGATGACCGGAATATTGGCGTCGTCGCTGGCCGAACGAATGGTGGCGGCCCAACCATCCGCGGCACTTCTTGGTCCGGTTCTGCTCACGCTTGCGTCGACGACCATCGTCACCGGTATCGTGCTGTGCGGGTTCGGGGTGACGCGGATGGGCCGCGCGATCCGGTATGTACCCTATCCGGTGGTTGGGGGATTTCTCGGCGCAACCAGCTGCCTGATCCTTTTGGGCGCGGTCCGCGTCATCACCGGCCATCGCCTGCAGATTGCCACGCTCGGTCAGTTCGGCAACATCCTGACACTGTCCGAACTGGCGGCGGCCGGCGCCATGGCGCTCGTGCTGTATCTGACCTGGCATCGCTCCCGCAGTTCGTTCGGACTCCCGGTCATTCTCATCGGGGGCGTGATTGCCGCGCATATCATATTCAAGCTGGCCGGCATCTCGCTGACGCAGGCGCAGGCCGCGGGCTGGACCTTTCAGCCGCCGCCGAGCGTCACCTTCATGCTGCCGTGGAGCGTTCATGAAATCAGCCACTATCCCTGGTCTGCATTGCCGGACCTGATCGGCAACCTGATCGCGGTCGTCTTCGTCACCGCGACCTGTACCTTGTTCAACACCACCGGCGTCGAGGTCGCATCGCAAACCGAAGCCAATCTAGAACGGGAGTTAAACGTCACCGGCATCGCCAACATGCTGTCGGGCGCATTCGGCGGCTATACCGGTTGTATTTCCATCAGCCGTACCGTGCTCAACTTCAACAGCGGCGGCACCGGCCGGCTATCCGGGCTCACGGTAGCCGCGATTTCGGCGTCGATGCTGGCGGCGGCTCCCACGCTTCTCGGCTATATGCCGAAATTCGTGCTCGGCGGCCTGCTGATCTATCTCGGCGCGGACCAGCTTCACAAATGGATCGTGCAGTCGCGGCGGCGGCTTTCGTTGATCGAATATCTGTCGCTGCTGGCGATTATCGTCATCATCGTACAATGGGGCTTCATCGCCGGCATCCTGATCGGTGTCGTGATCGGTTGCACGACCTTTGCGTTGAGCGCGTCGCGCATCGATTCCATCAAGTACAGTTTCGACGGTTCGGAATATCGCAGTTCGCTGGACCGCTCGCGCGACGAACAGGCGGTGCTTTCCGCCCATGGCGGCAAGATTCAGGGGCTGAACCTGCAGAGCTACCTGTTCTTCGGCTCGGCCAACCGGCTTTTTCAGCACGTCAAGGCGCTTCTCGCGCGCCATCCGGAGTGCCGGTTCCTGGTGTTCGATTTCAAGCTCGTCACCGGCATCGATTCCTCGGCGGCCTATAGTTTCGCCCAGATCAAGCGGACGGCGCAGGATCGTGGCATCAGACTGGTGCTGGTCCACCTGCCATCCGCGGCCGAGAAGGCGTTGCGGTCGAGCGAGTTCATCGCGCCGGAAGTCAGCATCGTGCCTGAACTCGACCACGCACTGGAGTGGTGCGAGAACGAGATTATCGCCCAGCATCGGGGCCTCGAAAGCGAGGAGGCGTCCCTGCGCGACTGGTTCACCCAGATCCTCGGGACCGAACGCGACGCCTCCGAATTGATCCGCCGCTGCCAGCGCATCGAAGTCGACGCCAACGAGATTATCGTCAGCGCCGGCGAAGCCGCCGACTCCATGCATTTCATTCTGGACGGGCGCGTCGGGATCATGATTGCGACCGGCGACGGCGGCACCACGCGGGTGCGAAGCCTCGGCCGCTATACCACGATCGGCGAAATGGGCCTGGTGTCGCGGGCGCCGCGCAGCGCCACCATCCAGGCTGAGGTCGCCAGCATTCTCTACGTGCTCAGTGTCGATCGATTCGAGGAGATCAAGGCCGACGATCCGGCGCTCGGCCAGAAACTGTTGACCTATTTCGTCTCCGTCATGGCGGAACGGCTGACCTTTGCCAACCGCATGATCGCTGTGCTCCGAAGATAAAGCTTGTCGCCCGGCATTCGCCGGACGACTGAGCTGGATTGCTACTTCGGCGGAGCGACCTGGATGTAGGGACCGGTCTGGATTCGGCGAATCACGGTCGCAACGTCTTCTTCGAAGCTTACGAGGTGCTCGCGGCCAAACAGAACAGCCGACCCGCTACCCTGTCCAGGCTGGACCATCATGATCTGGTCCAGGTTCACTAGAACCTCGCGCGTCGGCGGTCCCGGTCGTTTCAATACGATAAAAACGGCCATTCCGGCCTCCTGGTTATCGTCGATCCAAACGCCGTAAGTCACGCCCGCCAAATGCCGCGATATGCCTTGCTGGTTCGACACGCCAATGAGATCATCCGCCCGAGATAGATCGGGAATCGCGCAAGGGAATCATGACACAAATTCAGTCGGCTGACGTGAAAAAATTCGTCACCAGCGATTTCCGACTGCAAAGCGGCGTGGTCATGCCAACCGTGACCATCGCCTATCGAACCCTCGGCGTTCTGGCGCCGAACCGCGACAACGTCGTGCTGGTCACCCATGGCAACACCAGCGGGCCGCAGATGATCGATCCCGGCGGTCCGACCGGCGAAGGAAGCTGGAGCGAACTCGTCGGCCCCGGCAAGGCCGTCGATACCGACCGTTTCTTTGTCATCTGTCCCAACATGCTGGGCTCGTCCTACGGATCGACCAATGCGGCGAGCGTCGATCCGGCGACCGGCAAGCCCTACGGGCCCCGCTTTCCCGACATCACGGTGAGCGACATTATCGCCACCCAGCGCGCACTGCTCGATCATTTGGGAATCGAAAAACTGGTCGCGATTGTCGGCCCATCCTATGGCGGGTTTCAGGCGTTTCAGTGGGCCGTGAACTATCCCGGCATGATGAAGGGGATTGCCGCCATCGTCACCTCTCCGCAGATGCCGCGCGAGCGCGCCGACGGCAATGTCGAGCGTCTGCTCGCAACCTTGTCGAAGGACCCGAACTGGAACGGCGGCGACTATTACGATCGCGGTGGCGTACGCGAGGCCATGATCCAGATCCGCTCGGCCACCCTCAAGACCTACGGCATCGAGACCCGGCTGCGGGACACGATGTCCGATCCCGTCGAAATCGAGGCGGCGATCCGCGACGAGGCCGCGCGATGGGCCGACGGATTCGATGCGAACTCGCTGATCATCCTGGCGAAGGCGCTGAGAGGCTTCAACGTGACGGCGCAATTCGGCAACATCAAATCGAAGGTGCTGTACGTGCTGTCGCGAACCGACCGGCTGTTTCCGCCGGAACTCGCCCCCGGCGTGATGCAGGGGCTAAAGGCCGCCGATGTCGACGCCGACTATTTCCTGCTCGACAGTGAATACGGTCATTCGGCGTCCGGCCGCGACGCACATAAATGGGCGCCGCGGCTGCGCCGGTTCATGGATGAACTCGACTAAACGCCGGCAGAGGCGCTTACACCCCCGCCATCATCACGTACTTGATCTCGACATATTCTTCCATGCCGTGATGCGAGCCTTCCCGGCCGAGGCCTGATTCCTTGACGCCGCCGAACGGCGCCACTTCGGTTGTGATCAGGCCGGTGTTGACGCCGACCATGCCGGACTCCAATGCCTCCGCGACGCGCCACACCCGGCCGAGATCGCGCGAGTAAAAATAGGAGGCGAGCCCGAACGGCGAATCGTTGCACATCGCAATCACCTCGGCCTCGTCCTTGAAGCGGAACACCGGCGCCAGCGGCCCGAAGGTTTCTTCCTGCGACACCAGCGCATTTGGCGCGACGTTCGACAGCACGGTCGGCTCGAAGAAGGTGCCGCCAAGCGAATGGCGTTTTCCCCCGGTGACGATCCTGGCGCCGTGCTTGACCGCGTCCGCGATGTGCTTCTCGACCTTGTCGACCGCGTCCATGTTGATCAGCGGGCCCTGGGTCACGCCCTGCTCGGTGCCATCGCCGATCTTCATCGCCGCGACTTTCTTCGAGAGTTTCTCCACGAACTGATCGTAGATCTTGTCCTGCGCGTAGATACGGTTGGCGCAGACGCAGGTCTGGCCCATGTTGCGGTATTTCGAGACCATGGCGCCGTCGACCGCGGCATCAATATCGGCGTCGTCGAACACCACGAACGGCGCGTTGCCGCCAAGCTCGAGCCCGAGTTTCTTCACCCCGACCGCGGCCTGCCGGTACAGGATTTTTCCGACCTCGGTCGATCCGGTGAAGCCGACGAAGCGCACCGCGGGATGTTCGCACAGCACCTTGCCGATCGCCGACGAATTGCCGGTGAGGATATTGAACACGCCCTTGGGCACGCCGGCTTTCTCCGCCAACACCACCAGCGCCAGCGCGGTGAGCGGCGTCTCATTGGCGGGCTTCAAGACCACGGTGCAGCCGGCGGCCAGCGCCGGCGATACTTTTCGGGTGATCATCGAGCACGGAAAATTCCATGGCGTGATCGCGCCGCAGACGCCGATCGGCTGGCGGATCGCAAGCAGCCGTGCGTCCGGCCGCTGCGTCGGGATCGTCTCGCCATAGACGCGGCGGGCCTCCTCGGCAAAAAACTCGACATAGGCGCCGCCGCTGTCGACTTCGCCGAGCGCTTCGGCCAGCGGCTTGCCCTGCTCGGAGGTGAGGATCAGCGCCAGGTCTTCGCGGTTGGCGATAATCAGGTCGAACCATTTGCGCAGGATGTTGGAGCGCTGCTTGGCGGTCAGCCTGGCCCAGGCCGGAAAGGCCCGCGCGGCGGCTTCCACCGCCTGCGTCGCTTCCGCGGTGCTCATCCTGGGCACCTTGGCGAGCTCGACGCCATTGACTGGATTGGTCACCGGATTGGCCGGCGTGCCGGTCCAGACGCCGTCGATGTAACAGTGCTCGCGCAGCAGCGAAGGATCTTTCAGGCGATCGCGCAGCGAGGGCGTCGAGGATTGCGGGGCGCGTGCTGCAGCAGCGGTCGGGGTCATGGCGTTACTCCTCACATGTTTCTTCGCAATATTGGGGACGAGTATAGGCTCAAATGGGCGGCGATGCATCGGCCGCAAGCCGTCGGCGCCGGGCGTTTTCGCGGCGCGTTCGGACGCCGCCCCAAGTTCCCGGGACGTTCAAGGCATTGCGATGCAGGAAACGTAGTTTTGTTAGGCCGCGCCGCTCATATAGGTCTCGCGGCGGCCGATCATGCGCTCCGCCGCGGCCTTGGCGTCCGCCTTGGAGGAGGTCGCGCAGGTCCGGTATTCGAGATCGGGCATGACCGAAGGTCCGCGCCGGCCGAACCATGATTTGGAACCGACCGGCAGCAGCGCCAGCGCCTGAGCGACATTGTCGACCGCGTCGAAAGAATGCAGCGCCCCGGTGCCGGCAAAGCGGACCTCAAAGAGACCCGGGGTGATCGGCGCTTCGATATTCTCGCCGCGCCCGGCCCGGGGATACCGCTTCCATTCGCTCCAAGTCGAGATCATCGTCGTCCCTCACAACCCATTAAGCCACTATCACCTTGGTAAATCCTCGTCCTGGCAATGCCAATTTGTCCAGCGATTTGAATAACTTACGACTAAGGTCGCTCCCTGGCGCGATTGCTCAACCAGCATACCGTGGATATGTCGGGCGGTCACCGCCAATGCAAGCCAATCCACCGCAAAAAACGCCGAGTGTTGCAGTTCGGTCGCGGCCTGCCGGGACCCGCCGGGACCAATCCCTCGCCCGCCCGCAATCATCACGAGGTCGCGACCGGCGCGTTGCGACCGGACGGGGAAGCTTGCGAGGCCCCGCGACCGGGAGGAAGATCGACCGGCTTTAAGAAATTAAACGGGAGGTGACCATGCAGAGCAAAGCACAGATCGATCAGGTACTGCGCCAGAAAAGCGACGCCAAGGAGATTCCCGGCGTCGTCGCGGTGGCCGCGACCGCCAAGGAAGTGATTTATCGGGGCGCGTTCGGCAAACGCGACCTGTCCAAAGACGACGCCATGACCGCCGACAGCGTGTTCTGGATCGCCTCCATGACCAAGGCCATCACCGCCGCGGCGGGCATGCAGCTGGTCGAGCAGGGCAAGCTCTCGCTCGACGCGCCGATCGGCAAGGTGCTGCCCGATCTCGCCGCACCCCAGGTGCTCGAAGGCTTCGACGCTAAAGGCGAGCCAAAACTGCGGCCGGCCAAAAATCCGATCACGCTGCGTCATCTGATGACCCACACCGCCGGCTTTGCCTACGACATGTGGAACGGCGATATGGTGCGGTATCTGGAGAAATCCGGGCTGCCGGGCATCACCACCTGCAAGAACGACGCGCTGAAGACGCCGATCATGTCCGACCCCGGCACGCGCTGGGAATATGGCACCAATATCGATTTCGTCGGCAAGGCGGTCGAGGCCGTCAGCGGCAAGCGGCTCGACGCCTATCTGCGCGACCACCTGTTCACGCCACTCGGCATGAGCGACACCGGCTTCAAGCTTGGCGCCGCGCAGCGCAAGCGCCTGGTCGGCATGCACGCCCGTGGCGCGGATGGATCGCCGGCGCCGATCCCGTTCGAGGTTGAGCAGGAGCCGGAATTCCACATGGGTGGCGGCGGGCTCTATGGCACGGCGGGCGATTACATCAAATTCACCCAGATGATCCTCAACAAGGGCCGCGGCAACGGCAACCAGGTGCTCAAGGCCGAGACTGTCGCGATGATGGGACAGAACCACATCGGCAACCTCAACATGACCAAGATGACGTCGGCGGTCGCATTCGCAACCAACGATGTCGATCTCTACCCGGACATGGTGAAGAAGTGGGGGCTGAGTTTCCTGATCAATACCGCGAGGACCCCGGAGGGTCGCAGCCCCGGCAGCCTCGCCTGGGCCGGCCTCGCCAACACCTACTACTGGATCGATCCGTCGCGCGACGTCACCGGCGTGATCCTGATGCAGGTATTGCCTTTCGCGGACAAAAAATGCCTGGAAGCATTCGCGGGCTTCGAGCGCGGCGTCTATGCCGGGCTCGATGCGGCGCAGCGCGCAGCGTAGCGACTGGCGCGTCTCTGTTCCCTCCCCCTTGTGGGGGAGGGTTTAGGGAGAGGGGTAAGCGGCTAACGCCAGAGTTCGCGGCCTACCCCTCTCTCCAGCTCTCCCCCAACGCAAGTCGGGCCTGCCCGACTTGCGCAAAATTGAAATGCGCAACCGGGGTAGACCCCGGTTGCCTGGGGGAGAGGGCCGACCGGAGTTCGCCGCGAGCGATTGGGTTACCGAGCGCGGTCGAACCGATCGCGCCGGGAAATTGCTCGCGGCGGGAGCCCCGCGTACAATGGACCTGGCGCAGACGCCTGGAGGAGCGGACTTGACAGAAAAAGCGGATAGCTACGTTTGCGGCGTCGCCGATGCGCCGCTATTGGGCGACACCATCGGACGCAGCCTCGACCAGGCAGCCCGGCGTTGGGCCGATCGCGAGGCGCTGGTTTCGCCAAGCCACGGCGTCAGATGGACGTGGAGGGAATTGGCCGAGCGGGTCGATGCGCTGGCCGCCGGTTTTCTCGCGCTCGGCCTTGAACGCGGCGCGCGGATCGGCGTCTGGTCGCTGAACCGGCCGGAATGGACGCTGACGCAGTTCGCCGCGGCCAAGGCCGGGCTCATTCTCGTCACCGTCAATCCCGCCTACCGCCTGACCGAGCTTGAATTCGCGCTCGCCAAGGTCGGCTGTAGCGCGATCGTCACGGCCGCCGCGTTCAAGACCAGCAACTACATGGAGATGCTCAACGCGCTGATGCCTGAACTGGCGAAAGCGCCGCCGGGCGATCTGCACGCGGCGCGGCTGCCGCAACTGCGTAACGTGATTCAAGTCGGCGGACCCGCCGGTTCCGGCACCATTCCGTTCGCGGAGGTCGCACGCATGGGCGGCGCGCGTCACCGCGACGCCCTCGCGGCGCTCGCCGGCGATTTGCAATTCGATGACCCCGTCAACATCCAGTTTACCAGCGGCACCACCGGCTCGCCGAAAGGCGTCACGCTGACGCATCACAACATCCTCAACAACGGCTATTTCGTCGGACGCGCGATGCGCCTGACCGAGACCGACCGCATCTGCATTCCGGTTCCGCTCTATCACTGCTTCGGCATGGTGATGGGCAATCTTGCCGCGGTCACATCGGGTGCCGCCATGGTCTATCCCGGCGAAGGATTCGATCCCCTGGTGACATTGCAGACCATCGAGCGGGAAAAATGCACGACGCTCTATGGCGTGCCGACGATGTTCATCGCCGAACTCGATCATCCGGAGTTTTCCCAATTCGACCTGTCGTCGCTGCGAACCGGCATCATGGCCGGCGCGCCATGCCCGATCGAAGTGATGCGGCGCGTCAACGAACAGATGAACATGCGCGAAGTCACCATCGCCTACGGCATGACCGAAACCAGCCCGGTCAGCTTTCAAAGCGCCACCGACGATCCGCTGGAGCGCCGGGTGTCCACGGTCGGGCGCATCCATCCGCATGTCGAGGTCAAGGTCGTCGACCTCGAGGGACGCATCGTGCCCCGCGGCGAACGCGGTGAATTGTGCACCCGCGGCTACAGCGTCATGCTGGGCTACTGGGACGAGCCCGAAAAGACCGCCGACGTGCTCGATGCCAACGGATGGATGCACACCGGCGATATCGCGGTGATCGACGCGCAGGGCTATTGCAACATCGTCGGCCGCATCAAGGATCTGGTGATCCGCGGCGGCGAAAACCTCTATCCGCGTGAGATCGAGGAATTTCTCTATCGCCATCCGAAGATCCAGGACGTGCAGATCTTCGGCGTCGCCGACGACCGCTACGGCGAGGAACTCTGCGCATGGATCAGGACGCGATCCGGCGAGAGCCTGACCGCCGACGAGATCCGCGCCTTCTGTCAGGGCCAGATCGCGCACAACAAGATCCCCCGCTATGTCGAATTCGTCGACGAGTTTCCGATGACCGTCACCGGCAAGATCCAGAAATTCGTGATGCGCGAGGCGGTCGAACAGCGGCTGGGATTGAAGGCGGCGAAGACCGCGTGAAGGGAGCGCTCCGATCACCTCGCCCCGCTTGCGGGGAGAGGTCGGCGCGCAGCGCCGGGTGAGGGGGACTCTCAACGAACTCGCTTGCGGAAGCAGTCCCTCACCCCAACCCTCTCCCCGCAAGCGCGGGGCGAGGGAGAAGACGCGCTTTCTCGTTCTCGCGGCGCGATTCGCCCGAGGTTTGCTTAGGAAGTTTCACGCCCCAGAATCAGAGGGCGCGGGGAATGCCGGATGCGCGCTGCATCCGCGGTCTCGCGTGCAAAAAGCAGAAGGAAACGCACACGAGCATACAGGGCAGCGGAGGCGATCCGACATTCCCTGCGCAATGGCTTTACGGCTTACTTCGTGCTCTCCCCGGCGATCGGGCTTGTTTGACACCGTCGCCCTTGGATATGGCACGTCCGCACCCGGTCGGGCCGAGATGCCTCCGAAAGACTTGACGCCAACCATTGAGGCGTCAGGACCACACGACTTCACCGTACGCAACAGCACCGTTCGCCAGCGCGAAGTTTGATCGCTCACAGGCTCTTGCGACCCGCCCTGCCATCACGTTTCCCGCCTGACGCTGCCGCGTCCACCGCATCCCCGCCCACGTTCATGACGATCATGATACGCCCCTCCTGAGAGGGCCGGGATGGGAAGGGATATGGTCGCGAATCGGGCCGGATGAAAGGGAAACATTCCGAAAATCGTAACATTTTTGGGAAGGCATAATTCGTCCTGCGAACGCCTGCGCGCCGGACAGGGCGATCGCGTTAAATGCATTGGAGAATCCAGCTTTTCGGCGCAACCCTCTCCGGCCATCAGCCTTCCCACCTTACTGAGCACCGCCTCCCTCAAGCGGCGACGGCTCGTGCTTGAGAGCCTTAGGCGGCAGCTTGCGGGCGGGCAAATCGTAATTGTGCGGATTAAAAGTATCGGCCTCGTGAGCTCGAATGTCGGCGTGGCTGACAAGCTCGCTATATGCGTCGGCAAGTTTTGCCCGGTCATCCGATGTCCATCGACGGCAACGATCCAGTTCGTCGATCCATGGAATGTTGTGAACCAGGTACTCCCTCATGGGCGAAGCCCAATTCAGGCCAAGTATCCGTTCCGCGGTCCAGGGGAACATCGCGGCGTTGATGCCCTTGATTTGGATGAAATAACTCATCATTCGCTCATAAATAAACACGATCAGAAAGACCGGGGTTGGAGAGCGATATGGCAATTTGCAAAACACTTTGCGGGCCAGAACCGCATCGCTTTGGACAAGCTCGAAAATGGGCAATACGATTTCCCTGCTCCAGCGTTCCCAAAAACTCGGACTGGCACACCAAAAATTGCAAAGGATTGCTTGTTGGTTGGTTTGACGACCTAATTCGGAAGGCAAATCAAATCCAATTGCGCGACAAACACGCCGCGTCAGATCCTCAAACTCGGGATGGTTGATAACCCCTCGCTCTATGCTGTTGTAATGGGTGTAGGGGACAAACGGCCTGCCATCAAAGCAATAGACATCGTGCCCGGGATTTTGTTTTACCCAGTCTTTCACCTCGCACGAAGTGAGGCCGGTCTTCGAGAAAAACTTTGGGGAAAAAAGACCGGTAAGATCATGTCTTTCAAAAAGACGGGACTGCAGGATGTGATGGTGAAGCGCGAGTTCCCTCAATTCGGGAGCGGGGTTGCCAAGCCAGTCGAGAACCATGAAACCGGGATCAAGATACTCGCGGACAGCCCTGCCGAAGAGGGGTTGATAGATGCCAATCGAAACATTCAATTCAGACACCTTGGGATTCCCGCGCGGACACGGCGCTGTAAACGAACCCGATCGACGGCGTTGATCGGATACCTGATTTTATTGCGAGGAACAACTCCTCCGGAACGAACCATTAAGATGCGAAAGCCGCAACTGAAGGGTTCCCACAAGGGCAGAGCGAGCCACAGAGATTTGCCGAAGATTCACGACGTCATGCAAAACTCCGCCTCAAACCGGCAACCCGCCCTTCTCCGCCAACTCCCTCAACGACACCTGCGGCCGCGCGCCGATGTGCTGGATGATTTCGGCTGCGGCCAATGCACCGAGCCGGCCGGCGGCCTCGAAGCCGGCGCCGCGCACCAGGCCGAACAGAAATCCGGCGGCGAACAGATCGCCGGCGCCGGTGGTGTCGACGATTGTGTCGACCGGAAAGGCCGGCACCGCGATGACGCCGTCGTTCGACGCCACCACGCAGCCCTTTTCGCTGCGGGTGACGACCCCAAGCCTGATGTCGCGGCGCAATTGCTTCAGCGCGGTGTCGAAATCCGCAGTCTGGTACAGCGAATGCAACTCGGCTTCATTGGCGAAGATCAGGTCGACCGTGCCCTTGCGCATCAGGTCGAGAAACTCGTCGCGATAGCGATCGACGCAAAACGCATCCGACAGCGTCAGCGCCACCTGACGCCCGGACGCATGCGCGATCGTCGATGCCTTCACAAAGGCCTGCTTCGCGCTGTCGGGATCCCAGAGATAGCCTTCGAGATAAACAAACGCGGAGGCCGCGACCTGCGCGGCGTCGATATCATCAGGCGTCAATTCCTGCGCAGCGCCCAGATAAGTGTTCATGGTGCGCTCGCCGTCCGGCGTCACCAGGATGTAGGAGCAGCCGGTGGCCGGACCGCCGGATGCGGGTTTGGTCTCGAACGCGACCTGCGCGGCGCGAATGTCGTGCGTGTACAAACGTCCGATCTGGTCGTCCTTGACCTTGCCGACATAAGCGGCTCGCGCGCCCAGGTTGGCGATTCCGACAATGGTGTTGGCCGCCGAGCCGCCGGACATCTCCACCGCCGGGCCCATATCCCGATAGATCGACTCGGCGCGGGCCTCGTCGATCAGCATCATGCCGCCCTTGGTCATGCCATGAAGGCTGAGAAAGCGTTCATCGGTCTGCACCAGCACGTCGAAAATCGCATTGCCGATCCCGAGAACGTCGTATTTGGCCTCAGCCATCGAGATTATCCCGTTGCAAAAATTCCCGTGAAGGTGCCGCGACCTATCACGTTCATCCCCAGGCCAGCAAGCGCTGCTATAGATGGTGCCATGATCCGCCCGATTCTCACCGTGTCGACGGGAACGCTGGCCTCGCGGCTGCTGGGCTTTGCGCGCGACGCCATGATTGCGGCGCTGCTTGGCGCGGGGCCGGTGGCCGATGCGTTCCTGGTGGCGTTTCAACTGGTCAATGTGGTGCGGCGGCTAACAACCGAAGGCGCGCTCAATGCCGCGCTGGTGCCGGCCTATCTTCAGGCGCGCGAGATCGACGGCGCTGCTGCCGCCGCGCTCGCGGGCCGGGTGCTCGGCACTGTCAGCGCGGCACTGGTCGTGGCCGCGGCGATCCTCGGCCTCGCGATGCCGCTGGTGATCCCGGCGCTAGCGCCGGGCTTCATCGGGCATGACACAATGCAACTGGCCGTCGATGATTCGAGGCTAATGCTGCCTTATCTGGCTTTCGCGGGGCCCGTGGCCGTCATGATGGGCGTGCTGAACGCGGAGAATCGTTTCGCGCTGACGGCGTTCGCGCCGGTGTTGTTCAACATCGCCCTGATCGCCGTGATGCTGGCGCTGCTGGTCTGGCGGCAGGATGCATCGATCGCCGCGTCGGTGACGGCAGCGGCCGTCGGCATCGCCGGGCTGCTGCAACTGCTGATCCTGGTATTGCCGGGCGGCAGCCTTGCGACGCCGCCGCAAATTGCCTTCGATGCCGAGATGCGCGGGTTCTTCCGCAAGGCGATCCCCGGCATGGTCGCCAATTGCGGTCCGCAATTGCTGATCGTCGCCGGCGCCATCATCGCCTCGTTGTCGCCCGCCTCGGTGTCGTGGCTGTATTTTGCCAACCGCCTGGTGGAATTGCCGCTCGGCATCGTCGGCGTCGCCATGGGCACGGTGCTGGTGCCGGAACTGACGCGGGCGCTGCGTGGCGACGACCGCGGTGCGATGATGCGCGCGGAATCCCGCGGTCTCGAACTCGCGGTCGGACTGGCGTTACCGGCAACGCTGGGACTGATGGTGCTGAGCGAGCCGGTGGTGCGCATGCTGTTCGAACACGGCGTGTTCACCGCCGCCGACACCCAGGCGACCGCGCATGCGCTGGTGTGGCTTTCGCTCGGCCTGCCCGCCCATGTGCTGGTCAAGGCGCTGTCGCCGGCCTTCTTTGCCCGCGGCGATACCACGACGCCGCTGTCGGCGACGCTCAAGGGATTTGCGGTCGCGATCGTCTCGGCGGTGGTGTTCGGCCGCTTGTTCGGCACCGCCGGCATCGCCGCCAGCATCGCCTTGGGAGCATGGAGCGGCGCGATCGCGTTGATGCGCCGGGGTGCCATGAGCTTCGGATTTTCAATCGATGCCGACGCGCGGCGGAGACTGCCGCGGATCGTGATCGCAGCCGTCCTGATGGGCGGATTGCTGTGGCTGACGGAAGCGTTGGCGCTGTCATCGGCGGCGGATGCGCACCGCCTCGTCCAGGCCGCCGTTCTCGGCCTTGTCATTGTCGGCGGAATCGCGATTTACGGGCTGCTGCTGACCCTGTTCGGCGTCGTCAACTGGGCTGATTCGATTGCCGCCATCCGGCAAACACCGCCCGGCGACTTGCGCCGCTAGGTCTCGCGTGGCAATGGACGGCGCGCGGCGCCTGTCGGCAATGGACGGCGCAGAAAGCGCATGCACGGGAACAACTTCCATGGGGTTCATACAGCGGGTTTTTTCGGGGGTCCAGCCGACCGGCAATCTGCATCTCGGCAACTACCTCGGCGCGATCGTCAACTTCGTGAAGCTGCAGGAAACCCACAACTGCCTCTATTGCGTGGTCGACATGCACGCGCTGACCCAACCGGTATCGGTCTGGGGCGGCCCGGCGGAGCTTGCGCGCAACACCAGGGAAGTGACCGCCGCCTTCATCGCCTCGGGCATCGATCCGAACAAGCACATCGTGTTCAACCAGAGCCAGGTATCCGGGCATGCGGAGCTGGCCTGGATCTTCAACTGCGTGGCGCGGGTCGGCTGGCTCAACCGCATGACGCAGTTCAAGGAAAAGGCCGGCAAGGACCGCGAGAACGCTTCCGTGGGACTCTACGATTATCCGGTGCTGATGGCGGCCGATATCCTGGTCTATCGCGCCACCCATGTGCCGGTCGGCGAGGACCAGAAGCAGCACCTCGAACTGTCGCGCGATATCGCGCAGAAATTCAACAATGATTTCGGCGACTCGATCCGCGAGCACGGCTTTGCCGACGGATTGTTCTTTCCGCAACCCGAGCCGCTGATCACGGGGCCCGCGACGCGGGTGATGAGCTTGCGCGACGGCACCAAGAAGATGTCGAAGTCCGACACCTCGGACAATTCGCGGATCAATCTCACCGACGATGCCGACACCATCGCGCAGAAGATCCGCAAGGCCAAGACCGATCCCGAGCCGTTGCCGTCGGAGGAAAAGGGCCTCGAGACGCGTCCCGAGGCCGACAATCTGGTCGGGATTTATGCCGCCCTGTCGGGCCGCAGGAAATCCGACGTGCTGCGCGAATTCGGCGGCGGGCAATTCTCGAGCTTCAAGAATTCGCTGGTCGAACTTTGCGTTACCAAGCTGTCGCCGATCGCCGCCGAAATGAAGCGGCTGGTCGCCGATCCCGGTCATGTCGACCGGATCCTGGTCGACGGCGCCGATCGCGCCCGCGCCATCGCCGTCGAAACCATGAATGCGACAAGGGACATCCTCGGTTTCGTCCACAAGCGCTGACTTTCCTGATCGATCACGAAATCGACGGCGCGTCCTTCAACGCCGCTTGTCGGGGATGGCCGGGCCGTGGCAGCATGCGCCGGTTTGGCGCAAGCCACGGGACATGCATGACCACCCAGCGACAAAGCTACGAGACGGGTCACAAGCCAAAATGTCTGGTCATCGTTGACGACACCGCGGAATGGGACCGCGCGGTCTACTACGCCAGCCGCTGGGCGGTCCGGGCCGGCGGCGGCGTGGTGATGCTGCGCATCATCGAGACCGAGGACCAGAACCAGCAGTGGCTCGGGGTCGCCGACATCATGCGCGCCGAGGCGCACGAGGCTGCCGACGCCGCGCTCGATCGTGCGTCCGGCCGCGCCAATGGCATCGCCGCGATCACCCCTGAACGGGTGATCCGCGAGGGCGATCCGATCGAGCAGATTCTCGACGTGATCGACAAGGACGTCGATATCGCGATGCTGGTGCTGGCCGCCAATCCCGGCCCGGAAGGTCCGGGCCCGATCATCACCACGATGGCGGACGCGGTCGGTACGTTCCCGATCCCCGTCACCATTATATCCGGTGATTTGAGCGACCGGGATATCGACGCGCTGTCGTAGGAACCGGCGTCGGAGCTAAACCCGCCCCTTGACCGTGCGTTTGCCGTCGCCATCTGCTAAGGAAGCCAACGCGCCGGCCTTGAACCGGCGACGCCGGAGAAAGCCATGTTCATCCAGACCGAAGCCACTCCCAATCCCGCCACCCTGAAATTCATTCCCGGCCGCGCCGTGCTCGACAGCGGCACCATGGAATTCGTCAACGCCGAGGCTGCCGCGCGTTCGCCGCTCGCCGCAAGACTGTTCGGCGTGCCCGGCGTCACCAGCGTGTTTTACGGCTCCGACTTCGTCACCGTGACCAAGGACGACAGCGACTGGCAGCATCTCAAGCCGGCAATCCTCGGCGCCATCATGGAGCATTACATGTCCGGCGCGCCGCTGCTGGCCGATGGCAGCGCCGCGAGTGACGAGGCTTCCGACGAGGAGGATGAGTTCTTCAACGAGGCCGACGCCGAGACGGTCGCGACCATCAAGGACCTGATCGAGACCAGGGTACGCCCGGCAGTCGCCAGCGACGGCGGCGACATCACGTTCCGCGGCTTCAGGGACGGGATCGTTTATCTCAACATGAAGGGCTCTTGCGCCGGCTGCCCGTCGTCGACCGCGACACTGCAGCACGGCATCCAGAACCTGCTGAAGCATTTCGTGCCCGACGTGGTCGAAGTCCGGCCGATGTGATCGGACTCGGTCCACCTCTCCCGCTTGCGGGGGAGGGAGCTCACCACGAAATGTGACGTAACGTTTCCGGGTCTGCTATACCTCGGCCCATGCTGATCCTCGCCATCGACACCGCGCTGGATGCCTGCGCCGCTGCCGTGCTCGACGCCGGCGCCGGCCAGCTGATTGCGCAGGAATCGCAACCGATGAAGCGCGGCCATGCCGAGGCGTTGATGCCGCTGATCGCGCGCGTCATCAAGGCATCCGGTATCGCGTTCGCTTCACTGGACCGCGTGGCGGTGACCACCGGTCCCGGCAGCTTTACCGGGCTGCGCGTCGGATTGTCCGCCGCGCGCGGCATCGGCCTCGCCGCCAACAAGCCGGTGGTCGGGGTGACCACGCTGACCGCCTACGCAGCACCCGTCGTCAGCCAGAACAGCGAACAACCGGTGATCTCCGCCATCGATGCGCGGCATGACCAGGTGTATTATCAGGTGGTCAGCGGCAATGGCGGTTCGTTGATCCGGCCCCGCGTCGCGCCGATCGAGGAAGCACTTGGCGCATCGCGGTTCGGCGCGCCCTGGCTGGTCGGCAATGCCGCGAAAATTCTCGCCGACCGCTGGCCGGCGCACGCCGCCCCGCCGTTCAAGGTAGACATGCTGCCGGCCCCGGATATTACCTGGGTAGCCTGGCTGGGGGCCGCGGTCAGTCCCAACACCGCGCCGGCCCGGCCCTATTACCTGCGCGCGCCCGACGCCAAACCTCAGAAGGACATGCTGCAAAATCCTCCGCAGCCTTCGGCGTCATGACCGCGTGGTTTTCCAGCCTGTGGAGCGGCGGTCCGGTGGTGATCGAGCCCGCCACGCTGCGCGATGCGTCGGTATTGGCCCAAATCCACGGCGCATCGTTTCACCGCGGATGGGGCGAAGGCGAATTCGAGGCCATGCTGACCGAGCGCAATACGCTGGTGCATCGCCTGAAATCGGGCAGAAAAGTCATTGGGTTTGCGGTGTCGCGCATGGCGGCGGACGAGGCCGAAATATTGTCGATCGCGATTGCGGCGAACTATCGCGGACGCGGCCTGTCGCGCAACCTGCTGCTGACCCATCTCGGCCATCTCGCCGGCCGGGGCATACGCACGGTGTTCCTCGAGGTCGAGGAAAACAATCAGGCGGCGCGGCGGCTATATGACGGTGCCGGATTTGCCGTGACGGGGCGCCGCGAACGCTATTACCGGCAGCCCGGCGGGGAACAATTGAACGCCGTCTTGATGCGCCGCGACTTGTCGTAACGCGCGCGCGGTGGCAGAACAGGCGTCATTATCCGGACCAAACCGCCATGACCGCGTTGAAATCCATGTCCGCGCTGAAGCCGACTGAAATTGAAGCGCGCTGCGCCGCCACCGGCATGCGCATGACCGAACAGCGCCGGGTGATCGCCCGGGTGCTGGCCGAGGCGCTGGATCATCCCGACGTCGAGGAACTGTACCGCCGCTGTGTCGCGGTCGATGACAAGATCTCGATCTCGACGGTGTACCGCACCGTCAAGCTGTTCGAGGACGCCGGCATCATCGAGCGCCACGACTTTCGGGAGGGCCGCGCCCGCTACGAACAGATGCGCGACAGCCATCACGACCACCTGATCAATCTGCGCGACGGCAAGGTGATCGAATTCACCTCGGAGGAAATCGAGAAGCTGCAGGCCGAAATCGCCCGCAAGCTCGGCTTCAAGCTGGTCGATCACCGGCTGGAACTGTATTGTGTCCCGCTGGACGACGACAAGCAGTGATCGCGTACAACCCTTGACCTCAAACTTCGATCTCATCATTTTCGACTGTGACGGCGTGCTGGTCGATAGCGAGGTCATTTCATGCCGCGCGCATGCGGCAACCCTGACCCGCCACGGCTATCCCATCACCGCCGATCAGGTGCTCGATCGTTTCCTCGGCGTCTCGGATAGCGAGGCGCGGCGGACCATCGAGACGGAACTCGGCCGCAATCTTCCGGAAGATTTTGAAATTGAGGTGAAACAGGCCACGCTGCAACGTTACGCCGACGATCTCAAGCCTGTCCTCCATGTCGGCGAAGCGATCGCGGCGATCAGCCTGCCGAAATGCGTGGCATCAAGCGGCACGCCCGAGAAAATTCGCCATGGCCTCACCTGCGCCGGGCTTTATGATCTCTTCAGCCCTCATGTTTTCTCGGCTACACAGGTCGAGCGCGGCAAGCCGGCACCCGACTTGTTCCTGTTCGCCGCCGCCCAAATGGCGGTGTCGCCCGCGCGATGTCTCGTGATCGAGGACAGCATGCCCGGTATCGCCGGTGCGCGGGCCGCCGGGATGACGGTGTTGGGCTTTCATGGCGGCAGCCACTGCCGGCCCGGTTACGCCGACCGGCTGCACGCCGCCGGGGCAGCCAAGACGTTCGACGACATGCGGCAATTGCCCGGACTGATCGAGTCGGTCGCGGCAAATTGACCGGCACCAGGCCGGGATGACCGTCTCCACACCGACCCAAATGATGGGGTTAAGCAGTGGATTTTCCACGCTTTAACCTATAATTGAGCTTCACGTCGCAATGGCGCCATCTCCAGCCAGCATTCAGGTTCCATGAATCCGCCGCGCAAGCTGCATATCAAGTCATACGGCTGTCAGATGAATGTCTACGATGCGCAACGCATGGTGGACACACTGGCGCCGGAAGGCTTTGTCGAGACTGCAAGCGTGGACGATGCGGACCTGGTGATCCTCAACACCTGTCACATCCGCGAAAAGGCCTCTGAAAAAGTCTACTCGGAACTCGGGCGGTTGCGCGTCGCCAAGGACGAAGCCGCGCGGCAGGGACGCACCATGAGCATCGCCGTGGCGGGCTGCGTCGCGCAGGCGGAAGGAAGCGAGATCATCCGCCGCGCGCCGGTGGTCGATGTCGTGGTCGGCCCGCAGAGTTATCATCACCTGCCGCAATTGCTGGCGCACGCCAAAAGCCATGGACGCGCGCTGGAGACCGAATTTCCCGTCGAGGACAAATTCGGATTTCTGGCGCCGCCGAGGCCGGACGCGATCCGCGCCCGCGGCATTTCATCTTTCGTAACGGTGCAGGAAGGCTGCGATAAATTCTGTACGTTCTGCGTGGTGCCTTACACGCGCGGCGCCGAGGTGTCGCGTTCGGTGGCGAAGATCGCCGACGATGTGCGCCGGCTCGCCGACAACGGCGTGCGCGAAATCACGCTGATCGGGCAGAACGTCAACGCCTATCACGGCGAAGGACCGGACGGGCGCGCCTGGCCGCTCGGAACCTTGCTGCGGCATCTTTCGGCGATTCCAGGTATCGTCCGTTTGCGCTACTCGACCAGCCACCCCCGCGATGTCGACGAGACGCTGATCGAAGCGCACCGCGATCTGCCGGCGCTGATGCCGTTCGTGCATCTGCCGGTGCAATCCGGCTCGAATCGGATTCTCGCGGCGATGAACCGCAAGCACACCGCCGACGATTATCGCCGCGTCATCGACCGTTTTCGTGCCGCCCGGCAAGACATTGCATTTTCATCGGATTTTATCGTCGGCTTCCCCGGCGAGACCGGGGAAGATTTCGCGAGCACCCTCGCACTGGTCGCACAAATCGGATACGCTGGCGCTTATTCGTTCAAGTATTCGCCGCGGCCCGGCACGCCGGCGGCGGACATGCGGGAGACGGTGTCAGCGGCTGAAATGGATGAGCGATTGGTGCGGCTCCAGGAATTGATCGACAGCCAGCAATCGGCCTTCAACAAGGCCATGATTGGCAAAACCGTCGATGTGCTGTTCGAGCGCACCGCCCGCAATCCCGGCCAGATCGTCGGCCGCACCGCCTACCTGCAGCCGGCGCATGTGATGGCTTCCGTGGACATCATCGGCCAGGTGTTGCCGGTCAACATCGAAAGTCTTGAGCGCTACAGCCTGCTCGGCGAACTCGCGACCGCTGCACATGCGCGATCCGCGCAGCCTGTTTCTTCTCAAACGACAATTGGAGCCTGAACCCTTGCCAAAAAGCGCATCGGATTCGCCTTCGCTCGCTCCCAGCCGAAAACTCGACCGCGACCTGCAAATCCCGCCCGAAACGCAAGTGGTCATCGACTTCGATGACAATCGCGCGGCGTCCGCGCTGGTCGGGCCCTACGGACAAAACCTGGCACTGATCGAACGCCGGCTCGGCGTGGTGGTCGACTCGCGCGGCAACCACATCACCATTGCGGGCTCGCGCGACGGCTGCGATGCCGCGCGGCGCGTGCTGGAAACGCTGTACGCGCAGGCGACACAGGGGCACGACCTGGCGCAGGGCGACGTCGAGGGCGCCATTCGCGCCGTCGTAGCCCAGGGATCACTGTTCGAATTCGATACCAAGGCGGCCAGGACTTCGTTTGAGACCATCAATCTGCGCAAGCGGCCGGTGCGGGCGCGCACCGCGGCCCAGGATTCCTACATCCGCGCGCTCAAGAAGCATGAACTGGTGTTCGGCATCGGGCCTGCGGGCACCGGCAAGACCTGGCTCGCGGTGGCTCATGCCGCGCAATTGTTCGAGCGCAAGGAAGTCGATCGCATCATCCTGTCGCGGCCCGCGGTCGAGGCCGGCGAGCGGCTCGGCTTTCTGCCCGGCGACCTCCGCGAGAAGGTCGATCCTTATCTGCGGCCGATCTACGACGCGCTGTATGACTTGATGGATTCGCGGATCGTCGAGCGCGCGCTGCAAACCGGCGAAATCGAGATCGCGCCTCTGGCCTTCATGCGCGGCCGGACCCTGACCAACGCCGCCATCATTCTGGACGAAGCGCAGAATACCACCTCGATGCAGATGAAGATGTTCCTGACCCGGCTTGGCGAAAACAGCCGCATGATCATCACCGGCGATCCGTCCCAGGTCGACCTGCCGAACGGCCAGACTTCGGGTCTCGCCGAAGCCGCCAGATTGCTCGACGGCGTCGAGGGTATCGCCCAGGTGAAGTTCACTGCCGAGGACGTGATTCGCCACGAGCTGGTGGCGCGGATCGTCGCCGCCTATGAGGGATTGCCGCAGCGGCCGGCAACCGCCAAACCTTGATGCGGAAATTGACCGCCGCAAGGGCGCTGAAGACGAGTTCTGGCCGCAAACGAAGTTCTGGATCGATGGCGCGCTCTGCCCTTCCGATAACCGAGGTTCTCGTGGTCGCCGACTGCTGGCAGTCGGAGCCCGATGCCGAAGCCGTCATTCATCGCGCCGTCGCGGCCGCGGCCGGGATAGCCGATGCGGGCTTGGGCGAAGCCGAACTTGCGGTGATGCTGACCGACGATGCCGGAATTCGCACGCTGAACTCGAACTGGCGTGGCATCGACAAGCCGACCAACGTGCTGTCGTTCCCGGCCTTGCCGCCGACCGGCGGCGGCCCCGACGATGCCCCGCGCATGCTCGGCGACATCGCCATCGCCTATCAGACCACCCGTGCGGAGGCGGACGACGAGCAAAAGCCGTTCGATCATCATCTCAGCCATCTTGCGGTCCATGGCTTCCTGCATCTGATCGGTTACGACCACGAGAAAGACGCCGACGCTGCGGCGATGGAGTCGCTCGAGACCGAGATTCTGGCGCAACTCGGCATTCCCGATCCCTACGCGGATCGCGGGCGGATCGACTGAGATGGCGGATTCCGAACCGACCCACGACAATCCGCGCAACACCCGCAACCTGCCGGCGGTGGTGGAGCCCGGTGAGATTCTGCGCCCTGCCGCCGACAACTGGCTGACCCGCGCGATCCGCACGCTGTTCGGCTGGAAGCCGGGATCGGTCCGTGACGACCTGCAGGTCGTGCTCGATGCAAGCACGCCGGACGAGGTGGGTTTTTCCGCCACCGAGCGCACCATGCTGCGCAATATCCTCGGCCTTCACGAGCGGCGCATCGCCGATGTGATGGTCCATCGCGCCGACATCGTCGCGGTCAAGCGCGACATTCCGCTCGGCGAATTGATGAGCCTGTTCGAAAGTGCGGCGCATTCGCGTCTGGTGGTCTATGATGAGACCCTTGACGACCCCGAAGGCATCGTGCATATCCGCGATCTCCTGGCATTCATGACCGCGAAAGCGCGGGTGCCGGATATCGGCAAAGCCAAGCGCAAGAAATCTTTCCCGGCCGGTCTCGATCTGCGTGCGGTCGATCTCGCGCTGCCGCTGTCTGACGCCAACATCATTCGAAAGCTGCTGTTCGTGCCGCCGTCGATGCGGGCGATCGATCTGTTAGCGCAGATGCAGGCCTCGCGCATCCACCTGGCGCTGGTGGTGGACGAATACGGCGGAACCGACGGCTTGGTGTCGATCGAGGACATCGTCGAACAGATCGTCGGCGAGATCGACGACGAGCATGACAGCGACGAGCCACCGGCGATCGTGCGGCAGGCGGACAATACTTTTATCGCCGACGCGCGCGCCAGTCTCGACGACGTCCGCTCGGTGATCGGCGAGGATTTCGTCACCGGCGAGGCCGGAGAAGAAGTCGAGACCCTCGGCGGTTATCTCGTCACCCATGTCGGGCGCCTGCCGGTGCGCGGCGAAGTTATTTCCGGCCCCGGCAATTTCGAAATCGAAGTGCTCGATGCCGATCCGAGACGCGTCAAGCGCCTGCGTATCGGTATGCGCAAGGAACGTCCCCCGGCGCGAGGCCAGCGCGAGATTCGCCGCCGCGAAGCCGTGCCCGAGGCCGGAACACCTCAGGCTGGTGAAAGTGCGAGCCCGCCGCCCGGCGACGGGGCCGGTTCGCAGTGATGACCGCGAACAAACTCCGCGCGGCCGGTCTTGCAATCATCCTGTCATGGGGCTGGAAGCGCGCCGCCATTGCGTTTGTCGCGGGCGCGCTGTCGACCTTGGCCATGGCGCCGTTCAATGCCTGGCCGGTGCTGTTCCTGACTTTTCCGGCGATGGTCTGGCTGATCGACGGCGCCGGCGCCGGACGCTGGCGCGGCGTACCGGCAGCGGCAATGACCGGCTGGTGGTTCGGCCTCGGCTATTTCGTGCCGGGATTGTACTGGATCGGCTACGCGTTCCTGGTCGATGCCCCTACTTTCGCCTGGCTGATGCCGCTTGCAGTACTCGGCCTGCCCGCTTACCTCGCCCTGTTCACCGCGTTCGGTTTCGCGCTGGCGCGGCTGGTCTGGACCACGGACGCCTCGCGCGTGATCGCACTCGCGGCAAGCCTCACGGTCAGCGAATGGCTGCGCGGCCATATCCTTACGGGTTTTCCATGGAACACGTTCGGCTACGCGCTGACGGAGCCGCTGGCGCTGGCGCAAACCGCATCGCTGATCGGCCTCTGGGGCCTGACGTTTCTTGGCGTGGCGATCTTCGCCAGCCCGGCGGTGTTGATCGATGGGAATTCATCCGGACGACGACCATGGATTGCTCCGGCGATGGCGCTGTCGCTGCTGATCGCGATGGGAATTTTCGGCGCTGCCCGCTTGGGCTTGCATCCCACCTCCGAGGTTGCAAACGTCAGGCTGCGGATCATGCAGCCCAATCTGCAGCAGGACGTCCGATTCAACTATTCCGCCAAGGCGGACGTGATGCAAAAATACCTGACGCTTTCCGATCGCGCGTCCGGGCCGCAGTCCACCGGCGTGCGCGACGCCAGCATCCTGGTCTGGCCGGAATCGGCGTTCCCGTTTTTCCTGACGCGCGAGGCCGACGCGATGGCGCAGATCGCCGATCTGCTTCCCAAGGGCACCATCCTGATCACCGGCTCGGTGCGCGCACCCGACCTGCCGCCCGGCACAAAGGTCACGCGCGCCTATAATTCAATCTACGCCATCGATCACGACGGCAGCGTGCTGTCGGTTTACGACAAGCTGCATCTGGTCCCGTTCGGCGAATATCTGCCGTTTCAGGACCTGATGGAAAAACTGGGCTTTGTTCAGCTCACCAAGGTTCAGGGTGGATTTATTCCGGGCGTGCACCGCAAGCCCATGGACGTCCCAAACGCGCCGCGGGTGCTACCCTTGATCTGTTATGAAGCGATCTTTCCCGGTGACGTTGCGACAGGCGCCGATCGTCCGGGCTGGATCATCAACCTGACCAATGACGGCTGGTTTGGAATCTCGACCGGGCCCTATCAGCATCTGCAGCAGGCGCGCCTGCGCGCGATCGAACAAGGCCTGCCGTTGGTTCGTGCTGCAAACACCGGCATTTCCGCCGTCATCGACCCAATGGGACGGATCGTCGCACGGCTGGGTCTTGGACTCGAAGGCGTGCTTGATTCCAGCCTGCCTTCGGCGATTCCGCCGACCATCTATGCGCGGACCGGCAACATTCCCGCCGCGCTGATCGTCGCCGCCGGCTTTGTGTTCGTCATTCGCCGGCGCATCGCGAAGCGACCGTCCTGAAGCCTGTAATCGCCACGTTTGTTCCGCCCGTCGGAACGGATTCTCGACAAGCGGGAATCCAGCAGTTGACAGATCGGCGCTGCAATTCGCATTCTGGTCGATGGCCAAAAACAGATCAGTCAATTCGTTGCTCAAGTTGTCCGCAATTTTAACTTTATCCTTTGGGCATGATTTGGCGGCATTTGTCCCCGATGCGTACTGCGGTTTGGCGCGCGCGATTGCGCTGACGTGATCCCGAGGAGTGCTGGAGATGTCGACCAAAGCGCCCAACCCTGTTGACAAATATGTCGGCAGCCGGGTGCGCATGCGCCGCATCATGCTCGGCATGAGTCAGGAAAAGCTCGGCGAAGCCCTGGGCCTCACCTTCCAGCAGGTTCAGAAATACGAGAAGGGCACCAACCGGGTCGGCGCAAGCCGGATTCAGCAGATCTCCGAAATACTCCAGGTTCCGGTGTCGTTCTTGTTCGAGGGCGGCCCGAGCGGCACCACCAGCGCAGGCGGCTTCCGCGAAGGCACCTCGCCGGCCTACATTTCGGATTTCCTCGCGACCGCCGAAGGCCTGGCGTTGACCCGCGCCTTCACACGCATCACCGACGCCAAGCTTCGGCGCAGCATCGTCGAGATGGTCGAGCAGATCGCCGCGCGCGAAGGCCCGGACAAGCGCTAGAAAAATCATCATTTTGCGGCGCTTCGGTGTAGAAACGTCATTTCCGGGTGGCGCGAGGCGTCGAACCCGCAAATGACAATGATCAACTTGTTCCAAGGCACGGCACGCACATGATCGGCACTTCTTCAAATCCTTTCGATTCGAAAACCATTCTCGAGGGTATCCGCCGCTGGGTCGAAATCGAGACGCCGACCGAAGCCTCCGGCCAGGTCAACAAGCTCGCCACCGTGGTCGCGGACGGCTATCGCGATCTGCCTGCGACCATCGAGCGCGTCGCAGGCCATAGCGGCTGCGGCGATCATATCGTGGCGCGCTCGTCATGGGGCCAGGATGAACCGGGAATCCTGGTGCTCAGCCATCTCGATACCGTGCACCCGATGGGATTCATCGAGCGGTTGCCGTTCAAGATCGAGGGCGACAGCGCTTTCGGCCCGGGCATCTATGACATGAAGGGCGGAGCCTATCTCGCCTACCATGCGTTCCGGCAGCTTTGCGCCACGGCCGGGCGTTCGCCGCTCGGCGTCACCCAGCTTTACGTCTCCGATGAAGAAATCGGCAGTCCGACCTCGCGCGCGCTGATCGAGGCCGAGGGGCGCAAGGCCAAATACGTGCTGGTCACCGAGCCCGCCCGCGATGGCGGAAAGATCGTCACCGGGCGCAAGGGCGTCGCGCGCTTCGATGTTTTCGTCAAAGGCGTGCCAGCGCATGCCGGCACACGGCCCGAAGACGGCCGCAGCGCCATCCGCGAACTCGCCAATGTGATTCAGACGCTGGAGGCCATGACCGACATCAAGCGGGGCGTGACCGTCAATGTCGGCGTTGTCAGAGGCGGCACGCGTCCGAACGTCATCGCCGAGGAAGCCTATGCCGAGGTCGATATGCGCGTTCCAACCATCGCGGATGCCGACGAACTGGTTCCGAAAATATTGAACCTGAAATCGCGCAGCGAAGGCGTCAGCGTCAAGGTCGCCGGCGGACTGAACCGGCCGCCTTACGAGAAGGGCAACGCCGGAGCCGCGCTTTATGAACATGCCAAAACGCTCGCCGCCGAAATCGGTTTCGATCTGGTGGATACCTCGACCGGCGGCGGCTCCGACGGCAATTTCACCGCGCCGCATACCGCAACCCTCGACGGTCTCGGCGTCGATGGCCAGGGCGCCCATACCCATTACGAGCAGATGTATATTTCGTCGATCGAGCCGAGGGCGCGGCTGCTGCACCGGCTCTATCAGACGCTGCGATGAGCGCTGCGGCCCGCAATCCCGGCAACAGCGCGGCGTCCGAGGACAGCGGCGCCACACACCCGCAGGGTTCATTTTTCGGGCGGCGCAAGGGCCATAAACTCCGTAGCCGCCAGGCCGACCTGATCGACCGTCTGCTGCCGCGGCTTTCGCTCGACATCGACGGCCAGTGTCCGCCCGATCTCGCCGACCTGTTCGATTGCCCGGTCGATCAGGTCAGGCTCGAAATCGGATTCGGCGGCGGCGAACATCTGATCGCAGAAGCGCTGGGCTTTCCGAAGGTCGGCTTCATCGGCTGCGAGCCCTATGTCAACGGCATGGCGAAAATCCTGACGCAGATCGAAGCCCATAGCATCGGCAACATCCGGCTGTTCGCCGGCGATGCCGCCGAACTACTGGCATGGGTGCCAGCAGGTTCGCTGGCGCGGATCGATCTGATCCATCCCGATCCGTGGCCGAAGCGGCGGCACTGGAAGCGGCGCTTCGTCCAGGACGCCAACCTCGCCGCCATGGCGCGGGTCCTGAAAAAAGACGGCGAATTTCGTTTCGTCAGCGATATCGCCGATTACTGCGCATGGACGCTGGCGCATCTGTTGCGCTCGCCGGATTTCACGTGGACCGCGGAACGGGCCAATGACTGGCGGCTGCCGTGGGACGGCTACACGATGACGCGCTACGGACGCAAGGCCGAGCGCGAGGGCCGCCACGCGGCGTATCTGCGGTTTCGCAAAACCTGAGCCGTCAGTCTATTTCGCCTCGCCCGTCCGTGCTTTGCGCGCGTCGGTTGCTTCCCACACCATCCGCTTGCCACGCTCGCGCCCCAACAACTCGATCGGGTCGTGATTGTCGATGTGCCCGAACTGTCCCTTGTAGACGCTGTAACCGCAGAGTTCCTGCAGCCGGCGCGGAAATCGCCGCGCGGTTTGTTGGGGAATGCCGAGTTGCAGATTCTCCTGCTGCCGCATCCAGCCCCAGCAATAGGCGCAGGAAAACGCAAAGCGCCTGTCGTCCGTGTTGTTGGCGCCGCCACCGTGCCACAGCGCGCTGTCGAACAACATCACGCTGCCCGCTGGCATGGTCGCGGTCACGGCATCGTAGTGCTTGCCGTATTGCGGCGCTGAATCGTACTTGTGACTGCCCGGCACGATCCGCGTCGCGCCGTTGTCATGGGTGAAGTCCGACAGCGCCCAGATCGCATTGACGGTGATCGGGATGTGCGGGCGCGGCAGCGGGATCAACTGGGTGTCCTCGTGGATCGGCTGCGCCTCCTGGCCCGGCCCGAGCACCAGCGAGCAGAACGACGACAGCAGGCATTCTCGGTCCAGCACCCGCTCCACGACGGGCAGAACATTTTCGTGCAGCGGCACTTGCCAGAACAAATCGTCATAAGTCAGAAGATTGTTGATACGGACGGTCTTGAAGCCCTCGAACGAGGTCCTGGCGGGGCCGATAGCATGCTCGCGCTCGGTGCGCTCCAGCGCGCGCCTCAGTCCCTCGACCAGATCCGGATCGACGGCGCGTTCGATCACGGTGTAGCCGTCGTCGCGGATTTTGCCGGCATGCAATTGAATATCGGCGTCCGTCAGCATTTTCCTCTCCCGGCAGCGCGGTGCCGCCTCAAGCATGAGCATAGCGCGCGCAGCCGCGCATTGGGAGTAGGCCTACGCCGATTGTCTGGTCTGCCAGAAACCCACCACCCGCTCGGCGGTGGAAGGCATCAGGCGCGCGAAGTTGACGCGGGCGTTCTCGATATCGGTCGGAGACGGCACCCGGCTTGGCCCCAACCGAAGCAGGATCAACGCGCGCACGGTCGCCCATTCCAGGCCGATCGCCTTGCCGACGATCAGGATCGGATCCTGGCGGTCGCCCGCAATCAGGCGGTCGAGGGTGGCGATTTTCACCCGCGACATGGCCGAAAGGGCGGCAACCGATTCCTCGTATTTGTGAGACTTGGCAAAGTCGAGCAGCGCGCCTTCATTCAATGCCCCGGCGCGATGCAGCGCGAGTATCGCACGCTGCGCCGGCGCGAAGTCGCGGCGGGTCTCTACCCGTTCGGGCACGCCGGAAATATCGCTCATGGCCTGCTTGATTGCGGTCTGTCGTTCCGGCTTGACCACCTCGAACAGGCGGCGGCGGACGATATCGATCGACCCCGCCAGCAGGTTCTTCAATTGCGGCGCCGAGAGATCGTCGCGCTGGCCGACGGTGAGCGTCAGCACGCCATCGAGGCCGGCGCGCTTGATCAGCGCCGAATATCCGGCCTGGGAGAAAAGCGCGCCCGCATTGCCGGCGGCGCGCCTGAGCGTATCGCGGTCGCCACGGCGCACGATGACGTCGGTAACATCGGGCGAAAGGCTGGATCGTTCCGACATCGCCAGCAAGTGGCCCTGACCCTTCATGCGTGCAATTTCGACCAGGGACTTGTCATCGATGACAGGCGACCGGCGCAGCAAGGGACCGGCGATCAGTATCTCGTCTTCCCGCGCCAGTTGCCCGACCAGCTTCTTTGGCGCGTTGGCGAGGATCGACAGCCGTTCGGCCAGTTCGGCGCGTGCGGCCAGTTCGGCATGCGGGACGAGATCGATCAGAAAGCCGTCAAACATCTCGACATGATTGGGCCGAAAATGCGCAGCGCCTTGCAGGAATAATTCGGAGATCCGCCGCGCAGCCTCGGCACGGCGCTTGGGATCGCCGTGTTTAACGATCTCATCGAGGCCGGGGACCAGTGACGTGGCGACTGTCATCAAACGCACTCAAACCCGGCGCATTGGCGAGTTCCCGGCAATTTAGGTCGCCTTCGTGAAGGAAGGGTTAGGTTTGAAACCGCGCCGGAAAGAACCGCAAAATCGCGGCTTGGCGGCCTCGCAAGGCCTTGCCGGACCGCGCCAAAACCGCTATATCAGCCGCAACTTATGGTTCTCATACGATCGCGTATTGAGAGTGGGCCCCTTCCGGACCCGCTCTTTTTTATTACCTGAACGGCCCGGCGCTGATTGCGACGCTGGATTCCGTTCGGGCAGCCCGGCCGGACCGCCTGTTATGGCCCAGCTTCGACCCAAAACTCGTCAGACAACTCGAAACTAGACCTATTTTGACACTGGACATGACCGATCCAACTGCTGGTTCCGTGGACATCGATCTGCTTGCCGAACCGCGCCTGGTTGTCGAGCCGGGCATGGCGGCGCGAGTGTCGGCAGTTGCCGGCCCGGTGTTGCAGGCGATGGGCTACCGGCTGGTCCGGATCAGGATTTCAGGGGAATTCGGCTGCACCGTCCAGATCATGGCGGAACGGCCCGACGGATCGATGCAGATCGACGATTGTGAGGCGATCTCAAGGGCGCTGTCGCCGGTACTCGACGTCGCCGACCCGATCGACCGCGCCTACCGTCTGGAGATTTCCTCGCCGGGGATCGACCGGCCGCTGGTGCGCCGCTCCGATTTCGAACGCTATGCCGGTCATCTCGTGAAGATCGAGATGGCGGTCGCCCATCAGGGCCGCAAGCGATTTCGCGGCACCCTTGGCGGCGTCGAAGGCGACGCGGTGCGGTTACATCGCGATGACACACGCGCCGGCGAAGATGCCGAGGTCGTATTGGTGATGGAAGACATCGCGGACGCAAGACTGGTTCTGACCGACGAGTTGATCGCCGAATCGATGCGGCGCGGCAAGCTTGCCGAACGCGAACTCAAGGAGAATCTGGGGCTCAAGCCTGCTCCGCCGCCCTATGCGAAGAAGAGCGACCCGAAAAAGAGCTACGCCCCGAAACCGAAACTGAAAGCGCACAAGAGCGCACCCAAAAACACCAAGGAACACCGTCTTGCCGCGGAAAGACTGCGGCGAGGCCAAATCGATCACATCGAAGGAGACTGAGCCATGGCAGCTGTCAGCGCCAATAAACTCGAACTGCTGCAGATCGCGGACGCGGTCGCGCGCGAGAAGTCGATCGACCGCGGCATCGTGATCGCGGCGATGGAGGACGCCATCGCCAAGGCGGCGCGGGCGCGCTACGGTGCCGAGACCGACGTTCACGCCGAGATCGACGCCAAGAAGGGCGAGTTGCGGCTGTCGCGGCACATGCTGGTGGTCGACCAGGTGGAGAATTCGGCGAACCAGATCTCGCTGATCGACGCCCAGCGCGCCAATCCGGGCGCGCAGGTCGGCGACACCATCGCCGATACCCTGCCGCCGCTGGAATATGGCCGCATCGCCGCGCAATCCGCCAAGCAGGTGATCGTGCAGAAGGTGCGCGAGGCCGAGCGCGACCGGCAATATCAGGAATTCAAGGATCGCATCGGCGATATCGTCAACGGCATCGTCAAGCGCGTCGAATATGGCAGCGTCATCGTCGATCTCGGCCGCGGCGAAGCCATCGTGCGCCGCGACGAGATGCTGCCGCGCGAGGTATTCCGCAACGGCGATCGCGTTCGCGCCTATATTTTCGACGTGCGGCGCGAAACCAGGGGACCGCAGATCTTCCTGTCCCGCACCCATCCGCAATTCATGGCCAAGCTGTTCGCGCAGGAAGTGCCGGAAATCTACGACGGTATCGTCGAGATCAAGGCGGTGGCCCGCGATCCCGGATCGCGCGCGAAAATCGGCGTGATTTCGCGGGATTCCTCGGTCGATCCGGTCGGCGCCTGCGTCGGCATGCGCGGCTCGCGCGTGCAGGCCGTGGTCAATGAATTGCAGGGCGAAAAGATCGACATCATTCCGTGGTCGCCCGACATCGCGACCTTCGTGGTCAACGCGCTGGCGCCTGCCGAAGTCGCCAAGGTCGTGATCGACGAAGAGCGCGAGCGGATCGAGGTCGTGGTCCCCGACACCAATAACCAACTGTCGCTGGCGATCGGCCGGCGCGGACAAAACGTGCGTCTCGCTTCGCAACTGACCGGCTGGGATATCGACATTCTCACCGAGCAGGAAGAATCCGAGCGCCGCCAGGCCGATTTCGAAAACTCCACCCGGGTATTCATGGAATCGCTGAACGTCGACGAAGTCGTCGGCCAATTGCTGGCGTCGGAAGGCTTTACCTCGGTGGAGGAACTGGCGCTGGTCGATGTCAAGGAACTGGCCGGCATTGAAGGCTTCGACGAGGAGACCGCCAACGAACTGCAGAGCCGGGCGCGCGAATATCTCGAACAACTCGAAAACGAGCTCGAAAACAAACGTAAGGAACTTGGTGTGGATGACGCTTTGAAGACGGTGCCCGGCGTGACCTCGAAGATGCTGGTGAAGTTCGGCGAGAACGAGATCAAGACCGTCGAGGATCTGGCCGGTTGCGCCACTGACGATCTGGTCGGCTGGACCGAGCGCAAGGAAGGCGGCGAGCCGACCAAGCATCCCGGCATCCTCGATCCCAACGAGACCTCGCGCGACGAGGCGGAGAACATGATCATGCAGGCGCGCGTCATCGCCGGCTGGATCACCGAGGCCGATCTCGTCAAGCAGACCGACGAGGCTGAGGCTTCCGAAGACCAGCCGGTTTGATGCGCCGGTTCCGCAAAGGCGGGTACCGGTTTTACGACCGGGACTCGCACCAATGAAAAGGACGATGTTACACGCATGCTCGCTTTCGCCGACCCCGATCTCGACAACGGACCGCGGACCGACAGGTCCGCGACCGTGCGGATGTGCGCGGTCACGCGGCAGGTGCGGCCGATCGACGAGTTGATCCGTTTCGTTGTCTCGCCGTCCGGCGAGGTGATTCCGGATTTGAAACGCAAGCTTCCGGGCCGGGGCCTGTGGGTTTCGGCCTCACGGCAGGCGGTTGCGGAAGCCGCCCGGCGTAACCAGTTCGGCAAGGGCTTCAAGCGCGACGTCCGGGCGACGCCAGCACTGGCGGCGGACACCGAAGCCTTGCTGGTGCGCAGCGTCATCGACGCGCTCGCGATGGCCGCCAAGGCAGGCCAGGTCATCTCCGGCTTCGGCAAGGTCGAGGACGCGCTGGCGCAGCGGCAGGCCGGCCGGCATCAGGGGCGAGTTCAGGCCCTGATCCATGCCTCGGACGGCGCAGCCGACGGAATCCGCAAACTGGACGCCTTCGCCCGGCAAAACACCGGAAATGGCGATGATTCCAGCGAATTCCCGGTGGTCACGGCGCTGACTTCGGAACAATTGGATTTGGCACTGGGCCGGTCAAATGTGATACA
Organism: Bradyrhizobium sp.; assembly: GCF_004799405.1. Lineage (GTDB taxonomy): Bacteria > Pseudomonadota > Alphaproteobacteria > Rhizobiales > Xanthobacteraceae > Bradyrhizobium. Next base: position 43,082 of record NZ_SSMW01000089.1, read on the forward strand.
TGCTGCCCTGCTCGCGGGCCCGGCGAGCAAAACGTTCCTGTCGCGCAGCCAGTTCCTGGTCCGATACCGGATGGCGGATGACGACAAGACAGCCGGCCATGCGACCCAGAATTCGCCGATACAGACCGTGCGGACACGCACGACTTAACCAAGATTAGGACTGCTGAATGGTTGATAAAACGCCTGGCGACAGGAAATTGAGTGTCCCGAACAAGACCTTGACGCTCAAGCCGCGCGTCGAGACGGGCACCGTGAAGCAAAGCTTCAGCCATGGCCGCACCAAGCAGGTCGTGGTCGAAAAGCGCGGCAAGCGCCGCATTGGCGGCGACGCGCCCGTAACGGATGCGTCGCACGCGCCGGAGCCGGTTGTCGCCAAGGCCGCGCCGGCCAAGGCGCCGCTCACCCGCCCTGCCACGCCGGCGGCTGCGCCACGCAGCAATTCGGGTGTGGTGCTGCGCACCTTGACCGAGGACGAGCGTACCGCGCGCGCCAGCGCGCTGGCCGATGCCAAGGTCCGCGACGTCGAAGAGCGTCACCGGCAGGAAGAGGAAGCCAAGCGCCGCAACAGCAAGGAAGGCATCGAGCAGGCCGAGCGGGAAGCCGCCGAAGCCCGCCGCAAGGCCGAGGAAGACCGTCACCGGCAGGACGAGGAGGCCAAGCGCAAGGCCGAGGCCGAAGCCAAGAAGCGTTTCGGCGAGGCCGAAGCCAAGGCTGCATCGACGGCCCGCGCCGCTCTGCCTACCGCGCGAGCGCCCGGCGTCGCCGCCGACCTTTCGGATGAAGATGACGGTCCGCGCCAGGTTCGCCGCGGCCCCGGCGGCGTGGTTCGCCCCGCGACCGCGCCAAAGGCGACCGCCAAGCCCGCGCCGGCGAAGCAGCGCGGACGCCTGACGCTGGTCACCGCGCTCAACGCCGATGACGTGCGTGAGCGCTCGATCGCGTCGTTCCGCCGCCGCACCCAACGCCTGAAGGGGCATCAGTCGAACGAGCCAAAGGAAAAGCTCGTCCGCGAAGTGATCATCCCCGAAGCTATCAATATCCAGGAGCTCGCCAACCGCATGTCCGAGCGCGCGGTCGACGTCATCCGGCTGTTGATGAAGCAGGGCGCGATGCACAAGATCACCGACGTGATCGACGCGGACACCGCGCAACTGATCGCCGAGGAAATGGGCCACACCGTCAAGCGCGTCGCGGCGGCCGACGTCGAGGAAGGCCTGTTCGACATCGTCGACGACTCGACCGATACCGAACCGCGCTCGCCGGTCGTGACCGTGATGGGCCACGTCGATCACGGCAAGACTTCGCTGCTCGACGCGCTGCGCCACGCCAATGTGGTGTCGGGCGAAGCCGGCGGCATCACCCAGCATATCGGCGCCTATCAGGTGACCTCGCCGGAAAGCGGCAAGAAAATCACCTTCATCGACACCCCCGGCCACGCCGCGTTCACCGCGATGCGGGCACGCGGCGCCAAGGTAACCGACATCGTGATCCTGGTGGTCGCGGCCGACGACGGCGTGATGCCGCAGACCGTCGAGGCGATCCATCACGCCAAGGCGGCCAAGGTTCCGATGATCGTGGCGATCAACAAGATCGACAAGCCCGACGCCAAACCGGAGCGCGTGCGTACCGAACTGCTGCAGCACGAAGTTCAGGTCGAATCCCTCGGCGGCGACGTTGTCGATGTCGAGGTCTCCGCCAAGAACAAGACCAACCTCGACAAGCTCCTGGAAATGATCGCGCTGCAGGCCGAATTGCTCGACCTCAAGACCAATGCGTCGCGTCCCGCCGAAGGCACCGTGATCGAAGCCAAGCTCGATCGCGGCCGCGGCCCGGTCGCCACCGTGCTGGTACAGCGCGGAACGCTGAAGGTCGGCGATATCGTGGTGGCCGGCGCCGAAATGGGCCGGGTCCGCGCGCTGATTTCGGACCAGGGCGAAGCGATCGATGAGGCCGGACCTTCGGTGCCGGTCGAGGTGCTCGGCTTCAACGGGCCGCCGGAAGCCGGCGATCGTCTCGCCGTCGTGGAAAACGAAGCCCGCGCCCGCCAGGTGACGAGCTACCGCGCCCACCAGAAGCGCGAGAATGCCGCAGCCAACATTTCCGGCATGCGCGGATCGCTTGAGCAGATGATGTCGCAGCTCAAGACCACGGGCCGCAAGGATTTCCCGCTGATCATCAAGGCCGACGTGCAGGGCTCGCTCGAAGCGATCCTCGGATCGCTCGACAAGCTCGGCACCGACGAAGTCACCGCGCGCATCCTGCATGCCGGTGTCGGCGGCATCTCGGAATCCGACGTGACGCTGGCGGAAGGTTTCAACGCCGCCATCATCGGCTTCAACGTTCGCGCCCACAAGGAAGCCGCGGCCGCGGCCAAGCGCAATGGCATCGAAATCCGCTACTACAACATCATCTACGACCTCGTGGACGACGTGAAGAAGGCGATGTCCGGCCTGCTGGCCCCGACGCTGCGCGAGACCATGCTGGGCAATGCCCTGATCCTGGAAATCTTCAACATTTCCAAGGTCGGCAAGGTGGCAGGCTGCCGGGTAACGGATGGGACGGTGGAACGCGGCGCCAACGTCCGCCTAATTCGCGACAATGTCGTCGTGCATGAAGGCAAGCTGTCGACACTGAAGCGCTTCAAGGACGAAGTGAAGGAAGTGGCTTCGGGCCAGGAATGCGGCATGGCGTTCGAGAGTTACGGCGACATGCGGGCCGGCGATGTCATCGAGTGTTATCGCGTGGAGACCATCCAGCGCTCTCTGTAAGTCCAAATCTTGCAGCGAGCTCTTTTTCGTCATTGCCGGGGCAAAAGTGCGAAGCACGTCTTCGCACTAGGTGGCCCGGCAATCCAGCCGCCAGAAGGCGGACTCTTGAAATGAAAAGATGGATGCCCTGGTCACGCCCGGGCATGACAAGGTGAATTGAATGCCCCATCACAAAAAGACTTCCGCCCCCGGCGGCTCGCAGCGTCAGTTGCGGGTCGGCGAGATCGTGCGCCATGCGATCGCGGATATTCTTTCGCAAGGTAGCGTGCATGACCCGGATCTCGAAGGCCACATCATCACCGTGCCCGAAGTGCGAATGTCCCCGGACCTCAAGCTCGCGACCGTCTATGTGATGCCGCTCGGCGGCCGCGATACCGACAAGGTGATCGCGGCACTGGAGCGCAACAAGAAGTTCCTGCGCGGCGAGACCGCGCGGCGCGTTAACTTAAAATTTGCGCCTGATATTCGCTTCCGGATCGACGAGCGATTCGATGAAGCGGAACGAATAGAGAAATTATTGCGAACACCCGCGGTGCAAAGAGACCTCGCACCCAATTCGGACAAATCCTGATGATCGTGACTACCGCAAACGGCGCGATCGAGCCGCAAAATGCCGAATCGCCGGACGCCGAAAAAAATAATTTTCCGCAGCCGCGCGATCTCGGCACCGACAATGACCCGCGGGATCAGGCCCCTCGCGGCGGCAAGCAGCCGCGCCAGAACAACCAGCCACGGCGCGACAAGCGCGACGTCCATGGCTGGGTGGTGCTCGACAAGCCGATCGGCATGACCTCGACCCACGCGGTCGCGATCGTGAAGCGGCTGTTCCAGGCCAAGCGCGCCGGCCACGCCGGAACGCTCGATCCGCTCGCATCGGGGGGCTTGCCGATCGCGATGGGCGAAGCCACCAAAACCGTTCCGTTCGTGATGGACGGCCGCAAGCGCTACCGCTTCACGGTGTGCTGGGGCGAGGAACGCGACACCGACGATACCGAGGGCCGCGTCGTCAAAACCAGCGAATTGAGGCCCGCCGCCGAGGCGATTCGGGACCTGCTGCCGCAGTTTACCGGCTTGATCGAACAGACCCCGCCGCAATATTCCGCCATCAAGGTCCAGGGCGAGCGCGCCTATGACCTGGCGCGGGATGGCGAGGTCGTCGAACTGAAGCCAAGGCCGGTCGAGATTCATCAATTAACCCTTGTAGAACAATCAGATAGCAGCCATTCGGTGTTCGAGGCCGAGTGCGGCAAGGGCACCTATGTGCGGGCACTAGCCCGCGATATCGGCCGAATCCTCGGCTGTTACGGCCATATCTGCGCGTTGCGGCGGACCCTGGTCGGTCCCTTCACGGAAGCGGACATGATTCCGCTGGAACAGTTGGAGGCTTTGTGCGATAGAGCCGCGTCTGGCGAGGGCAGCCTCGCCGACGCGCTTTTGCCCGTTGAGACCGCACTGGACGACATCCCGGCGCTGGCCGTCACACGGGCTGATGCGGCAAGGCTCCACAGGGGCCAGGCCGTTTTGTTGCGCGGACGGGATGCGCCCAATAGTAGCGGCACAGTCTATGTCACGGTGGCAGGTCGGCTTCTGGCCCTCGCCGAAATTGGCAATGGCGAACTCATCCCCAAGCGCGTGTTCAACCTGACCGGACTGACTGCCAGTTCCGGTCGCAACGAAAGTGTTTGACGATGTCGATTACCGCAGAGCGCAAAGCGGAAGTCATCAAGACGAATGCCAACAAGGCCGGCGATACCGGCTCGCCCGAGGTTCAGGTCGCGATCCTGTCGGAACGCATCAACAACCTCACCGACCATTTCAAATCCCACGTGAAGGACAATCATTCACGCCGCGGGCTTTTGAAAATGGTCGCAACGCGCCGTTCGCTGCTTGATTATATCAAGCGGAAGGACGAGGCGCGCTACAAGGCTTTGCTTGAAAAGCATAACATTCGCCGTTGAGTACAGTTTACGCGCGCCTTTCGCGCGCGTTTTCGCACCTGCCGGTTGGTATTCCATCAACGGCTGTGCGGCGTGTCCAGCAGCAATCCGGCAGCTGGGCGTAACGGGTAAGATGCCCGTACCATCGGAAGGATGGACGCCATTCGAAACATGAAGACCATGGCAGGATCGCCGGATGCTGATCGCGACAATGCGCTCAGCGTCCCGCAATCTTGCGCATGGTTTTTGCGTTTCAAGCGTCCTTTGCTTTCGTGAAACCATGAAAGAAGATCGCAATGTTTAAGATTCATTCAGTGGAGATCGACTGGGGCGGCCGTCCCCTCAGGCTTGAAACCGGCAAGATCGCCCGTCAGGCCGATGGCGCCGTCGTGGCTACCTATGGCGAGACCGTCGTGCTCGCCACCGTCGTCGCCGCCAAGACACCGCGCGAAGGCGTCGACTTCCTGCCGCTGACCGTCGACTACATCGAAAAGACCTATGCCGCGGGCCGTATCCCGGGCGGCTACTTCAAGCGCGAGGGGCGTCCGACCGAAAAGGAAACCCTGGTCTCTCGCCTGATCGATCGCCCGGTCCGCCCGCTGTTCGTCGAGGGCTGGCGCAACGAGACCCAGGTCGTCGTCACCGTGCTGTCGCACGACATGGAGAACGATCCGGACGTGCTGGCGGTGGTCGCGGCTTCCGCGGCGCTGACGCTGTCCGGCGCGCCTTTCAAGGGCCCGATCGGGGCGGCCCGCGTCGGTTTCGTCAATGACGAATACGTCCTCAACCCGACGCTGGACGAGATGGTCGAAACCCAGCTCGACCTCGTCGTCGCCGGCACTGCGGATGCCGTGCTGATGGTGGAATCGGAAGCGAAAGAACTCAACGAAGACATCATGCTCGGTGCGGTGATGTTCGGACACCGGCATTTCCAGCCGGTGGTCAACGCGATCATCGAACTTGCCGAAAAAGCCGCCAAGGAGCCGCGCGACGTCAAGATCGTCGATGAGAGCGCGCTCGAGAAGGAAATGCTGGGAATGATCGAAACCGATCTGCGCTCGGCATACGCCATTCCGGTCAAGCAGGATCGCTACGCCGCGGTCGGCAAGGCCAAGGAAAAGGTGATGGCGCATTATTTCCCCGAAGGCCAGGAGCCGAAATACGACAAGCTCCGCATCGCCGGCGTGTTCAAGGAACTCGAAGCCAAGATCGTGCGCTGGAACATCCTCGACACCGGCAAGCGCATCGACGGCCGCGATTCCAAGACCGTGCGCCAGATCATCGCCGAAGTCGGCATACTGCCCCGCGCCCACGGCTCGGCGCTGTTCACCCGCGGTGAAACCCAGGCGATGGTGGTGACGACCCTCGGCACCGGCGAGGATGAACAATACATCGACTCGCTGTCGGGAACGTACAAGGAGCAGTTCCTGCTGCACTACAACTTCCCTCCCTACTCGGTCGGTGAAACCGGACGCATGGGCGCCACCAAGCGGCGTGAAATCGGCCACGGCAAGCTGGCCTGGCGCGCGATCCACCCGGTGCTGCCGCCGCATCACGAATTTCCCTACACGGTGCGCGTGGTCTCCGAGATCACCGAGTCGAACGGATCGTCGTCGATGGCTTCGGTCTGCGGCGCCTCGCTGTCGCTGATGGACGCCGGCGTGCCGCTGAAGCGGCCGACCGCGGGTATCGCGATGGGCCTCATCCTTGAAGGAAAGCGCTTTGCGGTATTGTCGGACATCCTCGGCGACGAGGATCACCTGGGCGACATGGACTTCAAGGTGGCCGGCACCGACCAGGGCATCACCTCGCTGCAGATGGATATCAAGATCGCCGGGATTACCGAGGAGATCATGAAGGTCGCGCTCGGCCAGGCCAAGGAAGGCCGCATCCACATCCTGGGTGAGATGTCGAAAGCCTTGACCGCCGCCCGCGCCGAACTCGGCGAATACGCGCCGCGCATCGAGACCTTCAAGATCCCGACCGACAAGATCCGCGAAGTGATCGGCACCGGCGGCAAGGTGATCCGCGAAATCGTCGAGAAGACCGGCGCCAAGGTCAACATCGACGACGACGGCACCGTGAAGGTGGCGTCCGCCGACGGCGAATCGATCAAGGCCGCGATCAAGTGGATCAAGTCGATCGCCTCCGATCCCGAGCTTGGCCAGATCTATGACGGCACCGTCGTCAAGGTGATGGAGTTCGGCGCGTTCGTGAACTTCTTCGGCGCCAAGGACGGCCTCGTCCACATCAGCCAGCTCGCGGCCAACCGCGTGCAGAAGACCTCCGACGTCGTCAAGGAAGGCGACAAGGTCAAGGTCAAGCTGCTCGGCTTCGACGACCGCGGCAAGACCCGGCTGTCGATGAAGGCGGTCGACCAGGTCACCGGCGAAGACCTCGAGGCAAAGCAGAAGGTGGAAGCTCCGCCGCGCGAAGCCGCCGGCGAGTAGGCATCGCAAGCAACCGATAACAACAGGGGCGGCCGAAAGGCCGCCCTTCTTGTTGGTTCCATTTTGCAAGCTTTCAACCCGTCCCTCGCGGCGACCGACCTACGTCCCCTCCCCGCAAGCGGGAGAGGGAGGGGGACGAGGATCAGCCCTGTTTCTTGTTCGCCGCCTTCTTCGGCGCAACATCCACACTTTCCTTCACCACCTCGCCGAGTGCCGCGAAATCGACCTTGCGCGGCGAGGTACGGCGGAACGCCAGTCCGATGGTGCGGCCGGGCTCGGGATTTTCCAGCCGCAGGAATTTTACCCGGTCATCGCGCCGCTCGACGTCGGCGGCAATCTGCGGAATCAGCGTCACGCCATAACCGCCCGCGACCATCTGCATCACGGTGGTGAGGCTGGAGGCGCCGAATACCGCCCCGCCGGCGACGACATTGCGGCCGCGCGCGGCGGTGGCGCAAAACGCCAGCGCCTGATCGCGCAGGCAGTGGCCGTCTTCGAGCAGGATCAGCCGGCTTTGATCGATCTCCTCCACCGCGACCCGCGTGTGCTCCCGGCGCGGATCGCCCGAGGGCACCGCGAGCAGGAACAGATCCTCGAACAAGGCAAGCGTGTCGATGTCCGGCTCGCCCAGCGGCAGCGCCAGCATCGCGGCATCGAGTCCGCCGCTCTTGATGTCCTCCACCAGTTGGCGGGTCTGGGTTTCCCGCAATTCCAGCCGCAGTTCCGGAAACCGGCTTTGCAGCGTGGGAAGAATCCGGGGCAGCAGATAGGGCGCCAGCGACGGAATCACGCCGAGCGTCAGCCGCCCCGTCAGCAGGCCGCTGCGATGGCGGGCGAAATCGACGAGGTCGCGCGAGGCCGTCAGCACCTCCTCGGCCCGGCGGGCGATTTCGCGCCCGACATCGGTCAGCATCACATTGCCCGGACGCCGTTCCACCACGGCAACACCGAGCGTGCGCTCAAGGTCGCGGATTTGCATGGACAAAGCGGGCTGGGTTACGGCACAGGCCTCGGCGGCACGGCCGAAGTGGCCATGCCGGGCCAGCGCGGAGAGATAGCGAAGCTGCCGAAGCGTGATCATTATCATCAGATAAACTGATCGAGAGCTCAAGACAATTCGACTGGACCTGATGTTGGATATCTTCCAAAGTGGCGTATAGCGAGAAACGCCAGATCAATTCGCCCGACGACGGCGAAAGGTCGCCTTACCCTCAAGGCGGACCCCTGTGGGGCCAATGCCTTCGCGGCTTCGCCCCGGAAGTCATGATCCGTCCAAACGGAAACAGCTCGAAGAAAATTACAGAACGCGATTGGAGAGAAACATGGACGCAAAGACTGACGACAGCGCGGGCAAGTGCCCGTTCACAGGCGGCACCCACGGACACAGGAACCGCGACTGGTGGCCAGAGCATCTCGATATCAGCGTACTCCACACCAACGCGCCCGCCGCCGATCCGATGGGTGAGGCATTCGACTACGCCAAGGAGTTCAAGGGCCTCGACCTCAACGCTTTGATCAAGGACCTGCATGCCTTGATGAAGGACTCGCAGGAATGGTGGCCAGCCGATTTCGGTCACTATGGCGGACTGTTCATCCGGATGGCCTGGCATAGCGCCGGTACCTACCGCATCACCGACGGTCGCGGCGGCGCCGGCGCCGGTCAGCAGCGCTTCGCGCCGCTCAACTCCTGGCCGGATAACACCAATCTCGATAAGGCGCGCCGCCTGCTATGGCCCATCAAGCAGAAGTATGGCCGTAAAATTTCCTGGGCCGACCTGATGATTCTTGCCGGCAATGTCGCCCTCGAATCGATGGGCTTCAAGACGTTCGGCTTTGCCGGTGGCCGCGCCGACGTGTGGGAGCCTGAAGAGCTTTATTGGGGTCCCGAAGGCACGTGGCTGGGCGACGAGCGTTACAGCGGCGAACGTCAGCTGGCGGAGCCGCTCGGTGCGGTGCAGATGGGCCTGATCTACGTCAATCCGGAAGGCCCGAACGGCAATCCTGATCCGATTGGTTCGGCAAAGGACATCCGCGAAACCTTCTTGCGCATGGCGATGAACGACGAAGAGACCGTGGCGCTGATCGCCGGCGGTCACACTTTCGGCAAGACCCACGGCGCGGGCGATCCGTCACTGATCGGCGTCGAGCCCGAAGGCGCGGCCCTTGAGGATCAAGGCCTCGGCTGGAAGAGCAAGTATGGCACCGGCATCGGCGCCGACGCCATCACCGGCGGCCCGGAAGTGACCTGGTCGCAGACACCGACGAAGTGGAGCAACCACTTCTTCGAGAACCTGTTCAAGTACGAGTGGGAGCTGACGAAGAGCCCGGCCGGCGCAAAGCAGTGGAAAGCGAAAGGCGCCGAGGCCACGATTCCCGACGCGTATGACAAGTCGAAGAAGCATGTGCCGACCATGCTGACCTCGGACCTCGCGCTGCGCTTCGACCCGGCCTACGAGAAGATCTCGCGGCGCTTCTATGAGCATCCGGACCAGTTCGCGGACGCGTTTGCCCGCGCCTGGTTCAAGCTCACGCACCGCGACATGGGCCCGATTGCACGCTACCTCGGCCCGCTGGTGCCGAAGGAAACGCTGATCTGGCAGGACCCGATCCCCGCGCCCAATCATCCGCTGATCGACGACAAGGACGTCGCCACGCTGAAGGCAAAAATCCTCGCCTCAGGTCTCACCGTGTCGCAGCTCGTCTCGACCGCCTGGGCATCGGCCTCGACGTTCCGCGGCTCCGACAAGCGCGGCGGCGCCAACGGTGCGCGCATTCGCCTCAGCCCGCAGAAGGATTGGGAGGTGAACAATCCGCCTGAGCTGGCGAAGGTGCTGCAACAGCTCGAAGCGATCCAGAAGGGGTTCGGCAAGAAGGTGTCGCTCGCCGACCTGATCGTGCTCGGCGGCAGCGCGGCAATCGAGAAAGCGGCGAAGGATGCCGGCCTGACCGTGACGGTGCCGTTTACGCCCGGCCGCATGGATGCTTCGCAGGAACAGACCGACGCCGCTTCCTTCGCACCGCTCGAACCCCGCGCCGACGGCTTCCGCAACTATGTCAGCGGCAAGCAGCAGTTCACAATGCCGGAAGAAGCCCTGGTGGATCGGGCGCAACTGCTGACGCTGACGGCACCCGAGATGACGGTGCTGGTAGGCGGCCTGCGCGTGCTCGGCGCCAATGCCGGCAATTCGAAGCACGGCGTCTTCACGAAGAAGCCGGAAACGTTGACGAACGACTTCTTCGTCAACCTCCTCGACATGAGCACCGAATGGCACCCGGCCGGTTCCGGCTATGAGGGCCGCGACCGCAAGACCAAGGCGGTGAAATGGACCGGGACACGCGTGGATCTGATCTTCGGGTCGCACTCCCAGCTGCGCGCCATCGCGGAAGTCTACGGCAGCAACGACGCCAAGGAGAAGTTTGCAAAGGACTTCGTCAAGGCGTGGGCCAAGGTAATGAACGCCGATCGCTTCGACCGCGCCTGATCGCTGCGACCAAGAAGAAAGGGCGGCAGAGAGGCCGCCCTTTCTTATTCAACCGGATTATTCGGACCCGTTGCGATGCCGCCTAACATCCGTTCCGCCCGGCCGGACGAATATGACGAAATCGCCCGCGTCTGGATGAACAGCTGGGCCTCGACCGGGATCGAGGACGCCAGTAATTTTCTGCTGGCGAAACTGCGCGCACGGATTCCGCTGGAAATCGAGAAAGGCTGGAACCTGTTCGTCGCCGACGATGACGGGAAAATCGCGGCCATGCTGGCGCTGCACCTGCCGCTTTGCTATCTCGACCAATTATTTGTCGCGCCGGAACATCAGGGACGAGGACTTGGGCGAGCGCTGCTTGCTTTCACCCGACAGCATCTGCCGGACGAAATCCACCTGCGCTGCGTCCGCGAAAATGACAGAGCGTGGCGCTGGTATGAGCGCGAGGGCTTTGTGTTCGAAAAGGAACAGGTCGAGCCGATGACGGGGTTTGTCATGAAATACTATCGGTGGAAGAAAGAGGGAGCGGTTCAATGATGAAACTGTATTGGTCGCCACGCACGCGCTCGTTTTCCGCGCTGTGGCTGATGGACGAAACCGGACAACCTTACGAGCGTGTCCTGATCGATATTTCCAAGGGCGCGCAGAAGACCCCGGAATATCTCGCGATCAATCCGATGGGCAAGGTGCCGGCGCTCAGGGATGGCGAGGCAACGCTCGCGGAAGCCGCCGCCATCTGCGCCTATGTCGCCGAGCGTTATCCCGAAGCCAAGCTCGCGCCGCCGCTCGGCGACCCCTTGCGCGCCAAATATCTCTATTGGCTGTTCTTCGCGCCGGGCTGCATCGAGCCCGCCATGGTGCAGGTCGCGACCAAGATCGAGATGAATCCGGTAGCCGCCGGCTGGGGCGAAGCGCAGCGGGTGTTCGACGTGCTCGACGCCGCGTTGACGAAGGGACCCTGGATTCTCGGCGACACATTCTCGGCCGCGGATATCGCGATCGGCTCGGGACTCAACTTCGCGGTGCGGCTGTTCAAGCTGGTGCCGGCGCGTCCGTCATTCGACCGCTATATCGATCGCTGCGCGGCGCGTCCGGCATTTCAGCGCGCCGGCGTGCTTGCGGCGGGCGAAAAAACCTAAAGGCGCACGCCAACACTGACGAACGCTACTCGCCCTTCAGATCTTCCGGCCGCGGCATCGCGATGATGTTGTAGCCGGAATCGACGTAATGGATTTCCCCGGTCACACCGGTCGACAGGTCGGACAAAAGGTACAGCGCCGAACCGCCGAGTTCATCAAGGGAAACGCCGCGCCCGAGCGGCGAATGCTTTTGCTGAAAGGCGAACATGGTGCGGGAATCGCCGATCACGGCGCCCGCGAGCGTACGCACCGGGCCCGCTGAAATCGAATTGACCCGGATTTTTCTCCTTCCGAAGTCGAAAGCGAGATAGCGCACGGAAGCTTCCAGCGCGGCTTTCGCAACCCCCATCACATTGTAATTCGGCATCACGCGGGTCGAGCCGCCGAACGTCAGCGTGATGATGGAGCCGCCGGACTCCGGCATCAGGTCCGCGGCGCGTTTGGCGATCTCGGTGAAGGAAAAACACGAAATCACCATGGTGCGCGAAAAGTTTTCGCGCGTGGTGTCGGCATAACGGCCCCGAAGCTCGTTCTTGTCGGTGAAGCCGATGGCATGGACCAGAAAGTCCAGGTGCCCCCACTTGTCGCGCAGGCTGGCGAACACGGCATCGACGCTGGCGATGTCCTCGACATCGCACGGCAGAACCAGGGGAACGCCAAGCTGTTCGGCCAGCGGCCTGACGCGTTTGCCCAGCGCCTCGCCCTGGTAGGTGAAGGCCAGCTCGGCACCCTGGGCTGCCAGTGTTCTGGCAATGCCCCAGGCAATCGAATGATCATTGGCAACGCCCATGATCAACCCGCGCTTGCCCTTCATCAGGTCGTTCATATTCGCGACGCTCCACTCATCCCTGATGCTGTCATCACCCGCGAAAGCGGGTGATCCAGTAATACGAAGCGTTGCGATTGACTACCGAAGCCGCGGAATACTGGATGCCCCCGCTTTCGGAGCATGGAATAACAAATTCTCACGCATCCATCCGCTTGAACACCAGCGTGGCGTTGGTGCCGCCGAACCCGAAGGAATTCGACAGTACGGTTCCGAGCCTGGCGTTGTCGACGCGCTTGCGCAGGATCGGCATGTCGGCAAACGCCGGATCGAGTTCGGTGATATTGGCGCTTTCGCAGATGAAGCCGTTGTTCATCATCAAAAGCGAATAGATCGCCTCCTGCACCCCGGTGGCGCCGAGCGAATGTCCGGTCAGCGCCTTGGTCGCCGAGATCGGCGGGCACTTGTCGCCGGTCCCGAATACTTTCCGGATCGCTTCGATTTCCGGCGGATCGCCCGCCGGCGTCGAGGTCGCATGCGGATTGATATAATCGATCTTGGTATCCACGGTGGCCAGCGCCATTCGCATGCAGCGTTCAGCGCCTTCGCCCGAGGGCGCGACCATGTCGTAACCGTCCGAAGTAGCGCCGTAGCCGACGATTTCGCCGTAAATGCGCGCGCCGCGCGCTTTGGCGTGTTCGAGTTCTTCCAGCACCACCACTCCGGCGCCGCCGGCGATGACAAAACCGTCGCGGCTCACGTCATAGGGACGAGAAGCGGTCGCCGGCGTATCGTTGTATTTCGACGACATCGCGCCCATCGCGTCGAACAGCACCGACAGCGACCAGTCGAGTTCTTCGCAGCCGCCGGCGAAAATAATGTCCTGCTTGCCGATCTGGATGGTCTCGTAGGCATTGCCGATGCAATGGTTCGAGGTGGCGCAGGCCGATGAGATCGAATAGTTCACACCCTTGATCTTGAACCAGGTGGCGAGCGTCGCGGACGCCGTCGAGGACATCGCTTTCGGTACCGCGAACGGTCCGACCCGTTTCGGCCCCTTGGTGCGGGTGATATCGGCCGCTTCCACGATGGTGCGGGCCGAAGGGCCGCCGGAGCCCATGATGATGCCGGTGCGCACGTTGGAAACTTCCGACGGCTCGAGACCGGAGTCCTGGATCGCCTGCTCCATGGCGACGTGATTCCACGCCGCGCCCTCGCCGAGGAATCGCATCGCGCGACGATCGATCACGTCGGCCGGATTCAGCGTCGGCGCGCCCTGCACCTGGGAACGGAAACCGAGCTCGGCATATTTTTCCGCGCGCGTGATTCCCGATTTCGCCTCATGGAGGCTTGCAAGCACTTCCTGGGTGTTGTTGCCGATGGATGAGACGATACCCATCCCCGTGATGACAACCCGCCTCATGATCGCCTCGCCCTGTCGTTACGTTTTGTGTGATGGCCCTGGTCAAACCGAAAACCGCCTCGCCGGCCGGAGCATGTGCTGGCCGGTTATGGGGCGGCACCCTGCTTGAATAGCCCGACCTTCAAATCCTTGGCCCGATAGATAATCTCGCCATCCATGGAAAGCCACCCGTCGGCGATGCCCAGCACCAGCTTTGAGCGCATCACGCGTTTGACATCGACGTTGTACACAACCTTGCGTACGTTCGGCAGCACTTGCCCGGCCAACTTCAGTTCTCCGAGCCCAAGTGCCCGGCCGCGTCCCTCGCCGCCGGTCCAGCCAAGGAAGAAACCGACCATCTGCCACAAGGCATCGAGGCCAAGACATCCCGGCATCACCGGATCGCCCTTGAAATGGCAGCCGAAGAACCAAAGGTCCGGTTTCACATCGAGTTCGGCGCGAACCAGGCCCTTGCCATATTCGCCGCCGGTCTCGGAAATTTCGCTGATACGGTCAAACATCAGCATCGGGGGCAGCGGCAATTGCGCGTTCCCGGGCCCGAATAGCTCGCCGCGACCGCACGCCAGAAGATCCTCGTATTCGTAACCACCGCGTCGATCCAGCATAGGGTCCAGTCTCTTTCAAAATCCCGATGGAAGCCTTTTCCAGCGAAAGGGACCTTTTTGCTCAGGAAGCGCGCCAATAATCGCAAATTGGCGCCAATTCCGCAGGTCGGGATGTCCCACGGCAACCGCGCTCGCCTCGGCCGAAAGTCGCAAAGCGTGGGTCCGGGCGCTCTCTATCATAGGCCCCGCAAGCGGCAAAGCACCACCGCCGGGGTAAATCGCCGCGCCGCCCTCGTGTTCCTTCAACCCGGGTTTGTTCTAGTTGCGAAAAACTTGCATCTGACGAATTTTCTCCTTATATTCCGCTGCGATAGTGCTGGATCTGCAATGTGGTGCCGAACGTGGATATCAACGACGACGCTTTGAATGATGACGCTGTCAGTCCGGCCGCCCGTGCTGCCGGACACCAACCGGCGCTGACCGGATGTCCCTGGCACGATGTCAATGAAATGCTGCAGGCGGCAGGCTTGCGTCCGACCCGTCAACGCATGGCGCTTGGCTGGCTGCTGTTCGGCAAGGGCGCGCGTCACCTCACCGCGGAAATGCTGTACGAGGAAGCCACCATCGCCAAGGTTCCGGTGTCGCTCGCCACCGTCTACAACACGCTCAATCAGCTCACCGATGCGGGCTTGCTGCGCCAGGTCAGCGTCGACGGCACCAAGACCTATTTCGACACCAACGTTTCAGCGCATCATCACTTCTATCTCGAAAACAATCACGAACTGGTCGATATCCCGGATCCGCATCTGGTGTTGCAGAAGATGCCGGAAGTGCCTGAAGGCTACGAGATATCCCGGGTCGACATGGTGGTCCGGCTGCGCAAGAAGCGCTGAGCAGGTCGTCCCTGCGAACGCAGGGACGACGTGAGCGTACGACGTAGCTACTCGACCTTCTCGTCGGCGTAGACACCCCACAGCCGTTGCTGTTCGATCCAGCCATCGAAGCCGGCGCCGCTGACGTGGCACCAGCCTGCCGCGCATCGCTTGACGTTGGCCACGACACCGGCCTGCAGGCGGGCTGCGACCGCGCCGGCTGGATCGGCGCGATCATAGAGCGGCGCGAGATCGTCCTTGGTCTTCATGGTGATGACGGCGGTGCGGCGGCCCGACAGCAGCGAGTGATAGACCCAGCCCTCGGCGCCTTCCGAATCGCGCACCCGGCGCCAGTTCTCGAATTCGGCGGTGATTTCAACCGGCAGGCCCGAGCGGGTATAAACCCAGGCAACGTCGTTGTCCTTGGTCGGACCGGCCCTGACGTTCACATGATCGGATTTGAGGCTGACAAAGCGCGGCACTGGCAAGCCACTGGCGGCGTTGGTCGCATCCTTTGCCGCAAATCCCGTGCTGAGCGATCCGCCCAGCATGCTTGCCGCAAGCACCGCCACAGAACAAAAACGCCTCGACGCCATCAACTCGTCTCCTGCCGAGAACCCAACTCAAATTCTTCGAGTTGAAACACTCGCTAACGCACTCGCCAGAACCTGGGAATGCCCACCCCTGAGCCCCTGTCACCCCCGCCCGACGACCCCTTGGACAGTCATTCCAGGGTTCTTGTCTTGGCCCGGCCTTCTGCTAGAGAGAGCGGAACGCCAAAAAACCGGAACAAGCCCGAACATCCCCTTTGGGAAATCCAGCGGGAACGTCGGGAACCCAGGGAAATGCCGGGATCGCGCGGAAATCGCAGTCTCGAACAAACGGGTTAATGAGGTCTGAACAACCTCATGAGAGCAGAACATGTCGGTTAAGAAAAAACCTCTCGTTGTCGTCACGCGCAAGCTGCCGGACTCGATCGAGACCCGGATGCGCGAGCTGTTCGACGCCCGGCTCAATCTCGACGATACGCCGTTGACCCCGGAGCAAATCGCCGAGGCGGTCCGCTCGGCCGATATTCTGGTACCGACCGTCACCGACCTGATCAATGAAGAGGCTCTCAAGCAGCCCGATTGCAAGCTGAAACTGATCGCCAATTTCGGCAACGGCGTCGACAACATCGACGTGGTCGCAGCCCATGCGCGCGGCATTACCGTGACCAACACGCCGAAGGTTCTGACCGAAGACACTGCCGACATGACCATGGCGCTGATTCTCGCGGTGCCGCGCCGGCTGATCGAAGGCGCCTCCATCCTGCCGGAAGGCAAGAGCTGGCCGGGCTGGTCGCCGACCTGGATGCTCGGCCATCGCATCGGCGGAAAACGGCTCGGCATCATCGGCATGGGCCGCATCGGCCAGGCCGTGGCGCGCCGCGCCCGCGCCTTCGGCCTGCAAATTCACTATCACAACCGCCGTCCCGTGGCGCCGCGCATCGCCGAGGAACTGGGCGCGACCTATTGGGAAAGCCTCGACCAGATGCTGGCGCGGATGGACATCATCTCGGTGAATTGTCCGCACACG
Source organism: Bradyrhizobium sp. (assembly GCF_004799405.1). Taxonomy (GTDB): domain Bacteria; phylum Pseudomonadota; class Alphaproteobacteria; order Rhizobiales; family Xanthobacteraceae; genus Bradyrhizobium. The sequence goes on from NZ_SSMW01000089.1 coordinate 60,042, forward strand.
CCGGCGACGTTTCATCTGCTGTCGGCGCGGCGGCTGAAACTGATTCGGAAAGACGCCTATATCGTCAACACCGCGCGCGGCGAAGTGATCGACGAGGAGACGCTGACCAAACTGATCGAGACCGGGGAGATCGCCGGCGCCGGCCTCGACGTCTACGAGCACGAGCCCGCGGTCAATCCGAAACTGGTGCGGCTCGCCAAGGCCGGCAAGGCCACCCTGCTGCCGCATATGGGCTCGGCCACCATCGAAGGCCGTGTCGAAATGGGCGAGAAGGTGATCATCAACATCAGGACCTTCCTCGACCACCACAAGCCGCCGGACCGCGTGCTGCCGAACATGCTGTGATCGCTATCTGTGCCCGCTCAAATCCGTAATCACCAGCGCATCGCCGTTGAGCGGATTTAGCGGGTCGCGCGCATAGCGCAGCGTCTCGAACCGCATCGCGCGGGCGTCCACCATCAACAGCCGCCCGACCAGACCTTCGCCAAAGCCGACGATTTCGCGGATCGCTTCCAGCGCCATCATCGACCCCAATACGCCGGCGAGCGCGCCCATCACGCCGGCCTCGGCGCACGCCGGCACCGTGCCCGGCGGCGGCGGTTCGGGAAACAGACAGCGATAGGTCGGATTGAACTCTCCTTCGGCGTTTCTCTCATGCGCGCGGATCGTGGTCAGCGATCCATCGAACACGCCAAGCGCTGCGGTGACGAGCGGCTTGCCGGCGAGGAAACAGGCATCGGAGACCAGGTAACGGGTTTCGAAATTGTCGGAACCGTCAAGCACGAGATCGTAGCCGCCGATCAGCGACATCGCATTGCCAGCATTGAGCCAGCTGGCGTGGGCCGCAAACCTGACATGGGGATTGAGCCGGTGAATTTGTTCGGCGGCGCTGTCGACCTTGCGGCGGCCGATGTCCGGCGTGGTGTGAATGATCTGGCGCTGGAGGTTGGACAGCGAGACGACATCGTCATCGACCACGCCGAGCGTGCCGATACCGGCCGCGGCAAGATACATCAGCGCCGGCGCACCGAGGCCGCCGGCGCCGACCACCAGCACGGACGCTTCCTTCAATGCGGCCTGGCCGGGGCCGCCGACCTCGCGCAGCACTATATGCCGGGCGTACCGTTCGAGTTCGTCGGCACTCAACATGATCCGGTCAAACCCCTTTAGCTGCCCCTCGTGGTTCCTTGAACCCTCGGCCTGTTGTTGCCCACCAAGCAGATGTGCTTAATTGCGGGCAGGTCAATGACCCCGGGATTTGTCATGAGATCGGTGCTGACGGCAACATTGATGATCGTCGCCGCCGCGGTTTCCGCCCAGGCGCAGACGGCTGCGGTGACCGGCGTCAAGCCGAAGCCGGTGACGACGGTCCCGGTCCGGCCCGCTTTGCAGACCCCTGCCGATACCGCCAATGCGATGGCGCAGAACGAGCGTCTGGCGCTGCAGTCGGATCTCGCCTGGGTCGGCCAGTACAACGGCGCCATCACCGGCGAAGTCAGCGACCGCATGGTCGCCGCCATCAAGGAATTCCAGAAGGAACGCGGCGGCAGGCAGACCGGCGCGCTCAACCCGCAGGAGCGCGGCGTACTGGCCGAGACCGCGAAGCGGCGGCAGGACAATGTCGGCTGGAAAATCATCACCGATGCCGGCACCGGGGCGCGGCTGGGCATCCCCACCAAACTGGTGCCGCAGCAATCCAGCGACGCCAACGGCGCCAAATGGACTTCGCCCACCGGGACCATCCAGATTCAGCTTGTCCGGCGCAAGGAAGCCAATCCCACTACCGCCAAGCTCGCCGAGCGGGAAAGGAAGGAACCTGGACGCAACATCGACTACACCGTGGTCAAGCCGGATTTCTTCGTGCTGTCGGGCTTGCAGGGCTTGAAGAAATTCTACCTGCGCGGAACGTTCAAAGGCGACGAGGTCCGCATCCTCACCATCCTCTATGACCAGGCCACCGAAAACACTGTCGAGCCGGTGGTGATCGCGATGTCGAGCGCGTTCAACCCGTTCCCGTCGGGCGCCCTGATCGCGGGCGCGCCGCCCAAGACCGTCGAATACGGCACCGCGATCGTCGTCAGCGACGATGGCGCACTTCTCGCCGACCGTCAGGTCACCGACGGCTGCCTTGCGATCACCATTGCCGGCTACGGAAATGCCGATCGCGTCGCCGAGGACAAGGACCACGATCTCGCGCTCTTGCGCCTTTACGGCGCCCGCGGACTGAAGCCACTGAACCTCGCCGGCGATACGGCAAAATCCGCGATCGAGCTGACGGGCATCGCCGATCCGCAAAATCAGGGCGGCGGCTCGGCGGCGAGCAGCGTCAAGGCAGCGGTTGCCCAAACCGGCGGTGGCAGCGACCTCGCATTGTCGCCGGCGCCGGCGATTGGATTTTCCGGCGCGGCGGCACTCGATACCGACGGAAAATTCGCCGGCATTGCGCTATTGAAGCCGGCGGTTGTCGCCGGGCCGCCGAATGCCGCGCCGATGCAGGCGGTGCTGGTGCCTGCCGATACCGTTCGCGGGTTTTTGAAAACCAACGGCGTCGATGCGGCTAACGGCGCGGCGGATGCCAAAGCTTCGGTCGTGCGCGTGATCTGCGTGAGGAAGTAGCCGGGCTCTATAAAGCAACCAGCTTCTTCACCGGCGTCGGATCGAGATTGAATATCCTAGCCGCGTTCAGGCCCAGGATATTGCGCTTGGCCTGCTCGTTCAGAAACGGCAGATCGCATATTTCCTGCGGCAGATCGAAATCGAAATGCGGCCAGTCGGACGAGAACATCAACTGGGTCTCGGCCTTGATCATCTCAAAGGTATTTTCCAGCGCCTTGGGATGGGTCGTCTCCATCGGCTGCGTCGTGTAGAAGCAATTGTGGTTCATGTATTCGCTGGGCATCAGCTTGAGCTGCGGGGCTTCGGAAGGCCGCATCAGGTACTGGTCGTCGAGACGCTGCATCAGGAACGGCACCCATGCCAATCCGCTTTCGACCCATAACGTCTTCAGCTTGGGGAACCGTTCGGGGATCCCGTTCAGGATCCAGTTCGTCATATGGATCATGTTGCTCCAGACGAAGCCCAGCGCGTGCATGCCGAGAAACCGGTTTACGGTCGCAAGCGACGGATCCTGCCAGTGATAGCCGGCGTGGAACGCCAGCGGCTTGCCGCGTTCCTCGATCATGGAATAAAGCCGCATATAATCGTTGTGATGCACCGGCTTGTAGCGGGTGCTGGTGACGCAGAAGCCGATTACGCCCTTTTTGTCGCCGAGTTGCTCGACCGTCCGCTCGGCTTCCACGGGCGTGTTGAACGGCAGGTAGATCAGGGATTTGATCCGGTCGTCCCCCGACAGGATGCGATCGATCAGCCAGCGGTTATAGGCACCGCCGAGCCACACCTCCATTTCCGGCTGCGGATGCATGCCGAGAAACAGCATCGGTGTCGGAAACACCACCATGTTGTCGATGCCGAGCGAATCCATCGCCCGGCGCGTCAATGTGACGTCGCGATGGACATCGGTCTCTTCGACGATTTCGCGCTGGCCGTCCTGATGCGGGATGCGTCCACCCACCGACTGATAGCGAAGGCCGAGGTCGCCGTTCAACCCGTAAGGCGGCGCGCCGATGCGCTCCGCCTGAAACCGCATCGCATTGTCGCGAACCACGGGATCCTCGATATAGGTCACCACCTCTTTCCAGGACACGGTCTCGACGTGGTGGGCATCGATATCGCACACGAACCAATCCTGCAGGCCGCGCCGGATGGCGTTGCGACGGGCATGGGCGAGGATGTCGCGCGTATCGGTGTGGACGTCGATCTGCTGAACGGCCGAAAACTGCGGACCGAGCTTGCCTTGAATATTCATGGCTTTTCTCCCGCACCATAGCTGTCCTCGTCGGGACGGCGCCGGTACCACAGCGCCAGCTCCATCGGACCGAGATGCAGCGCGCGCAGCATTTCCGACACCGCCGATAAAAGCTCGGTAGGCGTCATCTCGCTGTCCCGTTCGCCGGCAATCGGCGGAAACGTTCGTTCTTCCCCGTCGGATTTGGCGACATAGAGCCGGATCGCGGCGGTCAAGATCTGCGCCACAGCCTGATCGGAAACGCGACAGGCTTCGTTGTTCTCGACCAGTTCGCGCGACGCACGCAGCAGTTCGGGAGCTGCCGCATCGATCCAGCCGTAGCGATCGTTCTTGCGATCCGTCTCAGATCCGAACATAGATTTCACCGTCCCTGATCGTCATCTCCGCCTTGCGCAACCGGATGCGGCTGTTGCCCTGGTGACATCCGGTCTTGATGTTGTATTCGTACCCATGCCACGGACATATGATGTTGGTCTCGGAGGGGTCGTACTGCTGCGAGCGAGTGGTGCGATCATCCGCAACCGGCTCGATCACGCGTTTCATGATGCGTCCCTGGCAGACCGGACCTGCACGATGCGCACAGCGATTGTGCCACGCAAAAAATTCGCCATCGATCTTGAAGACGCCGACCTCCAATTCCGCGCAGTCGATAACCTTGCGGTCGCCGTCGGCGTAGTCGGTCACCTTTCCCGCCGAATATTCCGGCATGCGTCACTCCGGTCGATTAAAGAGGCGAACGCAAGGAGCAGGATGCGGCTCCAGGCGGTCGTGTGTCAAGCAAGCCCACATCGAACGCCCGCGCGGGCGCTAGGCAGCCCCCGAGAGCGTGCCGTCATCGTGGAACTGGATCGCATTGATGCCGCCGGCCACCGTTGGCACCGCGAGCACCGTTCATCTGATGGTTATCGCGTCACTTCTGGCACTTCGGGCACCAGAAGGTCGATCGTCCGTTCTGCGTAAACCGCCTGACGATGCCGGCGCAGCCGGCGGTCTGGCATGTCTGGCCTTCGCGGTCGTAGACCTGAAACGAGTGCTGGAAATAGCCGAGTTCGCCGGAGGTCTGGCGATGATCGCGCAGCGACGAGCCGCCGGCCTTGATCGCCTGATTGAGCACCGCGTGGATCGCCGCGACCAGGCGCCTGGCGTGATCGGTCGGTTCACCCTTTTTGGTCGCCAGTGTCGCAGCCAGTCTTCGTGGCGACAGCCGGGCACGGTAGAGCGCCTCGCAGACATAGATATTGCCGAGCCCTGCGACCACGCGCTGGTCGAGCAGCGCCGCCTTCAGGCTGGTCTTCTTGTTGGCGCAGGACCGCGCCAGCATTGCCGCGTCGAATTCATTGCCGAGCGGTTCGGGGCCGAGGCCTTTCAGCAACGGTTCGTCATCGAGCGCCTTGCGCGCAATGATCTTCATGTAGCCGAAGCGGCGCGGATCGTTGAAAATCACCGCCGCGCCCGAGGACATGTGGAGCACCACGTGGTCATGCGCGCGATCTTCGCTGCGCGGATGATGGAATCGGCCCGGCGCGTTCTCGCCCTCATCCTTGACGACGCGGAACGACCCCGACATTCCCAGATGCATCAGCAGCACGTCGCCCGAGGCCAGATCGGCCATCAGATATTTGGCGCGACGGCCCATGCCCGTCACGGTCTGGCCTTGCAGCCGCGCGATGAAGTCCTTCTGGAATGGAAATCGCAAGTCCTTGCGCCGGGTCTCGGCTTTAACGATTTTCGAGCCCTCCATGACCGGCTGCAGGCCGCGGCGGACCGTCTCGACTTCGGGCAATTCAGGCATACGTCATTCACCTTGAGATGTTGACGTGATAGCGCCATTGGGGCGGGCGCGCTATGGTCCGCCGTTACCAGTTCGAGGGCGTAAAGACATGGACCGGCCGGGAGAAACCACGCATTTCGGCTTCAGGGACGTCCCCCTGAACGACAAGCAGACGCTGGTGAACGACGTATTTCACAGCGTGGCACAGCGCTACGACCTGATGAACGATCTGATGTCGGCGGGCCTGCATCGGGTCTGGAAAGACCTGATGATCAACGCACTCAATCCGCCGCGCAGCGATACGCCATTTGCGCTGCTCGATGTCGCCGGCGGCACCGGCGACATCGCATTCCGCGCGGCCAAGGCGGCAGGCCCGGGCTTTCGGGCCATCGTCTGCGACATCAATTCCGATATGCTAAAGGTCGGCCGCGAACGCGCCGCGGCGCGGCATCTCGACGGCCGGGTATCGTTCGTCGAGGGCAATGCCGAGGCGCTGGCGTTCCCCAATCGCACTTTTGATGCCTACACCATCGCATTCGGCATCCGCAACGTACCAAGGATCGATCTGGCATTGAGCGAAGCGTTTCGCGTGCTGAGGCCCGGCAGCCGATTTTTGTGCCTGGAATTCTCCACCGTCGATGTGCCCGGCCTTGAGCGGATCTACGACCTGTTTTCGTTCAAGGTGATTCCACAGCTTGGCCGCGCCGTGACCGGCGACGCCGAATCCTACCAGTACCTCGTGGAATCGATCCGCAAATTTCCCAAGCCGAACGCGTTTGCCGAGATGATCCGCGCCGCCGGGTTCTCGCGGGTGTCCTGGCAAAGTTTTTCGGGCGGCATCGTGGCGTTGCATTCGGGCTGGTGTTTGTGATTTCCGCGATAACCCACATCGCGCGGCTGGCCCGCGCCGGTTACGTGTTCGCGCGCGAGGGCGTGTTCGGCGTTGTCGATCCGACCCTGGTGCCGCCGCCCGGACAATTGGCGTTGCGTATCGCGCGATTGATCGAACGCCCCGGCGCCAAGTCCGGTCCGCATCTGTCGCGCGCGCTGACGCGGCTGGGGCCGGCCTATCTCAAGCTCGGACAGTTTCTCGCCACCCGGCCCGATGTGGTCGGCGTCATCATGGCGCGCGATCTGGAAAGCCTGCAGGACCGGCTGCCGCCGTTTTCGCAGAGCGAGGCCGAAGCCGCCATCGCGCTGTCGCTGGAACGCCCTGTCGCGCAGGCGTTTGCAAGCTTCGGGCCGGCGGTGGCCGCAGCCTCGATCGCGCAGGTACATCGCGGCGAAACCGAGCATGACGGCGTGCGCACACCGGTGGCGGTGAAGGTGCTCCGGCCCAATGTCGCTGCGCGCTTCCGCCGCGACCTCGCCGATTTCTTTTTTGTCGCGCACAAGGCCGAAGCCCATTCGGCGGAAGCCCGGCGGCTGCGGCTGATCGAGGTCATCAATACGATGTCGCGCTCGGTGGCGATGGAGATGGATTTGCGGCTTGAGGCGGCAGCTCTCTCGGAAATGGCCGAGAACACCCGCGACGATCCGGATTTTCGCGTGCCTACCGTCGATTGGGACCGCACGACCCACAATGTCCTGACGATGGAATGGATCGACGGCATCGCGCTCAGCGATCACGCCCGCCTTGAAGCAGCGCAGGTCGACCTGCCCGAATTGGGGCGCAAGGTGATCCAGAGCTTTTTGCGCCATGCGCTGCGCGACGGCTTTTTTCATGCCGACATGCACCCGGGCAATCTGTTCCTCGACGATGCCGGGCGGCTGGTGGCGGTGGATTTCGGCATCATGGGCCGGCTCGGCATGAAGGAGCGGCGTTTCCTCGCCGAGATCCTGCTCGGATTCATCACGCGCGATTATCGCCGGGTCGCCGAAGTGCATTTCGAAGCCGGCTACGTGCCGGGACACCATTCGGTCGAGAATTTTGCGCAGGCGATCCGCGCCATCGGTGAGCCGATCCACAACCGCACCGCCGAAGAAATTTCGATGGCAAAGCTGCTGACGCTATTGCTCGAAGTCACCGGCCTGTTCGACATGCGGACCCGCCCGGAACTGATCCTGCTGCAAAAGACCATGGTGGTGGTCGAAGGCGTCGCGCGCGGCTTCGACCCGAAACTCGACATCTGGAAGGTGGCCGATCCCGTGGTTCGCGAATGGATCGAACGCAATCTCGGACCGGTCGGGCGCATTCAGGGGGCGATGTCCGGCGCCGGTGAACTCGGCCGCGTGCTGGCGAGCCTCCCGGCTCTCGCCTCGCGGTCGGTGACGGTGCTGGAGCAGTTGGAGACCATGACCCGGGAAGGGCTGACGCTGTCGCCGGCGACGATCGCGGCGATGGGCCGAACGGAAGGCCGCAAGAGCCGGTGGCGCACCATCGCGCTCTGGATCATCGCCGTGACCTTTATCGGGATCCTGATGGCGGTCCGACAAATGTGATTGCAATGCAATCGTATGATGATATCATTGCAATCATATCGTTCCGGGATCACCATGGCCAGCCTCACCATCAGGAAACTCGATGAGACGGTAAAGGCCTATCTGCGGCTGCGTTCGGCCGGCCATGGCCGCTCCGTGGAGGAGGAAGTGCGGGTGATCCTCGGAGAACTGATCCAGGGTCGGGCCGAATTCCCCGCAGCACTCCCCCAGGCCGCCCCGCTGGTCGCAGCGCGCCCGCTGCGCGCTCCCGACCGGCCCGGTGCGGCCGTGCAGGCCCGCGTCACCCTGATCATCGGCGGCGGTATCGCCGCCTACAAGGCGCTGGACCTGATCCGGCGGCTGAAGGAGCGCCACATTCAGGTCCGCTGCGTGCTGACCAAAGCGGCGCAACAATTCGTCACCCCGTTGACTGCGAGCGCGCTGTCGAACGAGCGCTGCTACACCGATCTGTTCGACCCCGAGAGCGAGTTCGATGCTGGTCATATCCGGCTCGCCCGTGACTGCGACCTGATCGTGGTGGCGCCCGCGACCGCGGACCTGATGGCGAAGATGGCACAGGGCCATGCCGACGATCTCGCCAGCGCCATCCTGCTCGCGGCCAACCGGCCGATGCTGCTGGCGCCGGCGATGAACCCGCTGATGTGGAACAATGCCGCGACCCGCCGCAATGTCGCACAGCTGGCCCGCGACGGCATCTCGATGATCGGGCCCAATGCCGGTGAGATGGCCGAAGCCAATGAGGCCGGTATCGGCCGGATGGCGGAGCCGCTGGAAATCGCGGCCGCTGCCGAAAGGATCCTGCGCCCGCCGCAACCGCGCCCGCTGGCGGGCAAGCGCGTCCTCATCACCGCGGGGCCGACGCACGAGCCGATCGATCCGGTGCGCTACATCGCCAACCGCTCCTCCGGCAAACAAGGTTACGCCATCGCCGCGGCGGCGCAGGCTGCCGGCGCCGACGTCACCCTGATCTCGGGCCCGGTCGAACTGGACGATCCCGCCGGCGTGTCGGTGACACGCGTGGAATCCGCACGTGACATGCTGCAGCGGGTGGAAGCAGCCCTTCCGGTGGATATCGCCATCTTCGCCGCCGCTGTCGCCGACTGGCGTGTCGCCAATGAGGGAGAGCAGAAACTGAAAAAGACTTCGGCCGGCATGCCGCCACTGCAGCTGGTGGAAAACCCCGACGTTCTGGCGACGGTTTCAAAACTTCGGGACAAGCGGCCGCCGCTGGTGATCGGCTTCGCCGCCGAGACCGAACACCTGATCGACAACGCCAAGGCCAAGCTTGCACGCAAGGGCTGCGACTGGATCGTCGCCAATGATGTTTCCCCCGCAACCGGCGTGATGGGCGGCGACCGCAACACCGTTCATCTGCTCCGGCGCGCCGGTGCGGATATCGACGTCGATTCCTGGCCGGTGATGACCAAAGAGCAGGTTGCGGCCGAACTGATAACGCGCGTCGCCAAAGCCGTGGGGGGATCGTCGTGAGCGCCATGGTCAAAGTCGATATCCGCCAGTTGCCGCACGGCGAAGGCTTGCCGCTGCCGGCCTGTCAGAGCGCGCACGCCGCCGGGCTCGACCTGCTGGCGGCGGTGCCGGAAGCCGCGCCCATGACGATTGCACCGGGCCAATATGCGCTGGTACCGACCGGCCTCTCGATCGCGCTTCCGCCGGGCTATGAAGCGCAGGTCCGTCCGCGTTCGGGCCTTGCATCGAAACACGGCGTCACGGTGTTGAATGCGCCCGGCACGGTCGATGCGGATTATCGCGGCGAAATCGGCGTGCTTCTGATCAACCATGGCGACGCACCGTTCCCGATCCGGCGCGGCGAACGCATCGCGCAGATGGTGATTGCGCCCGTGGTCCGGGTGGAATTCGTCCCCGCCGCGTCGCTGCCCGGGACCGACCGCGGTAGCGGCGGTTTCGGCTCAACCGGGCGCTAACCGATTAAACGAGTCGATTCATTTTCCGCGAATTATCCCATTTTTTCGCGATGCGGTTTGCGTTCACGGTCTGGACTCTTACCCACCGACTCCC
>NZ_SSMW01000009.1 GCF_004799405.1 Bradyrhizobium sp.
GTCCGTGACGATCGCGAGCGCCCCTTGAGGGGGCGGGACGAGATAGATATGAACTGATTTGGTCTTTCCGAAAATCAGAATATTTTTCCGGAACGGGGTTGACAGGCGAAATACCGCAACCCTGCTGATTTGCCCGTCGGGTGGCACTTTCGGGCGTGCGGACCGTGCTGGCTCTCAAACCATTTCGGCAGGGTCTCTCGGACAGTGATTGCAGCACCGCATCGTGGGCAACAAAGCGGATGTTAGCTCCGGGATAGCGTTCGAGCTGCGGCTGGACGCAATTCAGTGTCCGCTCCCGATACCGTCGCCAGCTTTCTCCATCAGGTGGCAAGATTCCTGCGAATGATTCTTTGGAGATCATCAGACGCGTCGCTCGGATTTTGACCCAACTCGCAAGTCGGCTCTAGCCCAACGGTGACCCGACGTGCTTTGGAGTTGGAGCTGAATTTCCGATTTTAGGGGCCTTATTTGACCGGCGAGCGAGTGGAACGGCGGCTGGCGGCCGTGCTGGCGGCGGATGTCGCCGGCCATCCGTCGGTGCCGATCTCATAAGCGAGTACATCGTCCGTCTAGGAAGAAGGCCGCGCCGCGGTCGCCGCCGCTCCAGCTTCGGCTTCATGCAGGAACGCACGGACGTCGGCCAGGATCCGGTCTGACAGATGCGGGTCTTCCACGGCGCGCGCCATAAGTCGGTCTGCGGTTGATCGTGGCTGCCGGACTGGCCGCGCTGCAGTTTCCCGGAGGCGCTGCTGCCGAGGTCCTCACCACACACCGCATCCCTGCCGCGCTCGCCAATGAGGCGGTGAGCGCCGCGGTGGCGGCTTGTACCCGGCAGGGTTTTGGCGTCACCGCGACCGTAATCGATGTCGACGCGCAGCGCATCGCGGTGCTGCGCGGCGACACCGCGGGGGTTCACACCTATCAAGCCTCCTGGGGCAACGCCTATACCGCGGTCGGCTTCGCTCCGATGCTGAAGCTCGACAACAACGGCGAAGTCGCCGCGCGCGTTGCGCAGTTCTCGGCGCGACAGCCGCCCGGTACGCTTCCGTTCCAGACGCCGGAGGGGATGATCTTTCGTGCCGGCGGCCTGACTATCAAGTATGGCGACGAAGTCATCGGATCGATCGGGGTCGGCGGAGCGCCGAGCGCGGAAGCCGACGAGGTGTGCGCGAAGGCGGGGCTCGACCAGATTCGCGAGCGGCTGAAGTAAAAACTGCATAGGCGGGGAAGGGCTGTACAGTTTTGATCGATGCGAAGCCACTCGGCTTCATCAGCCGGCGTAACAAGCTGATCTGACCTCCAGCGATGTCCGATTGAGTTCGCTATCAGGGGCAAAGCGGACTCAATGTACTCCAGGCGAGTATTTCGCCTTTTGACCCGGACCGGACATCATTGAAATGACGAGGCACCAGTGTAAGGTGGCTTCGGAATAGTGGCCAGGAGTCGAGGATCGATGGGTCTCAAAACTGTGCAGCGTCCAACTTTTGTCCTAATTGTGCGCGTGTCGATGGAGGGTGTCGCTAGCTTCCAAGAATACGAGGGCGCGGCACTTCCCCTGTTGAGGGAGTTCGGCGGACTGTTGGAGAGACGCTTGCGCAACTCAGACGGCACTGTCGAGGTACATATCGTAAGCTTCGACTCTGAGCAGAGTTTTCAAAGATTTAGAAGCGACCCGAGGCGTGCTTCACATGCGCATCTCATGGAGAAGGCGTCCGCGATGAATGAACTGATCGCCATGGCCGACGTCTCTTAATGGCACAAAGCGACTTGGCCGGTCTGGCTGACGATGTCTGCGTACCGGCGCAAAGCGGAAGTCTGCATTCAGGACCATCAGGTCCGAGTCTGACCCGACTGTCCCGTGGTGACATTCGTTGGTCTGATCTATGGTCGGAACGGCCGCAGCGCTGAACAGAACCGAGGCGGTTGCAGCGGGAGCCAGCTGGCGACGAATCGAGCAAAAGGCGCTCCAGGATGGAACCAGGACGCCCTTTGCCCGTTTGAGTTCCCGCATGCCATCGAAAACGCCGGGGGTACGGTGAACAAGGTCAAATACCGGCTGAACAATCCGCGCCTGGCGCCACGCCGGACCAAGCTCGAAATCCCAGGTTGGGCCGGCAAGCGCGACCCGCGCGCCAACGGTTCACGTGAGCAGGTATGGCATTGCGTGCCGTTTTCGGAAGGCGCTCAATACGGCATCGAGCTGTTTTATCCCTACGACTTTGAGCTCCACGTCAGCACCCACGACGGTCATTTGACCCTCGATGCCGATTGGGGAGAGCCGCCTGACGGCGGGGCCGAGTGGCCGCCGTTCCGGAATTTCGGCGATGCTTTTTACACCTACCAGATCCTGCTCGATATGAAGGTGGAAAAGGGCATGGCGATCCGCACGGAGCCGCATCCGCGCTTCTACACCGATCGCACGGACACCGTGCCGATCGCGGTGCCGGCGCTGATCCGAAGCTGGTGGCCGATGCTCTTTTTCTGCGTCTTCAAGGCGCCCGCCGAGGGACGAACCCACATTTTCAGGCCGAACGAACCGTTCGCCCAGATGATCGTGATCCCCGAGGAAGCCGCGTTCGATCTCGAGCCGATGAGCGAAGAGGAATGCGCCGAACGCGAACTACAGTCACGTCGCATCTATGCCAACCGTCCGAACTTGTCAGCCGGAACCGAATGGACTTCGTCCACCAACACCGTGTTCGACGGCACCTATCGCCACCTGCACCGCGCCGCGAAGGAAAAGGCCCGCCGGGACTAGGTCTTAAAAAAACAGGACCCAGAGGGTCCTGCTTTTCATCATCGCAACTCGATCAATAGTCGCGGCGATAGAAGCTGTGGTGATGGTGATGATGATGGTGATGGTGGCGGCGATACCGGGGCACCACGACGACGCGTGGATAGTAGCTGTGGTGATGATGATGCCGATAGAAGCTGTGATGGTGGTGGTGGTGATGGTGGTGGAATTGGGCGAGTTGAACATTTTCCACCGCCTTGGCGGGGGCGGACTCGTCAACCGCCTGCAGTAACGCGACGGCGTTTGGAATCGGCTCCAGCAGGTCGGCATATGAATTAGCCCGTAAAACATCCGTCGGAGCCGGGGCGGCTACGGCTTCGGCAGCTGTGAAGCTGCCGAGCGTCGCCACCGCTCCCAATAATCCAGCGATCTTCTTGTCCATGGTTACTCCTCCAGTTCATGGCGCCGGACATAGAGCCGGCAAGGCGCAACGCGACGGATCGCCGAATGTTCCGGGAACAAGTCCTGGCAAGTTTTCTTCCACGCTTTCGAATACCCGTTCCCGGTCCTAATCGTCCCCGGATTCGTCTTCGTCGCTGGCCTTGCTGATCTTATGCGGATGCGGGTGGGCCTTGCGGCCGCCGAGCGATCCCGTCACCTGCGGTTCGCGCGAGGCATAGGGACTGCGCTGCGCGGCGCGCGCGGCGACTTCCTCGCCTGATCTTGCGGCCGGCTCGCAGATGATGCGCCTGGTGGCGCGGCGCATCAGGTCGACGTGAATGTGATTGTAGTGATAGACGTTGGAGCCCGGTGCCAGCACGGTGTTGAACTGCTGGCAGGCGGTGGCCTGCACGTCGCGCAGAAAGCCCTGCTCTTCCGGCATGCCTTTCCAGCCTTCCTGCACCGAAACCTGCCGTCCGTCGGCCAGCGTAAAGCCTGCGATGTCCAGCGCATTGCCGAAAGCGTGTTCGGAAATATGCGCGTTCGGATTGCCGTTCATGCCGCGGCAGGAATAGGCGGAGATCTGCCTGATCTCGACCACGCGCGCGCCGAACCAGCGCATCGCAGCCGGCTGCACCGAATCCGCAAGCCAGCGGTCGAGCACCGAGACGATCGGACAGGCCAGCGTCGCCGCAGGCTTCACCGCGACCGGCCCGAACGCTGCAATGGAATTGCCCTGCGCCGGACCGAGTGGCGGCAGCGGACTGGACCGCGGCGCATTGGGGTGCTCCGGATATGGCGACGAATAGCGGTCGCGGGAGGGATAGGCCGGCGTGTAGGGATCGCGCATCGCGGGCTCACGCAACTCCGGCGTGCCCTCGGGCGGAAGATCGATATCGTCTTCGTCTGGCGCGACGCCGGGAGCGGTCAATGAAATGGGTCCGCTGGAGGGAGCACCGTAGCCGGGCTGTCGCATCACCGAGGCCGAATAGGGTGCAGAAGCCGGCGGCGGTTGCGAGATCGGCCAGCGCGGCTGGTTGCCGATGCTTGCCGGTGGCCGCGGGTCGTCATCGAGAAAGCCGAGACTGCTGCTGCCTTCGCCGAGTGCGGCGACCTTGAGCGGATACTCGGCGCCGCAAACTCCGGGACCGGAAATCGGATTGACCCGTACCAGGTCGGCGCTTTCCTTGACGGCGCCGGACTTCAGGCACGCCATTTCGGCCTCGGCCCGCCACGGTTCGCGCTCCGCGGACTGAAAAAATCCGCGACCGCAACCCGCCAACGATACAAGGACGAAGGAGCCGACGAGATACCAACGAACTCCGCGCGTCATCCGCGCAACTTCGGCTAATTTATTTAAGGACTCTTCAACGCGTTGATTTCACTGTTCTTTAACTACGTTGCCCGCGGCGCGCGTCTGTGGAGAAGTCGCAATAGACAGCAGGGCTTACTTTTTCCGTCGGGAACGGTTTGCTAGCCTGAAGCGTTGCAGCGGACAGCGACGTGAACCAGGGAGTTTTCCCAATGGCTTTCATGGGTCCTTTCGTCAGCAGGCTGGGCGTTATCGCCGCCTATGTCGCATTCGCCTTTGTCGGCGCTATCATTCTCGGCGTGTTCTAGGGCGTTCGCATCACGGCACGAAATTGATGACGCCCGGCGGTCCGGATCTTTCCAGCCGCCGGGCGTTTTTTATGGGAGCCGCCGCACGCAGCGCGCCACCACCGTATCGCCGCAAAGGCGGGAGATAGCGCTTGATCGTTGCGCATTCGCGCGCCAATAAAGCCGTTCGCATTCATCCGGCATTCAGCCCGGCCGGCCCTCAATCGCCGGTCTAACCTCGCCAACTCCATTCCGGTTAAGGATTCCCATCGTGACGCGGCAACGGCTTTTACTCGCGGTCTGGCTTCTGGGCTGCTTCATGCTGGCCGGCGCGGCGGAGGTTTTTGCAACATCTCCGGTCGGGGCAGAATCCGCAGCAATCGTCGTGTCCGGACTGACGAGGCTCGCCCAGGCGCAACCGGCGCAGACGCCGGCGCCGCCGGCCGCGCCCGCCGCGGCGGCGACCGCAAGCGACGAGCCAATCGGAAACGTCGCGACGCTGACCGGCAGCGCGACCGTGACCCGCAACAACACGCCGGCTCCTCTCAAGCTGCAGGACGATATTTTCGAGAACGACGTGTTGCAGACTTCGGCGAATTCCACCCTCGGCGTCACCTTCAACGACGCCACTACCTTCAATCTCACCGCCAATGCGCAGATCACGGTCGACAGCTTCGTCTATGAGGACGGCGGCAAGCAAAACGGCGCGCTGTTCGCGATCGCCAAGGGCACGGTCGCCTTCGCCGCCGCCGCCGTCGCCAAGACCGGCGACATGCGAATATCGACGCCGACCGCCACATTGGGCATTCGCGGCACCACCGGCCTGGTCGAGGTGCCCGAAGGTGCGGCCGCGACCGCTGCAAATCCGAACAATGTCGCGATCAAGCTCTATCCCGACGCCGACGGCAGCGTCGGGCGGATCGAGGTCAATGGCCGCGACGGGTTGCGGCTCGGCTTTCTGACGCAGGGCGCCAGCGGCTTCACCATCCGCGCCGGGGCCGGCGGCCGCTTTACCGCCGCGCCGCTTTTCATCTCGCCGCAGCAGGCGTTGCGCGACCAGGGCATCGTGCGCCAGGTTCACGTCGCGCAAAGCGTCGGCCGCCAGATTGTCACCCAGAAGCGCATCGAGCGCCTGCAAAATCCGGGCAGGAACAATCCCGGCGCGCGTCAGCCTGGGCTGCAGCGACCGAACGGCTTGCCGCAACGGCCGGGCGCGCCACAGCCAGGCCAGCAAAGGCCCGAACTGCAGAGGCCTGAACTGCAGCGGCCAGGACTGCAGCGACAAGGCGCGCCCAATGCGCCGGGATTGCAGCGGCCCCCGGGCCAGTTCAGGCCCGCGCTGGCGCCGAAGGGCAAGCTGCCGCCGAAGAAGAAAAAATAGGGCTGATGGCGTCATCCCCGGCGCGCAACGGCGCCTGTACGGCGGATGACGACGAGGCCTGATGGACGGGCTTGCGGCGCGTCAAACGTGGCGTTCTTGCGCATCATTTGTTTCCAATCATTATTGTCCCGGCGCGTTCGCCGGGACGGCGCAATTGGGGTAGACTCTCCCCTCGCTGAATCAGTCCGGGGAGACGATGCGACAAGCGATGCGGCCCAAGACGATCCTGCCTGCGATCGCGGTGATCGTGGTCTCGTTTTTCGTCAGCCTGAAGATCATGGACCGGCTGTGGCCGCACGGCACGGGCGCCGCACCGGTACTGGTCGAATTGCCGCCGCTGCCGCCGGCCCCGCGCATCTCAAGCATCATTGCGCCGGTCACGATCGCGCTTCCCGCCATTCGCGACGCCGCCGAGCGCGGCGCGCCGCGCAATTTCTCGGGAAAAGCCGACAACCCGGCTCCGCAGATCCTGCAGAACGCCGACATCAGCTGGACCGCGTCGCGCGGCCCGATCACGGCGACCGGCGCCCAGGACGTGCTGACGTTGACGACGCCGCTGACGGGCACGGTCAACGCAACGGGCTCGCTGTCCTCCAAGGTGAAGGGGGCGGTTGGCGACGCGATCGGCGGCCTGCTCGGCGGCAATGTCGCCAAACGGATCGGCAGCGTGAACATCAAGGCGCTTAACGCCAGCGCCGATATCAAGGGCAATGTCATCCTCACCTCGCGGCCGAAGCTCGCCGCGGCCTGGCATTTCGAACCCAACCTCGCCGCGCAGGTGACCTTGAACGACAGCAGCCTGGTGGTGGCGGGCGTGCGCGTTAACGTGCCGACGCAGGTCAAGCCGCTGATCGACAAGGCCGTCGCCCGCCAGCTCGACGCGGTGGCGGCGCGGATCCGCAACGATCCTGCATTGGAGAAGAACGCGCGGGAGCAATGGGCCAGCGCCTGCCGCTCGATCCTGCTGCAGCGCGCCAACCCGGGGGCGTCACTGCCCGCACTCTGGCTGGAGCTGCGGCCAACGCGCGCGATCGCGGCGCAGCCGCGCGTCGATGCATCCGCGGTCATGCTCACGCTCGGCATCGAGGCTGAAACCCGCATCACCTCGATGCAGACCAATCCCGATTGTCCGTTTCCGGCGACCATCAGCATCGTTCCGCCGACCCCCGGCCGTGTCAGCATCGGCGTTCCGATCGATCTGCCGCTCGCCGAGATCGGCAATATCCTGCAAGCGCACCTCGCCGGCCGGACCTTTCCGGAAGACGGCTCGGGCCCGGTCGATGTCAAGGTCAGGCGCGCCAGCGTCGCGGCATCGGGCGACCGGCTGCTGATCTCGCTGCTGATCAGCGCCAAGGAGAAAAAAAGCCTGTTCGGGTTCGGCGGCGAGGCCACCGTGTATATCTGGGGCCGGCCCGCGATCGATCAGGCGCAGCAGACCCTGGGGCTGGCCAACGTCGAACTCGCGGTCGAATCGGAAGACGCGTTCGGACTGCTCGGGACCGCGGCGCGCGCCGCGATGCCGTATTTGCAAAAAGCGCTGGCGGAAAAAGCCGCGGTCGATCTCAAGCCGTTCGCATCGAACGTACAGAGGAGAATTGCTACCGCGATAGCCGATCTGCAGAAGAACGAGGACGGCGTGCGGGTGGCGGCGGAAATCAGCCGCCTGCGGCTTGCCGATATCGCCTTCGATTCGAAGACGCTGCGCGTGATCGCGGAAGCCGAGGGTGCGATCAGCGTTTCCCTGACCGCGCTGCCGGGCCTGTAAGGAAGCGGCATACCCCAAAAAGTCGGCTTGGCGGGCACCGGCAAGAAAAAGCGCGCCCGGCAAGACCGGGCGCGCCGTCCGTTTGGCGTGTCACCTCGAACGTCGGCTTACGACGAATATTTGAACTCAGGCATCGCCTTGAGCTCATCCTTGGTCGCGCTGAATACGGCGTGATCGGGATACCACGGATTGGGCTGCGAGGCGGGCGCGGTCGCGGCCCCCGTGGTCGTGGTGGATGTCGCCGGCGGTGTCGTCGGCGTCGTCGTCATCGGCCGGCTGTGCGGCTCGTTGCCCGCCACGCCGGTGTAGGCGATCGGCTCATTGACGAACTTGATCTTGTCGAAGGGCACCGCGACCAGACGCGTGCCGACGCCGAGGAAGCCGCCGACGCTGATCACCGCCGCCTTGATGTTCCCGCTCTTGTCGGTCAAGAGGTCGTTGATCGAGCCGAGGCTCTCGTTGTTTTCGTTATAGACATTGAGCCCGACGACTTTCGAGGCGCGCCAGTCGCCCTGGAACGAGGAGTCCGACGCCGTCGCCGGCACCATGTTGGCGCGGTCGGTGGTGGCGGTCGGGGTTTGCGCGAACGCAACGCTCGCCAACAACGCGGATCCGGCAAGACCGGCCGCCATATATTTTGCTAACATGGGTTTTCTCCCTGATATGAAATGGTGAAGGGAAAACGAAGTGCTGCGACGGCTGTTCCGGTCGCGCCGACATTTCAGGTATGCGCTGCCATTTCTTGCGCTGCGATTTCGACCAGGTTCCGAAGCCAACCGCGCGACAAATCAGAAGCCGCCCCAATAGGGCGGGATTCCGTAGTAGCGATGCAACTCCGTCTCCTGCGAACGATCGCCCCAATCGAAGTCCTTGTCGGCGCGAAACGATGGCGCGCCCCGTAGCTCGTCATCGTCGACATCGAGCTGATAGGCTTCGAACCGTGGGTTATAGCTCAGGCGCGCCCATGGCAGCGGAAGCAGGCTGGTGCCCATGCCGAGGAATCCACCGAAACTGAGGATTGCGTAGGAAACCTTGCCGCTGATTTTATCGATCATCAGTCGTTCGATGTGACCGATCCGGTCGCCGTTCGGCCGCCGCACCGCGGTACCCTCGACCCGGTCGCTCGCGATCAACTGATGCGGTTTGTACATGACGTCACTCATCGTCCTCAGACCTCCAGAGGTTGATGAAGGAAGGCAACGTATCAGCCGCGGCCAGGTTCCAGCCGGTGGCAAATGAAATTGCGCCGCCTGCGACTATCGCCGCGGCTAGCGGTGGCTCCGCCGGCACGGAAATTGGGGCGCCGACGGTTCCGAAGGTTCTTGCAAGCCCGGGGAACGTCAGGGTTAATGAGCGCGACCTTGTCATCGCCCTGCCCGCCGAGGCGGCTCGTTCCCGGGCGGCGCCAGAAATATTGCGAAACAATATCCGCCGCCGATTATCCCGAATCTGAGGCAAAGGGTTGGCATGGCCACGGCATCGCCGAACATCCTCGTCGTCGAAGACGACCGCGAAACGCGGGCGTTGATTGCGAAATATTTGCGGAACAACGCCTGCAACGTCACGACGGCAAACGACGGCCGCGAAATGACGCGCGCGTTGGCCGACCACCGCGTCGATCTTGTCATCCTCGACGTGATGCTGCCGGGCGAAGACGGTCTCAGCCTGTGCCGCAAGGTCCGCGCCGAATCGCAGATGCCGATCATCATGCTCACCGCGCGCGGCGAGGACGTCGATCGCATCCTCGGGCTCGAGATGGGCGCCGACGATTACCTGGCCAAGCCGTTCAACCCGCGCGAATTGCTGGCCCGGATCAACGCGGTGCTGCGCCGCCAGGCCGCCGCCCAGACCGTCAGCGCCAGCACCGGCGCGACCGCCCTCACCTTCCGCGGCTGGCGGATCGATTTCCGCCTGCGGGAATTGCGCAATCCGGCCGGCGCGCGCGTGGCGATGACCAGCGCCGAATTCGACCTGCTGCGAACCTTCTGCGAGCGGCCGGGCCGGGTGCTGTCGCGCGACAGCCTGCTGGACCTCACCCAGGGGCGCAACGCCGGCTCGTTCGAACGCAGCATCGACGTGCTGGTCAGCCGCATCCGGCGCAAGATCGAACCCGATCCGCAGGATGCCACCATGATCAAGACGGTGCGTTCCGGCGGCTACATGTTCACCCCGACGGTCGAACCGGTCACCAATCCCGTCAACGGCGGATCATGAGGCTGCTCGGCTTTCTCAATCTGAAACGCATCAGCGGGCAGATCGCCGCCCTGGTGGTCGCTTCGATCGTCGCCATTCATCTGATCCTCACCGCGACTTTTCTGTTGCATCGGCCGGACCAGACCGATCCCTCCGTCGACCGCGGGCACGGTCAGCTCGCGGCGCTGGCCCAGCTTCTGGGCGCTGCGCCCGCGGCCGAACGGCCACGGTTGTTCGCCGACATCGCGCAGGCCTTTCCGCAACTCCACATCGAAAGCGTTGCACCGGGTTCCGGCTCTACCGTGAGCGAAGCGGACGGGCCGGGCCTGCGCAGCCTGCATCGCCATCTCGGCAGCAACTACAAGATCTTTTCGCTCGCGCGCGATGGTGACACCCAAAAGATCGGCATCGCGCTGCCGGACGGCAGCATGATTTCCGCGGATATCCTGCGGGACCAGCGGCAACATTCGTTCCGGAGCGGATTGTGGATCATCACGGTGCTGTTCGCGGTGATCAGCGTCACCTTGCTTGGGCTGTGGGCCGCCCGCGCCTTGACGGCGCCACTGTCGTCCTTTGCCGAGGCCGCCGAAAGCTTCAGCCTGGGCGGCGCCACCGCGCCGCTGCCCGAACGCGGCCCCGAAGAGATCCGTTCGGTCGCCAAGGCGTTCAACCGGATGCGGGAGCGGATCACCACGCTGATCGACGACCGCACCAGGATGCTGGCCGCCATCAGCCACGACCTGCGGACCCCGATCACGCGCATGCGCCTGCGTTCGGAATTCATCGAAGACGACGCGCATCGCGGCCGCATGCTGGGCGATCTCGACCAGATGCGCTCGATGCTGGAGTCGGTGCTGTCGTTTTTGCGCAACGACCGCAAGCTCGAATCCATGACGCTGGTCGACATCGCGACCACGCTGCAGCTCGTCGCCGATCAATTCGCCGACATGGGATACAAGGTGGTTTACGACGGCCCCGAACACGCGATGGCCACCGTCCGGCCCGACGATCTCCATCGCAGCATCACCAACCTGGTGGAGAACGCCGCCCGGTTCGGGACCGAGACCACGATCCGCCTGCGCATGTCGCCGCAGACCGCGACGATCGAAATCGAGGACGACGGTCCGGGCATTTCCGATGCGCGCAAGGAGGTCATGCTGGAGCCGTTCGTGCGCGGCGATGACGCCCGCAACATGGATGAAGCCGCGGGCTTCGGTCTCGGGCTCTCGATCGCACGCACCATCGTGCAGGCGCATGGCGGCGAGCTATCGCTGCACGACCGGCAGCCTCATGGATTGATCGTTCGCATTCAATTGCCGGTTCGCCAGCACAGCCGCCAGTCGGCCGCCTGAACGCTGTCAGGCCGCGAGCGCTTCCCTGTCGGGATGCGAAGCATCGAAAAAGGCTACCGCCTCGAACCGGTAATCGCAGGCCTTGCAGTGCCAGAGATAGGAGATGCGGCGCGCGCTGTTCTCGATCCAGTCGGGCGCCGGGATCGGCTGACCGCATTGGGCGCAGGGATTTTTTCGGGGCAAATAGCCGAGATCGGCAGTGGCCATGGCGCATCTCCCTGTTGCTGTTGTTGCTTGAGCGCGAATTGGACAGGCTTGCTGACGGATACCAGCGCGTCGTCCTGTCGCCGGTGATTTCTTGGAAGAGCAATCAGCCTTTTTGACGGCGATGATTTTTCACTGCGATTATTTTTCACCTTCCCTGGGGGAGGGTAAACACAGCGTTCACTTCGCGGTTGGGCTCACCACCGGTTCCACCGTATGCACTGCGCCTACTTTGCGCAGATGAATCGTGGCGATGTCGTCGGCATAGACTTTCTGCCAGCCGTCGATGTGATCGAGCAGTTTGGTCGCAGCACTCTGCGTTCGCATCAGGGTCGCCTCGATCCCGTACTGGTCGAGCAGCCGGAACAGGTTTTCCGGTTCCATCAACCCGCTGGCGGCGTTGTGGTCGACAAAGAATTTCTCGCCGTAGAGTTCGGTGCGGCCGTCGATGAAGGGGGCGACACCGTTGGCGATCAGGTAGCCGCCGAAATCGTAATCGTTGAAGACGCGGGTGACATTGAGCTGCTTCAGCGCGGCCACCGCCGCGACCGGCGAACCGCGGGTATGCGGCTCGAAGCGGTGCACCGACCCATAGGCAAAGGTTCCCGCCACCAGCACAACCGCGATGCCGGCGAACAGCCCGCCGCGCATCGGCATGACGGCGGTCGAGCCGGAGACCTCGATGCCGTTGAGCTGCCTTGCCAAGGGAGCGGCGAGCACCATTGGCGCCAGCAGCGCCAGCATTTCGGCGGCGCGTTCCTGGCTCAGCGCCATGTGCAGCAATCCCAGCAGCAGCACGATGCGCAACGGCGGCAGCCTGACGCCGCGCAACAGCGCAAGCCCTGTTCCGAGCAGCAGGCAGACCTCGAACGCGCCGAGACTGCCGAAATTCGCCGGCCGCCATTCCATGATCAGCGGCAGCGCGCCGCCAAGGTCGAGAATTTTCAGCGACGCCAGCAGCGAATTCCAGCCATAGGGCGTGCAGCAGCTTGCCAGCAAGGCCGCGACGCCGAAGCCCGCCCATCGCAACACCAGCGATTGCCGCGAACGCGCCTCCGCGTTCACGACGGCGTCGAGTGCTATCGGCGCGATCAGCACCAGGCCGAACACAAAGCCGCCATGCAGGTTGGCCCACAGCGCCATCAACGGCAGCAGCCAGAACGACGGCGCATCGCGTCGGTCCGCCGCGGCGATCAATCCGCCGACCCAGGCCACCATCACCGGCATCGCCAGCACATGCGGCCGCGCCAGCAGATGCGGCACGGTCAGCGCCAGGGCTGCGGCAACGAACACCAGCGTCGTGCTTTCGCTCAAATGCCGGTTCAGGAATTTTGTCAGCAGCGCGAAGGTTGCGGCGATCGCGGCGGCGGCCAGCACCACCGGCCCGCTCCAGCCTGCGACCGCATAGGTCTTGGCATAGAGCACCTGCGCCAGCCACTGCGTCGAAATCCAGGGCTGGCCGCGCATGGTGAAGGAATAGACGTCGGTGTGCGGCACCGCATGATGATCGAGAATCCACTGGCCGACGGTGATCTGCCACATCGTATCGGGATCGATCAGCAGCCGGTTTCCGGCCAGCAGAAACAGCGCATAGACGCCGATGCCGACCCATAGCGGCACTAGCCCGCGGAGGCTGCGGACTTCCTCAGCGGTGTTGGCGACAGACATCGTCATCGGCGCGGCCGGATTTCCTGGTAATTCCGGAGGGATCGAAGCATGCCAAGGCATAATTCTTGGTAAATCCGCAGCCGAACAGGGAACAAACCCTGACAAAACCGGGATTTGGCCACATCCCTGCCCGCTCGTTGCAACAATCGGAGCCATTAAGTGTCGAACTGAACCTGGCTCCCGCTCCGCGAGACGCGCCCGTTGAAATATCCCGTCGAAATCCTGCTCGGGTTTGCCGGAATCGCCGCCGTTGCGCAGCCGATATTCTGGCCGATCACGGCATCGGGCGAGGCCGAGAGGCCACAACCGGCGATAACGGCGCCGCAGCCGGCGCAGCCGCCATCCGTCGAACCTTTGCAGCGGACCCAGCAAGCGGCGCTAACTGACGACGTGTGGCAGCCGGAGCGAATGCCGCCGGCCGCGGCAAGGCCACAGCAAACGGAAAACGCGCCGCCACCGGAAAAGTCGCCACCTTCCAAGAGATCGCGCCGCGCCGCGCTTGAGACGCTGATCGCCGCGCATGCCAAGGCCAACGACGTGCCGCAGGCTTTGGTGCATCGCGTGATCGTTCGCGAAAGCCGGTATCAGCCCGATCTGGTCGGGCGCGGCGGCACCATCGGCCTGATGCAGATCAAGCTCGCAACCGCACGCGGCCTCGGCTATCGGGGCGATGCGATAGGCCTGCGCGATCCCGACACCAACCTCGCATTTGGCGTCAAGTATCTCGCCGGCGCCTATCGCGCCGCCAACGGCGATCACGACCGCGCCATCCACTATTACGCCCGCGGATATTATGAAGTCGCCAAGCTGCAGCGGCAGGAACGCCCGCGCGTGATGCAGGCCGGTCCGGTGCTTGCGAGTGTACCGCCGAACCAGGTGGCGATGGCGAAGCCCGAGGAGGTCGCGAAGCCTGAGGAAACCGCAAAGCCGGTGGAAGTCGCAAAGCCGGTAGAAACCGCAAAGCCTGTGGAAAGCGTAAAGCCGGAACAGGCCGCCGCGGCGCCGAAGCAAAGTGCATTGCCGAAGGCGGCAGCGGCCAAGCCAAAGAAAGAGGTCCGGAACAGGCTGGCCGAGTACGGCGAGCCGGTTCCTCGGCCGCCGGCGAACATCCCGACCGGTGCAAACAGCGCAAAGCGCGTTGACACTTCCCGCCATCGGCCTACATTAGCTCTGTTCCGAGGGGAGCTCCGATGAGGAGCTGAGAGACCGCAAGCTCAAATCCTGCGCAGGGATGCGAGACCGCGGTGACCCTTTGAACCTGATCCGGGTCATGCCGGCGAAGGGACAGGGATGTATCAGAGTTCAGACGCACAGCGCGGGCGGTCGCCCGTGGCACTCCGGGGGGAATCCCCCGTTTCGGTCATCGGCGCAGGGATTGCCGGCGCGTGGCAGGCGTTGCTGTTTGCGCAAGCCGGCCACGCGGTCACGCTGCATGAGCGCGGCGATGACGCGATGACGCAGGCCACCAGCCACTGGGCCGGCGGCATGCTGGCGCCGTATTGCGAGCGCGAAGTCTCCGAACCCGTCATCATGCGCCTGGGCATTCGCTCGCTCGATCTATGGCGCGAGCATTTTCCGCAGACGCCGTTCAATGGCTCGCTGGTGGTGTCGCACCCGCGCGACCGCGCCGATTTCGAGCGTTTTGCCAAACTCACCTCGGGTCATCGGCGTATCGACGCGCAAGCCATCATCGGGCTTGAACCTTCGCTCGAGGGACGCTTTCGCGACGCATTATTTTTTCCCGACGAAGGCCATGTCGAGCCGCGCCTGGTGCTGCCGCAGTTGCATCAGCGAATTGCAGCCAGTGGCGGCACGGTCGCGTTCAACAGCGAAGCGGATCCCGCCGAAGGCGACGGCGTCGTGATCGATTGCCGCGGGCTTGGCGCTCGGGAAACATTTCCGGAGCTGCGCGGCGTCAAGGGCGAGATGATCATCATCGAGAGCGACGAGATCGAACTGTCGCGCCCGGTGCGGCTGATCCATCCGCGCTGGCCGCTCTACATCATCCCGCGCGCCGACCATCAGTTCATGATCGGCGCCACCTCGATCGAGCGCGAGGATAATGGCGTCAGCGTGCGCTCGGCGCTGGAACTGCTCAGCGCCGCCTATGCGGTGCATCCGGCGTTCGGCGAGGCCCGCATCGTCGAGATCGGCTCGGGCCTGCGGCCGGCGTTCCCCGACAACCTGCCGCGCATCGCGGTGAATAACCAGCGCATCGCGGTCAACGGACTCTATCGCCACGGTTTCCTGCTGGCGCCGGCGCTGGCCGAACTGACGCTCGGCTATGTCGAGCGCGGCGTGATCGACAATGAGGTGATGCAATGCGCGTGACCGTCAACGGCGAACCGCGCGAGATATCGTCGGTAAGCGTCGATGCGCTGCTCGGCGAACTCGAATATGAAGGCACGCATTTTGCGATCGCGCTGAATTTCGACGTGCTGCCGCGCAGCCGCTGGGCACAGACGCCGCTCAAGAACGGCGACGAGATCGAGATCATCACGCCGCGGCAGGGAGGGTGAGATGAGCTACGCGATATCTGGTGCTTTACTTGCCTCTCCCCGCAAGCGGGGCGAGGGAGCGCACCGCGACAAGGTGATACGTCCATGCTGAATCTCTACGGCAAAACCTTTCCCTCTCGCCTGCTGGTCGGCAGCGCGCTGTATCCGTCGCCGGCGATCATGCAGGCGGCGATCCGCGCCTCGGCTGCGCAGATCGTCACGGTGTCGCTGCGGCGGGAAGCGGCCGGCGGCAAGACCGGCGATGCGTTCTGGTCGCTGATCCGCGAGTTGGACGTGACGGTGCTGCCGAACACCGCGGGCTGCCGCAGCGTGCGCGAGGCGGTGACCACGGCGAAACTGGCGCGCGAATTGTTCGCGACCTCGTGGATCAAGCTCGAGGTGATCGCCGACAACGACACGCTGCAGCCCGACGTGGTCGGGCTGGTCGAGGCTGCCGGCATCCTGATCAAGGACGGTTTTGAGGTGTTTCCCTACTGCACCGAAGACCTCAGCGTCGCGATGCGGCTGGTCGAGGCCGGCTGCAAGGTGGTGATGCCGTGGGCGGCACCGATCGGCAGCGCCAAGGGCATCATCAACCGCGATGCGCTGAAACTGTTGCGCGACCGCCTGCCCGACGTGACGCTGGTGGTGGACGCCGGCTTGGGCGCGCCCTCGCATGCGGCCGAAGCGCTCGAGCTCGGCTACGACGCCGTGCTGCTGAACACCGCGATTGCCAAAGCCGCCGACCCCGTCGCGATGGCGAGCGCGTTTCGCCTCGGCGTCGAGGCCGGACGCACCGCCTTTGAAGCGGGCCTGATGGAAGCCCGCGACTTCGCCTCCCCTTCAACCCCAGTCATCGGGACCCCGTTCTGGCATGCCGCATCCTGATCGCAACGCGTATCCTGATCGCCCCACATATCCCGATCGCTTTTATCCCGTGGTCGACACCGTCGCCTGGGTGGCGCGGCTGGCGCTGCTTGGCGCCGGCACCATTCAATTGCGCGCCAAGAACCTCGACGATTCCGAAGCGCTGCAGACCGTCAGCGACGCGCTCGAGGTCATCAAGGGCACGCCGGCCAAACTCGTGGTCAACGACTACTGGCGGGTGGCGATCGTCGCCGGCGCCAAGCACCTACATCTCGGCCAGGAAGATCTCGCCGACGCCGACCTCAAGGCGATCCGCGACGCGGGTCTCACGCTCGGCATCTCGACCCACGACGACGCTGAGCTCGAAACCGCATTGCGCGCGGAGCCGGATTATATCGCGCTCGGACCGATCTTTCCGACTACGCTGAAGTCAATGCGGTTTGCGCCGCAGGGCATCCCGAAAATCACCGAGTGGAAGCGCCGCATCGGCAACATCCCGCTGGTCGCGATCGGCGGCATCAAGCTCGAGCAGGCGCGCGAGATTTTCGCGGCCGGCGCCGACAGTATCGCCGTGGTCAGCGACGTCACCCAGAATGCCGAACCTGATGCGCGGGTGCGCGCGTGGCTCGGACAGAACGCGGAGGCCGCTTAGATGATCGCCTGCGGAGACACCCCCACCCAACTTCGGGATTCCGGACCGGACCGCTTCGCGGTCCGTCCGGAATGACGAACAACTATAACAGGAGGAACCCATGAACATCCGCTCCAACCCCGACACCACGCTTCCCGCCGTGACGACCGGCCCGCTGCCGGCATCGCGAAAAATCTGGGTTACGCCGGATGAGGCGCCCGACGTGCGGGTGCCCTTGCGCGAGATCATGCTCAGCGAAGGCGCGGGCGAGCCCAACCTTCCGGTCTATGACACCTCAGGCCCCTACACCGATCCGGCCGTGACCATCGACGTCAATGCCGGCCTGGCGCGCAACCGCATCGCCTGGGTCAAGGAGCGCGGCGGCGTCGAGGAGTATCAGGGGCGCGAGATCAAGCCGGAAGACAACGGCAATGTCGGCGCCTCGCATGCCGCGAAATCCTTCACCGCGCACCACCGGCCGCTGCGCGGCGTCGGCGACCACATGATCACGCAGCTCGAGTTTGCCCGCGCCGGGATCATCACCAAGGAGATGATCTACGTCGCTACCCGCGAGAATCTCGGGCGTAAAGTGCAGCTGGAGCGCGCCGAGGCAGCGCTGGCCGACGGCGAAAGCTTCGGCGCCTCGGTGCCGGCCTTCGTCACCCCGGAATTCGTGCGCTCGGAAATTGCGCGTGGACGCGCGATCATCCCCTGCAACATCAACCACGGCGAGCTGGAGCCGATGATCATCGGCCGCAACTTCCTCACCAAGATCAACGCCAACATCGGCAACTCCGCCGTGACTTCGTCGGTGGAGGAGGAAGTCGACAAGATGGTGTGGGCGATCCGCTGGGGCGCCGACACCGTGATGGACCTCTCGACCGGGCGCAACATCCACACCACCCGCGAATGGATTCTTCGCAATGCGCCGGTCCCGATCGGCACCGTGCCAATCTACCAGGCGCTGGAGAAGTGCGACGGCGATCCGGTCAAGCTGACCTGGGAGCTCTACCGCGACACGCTGGTCGAACAATGCGAACAGGGCGTCGACTACTTCACCATCCACGCCGGCGTGCGGCTGCCCTACATCCACCTCACCGCCAACCGCGTCACCGGCATCGTGTCGCGCGGCGGCTCGATCATGGCGAAGTGGTGCCTGGCGCACCACAAGGAGAGCTTCCTCTACACGCACTTCGAGGACATCTGCGACCTGATGCGTCAATACGACGTGTCGTTTTCATTGGGAGACGGCCTGCGTCCGGGCTCGATCGCGGACGCCAACGACCGCGCGCAATTCGCCGAGCTCGAGACGCTGGGCGAGTTGACGCAGATTGCGTGGAAGAAAGGCTGCCAGGTGATGATCGAAGGCCCCGGCCATGTGCCTCTGCACAAGATCAAGATCAACATGGACAAGCAGCTCAAGGAATGCGGCGAGGCGCCGTTCTATACCTTGGGGCCGCTGACCACCGACATCGCGCCGGGCTACGACCACATCACCTCCGGCATCGGGGCGGCCATGATCGGCTGGTTCGGCTGCGCGATGCTGTGTTACGTCACGCCAAAGGAGCATCTCGGCCTGCCCAACCGCGACGACGTCAAGGTCGGCGTCATCACCTACAAGATCGCGGCGCACGCCTCCGATCTCGGCAAGGGCCACCCCGCAGCCCAACTGCGCGACGACGCGCTAAGCCGCGCGCGGTTCGATTTCCGCTGGGAGGACCAGTTCAACCTCGGCCTCGATCCGGAAACCGCGCGGCTCTATCACGATGAGACGCTCCCGAAGGAAGCGCACAAGGTGGCGCATTTCTGCTCGATGTGCGGCCCGAAATTCTGCTCGATGAAGATCACGCAGGACGTGCGGGACTATGCCGCGACGCTGAACGATCCGAACTCGGTGGGTCTGTCGATCAATGGCGTACTTGAGGACGGCTTGCCCGCCGAAGCCATAGCGAAGGCGGGCATGGCCACCATGAGCGCCAAGTTCAAGGAGATGGGGAGCAGCGTGTATCTCGATGCGGAGAAGGTGAAGGAGAGCAATCGGGTGTTGTGAGAAGCACCCTCACCGCGTCATGCCCGGGCAAAAGCGCGAGGCGCGTCTTCGCGCTGGATGACCCGGGCATCCATCTGAAACAAGAGCCGGGCGAAAGCCCGGCTTTTCGTTTGAAGCCGCGGATTCGATCAGCGCAGCGTAATCCGCCAGCCTACTGCCGCTCGATCTTGGTAACCGTCTTCTTCCCGCCGCTCTCGGTGACGGAAACCGTCACCCTGTCGCCGGCGTGGATTTTCTCCAAGAGGTCGTCGGATGCCTTGAATTGCTGCTCGGTGGCGCCGCCGGTGCTGGCGCCGACCGTGCCGCTTTGCGGCTGCGCAATGGCGATGGTGCCGCTGATCCGGTCGATGGTGGTCACCGTTCCCGTCACCGTCTGCTGGGCGCATGCCAGCGAAGACATGCCGAGCAGCAGAGACGTTGTCAGAACAAGCTTTGCCAGTTTCATCGAAACCTCCCGGTTTTCGGATGTCTGGAACAAGCCGCGCCGGGTGGATTGGTTCCCTACTTCAGCGTGATCGCCAGCCCGCTGAGGTCGGCATTGGCCATCAGCCCGACCTGCTGCCCGGACAGTTCCAGCACCGCGCCCTTCTGGTTGGTCAGGACGATCGCGCGGGCGCCGCTGCCGACCGCGAGGCCGGCACCCGCCGCGCCATAGACGCCGGCGACGTCAGACGGGCGGTTGATGTTCCTGACCCGGCCGACCAGCATCGTCTTCGAGCCGCCGAAAACGAGGCCATAGTCCAGCCCGCCGGCCGTCAGCGGGTAGCTGCGCCCGCGAAAATTCAGCCAGCCGCCGCCGCCGGAGCCGCCGATGATCCAGCCCGCCTTGTAGATCGTCAGCGACACGGTTCCCTCCTCGGCACGGGCCGCGGAGGACAGCGATGCGCCGGCGAAAGCCGCCAGTGCTACCAGCGCAACACGAAGGGCGGATGAGATTTTCATGGGGCAAGTCTCCCTGGAATTGGTGAGCAGGCGTCTTGAGAGCAGGTCGCGGCGCGGAATTGAGTCGCGCTTTGGGGATTGTAACCGATGGGCCGGACCGGCAAAGAATATTCGCATCCCGAAAAACACCCCTCAGGAGTGACCGATGTCCCCGATCCAGCACTTCGCCGCACCATCCGGCATCAAAACCCCGCCGCTGTCGTTCGCCGCGCGCACCGGTGACCTCCTGTTCATCCCGGCTTCGACGACAAGGGCGAACTTCCCGACGGTTTTGAGGCGCAATTCGCCCTTGTGGTGAGCAACATCAAGCGCGTGCTCGACGAGGCCGGCGCCAGCTTTCGCGATCTGGTCAAGGTCAACGTGCTGCTGACGCGCGCCTCCGACGTCGCTCCGATGAACGCGCTGTACGCGTCGGCATTCGGGCCCGCGCCCTATCCCGCCCGCACCACCTGCGTGGTGCAGGCGTTGCCCAATCCAAAGATGCTGATCGAAATCGAGGGGGTGGCGTCGCTGGCCGGGCGATAGCCCCCTCACCGCTCCTTCATCAGCGCTTCCTGCGCCGCGGACAGCGCCACGAACTCGCTGGCGTCGCCGCCGGCGTCGGGATGCGCGGTCTTGACCGCGCGCTTCCAGGCCCGATGGATCTCGGCGCGCGCGAGGCGGCGGCCGAGCGGCAATCCCAATAGCTGGCGATAGCGCGCCTCCTCGGTCAACGGCTTCGGCGCGCTGTCGCGGCGGCCGAACGTTCCGGCATCGAGCGCGCACAACACGTCGCGGATGACGCTGAAGCGGCCGCGCGCTTCATCCTTGGTGCTGCGGTCGGCATTTTCGAGCGCGGCATTGCGCAGGCTCGGCAGCGCCTCCGCTGCCGCCTGTCGCAGCGCGGTCTCGGCACAAAGGGTGAAGATCTCGGCGGCGAGCCGCCCGGCCTCGCGAAAATCGAGCGCAGCGGCCGACCACAGCCGCTCGACATCGAGTTTCCATTCCATCGCTTGCCGGTTCATGCGCGCACCCGAGTCGAACATTGCCACAATGCGGGTGTGCGCTTTGCGTTTCCGATCCGGCGATTTTGAATTAAGTTGTCCGGAAGACCAAAACCAAAGCAGAGGAAACAGCCATGCCCGGCCTTCTTAAGGAACACATCGCGGTCGTCACCGGCGCAGGCTCCGGCATCGGGCGCGCGATCGCGCTCGGCTATGCCCGCGAGGGCGCCGAAGTCGTGCTGCTCGACATCAACGGCAAAGCCGCGGAAGACGCAGCGCAGGAGATCCGCGATGCCGGGGGGGCTGCGGCGAGTTTCGCGCTCGACGTCACCCGGCATGAGGATTGCGTCGCGATCGCCAAACGCGTCGCCGAACAGGTCGGGCCGGTGTCGATCCTGGTCAACAATGCCGGCATCGCGCGGCGCAACGGCATGCTCGGCGCCACCGATGCCGTGATCAAGGACTGGCAGGACGTCATCGCGATCAACCTCACCGGCGTCTTCAACGCGACCCAGGCGTTTCTGGAATCCCTGCGCGCCACCAAAGGGCGCATCGTCAATATCGGCTCGATCCAGTCGTTCGTTCACATCCGCCAGCCGAGTTCGCCGGCCTATACCGCCTCCAAGCACGGCGTGCTGGGCTTCACCAAAGCGCTTGCGGTCGAACTCGGCAAGCATGGCGTGCGCGTCAATGCGATCGGTCCCGGCTTCATCGAGACGCCGCTGAACGCCGGCACGCGCGCCAACAATCCGGACGCGGTGAAGATGTTCATCGACCACACCCCGCTGGGCCGCGCGGGCAAGCCGGAGGACATCGTGGGGCCTGCGATCTTCCTTGCCTCGGATCTGTCGGCCTATGTCACCGGATCGATCGTGATGGCGGATGGCGGCTACCGGGCAGTTTGATGTGACGGCCGGGTTCCATGACCGCCGGCCCGCGCCGTTAACACTCCATTAACCAAATCGTCTCACCCTTTGACCGGCAGGGGTTTGTTCATTCGCGATGATTCCGCATCCGGTCAGGATGCGGATTTGATCGGGAGGTGTTGATGACCCATGAGTCTCCTGCTTTGCCGCCGGGCGTTCCGCATCCGCTGACCCCGACCGAAGTGGTGCCGTTGCTGATCGGGTCGACCGTCGACGAGGTCGAGCGCGAACTGATGCTGCAGACGCTGGCGCGCTGCGACGGCAACCGCACCCGCGCCGCCCGCGTGCTCGGCGTCTCCGTCCGCACCCTGCGCAACAAGATCCGGCAATATTCGGCCGAAGGAATCGACGTGCCGGAGCATACCGACTGACGCTCGCGCGCTGGAGAGCCTGCAAAACCGGTATCCCGTTTCGTACAAACCGCGTTAATCTGCGCGCCAGCCGGGCAGCAAGCCCCGGGTGGAGCAGAACGCGCCATGTCCAACGCCCCGCATTTCGACATCGACGTATCGGCGTTCTGGGCCGATCCCTATCCCGACCTCGCCAGGATGCGCAAGGACGCGCCGATCGCGTTCGTGCCGCAACTGGCATCGACGATCTTCACGCGGCGCGACGATATTTTCGTGTCGGAAAAACGCATCGACGTGTTTTCGTCGCACCAGCCGGCAGGGTTGATGAATACGCTGATGGGCCACAACATGATGCGCAAGGACGGCGAGGCGCATATGTCGGAACGCGCGGCGATGTTTCCATCCGTTTCGCCGCGCACCGTGCGCGACACCTGGAGCCGGCAGTTCCAGGCCCATGCCGACCGCATCCTCGACGACCTCGCGCCTTGCGGCCGCGCCGATCTCTGCAAGGCGTTCGCGCTGCCGCTGTCGGCCGAATGCCTGAAGGACATCACCGGCCTCACCAACATGCGCTACCAGGACATGGACGCATGGTCGCAGGCGATGATCGACGGCATCGCCAACTACACCGGCAACAAGGAGGTTGAAGCGCGCTGCCACGCCGCCACCGCCGGCATCGATGCGGCGATCGACGACATGATTCCGGTGGTGACCAAGCATCCCAACAGCTCGATCCTCAGCGTGCTGCTGGCGGCAGGCATGCCGATGGCAAGCGTGCGCGCCAACATCAAGCTGGCGATCTCGGGCGGGCAGAACGAGCCGCGCGACGCCATCTCCGGCACGGTCTGGGCGCTGCTGACGCATCCCGAGCAGCTCGCGCTGGTACAGGACGGCAAAGCGAAGTGGATCGACGTGTTCGAGGAATATGCACGCTGGATCGCGCCGATCGGGATGTCGCCGCGCCGGGTGGCGAAACCGTGGTCCTATCGCGGCGTCGATTTCGAACCGGAGGACCGCGTGTTCTTCATGTTCGGCTCGGCCAATCGCGACGAGGCCTGCTTCCTCAATCCTGACGATTTCGACATCACCCGCGATACCAGCAAGAGCATCGCATTCGGCGCCGGTCCGCATTACTGCGCCGGCGCCTTTGCCTCGCGCGCGATGGTCGCCGACGTGGCGCTGCCCGGCATTTTCGCGCGGCTGAAGGGGATACGACTCGATGTAACCGAGCCGGTGCGGATCGGCGGCTGGGCATTCCGCGGCCTGCTCAATCTGCCGGTGCTGTGGGACACCGCGTAGACCGCGCGGCCCCGCACGATTGCTGGCGCGGCCCGCAAGCCTCAGCCAAACCTCAGCCGCGACCGCTCGCGGGCCTTTTCGGCCTCGATCTCGCGGTCGCGCGAGGGCGCGTGGGTATGAAGCGACGCCAGCAGTGTTCGCGCCGAGGCGGATACTTCGGCGACGGCGAGGTCGAACGCCGCTTCATTGGCCTGCGACGGCTTGTTGAAGCCCGAAAGCTTTCTCACGAATTGCAGCGCGGAGGCGCGGATTTCTTCCTCGGTCGCGGGCGGCTCGAAGTTGAACAGCGTCTTGATGTTCCGGCACATTGATCTTCTCCTTTGCCCATCGCCGCCTATTTTGGCATAGAATGGGGGTCGCGTTCACCCCGCATTTTCGCGCCAACCAGCGAGTTCCCCTGATGTCCCACGTCACCTATAAAATCGTTCAACATGACGGCGGCTGGGCCTACACCGTCGACGGCGTGTTTTCGGAAGCCTTTCCGACCCATGCCGCGGCCCTTGCCGCCGCGAGAAACGCGGCCACGGAACAGCGGGTACCTGGCCGCACCGAGGCGATCGAATACGAAACCGCCGACGGCAAGTGGCACACCGAAACTGCCGCCGGCAGCGACCGCCCCGACACCGATGTCGAGGACCAGGCCTAGCAGACTGCGCCACGGCGGCCGATGGAGAGCGGTCGCGTCAAAAGCGGGAGCGCCATGTCATCGAACCGGTTTCGCCGGATCGCATTGAGTCTCCCCGGGACGAGCGAGGCCTCGCACCACGGGCATCCGGATTTTCGCGCCGGCAAACGTGTCTTCGCGACGCTGGGCTATCCGGACGACGGCTGGGGCATGGTGAAGCTGACGCCGGAACAGCAATCCATGCTGGTCGAGGCGGAGCCTGCAATCTTCCGTCCGGTGCCGGGCGGATGGGGCAAGCGCGGCATGTGCAGCGATAAAGGGTGGCTGCCCCGAGACCGCGATGATATCCTCGCCCAATCACGACGCACCATGCCGGGAGACGGCCTTTGACCGAACCTGTGAACGAACTCGCCGCCGACGATCTCAAGACGATCTACCCAAAGCCGTCGCCGCGCGTGATCGCGAAGGCGCGTCCGGAGATCGACGCGCACGCGAAAAAATTCATTGCGATGTCGCCATTCTGCGTTCTGGCGACGTCGGGTTCCGACGGCAGCGTCGATGCCTCGCCGCGCGGCGGCAATCCCGGATTTGTCCACGTCGCCGGGCCGAACCGGCTGCTGATGCCCGATCGCAGCGGCAACAACCGGATCGACAGTTTCAAGAACATCGTCGAGGGCTCGGGCTTCGTGCAGTTGATCTTCTTCGTGCCGGGCATCGACGAGACGCTGCGGGTCGGCGGCAAGGGCAAACTGTCGGCGGAGCCGGAGTTGCTGGCATCGATGGAGGAGTTCGGCAAACCGCCACGCGCGGTGCTGAGCATCAGCGTGCACGAGGCGTATTTCCATTGCGGCAAGGCGCTGATGCGCTCGAAGCTGTGGTCGGCGGAGACGCGGGTTGAACGCACAGTGCTGCCGAGCATCAGCCAGGTGATCCACGAGCAGACCGGGCTCGGCGAACCGGAGCCCCAGGCCGAGGTCGAGGCGCGCTACAGGACGCAGTTGTAGGGATTGTCTCCACCCTCCCCCTGGAGGAGGAGGGTAGGAAGGACGACCTGCACGACGTGCCGGCTCAAGCTTTGGGGTCGAATTCGCTTTCGAGCCCGCCGACATGCTTCTGGGTGTAAAGCTCGATCCCGATCCGCCCGATCAGATCAAGCTGGGTCTCGAGGAAATCGATGTGGTGCTCCTCGTCCTTCATCAGGCTTTCGAACAGGTCGCGCGAGACGTAGTCCTTGACGCCGTGACAGTAGGTTGCACCTTCCTGATAGAGCGCTCGCGCGCCGACCTCGGCGGCAAGGTCGCACTCGATGATTTCCTTGACGTTCTGTCCGATCCGCAAGGGATCGAGCACCTGCATGTTGGGGAAGCCGTCGAGGAACAGGATCCGGTCGGTGAAGCGGTCGGCGTGGTTCATCTCCTCGATCGATTCCTTGCGCCAGGTCTTGGCCATCTCCAGCAAGCCCCAGTGATTGAGCAGGCGAAAGTGCAGCCAGTATTGATTGATGGCGGTGAGTTCGCTGCGCAGACCCTTGTTGAGGTAGTCGATGACTTTGGGGTCGCCCTGCATGGTGCACTCCGGCGGTTGAGGCCATTTGAGCTGGCCAACTTAATTTAGAATGCTTCTAAATCAGATTGCGGACAGGAGCAAGCTTTCGGCCACAGAAGCCGGGGAACCTCAACAAAAGCCGCGGGATCTTCAGGTTTTCAGGAAACGGCGAGCGCGAACTCGGCGTGGACATGCGGTTCTGCGCCGGCCTGGCTGTGCGGGCATCCGGCGCAGCAGGCTTTGGCACAAGCGCCGAGGGCCTCATCGATGATGCTCTTGAGGGTCCGGGCGCACCGGCCGCATTCGGCGCTGCAGCCGAGGCAGCCGTAGATCTGCTTAGCGTTGCGGGGAAGATCCTCCGCCGCGTGGACGGCGCTGCGGACATCGTGGTCGCTAAGGACGTGGCAGGAACAAACGATCATATCGGCGGCGGACCCATCGGGAGGAAACCGAGGCCATCGATATTTAAGACCACGGCCGGATGCAAAAGGAAAATCCGCCTTTTCAAGTGATTCCAAATTGATCTCGATCAACGCCGGCCGCTTTTTTGCGAATCCCGTCCCCACGCTGCTCATCATTTCCTTTCGGCAAACGGCAGGAACACCCGATTGTGCGCCGCAAAAACGCCGTGGGACGGTCAAACTCCGCGGCTAAATGTGGCGGGATCGTTCATTGATCATTCAAGGGAAATGTGGAACTTTCGCTGCACAAACTGCTTATTCGCTGTCCTTCCAATGAGAAAGGTGAAGCCATGAGGAAAACATTGGTGGCACTCGCGGCCGTCGCAACCTTGGCTGTTTCGGCTGTGGCGGCGCCGGCCCATGCCCAACGCGGCCTCGGTGCAGCCGTTGCCGGCGGAATCATCGGCGGAGCCATCGTCGGCGGTGCGCTTGCGGCGCCCTATGCATACGGGCCCGGCTACTACGGTCCCGGCTATTACGGACCCGGTTACGGCTATTACGGCGGCCCTGCCTATGTCGCGGCGCCTGTTCCATATGATGATGGCTGTGTCTGGCAGCGGCAGCGGTTCTGGGACGGCTATGCCTGGCGGATTCGCCGCGTGCGGATTTGCGGCTGATCCAGCCTGACCTGGCTTCGAATGGAACAAGCGTTCCGGAAACCATCTGCGTTTCCGGAACGTTTTGCTGAATGTTGCCAGGAGCGTGCTTGTGCCGAACAGGCGCGGGTAACCGAAAAAAACCGCTTTTTGGGCCATTAGCTTCAGCGTGTTTGCTTGGACGTTTACTTGGAATTGACTGTTGTGCGCTTCTTTCCAGCGAAACGGCCAGTTTTGATTACGGCGTGCGAGTCACCTTAAACCCGGCGCTGACTTGAGGCGCCAACTCCAGGAGAGCCCAAGACATGAAGAAGACATTTGCTGCCTTCGTCGCGGTCGCAGCGATCGCCGCCGGTTCGCTGACCGCTACACCCGCAAGCGCACAGCGCGGCCTCGGCGCGGCTGTCGCCGGCGGAATCATCGGCGGCGCGATTGTCGGCGGAGCCATCGCGGCCAGCCGGCCGGCCCCCGTTTATGTGGAAGAAGCCCCGCCCCCGGGCTGCGTCTGGCGCACGCAACGCTATTGGGACGGCTACAACTGGAATTTCCGCCGCGTGCCGTTCTGCCCGCAGCCTTACTGATCCCGCGCCCAGTTCAACGCGCCTGATTTTGAAAACCCGGCCGATGCTTCGGCCGGGTTTTATGTTTCAGCGCGCCGCGCTCAGCGAACGCAGCACCGCTTCGCTGGGCCAGCAATCCACCTTGAGCCCGGCTGACTTCTGATAGGCCCCGAGCGCGGCGCGGGTCAGCATTCCGGCCTTGCCGTCGAGCTTGTCGCTGTAGAGGCCGAGGCGCGTGAGCTGGCGCTGCATCGCTTCGACATCCTTGCTGCGCAGCTGCGTCGAGGCCGACCATGGCGTCGCGAACGGCTGCGGGCTCGTCATGCGATCGCTGAGGTGGCCGACGAACAAAACATACAGATCCGAAAAATTATATTCCTTGATGACGAAATAGTTCTTGGTCGCCAGAAACGCCGGGCCATAGACGCCCTCGGGCTGCAGCAATGAGGCCGGCTGCGCCTGTTCGGCGGCGCCGAGCTGTTGTCCGCGTACCGGCACGAAGCCCAGCCGCAACCATTCGCCGAGCGGTTTTGTCACTTCCGGCACGCCTTGCGTGCAATCGACGCCGGCAGGCGCGCGCACTTCATAGGCCCAGCGCACGCCCGGCTGCCAGCCCTTGTTGACGAGCTGCTGGGCGGCCGAGGCCAGCGCATCCGGCACCGAATGCCAGATGTCGGGATGGCCATCGCCGTCGAAGTCGACGCCGTGCTTGTAGAACTCCGACGGCAGGAACTGGGTGAGGCCGGTGGCGCCGGCCCACGACGCGCGCATGTCCTTGCGCGTCACATCGCCCTCGCCGATGATCTTGAGCGCCAGGATGAACTCGTTGCGATACTGATCCTTGCGCCGGCCGACATAGGCCTGCGTCGCCAGCACGCGCACGGCATCGTAAGGCAGCGTGTAGCGGCCGTAATCGGTTTCGCGGCCCCAGATCGCCAGCACGACGCTGGCGGGCACGCCGAAGCGCGCCTCGATCGCGGTCAGCGCGGCGCGGTATTTCCGCATCAGCCGCTGCCCCTCTTCCGCCAGCCGCGCGATGCTGGCTTCCTTGATATAGTCGGCCGGCACCTGGACGAATTCGGCCTGCGAAGGCGCGCCGGTGGCGGGACGTCCGGGCAGGATCAGATCGGGCAGTTTGTAATCCGGCTCGAGGCCGCGGGTTTCGGCATCGAACGTCGCGCGCGAAACGCCCGCCGCTTGCGCCTCCGGCCACAGCGAGGCGATGAACTGTGTGAAGCCGGCATCGGCGGCGCGGGCGGGATGCAGCCCACAGAGAACGACGATCACCGCGACAATGAACGTCGACCTGTTCATATTAAATCACCGCGTCAGCTTCTTGTACTTGAGGCGGTGCGGGATGATGGAATCCTGGCCCAGCCGGCGCATCTTGTCTTTTTCATAATCCTGGAAATTGCCCTCGAACCATTCGACGTGGCTGTCGCCCTCGAACGCCAGGATATGGGTGGCGATGCGGTCGAGGAACCAGCGGTCATGGCTGATGATCACAGCGCAGCCTGCGAAATCCTCCAGCGCCTCTTCCAGCGCGCGCAGCGTATCGACGTCGAGATCGTTGGTCGGCTCGTCGAGCAGCAGCACGTTGGCGCCGGACTTGAGCATCTTGGCCAGATGCACGCGGTTGCGCTCGCCGCCCGACAGCGAACCCACTTTCTTCTGCTGGTCGGCACCCTTGAAATTGAACGACGAGCAATAGCCGCGCGAATTGACCTCGCGCTTGCCGAGCAGAATGAGTTCGTTGCCGCCGGAAATTTCCTCCCACACGGTCTTCTTGCCGTCGAGGCTGTCGCGGGACTGGTCGACATAGCCGAGATGCACGCTCTCGCCGACCGTGATGGTGCCCTTGTCCGGTTTCTCCTGCCCGGTGATCATCCGAAACAGCGTGGTCTTGCCGGCGCCGTTGGGGCCGATCACGCCGACGATGCCGCCGGGCGGCAGCTTGAAGGTGAGATCGTCGATCAGCACGCGCTCGCCGAAGGCTTTGCTCAGGCCCTCGAAGTCGACCACGTTCTGGCCGAGCCGCTCGGCCACCGGAATTGTGATCTGCGCGGTCTGGGTCTGCTTTTCGCTGGCCTGTTTCAAGAGTTCTTCGTAGCGCTGGTAGCGCGCCTTGGATTTGGCCTGGCGCGCCTTTGGCGAGGCCGCGATCCATTCCTTTTCGCGCTCCAACGTGCGTTGATGCGCGGCGTCCTCGCGGCCTTCCTGCGCGAGACGCTTTTGCTTTTGCGACAGCCAGGCGGTGTAGTTGCCCTCGTAGGGAATGCCCTTGCCGCGGTCGAGTTCGAGAATCCAGCCCGTGACGTTATCGAGGAAATAGCGGTCATGGGTGACAATCAGGATCGCGCCGGGATAGTTGCGCAGATGCCCTTCCAGCCATGACACCGACTCGGCGTCGAGATGGTTGGTCGGCTCGTCCAGCAGTAACAGGTCCGGCTGGTCGAGCAGCAGCCGGCACAGCGCGACGCGGCGGCGCTCGCCGCCGGAGAGTTTTGTCACATCGGAATCGTCCGGCGGGC
Organism: Bradyrhizobium sp.; assembly: GCF_004799405.1. Lineage (GTDB taxonomy): Bacteria > Pseudomonadota > Alphaproteobacteria > Rhizobiales > Xanthobacteraceae > Bradyrhizobium. Next base: position 30,202 of record NZ_SSMW01000009.1, read on the forward strand.
AGCGCAGCGCATCCATCGCCTGATCGACCTTGCTGTCGAGATCCCACAGGCCGGCGGCCTCGATCTCGTCCTGCAATTTGGTCATCTCGTCGGCGGTCTCGTCGGAATAGTTCATCGCCAGTTCGTTGTAGCGATCGAGGATCGCCTTCTGCTTGGCGACGCCCATCATGACGTTCTCGCGCACCGTCTTGGCGGCGTCGAGTTGCGGTTCCTGTTCAAGGTAGCCGACCCGGGCGCCCTCGGCGACCCAGGCCTCGCCATTATATTCCTTGTCGAGGCCAGCCATGATCCGCAGCAGCGTCGATTTGCCGGAGCCGTTGACGCCGAGCACGCCGATCTTGGCGTCGGGATAGAACGACAGATTGACGTTATCGAGCACCTTCCGGGTGGGGTAGCTCTTGGTCAAACCTTGCATGAAATAGACGAACTGACGGGCCATCGCGATCCCTGAAAACGAGAGGATTTATGGAAATTTGCTGCCGCTGATGTAGCGGCGCGGCCCGCAAAGGGCAACCGGGCGATTAAGATTCAGGAAAGGTTGACGGCGGCAAGTCCGCCGATCCCGACAATGAGAACCGCTTTTTAATAAATCCGGTCCGAGACTGCCTCGATAACCACTGAAAGGCGACCTTCCGACAGAAGTCGCCAGGTAGAAGGCAGGCCCGTCATGGCAACCATCGCTTCTTCATCCGCCTCACCGCTGGCGCACCGTCAGCCGCCTGAGTCCGGCTTCCTCGCCGAAGTCCGGGCATTCTGGCGCCTGTTCTTCGCCAGGGCATTCGATCCCTACCGGCCGGAACTGCATTACATGCGCGGTCCTGGTCCGGCCTGGCGCGCCAGGCATGTGGCGGTGTCACCCGCGGTCCAATCGATGGTCGCCGAAATCCGGGCCGCCAAGACTCTCGGCCCCTCCACTCCCGGCCCCTCCGCCCCTCTATAATAATAGCCGTCACTTTTGTGGCGCCGGCGCTTGCACGCGCACGGATTGCGCGCGACCATGGACCATCCCCGGCGGCGAAATCAAAAAGCCGCCTTCACTTCACCGGATGGATCTCGCCATGACGCGGCTGCGCTGTGCAATTCTCGATGACTACCTGAAGCTGGCTCTGGAGGTCGCGGACTGGTCGAAGGTCGGCGATCGCGTCGATGTCACGGTGTTCAGCGAGCCGTTCGCTTCGCCGGAGGCCGCAGTCAGCGCGCTGAAGGATTTCGAGATCATCTGCGCGATGCGCGAGCGCACGCCGTTTCCGCGCGCCTTGTTCGCGGCCTTGCCCAAACTGAAGCTGCTGGTCACCTCCGGGATGCGCAACGCCGCGATCGACATGGAAGCCGCCAAGGACCACAAGGTGGTGGTATGCGGCACGCAATGGAGCCGCGATCCCACCGCACCGCTGACGATGGGCCTGATCCTGGAGCTGACCCGCAACATCGGCCGCGAGAACGCCCGCATGCATGCCGGCGAACCGTTGCAGAAATTCGTCGGCATCGAGATCGAGGGACGGACGCTCGGGGTGATCGGCCTCGGCAAGCTCGGCAGCAAGGTTTCGGCGATGGCGAAAGCGTTCGGCATGAACGTGATCGCATGGAGCCCGAACCTGACGCCGGAGCGCTGCAAGGAGGTCGGCGTCGGCTACGCCAGCAAGGAAGAATTGTTCTCGACCGCCGATATCGTCACCATCCACGTGGTGCTGGGCCCGCGTTCGCGCGGACTGGTCGGAGCCGCCGATCTGGCGCGCATGAAGCCGACCAGCTATCTCGTCAACACCGCGCGCGGGCCGATCGTCGACGAAGCCGCGTTGCTGGCAACCATGCAGCAGAAGAAGATCGCAGGTGCTGCGATCGACGTTTATTCGGTCGAGCCGCTGCCGGTCGATCATCCCTTCCGCAAGCTCGACAACATGGTACTGACGCCGCATCTCGGTTACGTCACCGAGGAAAGCTTCCGCAACCACTACAAGCAGATGGTCGAAGGCATCGACGCCTGGTTCAAAGGCGAGCCCAGGCACAGGTTGGCGTAAGCCCGGAGTTGGAGATAGCTACCTTACCGTCACCGGCGCGGGCAGCGGCGGCACCACGGTCGGTCCGGCACCTGGAACACCGGCCGGCGGCATCGGCGGGCCGGCATTCGGTCCGGGCACCGGCTGCGCCGAAGCGGTTGTGGTTCCCGGCGGCGGACCACCCGGAAGCACGACCACGCGGGTGCCGACCTTGACGCGATCGAACAGGTCCGACACATCCTCGTTCAGCATGCCGATACAGCCGGACGAAACGAACTTGCCGATCGTCGAGGGCTGGTTGGTGCCGTGGATGCGATAGACGGTGGAACCAAGATACATCGCCCGCGCGCCCAGGGGATTGCCGGGGCCGCCGGCCATGAAGCGCGGCAGGTAGGGCTGGCGGTCGATCATTTCCGGCGGCGGATGCCAATCCGGCCATTCGGCCTTGCGCGAGATCTTCTGCACGCCGGTCCAGGTGAAGCCGTCGCGGCCGACGCGGACGCCATAACGGATCGCCCGCCCGCCGCCCAGCACGTAGTAGAGATAGGTGTTCGGGGTATCGACGATCAGCGTTCCCGGCGGCTCCTTGGTGGCGAGGGCGACTTCCTGCCGGCGCAGGTTCGGCGCGAGTTGCGCAGGAGCGACCTCCGGCTGTTCGTCCGGCGGCAGCGCGGACAGCACCATCGGCCTGCCGTCGGCCCCCTGGGGAGGCTGCACGGTTCCGGTGACGCCGGTCGGAGCCCCGATCGCCTCTGGCGGCCGCGGACCGCGATTGTCGTCGTTGGGATAAACGATCCCCGCGCCCGGAATACGATGATCGCCGCCATTGTCCGAATAGGCCGGTTGCGGCTGGCCGGGACGGTTCGAATAAATCACGGGAGGCGGTCCGTCGGGCCGGCCGTAACGGGGGTCATCCGGCGAAAGGATCGGGCCCAGTGGAGCGCCCCGGTCGGAATAAACCGGCGGCCCCGGGGGCGACAGCGCGGTCGAACCCAGGCCATTCGGCGCATCGTCGTCTTCCAGCGCATCGAAATCCGGCGTGGCCGGAGCGCGCCGATAGTCGGCGGGATAGCCGGCGGGCGGATATGGCGGCGGCGCCGGCGAATACACCGGACCGGGAGGAGCTACCTGATAGCCCTGTTGAGCCTGGGCAGGCGAGGTTCCCGCTGAGCCTGCCGCCAAAACCGCGGTCAATGCAGCGCACATCGTCAGAATGCGTTTGATCATCATCGCTCTTGTATAGTCCCCAAGCCGACACCGGACCGTTAACGGGCAGATGGCCGAAGATAGCGGCGCATTCAAGACAAATCCCGCGAATTCGAGCCGGATTTGGCCATTTTTTAGTGATCGGGAAGCAGCGTTGCAGCTAAGCCTCACGGTTAAGAAAATGTTTTCAAACACCCCTCCGGTGACGCACGCCGCCGATTTTTAACAAACGCCGGGGAAGCCGTTGCGGTATTCTAAAGCAGCCTGATTCGCTGCGCGCTGGCGGTGTCCGCTGCGTCGCGAACGCGGCCAGATTCTGTGGTCACCGCGTTCCCGATGGCTCCAAGGCCTTTGCCGATGCGAAGGCGGAACTCGCGTTTATGCTTCCCGGCCTCCGTTTTCTGTTCGCCGCGATCATGTTGTCGATGTCGATGCTGGTCTTCGGACTCGGCGCTGCGGCATTGCTGCGCGCCGCGCATCAAGAGTTCGCCGTCAATCCATCCTGGCATGCGACCCCCGAAACGATGTTCGCGCAGCGAGGCGATGCCGCGAGACCTGTGCTGGCGATGATGCGCGTCGACGATACGCCGGCTGCCAAGCAACCGCCGTCGGATGGTGTTGCCGCGACGGCACCGGCCGAGCAGGCGCCCATGGAGGCGACGCCGGCTGAAAAGATTGCCGCGCTGAAGCCTGAGGATTCACCGCCGCCCGAAACCGCTAAACCTCAAATCCCGATTGAGGCGGCATCACCATCAAGCGACGTGGCACCGGCGCCGGTCGCTTCCGCCATCGAAACCGAGACCGCGGCGGTGTTGTCTTCGGCAAGTGCGCCGACGCCGACACCGCTTGTACAGGCGACATCGCCTGAACAAGCGAACGCAACCAAATCGCAGGACACCGGCGGCGCCTCGACCAGGATCGCCACACGGGGTGGTTCACCCGTCGCCGTCGAGCCGGGTTCCGGCACCAGGCCTGAGGGAAAAACCGTCAAAATCAAGAAGCGCAAGCACCCGCGTCGGACGGTCCATCGCCACAGGCTCGCACCGGGCGCTCGCGTAGCCGGACAAACGCTGCAGCCGGCCGCCAACCCGTTCGCGCAACCAACCAACCAGTGACGTGGCGGTCAGGCCGGACCGGTTGCGACCGGCGGCCCGTCGGGCAGCCCCCATTCCGACCATGAGCCGTCATAAAGGGCGCTGCCGCGCACCCCGAGCCGGTACAGCGCCAGCGTCACCACCAGCGCGGAGACGCCGGAGCCGCAGGTTGTGACGATCGGTTTTGTCGTGTCGACGCCGGCGCCGTTGAAAATGCGGCGAAGTTCTTCCAGCGGCTTCATCGCGCCGGTCGCCGCGTCGAACAATTCGGCGTAAGGCACGCTGCGGCTGCCCGGGATGTGACCGGAGCGCAATCCGGGCCGCGGCTCGGCGACGGTCCCTTCGAAACGCGGACGCGGGCGGGCATCGACCAGTTGTTCGGCGTGCGTTTCCAGATTACGGACCAGTTGCTGCTGGCTGCGGACGTAGCTCGGATCAAATTTGGCCCGGAATTTTCCAGGCTTCGGCGTGACCTTTCCGGAATGCGTCGGACGCCCCTCGCGCAGCCATTTCTTCAGGCCGCCATCGAGTATCTTCACATTGGAATGGCCGAACGACAGGAACATCCACCACGCCCGCGGGGCGGCAACCCAGCCGCCTGAATCGTAGGCGACTACCGTATCGCCGGAAGAAATTCCAAGTGCGGATATGTCGCGCGCGAACTGCGCCGCATCCGGATACATATGCGGCCGCGGATCGCTGTGGTCGGATACGGCATCGACGTCGAAGAACACCGCGCCCGGAAGATGCGCCCCGAGATAGTCGTCCAGCGGCAGCGGCAGCACGCCGGGTAACTTGAAGGATGCGTCGATGATCTTGACCCTGGGATCGTCGAGACGGGCGGCAAGCCAATCGGTGGAGACCAGCGGATCGTCGACGGATGATGTCATGTACCAGTCTCCTTGGTCGTCCTTCGGCGACGCGCCGTTCGGCGCGGGCCCCGGATGTGCAATTGCACGTCGAGGCGAACTCGCTCACGTCGTTCGCGCCCCGGAATGACGAAGCAAGTGGCTTCGCCGCCGCCGTCCCGACGCTAATCCTTCTTCTTCGGCTCGACCTTCTCGGTCGGGCCGCCGGCGTCGCGCCAGGCGGCAAAGCCGCCGGCGATATGCGCGACCGGCTTTAACCCCATGTCCTGCGCGGTTTTCGCCGCCAGCACCGAACGCAAGCCGCCGGCGCAATGAAAGATAAATTTCTTGTCGCTCTGGAAGATCGGCTTCGCATAGGGGCTCGCCGGATCGATCCAGAATTCCAGCATGCCGCGGGTGCAGGCGAACGCGCCCGGAATCCGGCCGTCACGCTCGATCTCGCGGGGATCGCGGATGTCGACGATCACGACGTTATCGTCCTTCGCGGCCTTGATGGCCTCGGCCGCGCTCAGCGTTTCGACCTCTTTGTCGGCTTCATCCATCAGTGCCTTGATGCCGTGGTGAATGGTCGGGGGCATTTTTCCAGCCTTTCAGTTGCGCCATTCGAGGTGGTCCGACCCAAAATGACGACGTTACCTAGCGCACCAGTTCCTTCATCGCGCCTTCAAGACCTTCGATCGTGATCGGAAACATGCGCTCCGAAAACAGCCGGCGGATGAGGGTGGTGGATTCCGAATAGTCCCAGTGCCGTTGCGCCACCGGATTGAGCCACACCGCGTGCGGATAGGTGCGGGTGACGCGCTCGAGCCAGACCGAGCCCGCCTCTTCGTTGACATGCTCGACCGAACCGCCCGGCACCATGATCTCGTAGTGCGACATCGAGGCATCGCCGACGAACACCACCTTGTAATCATGCGGGTATTTGTGCAGCACATCCCAGGTCGGGGTGCGGTCGGTGAAGCGCCGCCGGTTCTGCTTCCAGACGCCCTCATAGAGGCAGTTGTGGAAGTAGAAATATTCCATGTGCTTGAATTCGGTCTTGGCCGCCGAGAACAGTTCCTCGACCTGCTCGATATGCGAATCCATCGAGCCGCCGATGTCGAAGAACACCAGCACCTTGACCGCGTTGCGCCGCTCCGGGCGCATATGCACGTCGAGATAACCCTGATTGGCGGTTTGCCTGATGGTGGTGTCGAGGTCGAGTTCATCGGGGGCGCCGGTACGGGCGAATTTGCGCAACCGCCGCAACGCGATCTTGATGTTGCGGATGCCGAGTTCGACGTTGCCGTCGAGATCCTTGAACTCGCGGCGATCCCACACCTTTACCGCACGGAAATTGCGGTTCTTCTCCTGGCCGATACGGATGCCCTCGGGATTGTAGCCTTCGGCGCCGAACGGTGAGGTTCCCGCCGTGCCGATCCACTTGTTGCCGCCCTGGTGCCGGCCCTTCTGCTCTTTCAGCCGCTGACGCAGCGTCTCCATGAGCTTGTCCCAGCCCATCGCCTCGATCTGCTTCTTCTCTTCCTCGGTGAGATATTTCTCCGCGAGCTTCTTCAGCCACTCGGCGGGAATGTCCGCCTTCTCCATGGCGTCGAGCAGGCTTTCCAGTCCCTTGAAGACGGTACCGAACACGCGGTCGAACTTGTCGAGATTACGCTCGTCCTTCACCAACGAGGCGCGGGACAGATAGTAGAAATTCTCCACCGTCTGCTCGGCGAGATCGGCGTTGAGCGCCTCCATCAGCGTCAGATATTCGCGCAAGGTCACCGGGACCTGAGCGTCGCGCAGCGATGTGAAGAATTGCAGAAACATGATGTACAGTTTGCCATTGAGGAGGCTCCCGTCAAGGTCCCGTGACGCACGTCTGATGCCGCTTTGCCGGGTTGCTACCCGCAAAAGATCACCGGTCCGGCCTAGACCACCCCGTGAATTCAATTAAACTGGCCGGCGACCGCCGGGAAGGCGGTCGTTTCTTGTTTGCGGCATTCTCGTTCAAGCGGCGACATCCATTCCTGCAAGGAAAAACACAAGGCAAACTTTCCGATGAAATTTACCGGTACCAAGGACTACGTCGCCACCGATGACCTCAAGATCGCCGTCAACGCCTCGATCGTGCTCGAGCGCCCGCTGCTGATCAAGGGCGAGCCCGGCACTGGCAAGACCGTGCTGGCCGAGGAAGTCGCCAAGGCGATCGGCGCGCCGCTCCTGACCTGGCATATCAAATCCACCACCAAGGCCCAGCAAGGCCTCTACGAATACGATGCGGTGTCGCGGCTGCGCGACAGCCAGCTCGGCGACGCCAGGGTTTCCGACATCAGCAACTACATCAAGCGCGGCAAGCTGTGGGAAGCCTTCACCAACGAGAAACGCCCGGTGCTCTTGATCGACGAGATCGACAAGGCCGACATCGAGTTTCCAAACGACCTTCTGCTCGAACTCGACCGCATGGAATTCTTCGTTTACGAGACCGGCGAGAACATCAAGGCGAAACTGCGCCCGATCGTGATGATCACCTCCAACAACGAGAAGGAATTGCCCGACGCGTTCCTGCGCCGGTGTTTTTTCCATTACATCAAGTTTCCCGACGTCGACACCATGAACCGGATCGTCGACGTGCATTTTCCCGGCATCAAGAAGCGCCTGGTCGAAGAAGCGTTGCGGATCTTCTTCGAGGTGCGCGAGGTGCCCGGCCTGAAGAAGAAGCCGTCGACGTCGGAGCTGTTGGACTGGCTCAAGCTTTTGCTGAACGAGGACATGACGCCGGAAATGCTGCGGGAGCGCGACCCGCGCAAACTGATCCCGCCGCTGCACGGCGCGCTATTGAAGAACGAGCAGGACGTACATCTGTTCGAGCGGCTGGCGTTCCTGAGCCGGCGAGAGGTGTGAGTCGGGTTAGCCGAAATGTGAGAAGCCTCGGCGGAATGGTTCAGCCACAAGACGACATCGCACCAGTTCAAGACCGACCTGCCGCCTCCACCGGCAGCGATCGGATCTTGGGTGCGCTCGCCCGAACGACCGCAAGCGGGGAATTCATCCCGGCCGTCGATGGACTGCGCTTCATCGCAATCGCCGCCGTGGTTTTGCATCACATCACCGCCGAATACATCAAGCTCAGTCAGCGATTCGGCGTTGTCGATCTGCCAAGGCAGTGGTGGGAAGTGTTCCCCCAGTCCCCATTCCTGACCATCGGCTATGCCGGCCATTTTGGCGTGCCGCTGTTTTTCGTGATCAGCGGCTTTATTTTGGCGCTACCATACGTGCGTAGCCACGATTTCGGCGCCGCTGCGCCGAACATCTGGTCGTACTACCTGCGCCGCATTGTCCGGCTCGATCCCCCTTACATCATCAGCCTGCTGGTAGCGTTCGCAGTTATCAGCTTCACAAATATCGGATGGCGCGTGTTTTTTCCGCACCTGTGGGCCAGCATGCTCTATCTCCACGGCGCGATCTATGGCGAGGCGAGCTGGGTCAATGGCGTGGCCTGGTCGCTTGAGGTGGAGGTCCAGTTCTATGTTCTGGTCCCGTTGCTTTCGAAGTTTTTCGCGCTTCGGCCGATTTGGCTGCGCCGGATCACGCTGTTCGCGCTGATCCTCGGCTGGGCGTATGCCGTCGCGAACTCAATCATCTTCCAACAGACTCCGGCGCTCTCCGTCAGCATCGTCGGCCATCTGCAGTTCTTCCTCGCGGGGTTCTTGCTAGCCGATCTCTATTCACACCACCGCATCATCCGCAGTCTGGCCGGCGACCTGCTGGCGCTCGCAAGCGCTGCCGCCATCTATTGGATACTGACGCACGACTATGGACTCTATTATCTGACTCCGATCCTGATCGCGGCCATGTATGTTGGCGTTTGCAGCGGACAAATCGGCTATCGAATCGTTACGCAGCGCTGGATCGTGACGATCGGCGGGATGTGCTATTCGATTTACCTCTATCATTATCTCATCATCCACCTGTTCACGCCGCTTAGCGCCCGGCTGATGGACCGCACGCATGCTATCGGCCTCGAACTGCTACTGCAGGCTGTGGTCCTGATCCCGGCGATCCTGATCCTTTCGGCTTGCCTGTATCTCGGCGTTGAAAAGCCCTGCATGCAGATCAGCCGCTGGATCGGGAGGAAAACGCGAGGCGGTCAAGCGGCATCCGGCGCGATACCGCAGCCCGCGACGACGCCGTACTGACGGCGGAGTTCATGGACCGGCTCAAGCTTTTGCCGAACGAGGACATCATCAGTTCAGGGGCGCAAGCGCATTCCTGAGCAGTTCGCTGGATATCTGCATCAAGCCGGCAAACGGCTGGCTCAAATCCGCGATCAGGAACAGGCCGCTCGATACCGACAGCGCAAAGACCAGCAAGGCGGTCACGACGACCGCGCCCGGCTCGACGAACAGGCTGAAGCTTGTGAAGATCACCGTCAGCCAGAAGATCAAAATCAGCAGAAACGGCGTCATGATCGGGGTGTCGGAATCGGCGAACAACAGCAGCCGCGCATGCGCGATGTCGGCGCTCGCCTCCACGATGCGGGGCTTGAGCTCCCGCTGCGCGTCGTTATCAGGCGACAGCATCTCGATCGCATGGTGGAGCTGCTCGGCAACCGAGTTCGCAGAAAACGCGGTGCTCGGTGACGACGATGTCGTCTTCTCGCGCCATATCCGGTCCATCGCGGCGGGAACGGCCTGCCGCATCAGCTTGCGGACGCCGACCGCCTCCGGCCCATACTGCGCGAGCAACCGATCGGCCAGCACGATATTGGCGGCCAGTTGCCTGAAGTGCGCATCCTGCTGGTCATAGGAGTTCTTGGCGGAGGCAATCATCAAGCTGATGACCACCGCCGCCAGCGTTGCCAGCAGGCCGGCGCCGAGCCTGATGACTTCCTTGGTATCGCCGGAGAGGTGAAACGCGGGCAATCGGGCACGCAGCGTCATGCCGAGCACGACACCGGCCGCGATCGATGCAAACGAGATCAGAAAAATCCACCCGGATGTCACGGCACCCTCAATTGGCCGGCGCGTTGCGGCCGCGGATTAGATCGGAAGCCTTGTCGGCAATCATCAAGGTGGACGCATTGAGATTGGCCGAGATCATCCGCGGCATGATCGACGCATCGATCACGCGGAGGTTCTGCAGCCCGTGCACCCGCAGCTGGTCGTCGACCACCGCCCATGAACTGCCGGCCGGCCCCATGCGGCAGGTGCATCCGGGATGGAAGGTCGTGGTGCCGCGCTGGGTTGCCGCAGCAAGAAACTCGTCGTCGGATTGCACACCGGGCCCCGGAAAATCCTCATAGGCGTAATAGGGAGCAAGCGGCGCGGATGCCAATAGCCGCCGCGCCAGCTTCATGCCGGCCACCACGGTGCGCCGGTCGAGCTCCTCGGCCAGATAGTTGGTTTGAATGATCGGCGGCTCGAACGGATCGGCGGAACGGGCCCGGACATAGCCACGGCTTTCAGGCCGCTGCTGCCAGGACGCCACCGTCATGCCGGGCTGGTCCTCGAGCTGGCCCTGCACGCCTTCCTTGTAGCTCGCCGGCGTGAACGTCAATTGCAGGTCGGAGCTCTCGGTGGTCACGCCGGAGTGCCAGAAGCAGTAGACCATGGTCGGCGACAGCGAGAGCAGGCCGCGCCGGGTGGTGGCCCATTTGAGCGCCTCCAGCACCAGGCCGAGACCTTGCCTGCGCTCGTTGATGGTCCTGATGTTCTTGACGCGGGCGACCGAGCGCGGTGCGTAGTGATCCTGCAACCCCTCGCCGACGCCGGCCAGCGCGTGGCGCACCTCGATGCCGAGCGATTGCAGCAACGCCGGAGGTCCGACGCCGGACAATTGCAGCAGTTGCGGGGAGTTATAGGTGCCGCCGGCGAGGATCACTTCCTTGTTGGCGCGCACCTCGGTGACCGCGCCGCCCTTGCCGCCCCTGGCATAGCGCACACCGATCGCGCGCTTGCCCTCGAACATGATTCCGGTCGCATGCGCATGGGTCCGTACATGGACATTCGGCCGTTTCATCGCCGGATGCAGGAAAGCGGTCGCCGCGCTGACCCGCAGGCCATTTTTGATGGTGCGCTGGGCGTAGGACACACCCTCCTGGATGGCGCCGTTGTAATCCGGGTTGCGCGGAATCCCCAGGCTCATCGCGCCGGCCATGAAGGCTTCGCAGAGCGGATCCCGCCATTCCATGGTGGTGACGGTCAGGGCGCCGTCGCGCCCGCGAAACTCGTCGTCGCCCTCGCCGATCCGCCGCTCGATCCGCTTGAAATACGGCAGCACGTCCGGATAGCCCCAGCCGCGATTGCCGACTTGCGCCCAAGTGTCGAAATCCTGGCGCTGGCCGCGATTGTAGATGTGACCGTTGATCGAGGAGGATCCGCCGAGCGTCTTGCCGCGCGGCGCATAGATGCTGCGGCCGCCGGTATATGGTCCCGGTTCCTGCTGATAGGCCCAGTTGATGCTCTTCATGTGAAAGGTCTTGATGAAGCCGGCCGGCAGATGGATGTAGGGATGCCAGTCGCGGGGACCTGCCTCGAGCACGCAGATGCTGGTGCCAGCGTCTTCGCTCAGCCGGTTGGCGAGCACGCTTCCGGCGGAGCCCGCGCCGATGATGACATAGTCGAATGTATCCATGAGTTTTGGTTCGTCGGTACGCTACCGCGCCTTCTCGTTCAATTGATAGCTCAGATGCGCTTTCGCCGTCGGCCATTCGCTGGCGATGATGCTGAAGACCACGGTGTCGCGCAGCGTGCCGTTCGGCGCAATCTGATGGTTGCGCAGAATGCCATCCTGCTTGGCGCCGAGCCGTTCGATGCCGCGCCGGCTCTGGTGGTTGAAAAAATGCGTGCGGAATTCAACCGCGATGCAATCGAGCTTTTCGAACGCATGCGTCAGCAGCAGCAGCTTGCACTGGGTATTGAGGGCACTGCGCTGGACGCGTTTGGCGTACCAGGTCGACCCGATCTCGACGCGCCGGTTCGGCGCATCGACGTTCATGTAGGTCGTCATGCCCGCGATCTGGCCGCTGGAATCGAACACCGTCCAGGGCAGCATGGCGCCCGAGGCCTGCAGGCCGAGCCGGCGGTCGATCTCCTTGGCCATGTCCTCGGGCCTTGGAATGAAAGTGTACCAGAGCTTCCACAACTCGCCGTCCTTTACGGCTTCGATCAGCCCGTCGCGATGCTGCTGCGACAAGGGCTCGAGCCGCGCATGCGGACCGCTGAGCGAAACCGGTTCAAGCCAGGGCATCGATCACTCCCGCTTACTTGTTCAGGAAATTCAACGGCAGGCCGGGACGAGCCCAGTCCATCGCGATCAGTTCGCCCCTGCCGGACAGCGTGATGTAGGCGGTCTTGAGATCGGGCCCGCCAAAGGCGATGTTGGTGGTGACGCGGTCGCCGGTCGGCACCTGCTCGACGATGGCGCCGTCCGGCGCGATCACCGAGATGCAGCCCGAAATCAATGTCGCCACGCAGACATTGCCGCCGGCTTCCACCGCGAGCGAATCGAACATCTGGTAGCCGCCGAGGCCCGCGATCGGCTTGCCGCGTTCGCCGCGATAGATCACGTCGCGCGGCTTGACCTCACCGGGCGCCGAGAGGTCGAACGCCCACAGCCGCGCCGTCGGCGTCTCCGCGACATAGACCGTATTTTCGTCGGGCGACAGTCCGATGCCGTTGGCGGGCATCATGCCGAACACGCCTTCGACGATCTCCTTCATGCCGGGCTTGATATAGTAGAACGCGCCGAGATCCATGTCGCGGGCGCGGCGCTTGCCGAGATCCGTGAACCACAGACCGCCGTGCCGGTCGAACACCAGGTCGTTCGGCCCCTTCAGCGGATGCTCGCCGCATTTGTCAAACAGGGTTTCGACCTTGCCCGATGCGAGATCGACGCGCTGGATCGAGCCGCCGATGTACTCGGCGGCCGACGGCGCGCCCGGCATCATGGTGCCGCGCGACGGAAGCCAGCCAAAGCCGCCATTGTTGCAGATATAGCATTTGCCGTCGGGACCGATCGCAGCGCCATTGGGGCCGCCCGGAATTTCCGCAACCGCCTGCTTGCGTCCGTCGGGCCATACCCGGGTCAACCGCCGGCCGCGGATTTCGACCAGCACCACCGACCCGTCCGGCATTACCAACGGACCTTCCGGAAATTCCAGACCGGTGGCGAGAACGCGAACGTTGGACATGAAATCCTCCCGGCCTTTTATAGCTGCGAGGCGGAGTCCAGGCTCATCCCGCACAGGCAACGATTTCGTTGCGTCATGTTATGGCAAAGTCGATCCCGCTTGCCAAGCAATCGCCGGACTACCGGGCTGCGCAAGCCAGCCTTGCGGGGCGGGATGGCGCTTCCGTTCGACGCGTTTTCTTAACGCCAACCGGTATTCGCTTCGCTCGAAAACGCTTTAGTCCTTGACCGGCACCCAGATCTCAAGACCGCCATTGCCGGTGAGCGGATCGAAATTTGCGTCATAACGCTCGAAGTTGGGTGCATCGGCGACTTTCAAGCCAGACGCCGGCAGCCAGTGATTCCAGATCGTGTTGATGGTGCGGCGGATCGTGGAGATGTGCTTAGCATGGGTGAAGACCGCGTATTTCGCTTCGGGAATCCGCACCGTGGAGAATTCGCGCCGCAGGTCGGAAAAGTCGGAGACTTCGACGCCGGCGATGTAGTCGTAATTTCCGGCGTCATCGCCGTTGCAGCAAACGCCGTACGCGACCTGCCCGATCCGGCCAGGAATATTCTGGACCGATTGATTGAAGCGCTGCCACTGGCCGGGGATAACGGCGCTGGTTTCCCAGGTGTAACGCTCGCCAAGTCCGGCTATGAGCAGCGGCTTGCTGGTTTCAAAGCGGGGCGCCCGAAGGCCGTCGAGTGCTGTCGAGTCCATGACGATCGGTTCCTGAAGCTTGAGATGATCGAGACGCGCGGCCGCGCGGACAGCTTCGGGCGTGACCCCGAAATGGTCGCGGAACGCGCGGGTGAATGCTTCGTGAGAGCCGTAGTCCGCGTCCAGCGCGAGAGCGAGGATGTCGGGCGCACCGCTTGCGAGCGCCCGCGCCGCCTCGCTGAGCCGCCGGGCGCGGACGTAACGCATGACCGACAGTCCCGTCGCAGCCGCGAACGCCCTCACCATGTGGAAACGCGAAACTCCGCCGACGCTTGCGATCTCGTCGAGCGTCAAGGCGTCGGCAAGGTGGCTTTCGATAAACCAGAGCGCTTTCTGGGCTGGGTTCATGGGCAGTGGCCTTCATTCGAAGCGCGGGCACCATAATCGCTTTGCGCCTGCTTCGCTTGACAGTCCTTGCTGTGGTCACGACCGGCTTCGGACAAGCGTTCACGCTCCCGCGGCGCGAGGCGTCCGAGTTTTGCCAGTAACCTTCTGCCCAATGAAATCAGAGGGCGCAGGGAATGCCGGGCGCCCAACGCGCCCGTGCTGCGGCAATGCGGTGACGACCTCACCCGCGAAAACGTCACGAAGCAGGCGGCCAACCTGAATTTCGAAATCGGCTCTATCTGCCGGGCACCCGTATCAAGACCAGCCCGACTTCGCCCCGCTCGAACAGCTTCAGATGATGCGCTTCAAGGGCGAGAGCTGGGAGTTGTTCGGGCCGGTCATGAGTGGAGAGAAGAACAGCTAGAGATTCTTCCCTTCTCCCCTTGTAGGAGAAGGTGTCTTCGCGAAGCGAAGACGGATGAGGGGTCTCTTTCCATCGATAGAACCCCTCAGCCGTCCGCGGTGCTTCGCATCGCGTCCACCCTCTCCCGCAAGGGGAGAGGGGGAAGTAAGCGCAGCTCCCATCATTGACGGTTTTATTTCGCACTGTCCTTTGCCAGAGGCGCATCCTTCGCGGGCACCGTCACATCGGCTTTCTTCTTCTGATCCTCCACCGACTTCTTCTGCGCCGCCTGCAATTCGTCGACGACCTTCTGCAAGCCTGTGACGGTGCTTTTCAAGCCCTCGATCTGCCGGTTCGCGGCATCGAGCTTTTGCTGATGGTCGGCGCTTAGTTTCGCGATCGTCTTTTGCAGGAAATCGACGTTGCTCTGCAGGCAACTGGTCCGTCGCTCCATGGTCTTTTCGACCGTGCAGATCTCGATGCCGGGAACGTCCTGGGCGCGGACATGAGCGCACCTCAAAAAGCACGGCGCCAAAACCACCAAAGCGGCGAGAGCGATCCGGCCGATCATCGAAATCCTCATTTGGGCGCTTGCCGTTGGTCAATTTGTCGAGAGCGGGTGCCGTGCAACAAGCATATCATACGGAAACCTCATTCGCGCGTTGAGGTTTGCAAAGAACCCCCTAGCTAAAGCAAGGGGCGGAGAACGCAAGCCGAGCTTGCGCGTCTGTCGCAGGGAGAACCACGGATATGGCAACGCGCGAACGACGCCTGGCTGAATTCAACGGCGAGGGAGAACCGCCGGCGGGTCAGCCGGTTCAGGTGCTGTGCGAGGATCACAGCGGCACCTACCAACTGCCGTTCGCCTGCCGTTTTGTCGACGGCGAATGGCGCAATCACGAGTCCGGAAGCACCGTCGAGGCAACCGTGGTGGGCTGGCGCCTGCCGCGCGGGTGACAGCAGCCTGCCTCCGTGCGTCCTTGCCGTGATGTGCCAAAACGCTACGGAAATCGAACTCATTTTAAGGTTTGGAACGGGCGCGGAACGAACCGCGCCCGAATCGGCGGTTGAGGCTTGTGACGCGGCGTTCACGGCCAGATATCGACGGGGCGCGGGGGACGTCCCACCACATCCAGATCAGCTGCCCGGCAGTGGCGCCAGCCCCGGCCTGAAATGTTAATGCCGCGGTATCGGATGCCGGGGCGTCACCGGCGGCCGGTGCTTACTCGTACAAATATCCGACCGGCTTTCCTTCGATACGCAGCGGACGCATGTCCTTCCGCGTAATGATCTGACCGGCTAGGCCGTCGATTTCGTCGCGCTGCGTCGGCGTCCAACTGCGAAGATTCTCGATGCCTTTCAGCAGGCCTAGCCGCAGGATTTGCGTATTTTCGCCTAGCCCCGACAGATGTATCGCGTTGTTGCCCGCCGTAACCGTATCGCCGGTCGCAAGTTCAAAATTCCCGCCGGCACTATTGGTGAATTCGGCTGTGCCGCGAATGACGCGATAGATGACGACCTCGCCTTTCTCGAGAAAGGCGGTATCCGCTGTTGCCGATGCGCTCTTCGGCAGCAGCGACTGGCCACGCGGGTCGGTCGCTATGATATGCCCGGTTGTAAGACGACCGCTCGGAATCTCGATTCCGATATTGCGCACATAGACGGGCCCGGCGGATTTGATGGGCGCACCGGCCGCCAGCGGCTTGTAGAGCGCTTCCAGTTCCAACGGATCCTGAAGCCAAAAGCGGGCATCGGATGGACGATCGTGCAAAGGGTGGCTCCAGGCCACACGCGGCGTTTCCGCTTCGTTGATGTGATCCGGGCCCACCACCGTCGGGTTGGGGAAGGTCGTGGGATCGGTAATAAAGCCTTCAAGAAACTTGCCGGAATAGCCCATGGAAATCGGATCCGGCACTACCGTCTGCGGCGTTTTCAGATTCTCCTCCGTCGACAACCCCGACCAGGTGTAAAACAGCTGGCGATGGACGATCGCACTCTGCAGCATCACCGCACCAGGACCGACGGCGTAAAATCGGCCATCGTAATCGAAGGTGAACATGCCCGAAGTGACGAGCACGAGCTGGAAGCCACCCGGTGGAAGGTGAAGATGGAAATCGGTGGGGCCGGTGTCGGGACGGTAAATCGGCAGATTTGTCGAAACCTCGTGGAGCAAGAAGGTTTCGTTGTTCGCATGAAAGCCTTCGTTCGCGCGGTTATAGAGGGCCTGCGGACGATAGGTCGCCTCGTATGAAGCATCCCGGTCGCGATCGATAGCCACGAAATTCCTGTTGTTCAGGCGGAGGGGATCGCCGTTCGGATGGGAAAGGCCAGGCCATTTGAGATCGACCGCGGCATGCACATTCATGACACCCTCCAATCCGACCGGCGTCCAATTTTTTGGCAGCGCGCGAGGCCGTGTTGATAGCTTCATTGTGCTATGCGAAATTCACGCCAGCCGCGCTGCACTGCGGCGAAATCGGTTGTCGTCGCCGCGACGACACCGAAGCTGCTGGACCCAAGCTGGAATTTCGGATGGACGATTTTTGCGCGCCGCCGCTCGGCTCAGCGGACCGACCGTGCACGCGCTCCGGATGTCACCAGCTTGAGCAAAGCCTGCCCGATGTGTGAGCCCGGCAAACAGGCAACGCGGCGCCGGAGTTGCCTAATATTCGACCTCAAGCTCTTCGATATCGGCGGGCTCGGCTTTGGCGGCCTCGATCCATTCCCGCATCTCGGGCGTCGCCATGATCATGCCGGCATAGCCCGCGAGCCTCGGCTCCAGCTTCACGTCATAGGTCATGAAACGGGTCACGACCGGCGCATACATGGCGTCCGCCATGCAGCGTTCGCCGAACAGGAACGGTCCACCCGACTTGGCGAGGCATTCGCGCCAGATGGTGCAGACCCGATCGATATCGGCTTGCGCCCGCGACCAGATCTTGAAGCCGGGAAAGTGACCTTTCAGGTTGACCGGCAGCGACGCGCGCAGCGTGGTAAACCCTGAATGGATTTCACCGCAAATCGACCGGCAATGCGCCCGCGATATACGGTCCGCCGGCAACAGCCCGGCATTCGGCATCACCTCGTTGAGATATTCCGCGATCGCCAGCGTGTCCCATACGGTGGCGCCGTCGTGCCGCAGGCACGGCACCAGGATCGATGACGACAGCAGCAGGATTTCGGCCCGCGCCGATGCGTCGTCGGGCGAGGTAATGACTTCGTCGAACTCCAGTCCGGAGAATCTGGTCAGCAGCCAGCCGCGCAGCGACCACGACGAATAATTCTTGCTGCTGATGGTCAGTGTCGCCTTTGCCATATGGCTATTCCCTCAACTGCTGTGCCCGCCAAAGCCGGCGCGGACAGCGCTTCTTGACCAAGCATCCCGCTGCAAACTGCCCATTGTTTATGCTTCGCGCATTCCATGCAGCAAGCGACGTGCCAGTTTCAGAGGCTATTTGACTCCGCTTTGGCTTCGATATTGCATAGCAACAAAGGCGGGGGCCGAGCCGGATGATGTCGATGATGTATCAAGCCTATCAGAACCACATGGATCTGACGGCACCATGGCGGACGGCGGCCGCCGCGGCGCTGAAATATCTCAACCTCGTCCCGCAGGGCGTCTCCGACCGGTTGTTCGGGCGGCTCGCCGCGGCACTGGAGCTGATCTCGCGCACCTCGCTCACCTATACGCGCCCGGCCTACGGCATCGACAAGGTGCTGGTCGGCAATCAGGAGCTGGAGGTGATCGAGGAAGTGGTCTACGCGACGCCGTTCGGATCGCTGTTGCATTTCAGGAAGGAGAATTCACCGGAGCAGCCGCGCATGCTGCTGGTGGCGCCGATGTCCGGTCATTTCGCAACGCTGCTGCGCGGCACCGTGAAGACGCTGCTGCAGGATCACGACGTCTACATCACCGACTGGCATAACCCCCGCGACATTCCGCCCGATCACGGCAAATTCGGCCTCGACGAATATACCGAGCATCTGATCACGTTTCTCGATCAACTCGGTCCGCGCGCCCACATGGTGGCGATCTGCCAGCCGTCGGTGTCGGCGCTGGCAGCCGCCGCGATCATGTCGGAGGACGATCATCCGGCACGCCCCGCGACCCTTACCCTGATGGCCGGTCCGATCGACACCCGGATCCAGCCGACCAAGGTCAACGAGTTCGCAAAGAGCAAGCCGCTGAAATGGTTCGAGGAGAACCTGATCAACTACGTGCCGTTTCAATGCAAGGGCGCGTTCCGCCAGGTCTATCCCGGATTCATCCAGCTCACCGCCTTCGTGTCGATGAACCTCGAGCGCCACATCAAATCGCACGTCGACCTCGCCGAGCACCTGGCCAAGGGCGAGACCGAGAAAGCCGAGACCATCAAGACCTTCTATGACGAATATTTCGCCGTGATGGACCTGCCGGCGGAATTCTACATCGAGACCATCCGCGACGTATTCCAGGAACATCTGCTGCCGCTGGGCAAGATGATGTATCGCGGCCGGCCGGTGAACCCGGCTTCGATCAAGCGGATGGGCCTGATGACGGTCGAAGGCGAGAAGGACGACATCTGCTCGATTGGCCAGACGCTCGCGGCGCAGGACCTCTGCACCGGCGTGCGCGCCTATCGCAAGGTGCATCACATGCAGGCCGGCGTCGGCCATTACGGCGTGTTCAGCGGACGGCGCTGGAATAACGAAATCTATCCGCTGCTGCGGGATTTCGTGCACGTCAATTCCTGAGACCGGGATGGCGCGGCGCCGATCGCGGCGAAAGCGACGAACTAAATCGACACAAGGTTCGTGACACTTTACCTCTCCCCTTGTGGGAGAGGGAGCTCACGGTCATTGTTGAGAGATCGAAATCTCAAACACCGCGCTACTTCGTCCGGATCGAGGATGGGCGTTGAAACCCAAACTTTTGGCCGACGCGCCAAATTGGTTGAACGTCTCAAAACGGTTCGTCAACGCGCCGGCAGGACCGGCGCAAACCCCTCACGATTGGCCCGCCACGCGCGCTGATATTCCATGATACGGGCGGTCTCGTCGGCGACGTGCTGGCCGAGCATGCCGGCGATCAGATGAAGCGTCGTGTCGATGCAGAGCGAAACCCCGCCACCGGTCACCAATCCTTCCGCGCGCTCCACCAGCATCGCTTCCCGGACGTCGATCCGGGGATAGGTCGCGCGCATGACCTCGAGCGGCGAGGTTTCCGGAGGGACTACTTCGCGTTTGGTGGTGGCGGGCCCGTCATTGAGGACGCCGCTCGCTGCCAGTATCATGCCGCCGGTACAGACCGACGCGACACGGTGTGAAGCGTGCACGCGCCTGATGTAGTCGAGCGTCGCCGGCGCCTGCGCCTGTGCGGTCCAGCCCGGACCGCCGGTGACGATGACGAGATCGCAAGGCGGTGCATCGTCGATCCCGAAATCGGCGGTCACCTTCAGCCCGTTGGCAAGCGCGATCGGCCCCGCACGGGGACCGATGGTGCAGATTTCGATCTGCGGCGCGATCCGCCGCGCCATCGACAGCACGCCAAAGGTCGCCAGATCGATCGGCTCGACGCCGTCATAGATGAAAATGCCAAACCGCACGGCGCTCCCTTCATCCAGCTAGGTCAACGACCCTCCCCTGGTCTCGCGCGCCGCCAGTGCGGCTGCCAGGGTTATCAGCGCCAGAACGATCATCATGATCGATACGCCGGTAGTGCCGCCGAAATATCCGACCATCGCGGTGGCGATGATCGGTGCGAAACCGCCGCCGATCGCGGCCGAAGCCTGAAATCCAAACGACGCCCCACTGTAGCGCACACGCGGACCGAACAGTTCGGGAAAGTAGCAGGATTCAGGCCCGAACATCATGCCATGGCCGAAATTCATCGCGATCATCACGGCAGTGAAGATCAGCGCGGTGCTCTTGCTTTCCAGCATCCAGAACAGCGGGAACGCGAACACGATCGTGAACAGGGCCCCGAGAATATAAAGCGGCCGGCGGCCGATCTTGTCGGCCAGCCAGCCGAACAACGGCAGGCTGACCAGTTCAAGCAATGCAGCGTACAGTACCGCGTCGAGCATCAGCGACTTGGCGAGGCCGAGCTTGGTGGTGGCGTAGCCGACGACGAACACCGTGAGCATGTAGACCCACGACACCTCGGAGAGTTTCAGTCCCACCGCGATCAGAAATGTCTTGGTGTTCCTGCCGACGGCTTCGCCGAACGGATTGTTCGACAAATCGTTACGCTGCCTGAGCCCTTCGAATACCGGCGTCTCCGGCACCCGGGATCGGACGAAGGTTCCGATCGCGAGCAGCACGATGCTGATCAGGAACGGAATCCGCCAGCCGTAGGCCGCGAAGTCGGCGTCGGGCAATTTGCTGACCAGCGTGAACGCCAGCGTCGCCAGCACCAGCCCGATCGGAAATCCGATCTGCACGAAACTCGTGTAGAAGCCGCGTTCGCCGGCCGGCGCGTGCTCCAGCACCATCAGCGAGGCGCCGCCCCATTCGCCGCCGAGGCCGATACCCTGGACGATGCGCAGCACGATCAAAAGGATCGGCGCCAACACCCCGATCGAGGCGTAGGTCGGCAACAGCCCGATGCAAAAGGTGCTGATGCCCATGATGAACAGCGTCAGCACTAGCATGGATTTTCGGCCGAGCCGATCGCCGAAATGACCGAACAGCGCGCCGCCGAGCGGCCGCGCCAGAAAACCGACGGCGTAACTGCCGAGTGCGGCCAATGTCCCCGCCAGCGGATCGAAGGTCGGGAAGAACGCCTTGTTGAACACCAGCGCGGCTGCGGTCGCGTAGATCAGGAAATCGTACCATTCGATGATGGTGCCGAAGCAGCTCGCGAATACGATGGAATTGAGCCTGGTACGCTCCAGGCCGGCTGCCGGCGCCGTTGCGATGATGGTCATTGAGGCCTCCCCTGCTGACGCATCCTCCTCCGCAGAGGATATCCAGCCTCAAAATGATGCAAGCAGCATGCCGGACCGGCCATTGCGTTCAGACCTCCACCCGAAAGCCGACCTCGATGATGGCGTCCTGGGGAATTTTGAAGAAGTCAGGGGCTCGGCTGGCGACCACCAAAACCAGCCGTTCAGTTCGCGTCGTGATGATCGTCCCCCCGCGACAGCGTGACAATTTCGCCCGGCACCCTCGATTGCCGGAAGAGCTGAAGCCGGATAGCGTCGGGGCCAATGACTTGACGTGGCCGCGGGAAGGGCAATGCTTCCCATAGCCAACAATGCAAATGTTGGAGGACGACATGGGACGGACATACGAAAGTATTGTCGAAACGATTGGCAATACGCCGGTGGTGCGGATCAACCGCTTGGCGCCGCAAGGCGTGAACCTTTTCGTAAAAATTGAAGCCTTCAATCCTCTCGGTTCGGTCAAGGACCGCTTGGCTCTCGGGGTAATCGAGGCGGCCGAAAAGTCGGGAGAGCTCAAGCCCGGCCAGACCGTCATCGAAGCGACCAGCGGAAATACCGGGATCGGTCTTGCCATGGTTTGCGCCGCCAAGGGCTACCCGCTGGTGATTACCATGGCAGAGCCATTTAGCGTCGAGCGGCGCAAGCTGATGCGTTTCCTTGGAGCGAAGGTGATTGTCACGCCTGCTGCCGAGCGCGCGGTAGGCATGATCAACAAGACCATCGAGCTTGCCAAGGCGCATGGCTGGTTCATGACCCGGCAATTCGAAAATGAAGCCAATCCCGATATCCACTCGCGCACCACGGCGCGCGAGATCCTCGACGATTTCTCCGGACAACGACTGGATTACTGGGTTACGGGCTATGGAACCGGCGGAACATTGAAGGGCGTCGGGCGGGTGCTTGCCAAGGAACGTCCCGAAACCAAGATCGTCGTTTGCGAACCGCAGGACGCGCAACTGCTCGCCAGTGGCATCGCACAGTCGCGAAACCCGGACGGTACTCCTGCGGCACCGCATCCGACATTCAAGCCGCATCCGATGCAGGGCTGGACACCGGATTTCATCCCCAAGCTGACCGACGATGCGGTGGCGATGAAGTTCATCCATCGCATCCTGCCGATTCCCGGCCCCGACGCCATTCGCTGCAGCAAGGACCTTGCCACCCAGGAAGGCATCTTTGTCGGCATCACTTCGGGCGCAACCTTTGCCGGCGCACTCAAGATCGCGGCCAAGGCGGAGAAAGGAGCAAACATCCTCTGTATGCTTCCCGACACCGGCGAGCGCTATCTAAGCACGCCGCTTTTCGCCGACGTATCGGCGGACATGAACGAGGAAGAGCTCAAAATCGCGCGCTCTACGCCGGGCGCGCAACTCAATCCCTAGGCGCAAAAAGACTTCAGTTCACCCGCGCCGCCGGCACCTTGATCTCCGTCGGCAGGATGATGGCTGCCGCAATCACCAGCAGGCACAGCGCGCCGAACGCATGCAGCATGGTGACGAAACCGCCCTGCTGGTACAGCCATGCCACCAGGCCGACCGACGCCCCCGCGGCGGTGAAGCCGACGAAATAGCGCACCGAATAAGCCCTGCTGCGCCATTCCTCGCTGGTGTATTTGCCGACCATGGCGTCGTTCACGGTGACCTGGCCGAACGCGCCCATCACGATTCCAATGGAGGCAAGGATCAGCGGCAGGTTCGACAACGTCGCCGCGATATACAGGAACGGCGCCAGCATGAACGACAGCGGCAGCGAGACGGCCTTGAGCGAATAACGGTCGATCAGCTTGCCGATGGTGTATTGCGTCATGGCGCCGAACACATACACGCAGGCCGCGATCACGCCGAGCAGCGCCGGGCTTCTGGTCAGATCGCTCAAACGCTCCGCGAACAGCTTCGGCAACGCCACCGTCACCGCGTTGAAGGTGGTGGATATCGCGATCACCACGATCAACAGTGCCACGATCACCCGCCACATGTCCTGCTTGGCGACGCGCGCCTGCGCCGCCGCCTGCCTGAAGCCGGAGCGGTCCTCGTGAACCACCAGGCGCGCAAAGGTGATGCCGATCAGGATGGTGACGATGCCGGGGATGATGAAGGCCCAGCGCCAGCCGAGATATTGGCCGATCACGCCGGTAGCCAGCGCCGACGACGCCACGCCGAGATTGCCCCAGACGCCGTTGAGGCCCATCTCGCGGCCGAGCCTGTCGGCGTAGGATACGATCATGGCAGTGCCAACGGGGTGGTAGATCGACGCGAACAGGCCGATCGACAACAGCGCCGCGCCGAGTTGCAACGGCGTCTGCACCAAGCCCACCGCGATCATCGAAGCGCCGATCCCGGCAAAGAAGATCACCATCATGTGGCGGCGGCTCCAGCGGTCCCCGAGCCAGCCGGTCAGCAGCGAGCCAGCACCGAACGCAATGAAGCCGGGCGTGGCATAAGGCAGCAGTTCGGAATAGGCCATGGCAAGCGCCGGCCCCATGACGATGACGGCGGCGGCAAAGATCAGCATCGAATAATGGTCGATAAAGTGGGCGGCGTTGACGAAACCGATCACCCGGCTCGGGCTGTTCATGGTCGAATCCCCAGATTTCCTGAAATAGGTTATAGGGTCTTGTCCTGACGGGATGTGGCCAATGAGTATCGCCGAAACGCCAATCGCTGCCATCCGCGGAAGCCACCGGGCAACCGGCGACGGCGTCCATCTGGTCGCGCGCCACTACAAAAAGGGCGTCCGGCTCGATACCCACATGCACCGCGAGGCGCAACTGGTCTACGCGGCCAAAGGAACCATGCAGGTCACCACGCCGAAGGGGCGCTGGCTGGTGCCGCCCGATCGCGCGGTGTGGGTGCCGGCGCGTCTCGAACACTCCATCGACGTGCTCGCCGATATCGAGATGCGGACGCTGTATTTCGACCTCGCCTGGCTGGCGCGCGAGGACCGCAGAAACAACCTTGAATCCGAATTCGTGGTGCGGGTGTCGCAGCTGCTGCACGAGGCAATCCTGGCGCTGTTCGACGGCCGCAATAATCCAGACCGCACCGGGCTCCTGGTCAGGCTGGCCATCCTCGAACTGCATCAGGCCGAAGACTCCGCCGCTTTCATTCCATTGCCGCACGAGCCGCGGTGCCGGCGCGCGGCCGATATCGTGCTGGCCGATCCGACCGGTACGCATGAGATCGAGACACTGGCGCGCGAGGTCGGGACCTCGGTGCGAACGCTGTCGCGGCTGTTCTCGTTGGAGACCCGGCTGAGCTTCAAGAGCTGGTGCCAGCGGGCGCGCATCGCGGCTGCGATCGAAAAACTGTCGATGGAGGCCAACGTGTCGGTCAAGCAATTGGCGTCCGATCTCGGCTATGCCAGCGTGCCGGCGTTTTCGCATGCGTTCCGGCAAGTCACCGGCAAGACGCCGACCGAATTCGCCAAGACCAAGTGAGGAGAATGTGGCAGACGGCGGCGTCCTGCCAAAGAGCAGGCCTTCGCGGGGCATGACGAACTATTGTATAATCGCGGCGAGAGTGCCCGTTGTTCGCGCTTGATTGCGATCTACCTTGCCTTAAATCTCGTGTAATAATTCCGCCTGCCCCGGATTGACCCGCCCGATCATGACCAATGCCTTCTTTTCCGATTTGCTTGCCTCGATTTCCGAACGCGGCCGCACCTTGCTGCGCCGTGGCGGATCGTCCGACGCCAAACAGGACGCCTCCGAGTTGATCGAATTATGCGAGGCGCTGTTGTCGGGCCGCGGCGAGGCCTCCGGGACCGCGATGGCGCGCGAGGTTCTCGATCGCTATCTTCATCTCGACGAAGCCGGCCGGCTTTCGTTCTTCGAAACACTGGCCCGCAATTACGGTCCGGACCGGGAAAAGCTGGCGGAAGCCATCGAGGCCTGGCGCGCGCAGCCGAGCGACGATGACGCCAGCGACCTGCATTTTGCGTCGGAGCCGCGGCGGCAGGAACTGATCCGCCGCCTGAACCGCGCCCCCGGCGGCACCAGCGCGCTGGTCGCCATGCGCGCCGATTTGCTCCGCCTGCAGGATGGTCACAAGGACCTGGGCGCGCTCGACCGCGACGTCGCGCATTTGCTGGGTTCATGGTTCAACAGGGGATTTCTCGTCCTTCGAAAAATCGACTGGTCGACGCCGGCGAATATCCTGGAACAGATCATTCGCTATGAGGCGGTGCATGAAATCCGCGACTGGAACGATCTGCGCCGCCGCATCGATCCGGCCGACCGGCGCTGTTATGCATTCTTCCATCCGGCGCTGGTCGACGAGCCGTTGATTTTCGTCGAGGTAGCGCTCACCGAATCGATTCCATCGGCGATCGCGCCGCTGCTCGCCGCGGACCGACAGCCGGTGCCGATCGAGCGCGCCCGGACCGCGGTGTTCTATTCGATCTCGAACACGCAACGCGGCCTCGGCGGAATTTCCTTCGGCAGCTTCCTGATCAAGCAAGTGGCCGAGGAATTGCAGCGCGAATTGCCGAAGCTGGAGAATTTCGTGACGCTGTCGCCGGTGCCGGGTTTCATGCAGTGGCTGAAGCAGGCGAGCGATCTTCCGGTGACGGATGACGAGCGGGCGCTGCTCGCGCATCTCGACAATCCCGACTGGACCGGGAATGCGGAACTGGCGGCACAACTGCGTAGCGTGCTGGAACCGCTCGCGGCATATTACTTCCTGAAGGCGCGCACGCCGAAAGGACGGCTGATCGATTCGGTGGCGCGATTCCATCTCGGCAACGGTGCCCGGCTGGAGCGGATCGACTGGCTCGGCGATCTCTCGCCCAAGGGCCTGCGCGAATCAGCAGGCATCATGGTCAACTATCTCTATCGTCTCGACGAGATCGAAAAGAACCACGAGGCCTATGCCAACGAGGGCGAGGTCGTGGCATCGAGCGCGGTGAAGAAGCTTTTAAAGAGCGAGGGCCGGCGGTTGCTGGATATGCGGCTGTCGTGAACGCCGCGCGCGAAGCACTGCGCTTTTCCGCACCTTACGCCGCCAGCGCCTTCATCTCGGCATAGAGATCGGATTTTCCCTCGAAGCCGATGCCCGGCAAATCCGGCATCGTGATGGTGCCGTTCTCGACACGAACGCCGTCCGGGAAACCGCCATAGGGCTGGAACAGATCGGGATAGCTCTCGTTGCCGCCAAGACCGAGTCCGGCCGCGATGTTCAGCGACATCTGGTGGCCGCCATGCGGAATGCAGCGGCTCGCCGACCAGCCCTGGGTTTGCAGCACCGCCAGCGTTCGCTGATATTCGCAGAGCCCGTAGGACAGCGCGCAATCGAACTGCAGCCAGTCGCGGTCGGGCCGCATCCCGCCGTAACGGATCAGGTTGCGCGCGTCCTGATGGCTGAAAAGGTTTTCGCCGGTCGCCATCGGGCCCGGATAGAATTCCGCCAGTGCGGCCTGGAGCTGGAAGTCGAGAGGATCGCCGGCCTCCTCGTACCAGAACAGCGGATAGTCGCGCAGCATTTTGGCATAGGCGATCGCGGTCTCGAGGTCGAACCGGCCGTTGGCATCGACGGCGAGCTGGGCCCGGCTGCCGATCTCCTTCAGCACGGCTTCGATGCGCTGCCGGTCTTCCCCGATCGGCGCGCCGCCGATCTTCATCTTCACGACATTGTAGCCGCGATCGAGATAGCTGCGCATCTCGCCGCGCAGTGTCGATAGATCCTTGCCGGGATAATAATAGCCGCCGGCGGCATAGACGAACACGAGGGGATTGGCGGTTCGTTTATGACGCTCGGCCAGCAATCGAAACAACGGCTTGCCCGCGATCTTGGCCACCGCATCCCACACCGCCATGTCGATGGTGCCGACCGCGACCGAGCGTTCGCCATGACCGCCCGGTTTTTCGTTGGACATCAGCGTCGCCCAGACCTTGTCCGGATCGAGATTGTCGCCAGCCGAATCCAGAAGCGTCTTCGGATCCGCTTCCATCAGCCGCGGCGCAAAGCGCTCGCGGATCAACCCGCCCTGCCCGTAGCGCCCATTCGAATTGAAGCCGTAGCCAACCACCCCTTTGCCGTCGCGCACGGCGTCGGTGACGACAGCGACGAGGCTGGTCGTCATCTTGGTAAAGTCGATATAGGCGTTGCGGATCGGCGATGAGATCGGCTTGGTGATTTCGCGAACGTCGGTGATACGGACGGACATGGGCGGTCAGGTCTTGTCGCGGAAATACGGCTCGACCGGGCCATGCACCTTGATGGTCAAGGGATTGCCGTAACGATCCTTGGCGGCGCCTGCGGTCACGCGCACCCAGCCTTCGCTGACGCAATACTCCTCGACATTGGTTTTCTCGACCCCCTTGAAGCGAATGCCGACATCGCGCGAAAGTATCTCCTCGTTGTAATACGGACTCCTGGGATCGGTCGAAAGACGATCCGGCAACTGGTCGGTCATGGCGTTATTTTTCTCGTTCACAGCAGCGCCTCGATTTCCCTTGTCAGTCCTTCCGGCTTTGTCGTCGGCGCATGCCGCGCCACCACCCTGCCGGAACGATCGACCAGGAATTTGGTGAAATTCCATTTGATCGACGCGCCGAGCAGCCCGGATTTCGCGTTTTTCAGATATTGATACAGCGGATGGGCGTTCTGGCCATTGACCTCGATCTTTTCGAACATCGGAAAAGTGATGGCATAATGGCTGGCGCAGAACTGCTCGATCTGCCTTGCGTCGCCGGGTTCCTGGCTGCCGAACTGGTTGCATGGAAACCCGAGAACGGAAAAGCCGCGCGGATTAAGCGCTTGATGCAGCGCCTCCAGGCCGCGGTATTGCGGGGTGAATCCGCACGCGCTCGCGGTGTTGACGATCAGCAACACCTGACCCTCATACCGCTTCAGTGCAATGTCTTCGCCGGCAAGCGACCTTGCCGTGAAATCGTGAACGCCAGCCATCGTGTCCTCACAAACCAAAATCAGTCAGCGGACGGGATCGACGGGTGAAGACGGCGTTCCCCCGGCTTCGATGGCCTCGCCCGCAAGCAGGCACAGATCCTCACGGTAACGGCTCGAGACGACCTGAACGCCGACGGGAACGCGGCCCACCAGTCCCGTGGAGACGGTTAGCCCAGGCAGGCCCATGAAGGGAATGGCAATCTGCGGCAGTTGCGCGCGCCAGACCCGTGCGAACGAAGCGTCGTCTCGGCGGTCGAGACCGTCGGGAAACGGCAGTTCGCCGGAGACCGGCATCAGCAGCACAGCATAAGTCTCAAAGAAGGTCAGCCATTCGCGCGTCAGGGTCGCTCGCCGCGTCAACGCCTTCGAGAGCGCGGCGCCGTCGAACGGCTGGACCTTGGTGCGATTGCCGCGCAGGCAAGCCAGCGCGCCAGGATCGCCTTCGCGCTCGGCGGCCTCCAGCTGGGCTTCATATCCGTCGCCGAGCCAGAGTTTGGTTTGAAGTTCGGCGGCCTCGCGCAGCGGCGGCGCATTCTCAATTTGTTCGACCACCCATCCCGCCCGCTCCAGGCGTTTGGCCGCGTCCGTCACGGCGGCTAGCACTTCAGCAACGGTCTCAAGACCATCCGGACGAAGGCAAACCGCTGCCCGCTTCGGCATCGCGGGTCCTTCAAGCGGCGCCGGCACCCACCAGGGATCGCGCATGTCGCGCGCGCACATTGCCGCCAGCGCCAGCCGCAGATCGCCGATGGTGCGGGCGAGCGGACCGGATACCGCCGATATCTGCGGCCCGATGCCGCGCTCCGGCAGCGACGCATTGAAGGCGGGGATACGGCCAATCGTCGGCCGCAGGCCGTGAACGCCGCAGGCGTAAGCGGGATAACGGATCGACCCCGCGATATCCGTTCCGTGCGCGATGTGCCCGATGCCCGCGGCGACCGCTGCGCCTGCGCCGCCGGATGAGCCGCCCGGCGTGATGCCCGGATCGCGCGGATTTTTGGTATCGCCGTGGATCAAGTTGGTGGTGAACCAGCGGTACGAAAACGCCGGGCAATTGGTGCGCCCGAGGATCACGGCGCCGGCCTTGCGAAGATTATCGACCACGGGACTGTTGCTGCGCGCGATCACGTCGCGCTGCAATTTGAGCCCGTTGGTGTTGGCAAACCCCTGCTGGTCGATATTGACCTTGACCGTGACGGGCACACCCGCCAGTGGACCTGTTTCTTCATTCCGCGCAATCGCCGAATCGATCACCGCGGCGTGGGCCAGCACATCCGCCGGCCGGTGGTCGACGACGGCGTTGATCGACGGGTTTACCGCGTCAAGCCGGGCCAGCGCCGAGACGGCCGCTTCCCTGCCCGAAACCTTTCGAGACCGGATGAGCGCGGCAAGATCCGCGGCCGGCAGACGCCAGAGATCGTCCATGGATAACTCCGTTTGATCGCTGGTGTTGTAGCGCCCGCGCAAAGATAGCGCCACCCCGCGAATGGCCGCCTGACGGATTCGCGCGAGGGCGCGTGGAACGACGTCACGCCTTGTTCAATGTTTGGTGGCGGGCGTGTCGAAGACGTCGAGGATGGCTTCGGCAAACGGAAATTCCAGCACGATCTCGCCTGCATCATCCGTTACTTCGAGGACGGCATTCATGAGACCGCCCTCGGCGCCTTCGATTTTCAGCAATTCCTGGATCATGGTCCGGGCCATTTCCCACGCGCGGTCGGGATCCCTCAGCTCCTCGCCTTCCGGGTCCGATACCAGCTCATCGCCGATGCGTGCATTGAAAAAATATCGCGGCATGGTCAAAACTCTAAGGGGGTTAAGAGCTCCGAGCGGAGCCGGCGACACTCACAAGTTCTTTATCCGGGAATTCACCGTGCCCCGTCGAGGCGGCGGCTGGCATGCGGCGCAGAAACGAGCGACATTGAACCTGTTGATCCTGCGCTGTTTTGAAACCCTTTCGCACAAATATGTGAAATCCTTTCGCGCTGCAACATAGCTCGTTAGAGATTGATTGGAAAAAAGATTTCACTGGCGAACTTTTGGTTCTGCATTACTTTAACCGGGAGGGCGGAGTTCGTCCGGTCTGACAAGGAGAGCCAAATGGCCTGGAAAACACCGAAGATTGTCGAAGTGTCGGTCGGTATGGAAATCAACATGTATGCGTGCGCCGCCCGCAAGTAAGCGGCTGCGACACTTCACGTTTTGACTTGAGGTGGATATCCGGGCGTGACACGTTCCTGATGGCAGGATCGTGACCGCGCCGGAGTCCACCTTTTTAGCGTTTGAATCTCCAGGAGGCCGATCATGCTTCGCGTCGTCGTCCTGGGCGCCGCGGCAGGCGGCGGTGTTCCGCAATGGAATTGCGGATGTCCGGTTTGCCGGATAGCCCGAAACGGGCATCCCGAACTTCAAAGCACGCAGGCCTCGATCGCGATCAGCGCCGATGGCGATCACTGGTTCCTGATCAACGCCTCACCCGATCTGCGCCAGCAACTGATCGCAACGCCGCAGCTCCATCCCAAAGCCGGCAAGCTTCGTCACAGCCCGATCTCGGGCGTCGTCCTGACCAATGGCGAAGTCGATGCGGTCGCAGGACTGCTGTCGATGCGCGAAGGCTCGCCGTTCACGATCTATGCGCACGACAAGGTGCTTTCGATCCTGAGGGATAACAGCATCTTCAACGTGCTGAACGAGAAGAACGTGCAGCGCAAGCCGATCGAAATGGACAAAGCGTTCGAGCCGGCATTGCCGGACGGCCCGTCCTCCGGCATCGAGATCCTGCCGTTCGCGGTGTCGGGCAAAAGCGCGTGGTACCTGGAAGGCATGGACCATCCGGGCGGAACCGACGGCGCGGGCGACACGCTCGGACTGCGCATCAGCGACAAGGCGACCGCCAAATATTTCTATTATCTGGCCGCCTGCGCTGGCGTGACCGACGATTTGAAGGCTCGCCTGGCCGGCGCTTCACTCGTCTTCTTCGACGGCACGGTGTGGCGCGACGACGAATTGATCGTGGCAGGTCTCGGCAGCAAGACGGGTCAAGGCATGGGCCATATCGCGATGTCGGGCGACAATGGTGCGATCGAAAGCCTCGCCGGCCTCGACATCGGCCGCAAGATATTTCTGCATATCAACAATTCCAACCCGGCGCTGCTGCACGCTTCCCCCGAGCGCAAGAGTGTCGAGCGCGCGGGCTGGCTAATTCCCGCCGATGGGATGGAGATCGCGCTGTGAACGTCAACCCCAGGCCCCTCGATGCGATGACCGCCTTCTCGTTTAACGGCAGCGCGCCGCTGAACAACGCCGAAGAGCTGGAGGCCGCACTCCGCCATATCGGGGCGACCCGCTATCACAATCTGCACCCGTTTCACCGGCTGCTGCATGGCGGCAAGCTCAACAAGGGACAGGTGCAGGCCTGGGCGCTGAACCGGTACTATTACCAGAGCACCATTCCGCTCAAGGACGCCGTGGTGATCTCGCGGTTTCGCGACCGCGGCATCCGGACGGAATGGCGGCACAGGATAGAAGACCATGACGGCGATGTCGGCACCGAGGGTGGCATCGAGCGATGGCTCAAGCTGACCGAAGGGCTCGGTTTAGACAGCGCCTATGTGGAATCCGCCGAAGGCATCCTTCCCGCCACCCGATTTGCGGTCGAGGCCTATGTGCATTTCGTCCGCAACAGGACTCCGCTCGAAGCCATCGCTTCCTCGCTCACCGAACTGTTCGCACCCAACCTGCATGAAGAGCGCATCTCGGGAATGCTGGCGCATTACGATTTCGTCAACCCGGACATCATGAGCTA
>NZ_SSMW01000090.1 GCF_004799405.1 Bradyrhizobium sp.
CCTGAGCTTCCGCAATGTTTTTCTCGATGTCGGAGCCATATCCCGTCAGCGATGACACCATTTCCGGCGGCATGCTCCATTCGCCCGCCGGCGTCGGCAGCATTGCCCCGCCCAGAAGTCCCGATCCTTCCATCAAGACCGTATTGAATACCTTGCGATCGATCGCGAGCGACATCGCCTTGCGGATGTCCGCACTGTCGAACGGCGGATTTTCGCGATTCACCATCAGGTTGACCTGCGTTCCGGTGATGACCATCCCGCAGATCGCATTCGGTGCGCGCGCCTTGATATCTTTCATCAGGGGAACGCTGACATCCGAGGGAAAGGTGATATCGAATTCGCCGGTCGCGAATGCCAGCATTCGCGTCGCGCGGCTGTCGATCATCCTGAAAGTTATCTCATCGAGATAGGGACGGTCCTTTTTCCAGTAATCCGGATTGCGCACCAGACGGATCGACTCGCCACGCTTGAATTCGACGAACTTGAACGGACCGGTGCCGACCGGCCTGGTGCGCATGGTCGCTTGCGGAACGTGGCACGGATAGACCGGCGAAAAAGAACTCGCGAGCAACACCGGCAAGCTGGGCTGCGGCGCGCTCAACTCGAAGGTGGCCTCGTAGTCGCCATTGATGGTGACGTCCTGCAGTTTTGTGTACCAGACCCGGCGCGGGTTCCTGTGAAAATCCGCGACATCGCTCTTTCCGATCAGCATCCTCCAGGTGCATTGCACGTCCCTGGCCGTGAACGGCATACCATCATGCCACTTCACGCCCTGTCGCAGCTTGAAAGTCAATTTGGTGTTGGTGGAGTCCCAGGACCAGCTTTCGGCCAGGTCCGGGATGACGGTTTCGATGCTCTCGTGGACCTTGGAGGGATCGAACACCACGAGGTTGTTGAAGACGGCCGCAAACGGCGTCACCGAAGCTATCGTCGATTCCTCGAGCAGTGAGGTGCTGGGCGGATTGTCGTTGTGATAGAGCCGCAGCGTGCCGCCACTTTTCTGGGCAGAAACCGGCGTTGCGGCCAATAAAGCAATACCGAAGAGCGCGATCGGCGTCGCCGCTAACCTGGTTTGCAACCGGCTGGTGCGCACGCTGGCCTCCCAAGGGTTATTTTTATAAGACCGCCGCGATTGAGAATACCCGTTTTTGGCGGAGCGCGCCGGTAAATGACGGCAAGCGTCAATACTCGCAACTGCGGTAGTTCGACGCCTCGCAGGCTTGCGCCATCTGCTGCGCCTGTGAAATCTCCTGTGGCGTCATGGTCTGCGACAGCTCGTGCAATTCCACTTGCGCCTTGGCGTCGCCATGGG
The DNA here is from genome assembly GCF_004799405.1 of Bradyrhizobium sp. Taxonomy (GTDB): domain Bacteria; phylum Pseudomonadota; class Alphaproteobacteria; order Rhizobiales; family Xanthobacteraceae; genus Bradyrhizobium. The sequence goes on from NZ_SSMW01000090.1 coordinate 1,313, forward strand.
CTGCGGCGCGACTGAACCATATGAAGGCGTGAACGGAACTGCGGGCAACCCCCTGCCCCCTGCGGTACATCACCCCGAGCAGGCCTTGCGCTTTGGCATTGCCCCGTTCGGCGAGCGGACGAAACAGCCGGATCGCCGGCATGTAGTCGCCGCGGTTATAGGCTACCATGCCGTCTTCCCACGGGCCCGCGTGAGCTCCCGAGATGCCCCAAATTTGCGTGGCGGCAACCAATCCGCCGACGATCATTCGCATTTTCATGCGCCGCCCTCCGCCCGGAAATTCGACGACCGTTATTTAACCGCTTGGCGGCCGCCACGCCACGGCGATTTCGCGTGCCGGACGCGCACGACGCCGCTTCAATCGGGGTTGGACGCCGCCCCAAAATTGGATACTAGTTTGACGCCGGTAATCGTCAGAGTGTGTTCAGGGACTGGGAATGACCTATTGCTGCGGAGTGCTGGTACGGGACGGGCTAGTCATGATCGCGGACACCCGTACCAATGCCGGCCTCGACAACGTCTCGACCTTTCGCAAACTCCATGTCTTCAGCAAGCCGGGCGAGCGCATCATGGCAATCGCGAGCGCTGGCAATCTCGCCATCAGCCAGTCGGTGCTGTCGACCCTGATCGAGGGGCTCGAAGATCCGCACACCGGCGACATCGAAACCCTGCTGAACGCGCCGACCATGTTCCAGGCGGCGCAGCGCATCGGCCGGGCGATCCGTGCGGTCCATGCCACCGAAGGCGTGGCGCTGCAGTCCGAAGACATCAATTTCGACGTGTCATTCCTGTTCGGCGGCCAGATCAAGGGCTCGCGGATGCGGCTGTTCATGGTCTATCCGGCCGGCAATTTCATCGAATGCACCACCGACACGCCCTATTTGCAGATCGGCGAGCATAAATACGGCAAGCCGGTGCTCGATCGCGCCATGCATTACGAGGTCGAACTGTATGAAGCGCTGAAGACCAGCCTGATCTCGATGGACTCGACCATGCGTTCCAACCTCGGCGTCGGCCTGCCGATCGACGTGCTGGTGGTGCGCTCGGATGTCTGCGACGCCGACCTCAATCACCGCATCGAGGCGGGTGAGCCGTATTTCCACGATCTGCGTTCGCGCTGGTCGGCGGCGCTGCGCGCGGCGCACCAGAATATTCCACGACCACCCTACAAGACCGAAGCCGAACCAAAAACATAAAGGGCGAAAACACATGACCGAGGCAGGAAACAAGATCGCCGTCGTGACCGGCGCCGGCACCGGTGTCGGACGCGCGGCATCGCTGGCGCTGATGAACGCCGGCTTCACGGTGGTGCTCGCCGGGCGCCGCATGGAAATGCTGCAGGAGACCCAAAAGCTCGGCGACAACGTCGGCAAGAGCCTGCCCGTCTCCGCCGACATGACCGATCCGGGATCGATCGCGGCGTTGTTCGCCAAGGTGATGGAGGTCTATGGCCGGCTCGATCTTCTCTTCAACAATGCCGGCATGGGCGCGCCGCCGGTGAACTTCGAGGATCTCGGCCTGGCGCAGTGGCAGGCCGTGGTGAACACCAACCTCACCGGACCGTTTCTGTGCACGCAGCATGCTTTCCGGATCATGAAGGACCAGACCCCGCGCGGCGGCCGCATCATCAACAACGGTTCGATTTCGGCGCACGCGCCACGGCCGTTCTCCGCGGCCTATACCTCCACCAAGCACGCCATCACCGGCCTGACCAAGGCCAGCAACCTCGATGGCCGCATGTACGACATCGCGGTCGGGCAGGTCGACATCGGCAATGCCGCAACCCCGATGACGGACCGCATGGTCGCCGGCGTGCTGCAGCCCGACGGCCGCAAGATTCCCGAACCGCGCATGGACGCCAAGGCGGTCGGCGACGCGGTTGCCTACATGGCAAGCCTGCCGCTCGACGCCAACGTGCTGTTCATGACGGTGATGGCGAGCAAGATGCCGTTCGTGGGACGCGGATAAGTTGTCGCCCCCGGGGCGCGTGCTGAATTATTCGTCATGGCCGGGCTTGTCCCGGGCATGACGGGTGGCCTCGGGGGGCACATGCTGCAACTGCAATCGGCGTTCGGCGTGTTGGCATTGCTCGCGGTCGCATGGGCATTCGGTGAAAATCGCCGCGCGGTTTCACTGCGACAGACTGCGATTGGCCTCGTCGTCACCATTCTTGCCGCGGTGGCACTGATAAAGCTGCCATTCGTCGCGCACGCGTTCGGCGCCATCAACGATGCCGTCGGCGCAATTGCCGCGGCCTCGCGCGCGGGCACCTCCTTCGTGTTCGGATACCTCGGCGGCGGCGCGCTGCCATTCGATCTCAAGGCACCCGGCGCGGATTTCATCCTGGCGTTTCAGGCGCTGCCGGTCGTGCTCGTCATGAGCGTGCTCACCACGCTGCTGTTCTATTGGCGGGTGCTGCCGCCGATCGTGCGCGGCATGGCGTGGCTCTTGGAACGCACGCTCGGCGTCGGCGGCGCGGTTGGGCTGTCGACCGCCGCCAACATCTTTCTCGGCATGGTCGAAGCGCCGCTGTTCATCCGGCCCTATCTGGCGCAGCTCACCCGCAGCGAATTGTTCCTGGTCATGACCGGCGGCATGGCCGGGATCGCCGGCACCGTGCTGGTGCTTTACGCTACGCTGCTGGCGCCGCTGATTCCGGATGCCGCGGCGCATTTTGTCATTGCCTCGGTGCTGGGGGCGCCCGCCGCGATCCTGGTCAGCCTGATCATGGTACCGGAGACATCGGACAAGCGCACCGGCGGCGCGCTTGACGATCCCGACATGCAGGCTTCCGGCACCATGGACGCGATCGTCAAGGGCACCACGGCCGGGCTTGAGCTTTTGCTCAACATCATCGCCATGCTGATCGTGCTGGTGGCGCTTGTATATCTCGCCAACGCCATCCTCGGGCTTTTGCCCAACGTCGGCGGCGCCGGCATTTCGCTGCAGCGGGTGCTGGGCTACGCGATGGCGCCGGTGTGCTGGCTGATGGGCGTGCCATGGCCCCAAGCGGTCACGGCGGGCAGCCTGATGGGCACCAAGACCGTGCTGAACGAGCTGATCGCCTATGTCGATTTGTCGAAACTAGGCACCGATGCGCTCGATCCCCGCTCCCGGCTTATCATGCTCTATGCCATGTGCGGCTTTGCCAATTTCGGCAGTCTCGGCATCATGATCGGCGGGCTCGGCACCATGGCGCCGGGCCGCCGCGACGAGATTGCATCGCTCGGATTGAAATCGATCGTGTCGGGCACGCTGACCACCTGCCTGATGGGTGCGATCGTGGGGGTGTTGAGTTAAATATCTCAACGTCCTTCCGGGACACGCCTCCTGGCGTGGGCCCCGCATGACGAACTACGCCGCCAGTTCAACCGTCCTGAACTCCGCCGGCAGAATCACTTCGAGCAATTCGACATCGTCGGAATAGTCCATGATCAGGTGCTTGATCCGCGGCGGCTGGGTCCAGCAGGTACCCTGCTTCATCAGGGTCTCGCCCTGCCCTTCCATGTAGGTTTTGACCCAGCCCTTGAGGACATAGACCATCTGGAATTCGACGTCGTGGAAATGCAGCTTTGAGACTTCTGCCGGATTGCATGGTCCGATCAGCCGGATCACATGCGCCTGGGCCAGACCTCCGGTCGCGCCGGCGATGCCGAGGTCGCGGTAATGCGCGTAGCTGCGCAAGCCATCGGCTTTGAAATCCTCGTCGCGGTAATGGCTGATGGCGATACGCTGCTTCGGACGGCGCTTTGGTTTGGCGGCCGGCAGGGCGCGCGCCTTGACGCGCTTTCGCGAGGTGGATTTGGCGGCGGCCTTATTGATCTTGCGCGCCGGCGATTTTTTCTGCGCGGCATTGCGGGCCGCAGCCCGTGAGGTCGGCTTCTGCTTGGCCATTGGTACTCTCCCTTTCCGTTTCACGGGAGGGATATTAGCACAAAGGGAACGCGCAGGGTGGCTAAGGAAGCGAGCCCGCCATCACTTCGGCGCAAGGGCGCCCGCCCATCCTGCAAATCAATGCAGCCGGAACACGCCGTCGACCGCGCGCAGTTCGGCGGGCTTGATCAGCTTGGAATGCGCCACCGTCACCGAGAACAACGGTCCCTCCAGCGACTTCTCCCAGAACGAGAGAAAATCCTTCAGCGCCGGAAATTTCGGAAACAGATCGTAGTTCTGCCAGACGTAGGTTTGCAGCAGCGAAGGGTGATCCGGCATGCGATACAGAATTTGCGCCGTCGTCAGCCCGTAACCCAGCACCTGCTTCCGGAAATCCTCGGAAACCCCAACCCGCGAGACCATGCTAACCTCCATTGCTGGAGCGCATTTTCCGAAGTGGCCGCCGACCGGGAGCCACCCGGTGGAGATGCGCTCACATGAAACAAATGTGACGCACGATACCAACCCATCACAAGCCTAAAAGTTTAACGAACTGTTGATATTTCGAGCGTTGGCAGCTACTTACCGCGACTGCTAACAGTGCGGCGCCGGCTCGGATCGCTATCGTTAACGATGCCTTCGGATTTTGGCAGCCGTCATATTTGAGTGCCAATTTTTCTGCTAGAAGCCCTTGTCCCCCGCACCGGTCTGGCCTATGTCCTGTCCAGCCTCGCTGGCACTCGCTGGCGGGGACTGCCAAATTCCAAAACTCTACAACATCTTCAAATGCTTAGGAGGACTGCATGAAATTCCGTCCGCTTCACGACCGCGTTGTGGTCAAGCGTATCGACGCCGAAGAGAAGACCGCTGGCGGCATCATTATTCCGGA
>NZ_SSMW01000091.1 GCF_004799405.1 Bradyrhizobium sp.
TCGTAAAGGAATAGTAAGCGGGCACTGCACCATTGCCGTTCTCCTGCCCGGTTTGAGTTGTCCTATGTCGCTTGGTTCGTTCGCATCCGATGGTCTTGATTCGAAGCGTCAACGCGCCCTCCCGATTCCACCGGCCAGTGCGAGCATGAAGACATTCACCCCGGATTCCTCGATCGCCTCCGACGTGATCCCGTCGGCGAACTACGGCGACCGCAACAAGGGCCGTTTGCCCGACATGATCGTGCTGCACTACACCGGCATGCCGGACGTGGAAGGCGCGATCGCCCGGCTGTGCACGGCGGGAACCGACGTTTCCGCCCATTACATCGTGCTGGAGGACGGCCGCATCGTGCAGTGCGTCCCGGAAGCCAAGCGCGCCTGGCATGCCGGCGTGGCCTCCTGGGCCGGCGAGGAAGACATCAATTCCTGCTCGATCGGCATCGAGATCGTCAATCGCGGCCATGATTGGGGCTATCCCGAATTTCCGCTGCGCCAGATCGCCGCCGTGATCGCGCTGTGCCGCGGCATCATGCTCCGGCGCAAGGTACCGACGCATCGGGTGCTGGCGCATTCGGACGTCGCGCCGTCCCGCAAGAAGGATCCCGGCGAGAAGTTTCCCTGGCATTCGCTGGCCAATTCGGGCGTCGGCCACTGGGTGCAGCCGGCGCCGATCGTGCGCGGCGAAACCCTCAAGCTGGGCAGCATCAGCGACGATGTCCGCGACATGCAACAGGCGCTGGCCAAATACGGCTACGGTGTCCCGATATCGGGAAAATACGACGGCGCGACCATGGAAGTGGTCACCGCCTTCCAGCGCCACTTCCGCCCCGCACGCGTCGACGGCGTCGCCGATCACTCGACGCTGACCACACTGCAAGGCCTGCTGGCGGCCCTTTCGACCGATGCCAAGGTTGCGGCGGCAAGGTAGCGCCGAACCTCACGGCACGTCCCGTCGCCCCACAATACACGGCGAATATTCGGCCAGGCGCTTGATTTCCCTCAAGCGTAAGCGGTGCATTTTCGGCGAGAAGCCGCCAAGGCGGCATGAGCACGGAATGGATCGATGTCATTTGAGCGCGTCCTGCGGTGGACACTGGTCACGATCGCCGTCGCGGGACTGAGCGCAGGAATTGTCGCCGCCCTTGCTGGCCGACCGGATCTCGCCAATCTGTGCTGGATCTTTGCGACCGCACCTGTTGTCGCGGGGCTGGCTGTCTCGATCGCACGGGATTTTCTGAGCGGGCGGCTTGGTGTCGATGCGATTGCACTGGTGTCAATGAGCGCCGCGATCGCGCTCGGCCAGCCCCTGGCCGGCGCAGTCGTGGCGTTGATGTATTCCGGCGGCAACGTACTCGAGGAGATCGCCGTTACCCGTGCCGAGCATGATCTGCGCTCGCTGGTCGATCGGGCGCCGCGCGAGGCCCATCGCCGCGCCGATAGCCATGTCGAGGAAGTGCCGATCGGCGCCGTCGCCGTCGGCGACCGGCTGCTGGTGCACGCCGGCGAAGTCGTTCCGGTCGACGGCGTCGTCTATTCGGCTGCGGCGACGATCGACGAGTCGGCGCTGACAGGCGAACCGATCCCGGTGGCCAAGCCGCGCGGAGCCGCCGTCCTCAGCGGCTCCCTGAACGCCGGCGAGACCTTTGAAATGACGGTGACGTCGGTCGCCGGCGAAAGCACCTATGCCGGCATCGTGCGGCTGGTGACGGCGGCGCAGACCGCGAAGGCGCCGTTCGTGCGACTGGCCGACCGCTATGCGCTGATGTTCCTGCCGGTCACGCTGGCGCTTGCCTTCGTCGCCTGGCTGATTTCCGGCGACCTGCTTCGCAGTCTGGCCGTGCTCGTGGCAGCGACGCCGTGTCCGCTCATTCTCGCCGCACCGGTGGCCTTCATTGCCGGTGTCGCGCAGGCGGCACGGCGCGGCATCCTGGTTAAGGGCGGGGGACCGCTGGAGACGCTGGCGCGCGCGCATACCGTACTGTTCGACAAGACCGGGACGCTGACAGTCGGCGGGGCGCGGCTTCTTTCCGTCGAGGTGGCGCCGGGCGAGACGGCCGACAAGGTATTGATGCTCGGTGCCTCGCTCGAACAGGCGTCGCATCATGTGATCGCCAACGCCATCGTTCAGGCCGCGACCGAGCGCGGCTTTAACCTCGAAGTCCCCGAACAGGTAAGGGAATCCATGGGCTCGGGGCTGCACGGAATGATCGATGGACAGCGCGTGAGCGCCGGTTCACGCGAAATGATCTTCCCCGGCGCGCACGCCAGGGAATGGGCATCACGGGCGATACGGCGCGCCTCGTGGCGATCTGCGCTCATCGTATTCATCGCCATCGACGGGCGACCGATCGGCGCATTGCTGCTCGCCGACGAACTCCGCGCCGACACCCCGCGGGCCATCCGGTTGCTGCGCGAGGCGGGCGTAGCACGCATCGTCATGGTCACCGGGGACCGCGCCGGCGCCGCGCAGGCGATCGGCGCCGCGCTCGACCTGGACGCGGTGCTGGCAGAACGCGCGCCCTCCGACAAGGTCGATGCCGTACGCAACGAGCAGCGGCTTCATCCGACCATTATGGTCGGCGACGGCATCAACGACGCGCCGGCGCTGGCAGCAGCCGATGTCGGGATTGCGCTGGGTGCCCGCGGCGCCAGCGCTTCGTCCGAGGCCGCCGACGTGGTGATCCTCGCCGACCGCCTCGACCGGGTCGGCGAGGCTATTTTGATCGCGCAACGGGCACGGCGGATCGCCATCCAAAGCATCGTCGCGGGTATGGGCCTTTCGACCCTGGCCATGGTGGCAGCAACCTTTGGCTGGCTGCTGCCGGTGCCGGCGGCCATCCTCCAGGAAGCGATCGACGTTGCCGTGATCCTCAATGCGCTGCGCGCCTTGACCCCGGCCCACGGCCACGCCGGCAAGAGCATGACGGCAGCGGCCGGGCGCGAACTGCATCACGACCACATCGCGCTGATCGGCATTCTCGACCGGCTGCGATCGATCGTCGATGCACTCGACGATGCCGTCGCCGAAAGCGCGGCGGCGCTGATCGCGGAGGCGAACAAGCTGGTGCAGGAGAGGGTCGTCGTGCATGAGCGCGACGACGAGGGCAACGTCTACCCCGAGCTGGTCAAGGTTCTCAGGGAGAGCCACGGCCTCTCCGCCATGAGCCGGGCGCACCGCGAGATCCTGCATCTCGCCCGGCTGCTCGCCCGCGTCACCGAGGACCTGCCGTCGGAGAAGGTCGACCGCTATCTCATTCGCGACGCCCAGCGCCTGATCGAGGCAGTGGAGACGCTGGTACGCCTCCACACCGCGCAGGAGGACGATATCTATGAGGCGGTCGCGGCGAGGTAGGAGACTCTCGTCGGATCACCGGTCGACGTCATGCCTGCGCGGAGCCTCGGTTAATGACCATCGAGTCCGGCAATGCGTCGGGCGTAAAGCCGCCGCAACGGCTCCAGTTGGGTCGCGGCCGTTGCCTTAAGGTAGGCCTCGCGCGCCGCGTCATGCCGGCCGAGGCGGCGCAGCAGATCGGCGCGGACCGCCGGCATCAGTTCGTAGCCGTTGAGTCCGCCGCGAACTTCCAGCGCGTCGATCAAGTCCATCGCACGCGCCGGTCCATCGACCATCGATACGGCGGCGGCGTGATTGAGCTCGATCACCGGCGACGGACTGATCCGCAGCAACACTTCATAGAGGCCCGCGATCTGCGGCCAGTCGGTGTCGCGATAACTCGGCGCCCGCGCGTGCAATGCCGCGATCGCGGCTTGAACCGTGTAGGATTGCGGCCGGCCGTGCGTCTGCAAGGCGTCTTCCACCAGTTTCAAACCTTCGGCGATCTGCCCGCGATCCCACAACGCGCGGTCCTGCTCTTCCAGCAGCACGATATCGCCGCCGGCCGTCTCGCGCCCGGCGCGGCGCGCGTCATGCAGCAGCATCAGCGCCAACAGTCCCTTGATCTCGCCCCGCTGCGGCATCAGGCCATCGAGCAGACGGCCAAGCCGGATCGCTTCGCGCGCCAGATCCGGCCGCATCAGATCTTCGCCCGAGGTTGCGGCATAGCCTTCGGTGAAGACGAGGTAGATTACCGCGAGCACGCCGCGCAGCCGTGGCCCCAGCGTTTCGCGTTCCGGCACCTCATAGGGGATGCCGGCGAGACGGATTTTCTGCTTGGCGCGAACCAGGCGCTGCGCCATCGCGTCCTCGCCGGCCAGAAACGCGCGTGCGACCTGCGCGGTGCTCAATCCGCATACCGTGCGCAGCGTCAACGCGACCTGAACTTCGGCGGCGAACGCCGGATGACAACAGGTGAAAATCAGCCGCAGCATGTCGTCGTCCAGCGCCACGTCGCCGGTTCCAGATGCATCCGACGCGGCCAACTCAATCTCCCGCAACAACTCCTGCTGCTTGCCGCGAAATGAGATTTGCCGGCGGATCCGGTCGATCGCCTTGTTGCGTGCGACATTGACCAGCCACGCCCGCGGATTGGACGGCGGCTCCGCGGCGGGCCAGCGTTCCAGGGCTGCCGCAAACGCATCCTGCAGGACATCCTCGGCGAGATCGAAATCGCCGACCAAGCGGATCAGCGTTGCCAACGCCCGGCCCGCCTCGTCGCGGAAGATTTTTTCGATTTCGGCAGGGGTCATGGGACTACATCAGTTCGTCATTCCGGGCCGCGCCAAGCACGAGTCCGGAACGACGATTGGATGGGTTCGAAACTCAATTATAAACCCAGATCGGCCTGACTTCGATCGATCCCGTTTTGGCGCCGGGAATGCGCGCGGCAATCGCCAGCGCGGCGTTGAGATCCTTGGCTTCGACCAGATAATAGCCGCCGAGTTGCTCGCGCGTTTCCGCGAACGGTCCGTCGGTTGTCAAGGTTTTGCCATCGCGGACGCGGACGGTGGTCGCGGTCGATACCGGCTGCAGCCGGTCGCCGGCCTTGAAATTACCGCTCTGGATGATGGACTGGGTGAACACGCCATATTCCTCGAACATCTTTTGGCCCTTCGCAGGGTCCATTTTGGCGTACTCGGCTTCGTTCTGATAGATCATCAGCAAATACTGCATCGCGTTAACTCCTCTTGATCGGCGCATCTCGCCGACACCCGGTCGAACCGCCCGTCGGTAAAACGACATCTTCAGGATAATTTATTTTGACCGCCCTGGCCGGCCCTATCGGCTTGACGCGACGGCTTTGAGCCCCCATGCCTAGACCGTCAGTCGGCCGGACGGCCGCTCCTGCTACGGTCGAAAGGCTGCGGGAGAGGAAAGTCCGGGCTCCATCGACATACGGTGCCGGATAACACCCGGCGGGGGCGACCCCAGGGACAGTGCCACAGAGAACGAACCGCCCTCCACAGCAGCGCAAGCTGGGACGGAGGGTAAGGGTGAAAAGGTGCGGTAAGAGCGCACCGCGGGTCCGGCAACGGAAACGGCATGGCAAACCACACCGGGAGCAAGACCGAATAGGGACGGCAACGCGGGTTCGTTCGTGCAAGCGAAAACACCGCAGGGCGATGTCAGGCTCGCCGTCCGGGTAGGTTGCTCGAGGCAACGTGCAAACGTTGTCCCAGAGGAATGGCCGTCACGTATCGTCTCGCGAAAGCGGGGCGGTGCCCTACAAAACCCGGCTTACAGGCCGGCTGATATCTGAAAATGAGGGGTTCGGCGCCAACACGCCGGACCCCTCGCCAATTCAGCAACCGTCATTCAGTTCGAAACGATCTTCTCCAGCAACGGCATCAACATGTCCGGCGCGGTGACGTGCGGCGAATGACTGGCGTCGATCTCGTTGTAACGCCAGCCCGGATCGTTTTTGGCACGCGCCGCGAACGGACCGAAGGCATCGACCGGCGAAGCCCGCGTGGCGTAAACGTAGCTGCGTGGCAGGGTCAGCCGCCCGCCCTGCAATCGCAGCTTCATCTCGAAACACTTGATCGGCATGTCGACGCGGCGCGCGGTCAACCATTCGAGATCGGCTGGTGGCGTATCCGGCGGCGTCGGGTTCGGTGGCACACGCCAGCCATCGCCGGATTTGGCAAGTTGCAGCATCCGTTGCCGTTCCGATTCCGGCAGCAAGTCGAGCAGGCTCTGTCCTCCTTCGGCACGAACGCATCGAGATAGATCAGTTGCGCAATGCGGTCCCGGGCACGGTCGGCCACGCCTGACGCGACCATGCCGCCATAGCTGTGGCCGATCAGCACGATGTCGCGCAGGTCCTCGAACCGGATGACGTTCAGGATGTCCTGAATGTGGGTTTCCAGATCGATCGACGGATTGGCCAGATGCTCGCGCTCGCCGAGGCCGGTGCAGGTGGGTGTCACCAGACGATGCCCCGCGGCTTGCATGCGCGGGTGCATCTTCTTCCACGCCCATCCCGCCGACCACGCGCCGTGGCAAACAAGAAAGGTTGCTCCCATGACGCTTTCCTCGTTATTACCGGGACTGGATCGCTATAGGGCACATAAACGACCGCCCGCCAATTCCGAAAACCGGCCATTCAACGACAGAAAATTCCGGAGCGATGAACACGGTCGCGATTGTCCTGCTGTTGCTCGGTGCGCTCGCCGGCGGCTTCGTGTCCGGCCTTGCCGGATTCGGAACCGGGCTGATGGCGCTGGGGATCTGGCTCCATGTGTTGCCGCCCACCGTCGCGGTGTCGCTCGTCATGATCTGCTCCATCGTCTCGCAAACTTCCTCGCTGCTGGCCTTTTGGCGATTTATCGACGTCAAGCTGGTCTGGCCGTTTGTCGCCGGCGGCCTCGCGGGCGTGCCGCTGGGGACCGTGCTGGTCGCCCATGCCGATCCCGGCATCTTCAAACTAGCCATCGGCCTGCTTCTGCTGGTGTTTCCGACCATGCTCTATTTCAGCCGCACCCCACTTGCCTGGAGCTTCGGCGGCCGGACGGCCGATGCAGCAATCGGATTTGCCGGCGGCATCCTTGGCGGGCTGGCCGGGTTGTCCGGCCCGCTGCCGACCTTGTGGGCCAGCGTGCGAGGCTGGGGCAAGGACGAGCGGCGCGGCGTTTTTCAGGCCTTCAACTGGACCGTGCTGGTTGCGGCACTATGCCTGCAGGCGGGCTCCGGCTTCATCACCGCGAAAGTGCTTTGGCTGGCGTTGCTGGTGCTGCCGATGACGATCTTCGGCGCCTGGATCGGCACGCGCACCTATCGCGTGTTAAGCGACCAGAATTTCCGCGACGTGGTGCTCGGCCTGTTGTTTCTTTCCGGAGCCGGTCTGGTCTGGAGCAGCTTCGGCCTGCATTAGCGGTGATTCCGGGACGCATCGAAGATGCGAACCCGGAATCAGGCCGTTCCTCACTCCGCCGCCGAAATCCGATCGAACTCGGTCGCCTGCCGCTCGAACAGCCCGCGATAGATTCCTCCGGCGCGGTTGGCGAGCGAGGCATGGGTACCCTGCTCGGCGATCTCGCCGCGATCGAACACCAGGATGCGATCAAGGCTGCGCACCGTCGACAGCCGATGCGCGATCACGATCGAGGTACGGCCCTGCATAAGCCGCTCCATCGCCTGCTGGATCAATGCCTCCGACTCCGAGTCGAGACTCGATGTCGCCTCGTCGAGGATCAGCACCGGCGCATCCGCGAGAAATGCCCGCGCCAGCGCCACACGCTGCCGCTCGCCGCCGGACAGCTTGACGCCGCGTTCGCCGACCAGCGTGGCGTAGCCTTTCGGCAGCCGCAGGATGAACTCATGCGCGTTGGCGAGCCGCGCTGCCTGCTCCACCGCCGCCATGCCGGCGCCGGGCCGGGCATAGGCGATGTTCTCGGCCAGCGACCGGTGAAACAGGATCGGCTCCTGCTGCACGATCGCGATCTGGCTGCGCAGCGAATGCTGCGTCGCCTGGGCGATGTCCTGGCCATCGATCAGGATTCGGCCGCCGCTCACGTCATAGAGCCGCTGCACCAGCTTGACGAAGGTGGTCTTGCCGGAACCGGAGCGGCCGACCAGGCCGACGCGCTCGCCGGCGCGGATGTCCACCGACAGGCCGTCGTACAACGCCGTGCGATGACCGCCATAGTGGAACGTCACATTCTCGAACACGATACGTCCGCCGTGCACGCTGATCGGCAGTGCATCGGCGGCATCGGCGATGCCGATCGCCTCGTCGTGGATCGCGACAAGCTCCTCCATGTCGTTGACCGAGCGCTGCAGGTTGTTGATGTGCATGCCGACGTCGCGCAGGTAGGCGTGGATGATGTAGTAGCTGGTCAGCACATAGGTGACGTCGCCCGGCGACGCGCGGCCGGCGATCCACAGCAACACCGAACCGCCGATCACCGACGCGCGCAGGCACAGCAGCACCGTAAGCTGCGCCGTGGAAGTGTAGTTGTAGCGCAGCCAGGTCCTCCGCACGCGCGTGCGCCATCGGTTGATGACGCGCGCCAGCCGCGCGTCCTCGCGATCCTCGGCGCCGAACGACTTCACCACCGCATTGCACGTCAAGGCGTCCGCCAGCGTGCCGCCGACCCTGGTGTCCCAGGCGTTGGAGACCCGGGCGGCGGGCGCGATGTAACGCGTCGAGAACAGCACGATCATCGGAATGTAGATCGCGGCGCCAACCGCAATCACGAGGCCGAGCGACGGCCAGTGCAGCCCGAGCAGGATCATCGACCCCAGCAGCACCAACAGCGACGGCATCAGCGCCATCAGGATCGTGTCGTTGAGCAGGTCGAGCGCCCACATGCCGCGGGTGATCTTGCGCACGGTCGAGCCGGCAAAGCTGTTGGCGTGCCAGTCGGTCGAGAAACGCTGCACGCGCGTGAAGGCCTCGCGCGACACGTCGGACATGATCCGCAGCGTGAACGGCACGATCGCCTGCAAGCCAACGAGGCGCAGGATCATCGACATCAGGCCCAGCGTCACGATTCCGCCGAACGCCATCAACGCCGCGCGACGAGCGGCCGGATCCGACGCGCCATGGGTCATGGCATCGACCAGGCGTCCCGAAAATACCGGCATGAACAGGTCGGCCACCGTGGCGCCGAGCAGGCCGCCGGCGACCACGGCGGCGCGGGCCGGCTGCTTCAGCCAGTGACGGAACACGAACGGCAACACCACGCGGATCGCGGTGGGGCGCCGGTTGATTTGAGCGGTCATGGCGTCATCCGGCTGCGCTCACGCGCACGCCGGCTCCATTTGGTTTGACGCGCGACGGCGTCGGGCCGAGCGCGAGCGTCGTTGAAAAAATCAGGAAACTCTTGGAAGACCGGGACGTCAGGCCCGATCGATGCTGACGGAAACGGCCCTCAAAGGGCCAGACAGGCGTCCAGCATGGGCTTCGGACACGAGGACGCAATCTGCGAATAGATCGAAATCATGCAAATCTCCCCGGTTCGAGCGACGAAGCCGAGGCTTATAAATCCATCCCGGGCGATTTGCAAGTTGGCGCGGGGATCAGTGCGCCGGCGCCGAAGGAAGCGCGGCGGGTTTTTTCAACAGCATGACCAGCAGGCTGAGGCCGAAATAGAACAGCGTCAGGATGAAGAAGACGTCGCCATATCCCATCACCACGGCCTGGCGGTGAACGATCTGCGACAATTGCTTCATCGCCATCAGTGAGGCGTCGCCCATGCCCTGCAGGCGCTGGGTGAACATGTTGAGCGTTTCGGTCGCCGTGGTGTTGCCCCAGGTCACCCGGTCCTGCAGCCGCGAGATATGCAGATCGGTACGGTCGTTCAGCACCTCGTTGATGACCGCAAGCCCGACCGCGCCGCCGAGGTTGCGGGTCAGGTTGAACAGTCCCGAGGCGTTCTTGACCCAGTCCGGCGGCAGGGTGCCGAGCGCGATGTTGTTGGTCGGCACCATCGCGAACATCATGCCGATCCCGCGCAGGATCTGCGGCACCAGCAGCTCGTAGAAGTCGTAGTCGCGGGTGATCCAGGTCATCTGCCAGGAGCCGAGCGCGAAGATCACGAGGCCTGCCGCGATGATCAGGCGCATGTCGACCCTCTGCATCAGACGCCCGACGACCGGCGCGGTGAGGAACATGGTGACGCCGGAGACGAACATGGTCTCGCCGATCATCAGCGCGCTGTAGCCGCGCACCTCGGCGAGGTAGCGCGGATAGACATAGGTCAGGCCGTAAAGCCCGATGCCGACGCAGAACGAGATCAGGCAGCCGATGCCGAAATTGCGGTCGGTGAACGCCCTGACGTCGACGATCGGCTCTTCCGCGGTCAGCACGCGCCAGAAGAACGCGATGGCCGATATCCCGCAGATCGAGGCGCAGACCGCCACAGAAGTATCCTGCAGCCACTCATATTGCGGACCTTCCTCCAGCACATATTCGAGCGCGCCGAGGAATCCGGCCATCGCGATCAGACCCCACCAGTCGAAACGATCGAGCAGCGCAAAATTCGGCTGGTCGAAATCGACCAGCGTCAACACGCCGACGGTGATGGCGATGCCGGGGACGACGTTGATGAAAAACAGCCAGTGCCACGACATCACGTCGGTGATGAAGCCGCCGACGGTCGGACCGATGGTCGGCGCCAGCGTGGCGACCAGGCCGATGATCGGACCGACGATGTAGAATTTCGAGCGCGGAAACACCGTATAGGCAGAAGCGAACACCGTCGGGATCATGCCGGCGCCCAGAAAACCCTGGATCGCGCGCCAAAGGATCATCTGCTCAATCGACGAGGTGAATCCGCAAAACAGGCTTGCGACGGTGAAGCCGGAGGCGGAAATCGCGAACAGCAACCGGGTGCCGAGCGCCCGCGACAGGAAGCCCGACAACGGGATCGCGATCACCTCGGCGATCAGGTACGCGGTCTGGACCCACGATACTTCGGTCGAACTGGCCGACAGCCCCGCCTGGATGTCGGAGAGCGACGCCGAGACGATCTGGATGTCCAGGATCGACATGAACATCCCGAACACCATGATGAGAAACGCAACCAGCCGCCGCGGCGCGATGCGTTCGGAGGGCGCGGCCGCGGCGTTCATCATCGAGGGCGGGGCGGTGGTCGCGTCAGCCATGATCTGCTCAGGTCAGGACGGGCTTATCAATCGGGCGCACGCCCGATTGCAAATTACTGCGGATGGATCGCGGCCGGCGGCGCGTCGAGGTCGGCATCGCTGTCGGCATCCTTGGCGCCGGCGGTGGTGTCGACGGTGGCATAAACCGACATGCCGGCGCGCAAAAGGTTCTGCCTTGCGACATCCTTCGGCACGCGGACGCGAACCGGAAGCCGCTGCACGATCTTGGTGAAGTTGCCGGTGGCGTTGTCCGGCGGCAGCAGCGTGAACACCGAGCCGGCCGCCGGCGAGATACTGTCGACGACGCCGGCGAATTTGCGATGGCCGTAGGCATCCACCGAAATCGTCACCGGCTGGCCCGGACGGATGCGCTTGAGCTGCGTCTCCTTGAAGTTGGCGTCGATATAGACGTCATCGAGCGGCACCACATTGCCGAGCCGTTGTCCCACCACGACGAAGTCGCCGGTGGAGACCAGTCGATTGGAGAAGGTGCCATCGACCGGGGCGCGCACCGAGGTGAAATCGAGATCGCGTTCGGCCTTGGCGAGCGATGTCTGCAATTCCGCAAGCTGGGCTGTGGCTTCGGCCTGCTGCGCCCTGGTGACCTCGACATTGTCGCGCGCCGCGTCATAGGCCGCCTGCGCCGCCCTCAACGCCGCCGCGCCCTGGTCGCGCCCGGCCTCGGATACTTCGAATGTTGCGCGCGAGGCGAACCCCTTGTTGCTGAGCGCCTGCTGGCGGTCGTAGTCGAGGCCGGCGCGCTTCAACCCGGCATCGGCGGAAACGACCTGCGCGTTGGCCTGCTCGACCGCGCTTTGCTGCGCGGTGACCTGACGGCCGATACGGTCGATGGTGGCCTGTTGGGTTGCGATCTTGGTGCGTGCGGCGTCCACCGCGATCCGATAGTCGCCGTCATCGATCTTGAAGATCACGTCGCCGGTATGGACCACGACATTGTCGGCGGGAAAGATTGCCGCGATATGCCCGGTCACCCGCGCACCGAGCGTGGTGTTGTTGGCGCGCACATAGGCGTCGTCGGTAGAGACGAAAAAGCGTCCAAACAGAACGTAGTGAACGCCGTAGGAGGCGGCGGCGAGCGCGAGCAACAAGCCGACGCCCATCAATACCAGTTTGCGCTTGCCGGGTTTGGCCGCAGCGGGTTGAGCGGGAGCGGCCGGCTTGTCGATCGCGGGCTTGTCGGACGCCGGCGTCTCGGCGGGGCGGCGGGCAACGGTTTCTTCCGAAAGCTGCGCGCGAAGCGAGGCGGCGAGTTCAGCGGAAGTGTCGCGGGCGGACTCGCCATCGGCGTCCGGCTCGGGACGAAGGATGCGTGCCGCCTGGTCTCTCGCTACGGCCATCACGGCCTCCCACTACGACGGTGTCGCGACGCAAGGGCGCCCACAGATCGCGCCCCATCGTCAGCCCCCAAATTAACATTGACCGAACGGTTCGGTCAAGGTACATTCCACCCGCCACACCATAAACAGCGAGTTCCTTCCGAGGCGTTTCCAGGATCGGAAACCTTCCCGAAAAGCTAACCAATGGTTGCAGTCCACCCAGCCCCCCTCCCATTCGTCGGTGACGAGGACAGCTCGAAGCGCCGCCAAATTCTCGACGGCGCCAGCAAGGTCTTCATGGACCTCGGGTTTGATGGCGCCAGCATGGGCGAAATCGCCCGTGCCGCCGGCGTCTCCAAGGGGACGCTCTATGTCTATTTCGCCGACAAGAACCGGCTGTTCGAAGCCATCGTCGAACGGGAAACGCTCGACCAGCAAAAGATGGCTTTCAATTTCGACCCCGAACGCGACGTCGCCACCACGCTTCGGGAGTTCGGCCAGGCCTATATCGCATTGTTGTGCCGGCCGGGTGGCGGATCGGCGATCCGCACCGTGATGGCCATTGCCGAACGAATGCCGGAGGTCGGCCGCCGCTATTACGAGCAGGTGCTGGAGAAAACCATCGATCGCCTTGCCGGCTATCTCGAAGCGCATGTCGGACCGGCCGATCTTGCGATCGAGGACTGCCAGCTCGCGGCCTCGCAATTCATGCTGATGTGCCAGGCCTCGTTGTTTCTGCCGTTTATTTTTCAGGCCGCCCCGGCGCCTTCGGCGGAACGGATGGCGCAAGTGATCGAGAGCGCGACGCAGATGTTTCTCGCAGCGTATCGGTCCAAATCCGCCTGAGCGCCGGCCGGCGGTTGCACGGACGCGTTCTGGCACCGTAGAGCGTTTGGATTTCATCGAACACGACTTCGCACTCCCGCGGCGTGTTTCGCCCGAGTCGTGCCTATTGGTTTCGCCCAAGAGGGCGTGGGGAATGCCGGGCGCACGATGCACCCGCAGCCCGGCAGGGCAGAAAAAACAAGCCATGCCGGTAACAGTCACCACAGGTCCACCGGATCATCCCGG
>NZ_SSMW01000092.1 GCF_004799405.1 Bradyrhizobium sp.
AGTCGACGCTGCTGACGCAGGCCACTTCGCTCTTGGCGCGGGCCGGCCACCGCGCGGTGTATATTTCCGGCGAAGAAGCCGTGGCGCAGGTGCGGCTGCGCGCCGAGCGCTTAGGCCTAGCCGACGCGCCGGTGCAGCTTGCCGCCGAAACCTCGGTCGAGGATATCGTCTCGACGCTATCAGAGGGCGCGGTGCCACGGCTGATCGTGATCGACTCGATCCAGACCATGTGGACCGACACGGTGGAGTCGGCGCCCGGCACGGTGACGCAGGTGCGCGCCTCGGCGCAGGCGCTGATCCGGTTTGCCAAGAAATCCGGTGCTGCGATCATCCTGGTCGGGCATGTGACAAAAGACGGCCAGATCGCCGGTCCCCGCGTGGTCGAACACATGGTCGATGCGGTGCTGTCGTTCGAGGGCGAAGGCTCGCAGCAATTCCGCATCCTGCGCGCGGTGAAGAACCGTTTCGGCCCGACCGACGAGATCGGCGTGTTCGAGATGACGGGCCTCGGCTTGCGCGAGGTCTCCAATCCGTCCGAGCTGTTTTTGTCCGAGCGCGACCTGGGCAGTCCGGGCACGGCGGTATTCGCCGGGATCGAGGGCACCCGCCCGGTGCTGGTGGAATTGCAGGCGCTGGTGGCGCCGACCTCGCTTCCCACCCCGCGCCGCGCCGTGGTGGGCTGGGACCCGAGCCGGCTGTCGATGGTGCTGGCGGTGCTGGAGGCCCATTGCGGGGTCAAGCTGTCCGGACATGACGTCTACCTGAACGTGGCCGGGGGCTTGCGGATTCAGGAACCGGCGGCGGACCTGGCCGCGGCCGCCGCCTTGGTGTCGTCGCTGGTCAATGCGCGGCTGCCGACGGATGCGGTCTATTTCGGCGAGATTTCGCTGTCCGGCGCGGTCCGGCCGGTGGCGCAAACCGCAGCGCGCCTGAAGGAAGCGGCCAAGCTCGGTTTCGGCCGCGCCCTGCTGCCCGAATCGGCGCGTGGCGACAGCGGCGGCGATTCAGGCATGATCCTCAATACCGTCGGCGGATTGACCAGCCTGGTGGCGGAAATTGCTGCCCGGGGCACGCCCCGAGCCGATCGGGAGCGGACCCCGCCGCAAAACCGGGACAGCCAGCTAGAGAAAAATGCCACACCTGTGAGATTCCGGCGTCAGGAAGGCTAGCCGAGCGTGACCTTGTCGTCCCCCGCCGCTATAACCCGCGCGCACGGATGGCACGATTTCCGGCCTTGCGGGATAGGCCATATCCCCGTCACCTAGGGCGGCACCGACGTTGCCGATTCGCGGTTTCGAAGCTTTGATGCGGACCTGACCAGCCGATGCCGATAACCATACTCGATCTCGCTTTGCTCGCGGTGATGCTGATCTCCGGCCTGCTGGCGATGGTGCGCGGCTTCATGCGCGAGATCCTGTCGATCGCGGCATGGGGTGCTGCGGCGCTGGTCACCCTCTATGGATTCTCGAAACTGCTGCCGACCGCGAAAACTTATTTCAACAACGACACGGTCGCAGCCATAGTGGTGGTCGCCGGCGTCTTCGTCGGCACCCTGATCGTGGTCTCCATCGTGACGGTGCGGATATCCGACATGATCCTGGACTCCCGGATCGGGGCGCTCGACCGCACCCTCGGGTTCCTGTTTGGGCTGGCGCGCGGCCTTCTGATCGTCGTGGTCGCCTACCAGTTCTTCATCTGGCTGGTTCCGGAGAAGCAGCGGCCGGACTGGGTGACGGGCGCGAAGTCCCGGGTGGTGCTGCAGGGAACCGGCGATTGGCTGATGTCGCTCTTGCCTGACGACCCCGAGAACACCATCTTGAAGAGATTCAAGAAGAACAAGCCGGATGACGACCAACCTGAGACCGAACCGACGGCGCCGGCCCCCGGTGATGGCTACAGCAAACCTGCCCGCGACAGCCTGAAAAAGCTGATCGAGAAACCCACGGGACGTTGATACGAGACGCTAATACTTGGCCACAAGAGAGGCGCGATGGACTGCCAACAGAGCCCTTCCGATCAAGCCGAACACTGCGATTTCGACCTTACGGACCAGGACCTCGACGGCGACACGCTCCGCGAGGAATGCGGGGTATTCGGCATCTTCGGCCATCCCGACGCCGCCACCATCACCGCACTCGGATTGCACGCCCTGCAGCACCGCGGCCAGGAGGCCGCCGGCATCGTCTCCTTCGACGGCTCCCGGTTCCATTCCGAGCGGCGGCTCGGTCTGGTCGGCGACACCTTTTCCCGCGCCGACGTGATTGCACGCCTGCCCGGCACCATCGCGGTCGGCCACGTGCGCTACTCCACGACGGGCGAAACCATCCTGCGCAACGTGCAGCCGCTGTTCGCCGAGCTCAACGCCGGCGGCTTCGCGGTCGGCCACAACGGCAATCTCACCAACGGGCTGACGCTGCGCCGTGAACTGGTGCGCAACGGCGCCATGATGCAATCCACCACCGACACCGAGGTGATCCTGCACCTGGTCGCGCAGTCCAAGCGCAACCGCTTCATCGACCGTTTCATCGAGGCGCTGCGCGCGATCGAAGGCGCCTACTCGCTGGTGTCGCTGACCAACAAGAAGCTGATCGGCGCCCGCGATCCGCTCGGCATTCGCCCGCTGGTGATGGGCGAACTCGACGGCTGTCCGATCCTGGCGTCGGAAACCTGCGCGCTCGACATCATCGGCGCGAAATACATCCGCGACGTCGAACCCGGCGAAGTCATCGTGTTCGACCGCCATGGCGTGCAAAGCCACAAGCCGTTTCCGCCGATGCCGCCGCGCCCCTGCATCTTCGAATACATCTACTTCTCGCGGCCGGATTCGATCGTAGGCGGCCGCTCGGTCTACGACGTGCGCAAGGCGATGGGCGCTGAACTCGCCCGCGAGAGCCATGTCGATGTCGACGTGGTGGTGCCGGTGCCGGATTCCGGCGTGCCCGCCGCACTGGGTTATTCCCGGGAATCCGGGGTGCCGTTCGAACTCGGCATCATCCGCAACCACTATGTCGGCCGCACCTTCATCCAGCCCACCCAGAGCGTGCGCGAACTCGGCGTGCGCATGAAGCATTCGGCCAACCGCGCCGCGATCCAGGGCAAGCGCATCGTGCTGATCGACGACAGCCTGGTGCGCGGCACCACATCGCGGAAGATCGTCAAGATGATGCGCGACGCCGGCGCGCGCGAGGTGCATTTCCGCATCGCCTCGCCGCCGATCACGCATCCGGATTATTACGGCATCGACACCCCCGATCGCGCCGGCCTCTTGGCGGCAACCCATAACCTCGAAGAGATGCGGCAGCTGATCGGCGCCGACACGCTGGCGTTCCTGTCGGTCGACGGCATCTACCGCGCCATGGGCGAACCCGGCCGCGACCCCGCGCACCCGAAATTCACCGATCACTGCTTTACCGGCGACTACCCCACCGCGCTCACCGACCTGACGCAGGCCGAAGCCCAGCCGCGGCAACTGTCCTTGCTGGCGGAGGCGAGCTGATAGCTCGTCCCCGCGAAAGCGGGGACCCATAATCCCGGGCGCCGATTGTTCGGGCGGTATCAATAGGCACATCGTTTTCCATCATCACCTGCACGGCGTATGGGTCCCTGCGTTCGCAGGGACGACCGCCGATAGAGTTACCCGATGCCCCTCCCCCTCGCCTCCCGCATTGCTCTCGTCACCGGCGCGTCGCGCGGCATCGGCTATGCCACCGCGCGGGCGCTGGCCAAGGCCGGCGCCCATGTGATCGCGGTGGCGCGAACCCAAGGCGGGCTCGAAGAACTTGACGACGCGATCCGAAAGGACGGCGGCAGCGCCACCCTGGTGCCGCTCAACCTCACCGACTTCGACGGCATCGCCCGCCTTGGTGCTGCCCTCAACGAGCGCCACGGCAAGCTCGACATCCTGGTCGGCAATGCCGGCGTCGCCGGCCCGTCCTCGCCGCTCGGCCATATCGAGATGAAGCCGTGGAACGACGTGATCGCGGTCAACGTATCGGCCAACTTTCAACTGATCCGGTGCATGGAGCCGTTGCTGAAAAAGTCCGATGCCGGCCGCGCGGTATTCGTCACCTCGGCAGCTTCCTACAAGGCGCTGGCCTATGTCGGTCCGTATGCCGCCTCGAAAGCCGCGCTGGAAACGCTGGTGCGGGTATGGGCCAACGAGACCGCAACGACGCCGGTTCGCGTCAATCTGTTCAGCCCGGGCCCGATCCGCACCCGCATGCGCGCCACCGTGTTTCCGGGCGAAGATCCCCTGACACTGGACACGCCGGACCAGGCCGCCGGATTCATCGTGCCGATGTGCCTGCCCGGCTGGACCGAGACCGGCAAACTCTACGATTACCCGACCCGCAAGCTCCTGAGTTTCCAAAGCCCGGCGTGACCCCTTTCGGGGCATTCAGCCCGATTGACTCCCGAACTCCCCCGCTATTCACTGGCGCCCAATGTGGAAAAACCGGCAAACCAAGGGGGAATTTCGATGACGATGACGATGCTGACGCGGCGCACCGCCGTGCTTCTGACATGCGCGGGACTGGGGGTTGCAACCCCGGCGCTGGCTCAGGACAAGACGGTCAAGATCGGCGTGCTGAACGACATGTCGAGCCTGTACGCCGACATCGGCGGCCCCAACTCGGTGGTCGCCGTCAAGATGGCCGTGGAAGATTCCGGCCTGCCCGCAAAGGGCTGGAAGATCGACGTGCTGAGCGGCGATCACCAGAACAAGCCGGACGTCGGCGTCAACATTTCCCGGCAGTGGATCGACGTCGACAAGGTCGATGCCATCGTCGACACGCCAACCTCCAGCGTCGCGCTCGCGGTGTCCAATCTGGTCAAGGACAAGAACGCGATCATGATCAATTCGGGCGGCGCCAGCGCCGACATCAGCGGCAAGGCATGCACGCCGAACACGCTGTCGGTGACCTACGATACCTACATGCTCGCCACCGGCACCGGCAAGGCGCTGACCAAGGCCGGCGGCGACAGCTGGTTCTTCCTGACCGCCGACTACGCCTTCGGCTACGCGCTCGAGCGCGACACCGCGGCCGTCGTTACCGCCAGTGGCGGCAAGGTTCTGGGCGGCGTCAAGCATCCGCTCAATACCTCGGACTTTTCGTCGTTCCTGCTGCAGGCGCAGGCTTCGAAAGCCAAGGTGGTCGGGCTCGCCAATGCCGGCGGCGACACCACCAATGCGATCAAGCAGGCCTCCGAATTCGGCATCGTGGCGGGCGGACAGAAGCTCGCGGCGCTGCTGCTTTTCATCAATGACGTGCATGCGCTGGGGCTGAACACCGCGCAGGGTCTCACCTTCACGGAGTCGTTCTACTGGGACATGAACGACAATACGCGCACATGGTCGAAGCGCTTCCAGAAGCTGTCGCCGAAGGGGTCGATGCCGTCGATGACGGTGGCGGGCCTGTATTCCGGCGTGCTGCACTATCTCAAGACACTGGAGGCGATGGGCGGCAATTCGCATGACGGCGCCAAGATCGTCGTCAAGATGAAGGAATTGCCGACCGACGACGTGCTGTTCGGCAAGGGCACCATTCGCATCGACGGCCGCAAGATGCTGCCGGCCTACCTGTTCGAGGTGAAGAAGCCCGAAGAGTCGAAATATCCCTGGGACTACTACAAGCTGGTGGCGACGATCCCGGCCGAGGAGGCCGCGCGGCCGCTCAGCGAAAGCGAGTGTCCGCTGGTGAAGAAGTAGGGTCGCGGGTCCGCTGGCGGCAGGCTCAGGCGCGTTCGCCCGGGCCGGTCGCCAGCACGCGCACCGCAAGCGCGGACGCCAGCACCAAGAGCACCGAGGCCAGCAGGAACGGCGCGCCCGGCAGTTTCAGCGGCGCTTGCGCTCCGATGAACCAGGCAAACGTCAGCGTGAACAGAAACGGCCCCACCAGTTGGGAGACGCTTTGCACGCTCGATATCGCGCCCTGCAACTGGCCCTGCCGGTCGGGCGCGACCTGCCGCGTCATCAGCGCTTGGGTCGCCGCACCCGCGACGCCCCACAACGCCATCACGGGAATGCCCAGCCAGAACAGCGCGCCGGTCGATGCCGCGCCGAAAATCAGAAAGCCAGTCGCGCCGCAGCCAAGCCCGAGCAGCAGCGCGCGCCGCTCGCCGAGGTGCCGCACGATCGGCCCGATCGCAACCCCCTGGACCACCATCGCGCAGATGCCGACCACCGCCAGCGTGAGACCGACGGTCCTTGCATCCCAGCCGTAGCGATAGGTCGCATAGAGCACGAAGGTGGAGGGCAGCACCACATGCGCCACTTGCGCGATGAAGTTCACCACCGACAGGCCGGCAAGCACGGCATCGGAGCGCAGCAGATGCAGCGCACCGATCGGGTTGGCGCTTTTCCAGCGAAACGGCGAGCGGCGCTCCCTCGGCAGCGACTCCGGGAGGATCAGCAGGCCATACAGCGTATTGGCAAAACTCAGGCCGGCGGCGACCCAGAACGGCAGCCGCGGATCCATGCCGCCGAGCAGGCCGCCGACCGCGGGGCCGACGATGAATCCCGCGCCGAAGGCTGCGCCGATCTTGCCGAACACCGCCGCGCGCCGTTCCGGCGCCGTGATGTCGGCGATGTAGGCGAATGCCGTCGAGACACTGGCCGAGGTGATGCCCGAGATCACCCGGCCGACGAACAGCCAGGTCAACGACGGCGCCAGCGCCATCAGCACATAATCCAGCGCCAGCCCGAAATTCGACAACAGCACCACCGGCCGGCGGCCGAACCGGTCGGACAGGCCGCCCAGGATTGGCGAGAAGAAAAACTGCATCAGCGCCCAGGCGGTTCCGAACAGGCCGAAAATCCGCGCCGCGCTGGCGGTGTCGTTATCGACAAAGCTTTCGACGAGCTTGGGCAGGATCGGCATGATCAGGCCGAGCGCGAACATGTCGAGAAGGATGGTGACGAAGATAAAGGCCACCGCCGCGCGGCCCGGCGCGGCCGCGAGCGGCGTTTCGATGATGCTCCCGGGCCGCGCCTCGCTCACGACGGACGCCTGCGCTTGTGGGCGAACGGGTTGGCTTTCTCGCGCAGCGTAATCCGCACCGGCGTGCCCGGAAGCTCGAAGAATTCGCGCAAGGAATTGACGAGATAACGCAGGTACGATTGCGGCACCGCGTCCGCCCGCGAGCAGAACAGCACAAAACTCGGCGGCCGCGCCTTGGCTTGCGTGATGTAGTTCAGCTTCAGCCGACGGCCCGACACCGCCGGCGGCGGATTGGCGTCGACGGTCTGCTCGAACCAGCGATTGAGCGCGGCCGTCGGCACCCGCCGGTTCCACACCGCATAGGCCTCTTCGATCGCACTCATCAGGCGGTCGATGCCCTCGCCCATCAGGCCGGACACCGCGACAATCGGCATGCCCCTGACCTGGGGCAGGAGATGATCGGCGTCGGTGCGCAAGCCCGCGATCAGGCTGGCCTGCCGTCCCATCAAGTCCCATTTGTTGACCGCGATCACCAGCGCTCGGCCCTCGCGCTCGATCAGGTCGGCGATGCGCAGGTCCTGTTCCTCGAACTTGTTCTGCGCGTCCATCATCAGCACCACGACTTCGGCGAAGCGCACCGCGCGCAGCGCGTCGGCCACCGACAGCTTTTCCAGCTTCTCCTCGATCCGCGAGCGCCGCCGCAGGCCCGCAGTGTCGAACACCCGGAAATCCCGGCCCTGCCAGTTGATCTCGACCGAAATGGAATCGCGGGTAGTGCCGGCCTCGGCGCTGGTCAACAGGCGCTCTTCGCCGAGCAGATGATTGATCAGTGTGGACTTGCCGGCATTGGGGCGGCCGACGATCGCCACCCGGATCGGCCGCTTCGAAATGTCTTCATCCGGATCGATGACGTCGTCATCATCGAACTCGTCGGCGACGTCATCGACCGGCTCCGGCATCAGCGGGCGCAGCGCATCGTAGAGTTCGCCGAGGCCCTCGCCATGCTCGGCCGAAATCTGGATCGGCTCGCCGAGGCCCAGCGCGTAGGCTTCCATCGCGCCGGCATCGCCCTGCTTGCCCTCGCTCTTGTTGGCGACGAGAATCACCGGCTTGTTGGCGCGGCGGGCGAAATCGGCGAAGGCGCGATCGTTCGGCGTCAGCCCGGCGCGAGCGTCGATCACGAACATCAGCACATCGGCAAGACCGATCGCCGCTTCGGTCTGCTCCTGCATCCGCGCGGTCAGCGAGCCCTTGGCGCCCTCGTCGAGACCCGCGGTGTCGATGATGGTGAATTCGAGATCGCCGAGACGCGCTTCGCCCTCGCGGCGATCGCGGGTGACGCCCGGCTCGTCATCAACCAGCGCCAGCTTCTGCCCGACCAGGCGATTGAACAGCGTCGACTTTCCGACGTTGGGCCGGCCGATAATGGCAATCGTGAAGGACATGGACGATCCGTGCGCCTTAAGCGCGTGTTCCGCAAAAAGTGTGTCGCGGTCTTGCGACAAGAATACGCGCAGATTATCCGATCGGCGCGCATGTCCGTGAGACGGAAAAGCGAAATCAGCGCGAGAAGGTACCGCCCGGCAACGGCGCCGGGAATGGCGCGGCGGATTGCTGTGCCGGTTGGCCGGGCGCCGGTTGCGGCGCTTGCGCGGCCGGCTGATCGGGCTGCGGCGCGGTGGTGCGCTTGCGCACGATCTTCTTCGGTTTCGGCGCCGGCGGCACCGCGGCGGCGCCGCCTTCTTCCTCGGTTCCGGCGGCAGGCTCCTCGGGCGCGGTGCTGGCGGTCGCCGGCGGCTTGCCCTTACCTTTGGCGGCGCGCTTCGACTTCGGCTCCTCCGCGGGCGGCGGCGGTGCCGGCGTCACCAACGCGTTCTGCTGCTCGGTCTGCTCGCGCGCTCCCTTGTACAGATCCTTCGGCACGCCCTGCTCGAGGCCCGGCACGCCCTCGGGGAAAACCGGCTTGCGCTCGCCCGGCAGCTTTTTCTTGGTGTCGAGGAAATCCAGCCAATCGGTCGGATCGAAATTGGCGAAGCCGCCGGAACAGCCGGCCAGCGCGCCCGACAGCGAGATCAGGACGGCGGCAGCGATCAGACGTTGCGAGCGGCGCATGGTCGATTTCTCACTCAAGTCGTTTCTCACGCCGTCAGCTTTTCGCGACCGGCGGCAGCAACGCCTGCAGCGCTTCGGCGCGCGAGCGCAGGGCCGGCGGCGTTTCGCCGTCATTGGCAATCAAGTCCAGCCATCGCCGCGCCGCCGTGGTATCGTTGGCACGCCAGGCGGAGAGCGCCAGCAGTTCGCGCGCCGTATGGCGAAAGGTCGCCCCCGGCGCTGCGGCGGACTCAAGACGTTGCAGCATGTTGGGATAGCCAGCGGTATCCACCAGCAGCCCTGCGGCGCGGACCTTGGCCAATTCCTGTTCGGCGGTGCCGACGCTGCGATCGGTCGAGATGTCGTCGTACAGCTTGGCCGCCGCTTGCGGATCGCGGCTGGCGACTTCCGCCGCCGCGTGCAGCCGCGACATCATGCGGTAGCCCGACGGGGCGGTCGCAGCCAGAGTGTTGAAGGCCGCCTCGGCCTCGGTGTGCTTGTCCTGTTCGGACAGTTCCACGGCCTTGTCGAAAGCAGCCCCCGCCTCGGCCGCCTTCTGCGCTTCGAGGTACTGGTAGCCGCGCCAGCCGCCCACTGCGGCGACGATCAACAGCGCGCCAGCGATAATGTAGATCGAATACTGGTCCCACAGCTTCTTGAGCTGGTCGCGACGGACATCCTCGTCGACTTCATCAAATAATTCAGACACTTAAAGGTATCCATTCCCCGCTGAGCCGCAAAACATTACCGGCGGCGCAAAACGCCTGTCCCCGCATGGCGGCGGCGATACCCTAGCGATATGGCGGTGGCAAGGCAAAGCAAGCCGGACCAAAGCGTTAACACTGTTGAAGTCGGGCAAAAGCCGTTGTCACACCCCCACCACGGGAACCCCGATCACGACGGGATGAAACGCGAAAGCCAGCGCCAGATAGGCGACGATCCCGACCGCCACCGCGATCAGGTCGTTGCCTGGGCCGCCGACCGGAATCGGCGGCGCCCCTCCATCGGTGCGGCGCTTCAGCGAAATCCGGTCGAACACCGCCCATCCCAGGAACGAGCCGAACAGGATGATCGAGCCGAGGTCGCCGTTGGCGAGCAGATGCGCCGCCGCCCACAATTTGACGCCGGCCAGCATCGGATGCTTCAGCGTGGTGTAGATGCGGCCGCGGATGTAGGACGCCGCCACCAGAATGACCGCCGGCAGCATCAGCGCCACCGTGATGTGCTTGAGCACGGTCGGTGGATGCCAGATGTCGATCCAGCCGGTCGCGCGGTAATGGGCGAAACCCCAGACGATCAGCACCAGACCCGCGACCGACGCCAGCGCGTAGCCGATCTTGTAGGTGCCCTCGCCCATCGAAGCGATCGTTCGCGCGCGCAACTCACGCTGGGTCGTGAGGGTGTGGACACCGAGGAACAGCACGAGGCCCAGGATCATCACCAGCAGTCCCACGATGTCCTCCGTGTGCGATACGCCAATGCCGCATTTGACGCGACCGCAAGCTTTCCGTCAACGCTGAGTTCCCGCGTCGGGTTCACCGCGGACATTGCCACTTTCGAGTTTTGAAAACGTGCCGGCCATTTCGATTTCAAAAAAACAGCAAGACGGAAAGGAAACACGGAACCGGAATCATCGAAATCAAAGTGAAGCCAACCAAGCTGAACATCCGTTCAGAATACTGTTGTTGCGATGCCAGCAACGGTTTGGTTATCTTATTCTTCTACTGCTTGGAAACGATTCACCTGGAGGAAACAAAATGAAGAAGATTGCTTTGGTTCTGGCCGCACTGGCTGCTATCGCGTTTGCCATACCAGTTACAAGCGCAAGTGCCAAAGGGCATCACCATCACCATCACCACCATCATCATCACCACAGGTGATGCAGCGCTGACAAAAATGGCCCCTTAACCGGGGCCATTTTCGTTGCGTGACAACTGACGGATTTACCCGCGGTAGCTCACGCGGCGACAATCGTCTTCCATCGCGTGTCATTCGAGTTGGCGATGACGCCGGAGTTCGAAATGTCACCGGCGCGCTTCGTGTTGCTCTCCTTGAGGTGAGAAGCCACTTCAACCGCCAGATGCTCCCAGCGTTCAGCCTCGGCGAGCAGCTTCCAGGCTTCGGTTGGATTATAGGCGGCGTGCTGACGGCACAACAAACCCATGGCGCGATAGCGTTGCACCTCTTCCATGGCCACCTCCCTGAACTTATTTTTAGCGATACTACTTCTCGTTGGCAACGGTGTCACCACGACTTTGGGGCGGGTTTGTGTCAGTGGCCTTGACAGAATATCGGAAAAGCGCACGACGGCGGCGACGGAACGATCGGCGCCCTTACGGACTTCCCGACTGCTTGCCTAGTTCCCTGTTATCGACGTAGCGGATCGCGATCGGCCTACCCGCGAGCGCGCCGCCAAGGCCGCTGGTGAATTTCAGCGGCATGCAGGCGTCCAGCGACGCGTTGATCGCCTTCAGATAGGTGTCGCGGACATCGGCCGATACGCCCGCCGTCGCATAGGTCATGCGCGGGGTCGCGATGATTTCGCCGGAGCGCTTGAAGCTGAAGCGCACCGACATCTGCATGCCCTGCCGCGCGGCATCGGCCGGCGGCGGCGACCAGCACGCTCGCAGTTCCGCGAACAGGTCGCCGATGGTGTCGAGATCATGGTCGGGTTTGACGTATTTGGCGGCGTCGTCGTGCGACGGCGCGCTCTCGATCGTCAGCTGCAGGTTCTCGCCGTAGGGATAGTCGATCTCGGGAATACAGGGTCCGTGATTGAACACGCTGCAGAACGACGGCGTGCAGGGACGGCCGTCCAGCACGCTGCAGGGGGCATGGGAGAACGGCGTGGGATTGATTTGATGGCGGTGCCGGGCCTCGGCCGGGCCGGTGACGGCGAGACACATGACGATGAAAAGCGCGGAAACGTAACGCACGCCTCATACCTTCTTTTTCACGTCCTTCACGCTGGAGAACGCAATGCCCTCGGCGCGCTCCCGGACGTAGCCGAGATAGAATTCATTCTTGGCGAGGAACACCGGATCGCCATCGACGTCGTCGGCCACGCCGGAACCGTTGGCGGCGATGAAGGCGTCGAGTTTCTTGCGATCGTCGGACGAAATCCAGCGCGCCAGCTGGAACTCCGAAACCTCGAACTCCACCGGCAGCGAATATTCGGCATCGAGCCGCGCCTTGAGCACGTCGAGCTGCAGGGGACCGACCACGCCGACCAGCGCCGGAGCGCCGTCGCGCGGGCGAAACACCTGCACCACGCCCTCCTCCGACATCTGCTGCAACGCTTCCTTCAGCTT
Organism: Bradyrhizobium sp.; assembly: GCF_004799405.1. GTDB lineage: Bacteria > Pseudomonadota > Alphaproteobacteria > Rhizobiales > Xanthobacteraceae > Bradyrhizobium. The sequence goes on from NZ_SSMW01000092.1 coordinate 12,341, forward strand.
CTTCGCCTTCATCGCATCGGTGAGGCGGACGCGGCGGACGATTTCCGGCGCAAACGAAGGCACGCCGACAAAGGTGATGTCCTCGCCTTCGGTCAAGGTGTCGCCGATCCTTAAAGTTCCGTGATTGGGGATGCCGACGACGTCGCCGGCAAAGGCTTCGTCCGCCAGCGCGCGATCCTGCGCGAAAAAGAACTGCGGACTGGACAGCGACATGTTCTTGCCGGTGCGCACCAGTTTCGCCTTCATGCCGCGCGTCAGCTTGCCGGAACACAGCCGCGCAAATGCGATGCGGTCGCGGTGGTTGGGGTCCATGTTGGCCTGGACCTTGAACACGAAGGCGCTCATCCGCGGTTCCGAAGCCTCGACCTTGCGCAAGTTGGAATCCTGCGCGCGCGGCGGCGGCGCGAAACGGCCCAGCCCTTCCAGGAGATCGCCGACGCCGAAATTGCGCAGCGCGCTGCCGAAATAGACCGGCGTCAGATGGCCCTCGCGAAACGCCTCGAGTTCGAATGGCTTGCAGGCCTCCGACACCAGCGCCAGTTCGTCCTTGATCGCGCCGACATCGAGATTGGCGCTGCGTCCGGCAAGATCGGCGATGTCGATCTTGAGCGCCGCACCGGTCTTGGCGCCGCCGCCTTCGAGCAGGCGCACGCCGCCGGTTGAGACGTCATAGGTGCCGAGAAAATCGCGGCCGCGGCCGACCGGCCAGGTCATCGGCGTGGTGTCGAGCGCCAGGGTCTTCTCGATTTCATCCAAAAGGTCGAAGGTGTCGCGGCTCTCGCGGTCCATCTTGTTGATAAAGGTGATGATCGGAATGTCCCGCAGCCGGCACACCTCGAAAAGCTTCCGGGTCCGCGCCTCGATGCCCTTGGCGGCGTCGATCACCATCACGGCGGAATCGACTGCAGTCAGGGTGCGATAGGTGTCTTCGGAGAAATCCTCATGGCCCGGCGTGTCCAGGAGGTTGAACACGAGCCCCTCGAATTCGAACGTCATCACCGAGGTGACCACCGAGATGCCGCGCTCGCGTTCGATCTTCATCCAGTCCGAACGGGTGTTGCGCCGTTCGCCCTTGGCCCTGACCTGCCCGGCCAGATTGATGGCGCCGCCGAACAGCAGCAGCTTTTCGGTCAGCGTGGTCTTGCCGGCATCGGGATGCGAGATGATCGCAAAGGTCCGCCGGCGTGCGACTTCAGCCGCTAGCGGCGAGCGGGACGGCGATTCGGCGGTGAGCGTGAGGTCGGACATTGCGCGTGCGTTTGGCAGGGAAAACGGGCCGGATCAAGCACGATCCGCAGGGCGGATATGGGGATTTCGCGGCTGAACTCCAGCCCAGGCCTGCGTCTATCGCAGCGGCAACACCGACCAGTACGCCGCTGCGGCAATGATCGCCGCGGCGGGAATCGTGATCACCCAGGCATAGACGATCGAGCTTGCCACGTTCCAGCGCACCGCCGAGAGCCGCCGCGCCGCGCCGACGCCGACAATGGCGCCGGTGATGGTGTGGGTGGTCGAGACGGGAACCCCGAGCCAGGTCGCGATGAACAGCGTCGCAGCGCCCCCGGTCTCGGCGCAAAATCCCTGCATCGGCGTCAGCTTGGTGATCCGCAGTCCCATGGTGCGGACGATCCGCCAGCCGCCCATCAGGGTGCCCAGCGCCATCGAGGCCTGGCACGCCAGCACCACCCAGAACGGCACCGAAAAATCGTGGCCGAGAAAGCCTTGCGAATAGAGCAGCACCGCGATGATGCCCATGGTTTTCTGCGCGTCGTTGCCGCCATGTCCCAGCGAGTACAGCGACGCCGAGGCGAATTGCAGGATGCGAAATGCACGGTCGACCGCGAACGGCGTCGAGCGCACCGAGGCCCAGGACACGACCGCGATCAGCACCAGCGCCAGCAGAAAGCCGACCAGCGGCGACAGCACGATGGCGAGCAAGGTCTTCGACAGGCCGCTCCAGACCGCGGCCGACAGTCCGGCCTTGGCGATGCCGCCACCGACCAGCCCCCCGATCAATGCGTGCGAACTGGAGGACGGTATGCCCAATCCCCAGGTGATCAGGTTCCAGGCGATCGCGCCGATCAGGGCGGCGAAGATCACGTGGGCATCGATCACGCTGGGCTCGATGATGCCGGTGCCGATGGTGCGGGCCACGTTGAGCCCGAACACCAGGAAGGCGAAGAAATTGAAGAACGCCGCCCACAGCACCGCATATTGCGGCCGCAGCACCCGGGTGGACACGATGGTCGCAATCGAGTTGGCGGCGTCGTGCAATCCGTTGAGGAAGTCGAACAGCAGCGCGACGGCGATTAACCCGACCAGAATCGGAAGACCAAGCGTGGCATCCACTGCGCGGCCCTGCCCTATACCTGTTCGATCACGATACTGTTGATCTCGTTGGCAACGTCGTCGAAGCGGTCGGCGACTTTCTCAAGATGGTCGTAGATCTCCGCGCCGACGATGAAATCCATGGTGTTGGCGTCGCGATGCTTGAGGAACAGCTCCTTGAGGCCGATATCGTGGAGATCGTCGACCCGGCCCTCCAGCTTGGTCAATTCCTCGGTGATCGCGGTGAGCATCGCGACGTTCTTGCCGATCGATTGCAGCAGCGGCAGCGCGCGGCCGACCAGGTTGGCGCATTCGACCAGCAGCGTCCCGATTTCCCGCATCGGCGGCTCGAAAACCCGGACCTCGAACAACACCACCGCCTTGGCGGTCTGCTGCATCTGGTCGATGGCGTCGTCCATCGAGGTGATGAGATTCTTGATATCGACGCGGTCGAACGGCGTGATGAAGGTCCGGCGCACCGCGGTGAGCACCTCGCGGGTGATGTTGTCGGCGTCGTTCTCGAACTGGTTGACGCGCTGGCAAAACACCGGGGTTTCCTCGCCGCCGCGGAGCATGCCCTGCAGCGCCAACGCGCCCTGCTCCACGGTCTGGGAGTGACGGGCGAACAGGTCGAAAAACCGTTCCTCCCGGGGCAGAAAGGCACGAAACCAGCGCAGCATCGGATCTGTCCACGGCTCTTCAGGAAACGGCCGGCCAGGCGGCGGCCTGTCACATAACCGTCATAAACCATTTTGCCGGGAAAGCGCGCGGCGAGCGACGCCGGAACCGGGTCATCCACCGCTTTGTCGTGACGTTCCCCGGGCGCAGCGCAGCATGGAATGCCGCGCTGCTGAACCGGGGTCTCATCGGCATGAGAGAAAGGTGGGTCCCCGCTCTGCGGAGCAGCGCGAAGAAGCGCTGCACCGCGCCCAGGACACGGGTCCGTCTACAGCGAACGACGGAAATAATGCGCGATCTCGCCGATCACGCCGCGACGGAAGGTCAGCACGCAGACCACGAAGATCACGCCCTGGATCACCGTCACCCACTGACCGAAGCTGGCGAGGTACTGCTGCATGGCGATGATCACGAAGGCGCCGACCACCGGCCCGAACACCGTGCCGAGGCCGCCCACCAGCGTCATCAGCACGATCTCGCCGGACATGCTCCAGTGCACGTCGGTCAGCGAGGCGTTCTGCGCGACAAACACCTTCAGCGAACCGGCGAAGCCGGCCAGCGTGCCAGACAGAATATAGGCGAGCAGCTTGTAGTGGTCGGTCTTGTAGCCAAGCGAAATCGCGCGCTGTTCGTTCTCGCGGATCGATTTCAGAACTTCGCCGAACGGCGAATTGATGGTGCGATAGATCAACAGGAAGCCCGCGAGGAATCCGACCACGATGACGTAATAAAGCGTCGTCGAATTCGCCAGATTGAAAACCCCGAACAGATAGCCTTGGGGAATGCCCTGGATACCGTCCTCGCCGTGGGTGAACGGGGTCTGCAGATAGATGAAATACAACAGTTGCGACAGCGCCAGCGTAATCATCGCGAAATAGATGCCCTGGCGTCTGATCGCGACGAGGCCGGTGATGACGGCAAGCCCGGCGGCGGCCGCGATGCCGGCCACGATCCCGAGTTCCGGCGTCAATCCCCAGACCTTCAACGCGTGTGCGCTGACATAGCCCGCAGTCCCCAGAAACATCGCATGCCCGAACGACAGCAGGCCGCCGTAGCCGATCAGCAGGTTGAACGCGCAGGCCAGCAGCGCAAAGCACAGGGCCTGCATCACGAAGAACGGGTAGATGCCGGTCCAGGGCACGACTGACAACACCGCCGCCATGACGACGAACAAGATCATTTCGTCGCGCATGGCCCGCGGGGTTACCGGCAAGGTATCGTCGGTCATGGCCGTCATGTCAGTTCGCCCGTCCCGTCAGTCCCGTCGGCTTTACCAGCAGCACCAGCACCATCAACACGAATACCACGGTGTTGGAGGCCTCGGGATAAAAGTATTTCGTCAGTCCCTCGATCACGCCGAGCGCAAAGCCGGTGATGATCGATCCCATGATCGAACCCATGCCCCCGATCACCACCACCGCGAACACCACGATGATCAGGTCGGCCCCCATCAGCGGGCGCACCTGATTGATCGGCGCCGACAATACCCCGGCCAGCGCGGCCAAGCCGACACCCAGCCCGTAAGTCAGCGTGATCATCCGCGGCACGTTGATGCCGAAGGCGCGCACCAGCGTCGGATTTTCGGTGGCAGCGCGCAGGTTCGCTCCAAGCCGCGTCCGCTCGATCAGGTACCAGGTCGCCAGGCATACGATGAGGGAGAACACAACGACCCAGCCGCGATAGATCGGCAGGAACATGAAGCCGAGATTCATGCCGCCCTTCAGTTCATCGGGGATCGCATAGGGCAGACCGGACGAACCGAAATAATTCTGGAATATGCCCTGGATGATCAGCGCCATTCCGAATGTCAGCAGCAATCCATAGAGATGGTCGAGACCTGAAAGCCATTGCAGCATGGTCCGCTCCAGGATCATACCGAAGATGCCGACGATGATGGGTGCCAGGATCAGCGCGGGCCAATATCCGATGTTCAAGAGATTGAGCAGAAAATAGGCGCAGAAAGCACCCATCATGTAGAGCGCGCCGTGCGCGAAATTGATGATGTTGAGCATCCCGAAGATCACGGCAAGCCCAAGGCTGAGCAGCGCGTAGAACGAGCCGTTGATCAGTCCGACCAGCAGTTGGGCGTAAAGGGCCTGCATGAAACTTTCTCGCGCTCAGTTTCGAAACGAAGCGTCCGGCGGCGCGATGCCGCCGAACGCCTAAAGGTTACTTCTTCAGCAACGCACAGGTGCTCTTGTCCAGCGGCGTGAACGCCTGGTTGCCCGGAACCGTGCCGACCAATTTGTATAAATCCCACGGCGCCTTGGATTCCGACGGCTTCTTGACCTCGAACAGATAGGCCGAATGCAGCACGCGTCCGTTGGGCTGAATCTCACCTTTGCCGAACAACGGATCGTCGGTCGGCATCGACTTCATCTTGTCGACGACCTTGAGGCCGTCATGCGGGTTGCCGCCCAGTGCTTCCAGGGCCTTGAGATAATGCCGCACGCCCGAGTATACGCCGGCCTGGACCATGGTCGGGGGCGCGCCGTTCTTCATCCGGGCGGCGAATTTCTTGGAGAAGTCCCGGGTGTCGTCGTTCATGTCCCAGTAGAATGTCTCGGTAAAGTTCAGGCCTTGCGCGGTCTCGAGCCCGATCGCCTTGACGTCGGTCAGGAACAGCAACAGCGCCGCGAGCTTCTGGCCGCCCTTGACGATGCCGAATTCAGCCGCCTGCTTGATCGAGTTGGTGGTGTCGCCGCCGGCATTGGCAAGGCCGATGATCTTGGCCTTCGAGGACTGCGCCTGCAGCAGGAACGACGAGAAGTCGGATGTGTTGAGCGGATGCTTGACGCCGCCGACCACCTTGCCGCCATTGGCCAGAATGACCGCGGTGGTGTCACGCTCGAGCGCGGCACCGAAGGCGTAGTCCGCGGTGAGGAAGAACCAGGTATCGCCGCCGGCCTTCACCAGCGCCTGCCCGGTGGTATGGGCAAGCATGTAGGTGTCGTAGGTCCAGTGTATGGTATTCGGCGAGCACTGCGCGTTGGTGAGATCGGAAGTCGCGGCGCCCGAATTGACGTAGACGCCGTTCTTTTCCTTCACCACGTTGTTGACGGCGAGCGCCACGCCGGAGTTCGGCACATCGACGATGATATCGACTTTGTCGACGTCGAACCACTGCTTGGCGATGGCAACGCCGACATCGGGCTTGTTCTGGTGGTCGCCGGAAATCACATCGATCTTCCAGCCCTTGGCGACGAGACCGGAATCCTCGACCGCCATCTGCGCCGCCAGTGTCGAGCCGGGACCGCCGAGGTCGGCGTACAGCCCGGATTGATCGCTCAGCGATCCGATTTTCACCGTCTTGTCCTGCGCGAAAGCAAGACTCCCGGCAGCGAGGGTGAGCGCAGTACCAAGCAACAGCGCCGCAATTCTGTTCTTCATCTTGTTCTCCTTTTTATCTTTCTTTTTTCTCGTTGTTTTCAGACGCCGAGATAGGTGTGAAGCTTGTCCATATTGGCCGCCAGTTCGGAGTTGGCGAAACCGTCGATGATCTTGCCATGTTCGACGATATAGTAGCGATCCGCGACCGTCGCCGCGAAACGGAAATTCTGTTCGACCAGCAGGATGGTGAAACCTTCCGACTTGAGCCGCGCGATGGTCTGCCCGATCTGCTGGATGATGACGGGCGCAAGACCCTCGGTCGGCTCATCCAGCATCAGGAAGCGTGCGCCGGTGCGCAGGATGCGCGCGATCGCCAGCATCTGCTGCTCGCCGCCGGACAATTTCGTGCCCTGGCTGTTGAGCCGTTCCTTCAGATTGGGGAACAGTTCGAAGATCTGGTCCAGCGACAGGCCGCCGCTGCGCACGATCGGCGGCAACAGCAGGTTTTCGCGGACATCGAGGCTGGCGAAAATCCCGCGCTCTTCCGGGCAGAACGCCACCCCCATCCGCGCGATCTTGTCCGACGAGGCGCGGCTGATGTCCTGATCGTTGAAACGAATCGAGCCGGTGCGCTTGCCGATAATCCCCATCACCGATTTCAATGTCGTCGTCTTGCCGGCGCCGTTGCGGCCGAGCAGCGTGACCACCTCTCCGGCGTTCACGTTGAAATCAATGCCGTGAAGGATGTGGGACTCGCCGTACCAAGCCTCGAGATTGGCGACCGACAGCACCGGCTTGCCCGCGCCGGATGTCGGTGCCTTTGCAGCTACGGCCATTGCGGAATTAGCCATGGCCCGCCCCCAGATAGGCTTCCTTGACGCGCTCGTCCTTCGACAGGTCGGCGTAGTTGCCTTCCGCGAGTACGTGACCGCGGGTCAGCACGGTGATGGTGTCGGAAAGGTTGGCCACCACGCTGAGATTATGCTCGACCATCAGGATGGTGTATTTCGCGGCGATGCGCTTGATCAGCGCGGCGACTTTGTCGATGTCTTCATGCCCCATGCCGGCCATCGGCTCGTCCAGCAGCATCATTTCCGGATCGAGCGCCAGCGTCGTCGCGATCTCGAGCGCCCGCTTGCGCCCGTAAGGCATCTCGACCGCCGTCGTGGTTGCAAACTCGCTCAGTCCGACATCGTCGAGCAATTCATGCGCCCGATGATTGAAACGGTCGAGCACGGTTTTGGAGCGCCAGAAATCGAAGGAATGCCCGTGCTGGCGTTGCAGCGCGACCCTGACATTTTCCAGCGCCGTCAGGTGCGGAAACACCGCCGAAATCTGGAACGAGCGCACCAGGCCAAGGCGCGCCACATCGGCCGGCGCCAGCGCCGTAATATCCTGCCCCTTATAGAGGATCTGGCCGGCCGACGGCTTGAGGAACTTGGTCAGAAGATTGAAGCACGTGGTTTTGCCGGCCCCGTTCGGACCGATCAACGCGTGAATCGTGCCACGGCGGACCTTCAGACCAACATCGCGAACGGCGAAGAACCCCGCGAATTCCTTGGTCAATCCGTGGGTTTCGAGAATGAACTCATCGGTCAATCAGATTTCCCCCATCGGCCTTCGCGAAATCGGGTTCGCGCGTGGCCGACTATCAATGCCTGGTCCGTGACACCCTGGAAAATTGCGTCCCGGACCGGCCGCCTCCGGGGCGGAATATGCCGTCAACGGCCCGGTTTAGGCAAGGTGGAAAGCTTAAATCCGCCGAGGCCGGCAACCGGCGAGGCTTCGCCATTGGTCGTATTGCGCAAAGGCCACAATTGACCTCGCGGGGCGGATATCGGGGTGTCCGTCACCGGACGCGCCTCTCCGCGGTTAGCGCCGGCAAGCAGCCATTAACGGTGTTTGGATGCAATTTTACGTTTTCATCAAAAATTTGTCCTTCGGGCCAATGTTTGAACTCTTTGTATTGGGATCGGATTGCGACCTTGGAATTCCAGAGCGCCAACCCCACGATCGTCAAATCGATCAAGCAGCGGGATCTGTTGAACACCTGGCTGCGGCTCTACGCCCGCGAGCAGCACACGCCGCGCATCGAGGAATATCAGCCGGCGCGGCTCGACGATGAACTTCCCGATCTCGTCTACTACACCGTGGATACCGCATGTGAGCCGCCGCGCCTGACGATCCAGAGCAACGGCACGCGGATGTCGAGCGCCTACGGCAACACCGGCAAGGGCCGCTACCTCGACGACTTTGTCGGGCCCCGCCTGATACCGGTGGTGATGCCGGTCTATTATCAATGCGTTGCCCGCGCGCTTCCCGTCTACACCATCTCCAACATCGACGACATCTACGGACGAATCGTCGCTTATGAGCGGTTGCTGCTGCCTTTCTCGCAAGGCGGCCTCGTCACGCACGTGATCGCATCGTTGAAGACCATCAGCGAAGACGGCGGATTTGAAATCAGGAACCTGATGCGCGGAAATGACACCCTGCCGACGGCAAAACTCCGCGCGGTGATCGATCACGACCTCTTTCACCGCGCCCCGGGTCGCATCCCGGCCGGCGACGTCATCGAATTCAGTTAAGCCTCGAATGCAATTCGCCAGCGCCAATCCATCCGTGGTCCGGTCGGTGAAGCAGCGCGATCTCCTGAACGCGTGGCTGCGCGCGCTCGGCAAACGCGCCCTGCCCGCTCTCGCGGATTACCGGCCCGATCGCGTCGCCGACGAGCTGGCGGACATGATGGGATTTGACGTGGTCGGCGCAGGCGACGACGCCCGGTTCCTGATCACCCAGGAGGGTTCCAGGCTGACCGCGACTTACGGCAACGAGCACATCGATCCCGACAAGCGGACCAACCGCTATCTCGACGATGCGATCGGGCCGGCGCGGTATGCGCGCGTGCTTCCCTCCTACCGCGCCTGCGTGGCGCGGAAGCGGCCGACCTATTCGGTCTCGACCGTGCTCGATGCCGACGGCAAGGACGTGTCCTATGAGCGGCTGCTGCTGCCGTTCGGAAGCAGCGAGCATGTCGAGAAGATCGTCGGCTCATACAAGGCCATCAGCATCGAGGGCGGTTTCAAGATCAACAACCTGATGGGCATCCGGTCAAAATCGCGGCCCGAGAGCGTCATCAATGCCGTCATCGATCTCGATGTCATCAGCAGCCCGGCAAGTGATGGCGCAGCGGACGACATCATCGAGCTGAGCTAGACTTCTTGCGGCCGGATGGCGCCACTTCTTTCGCGTAAATCTCCGGCTCGAAGCCGGCGAGCAATTTGCCGCCGAGATCGAGCACGGGCCGCTTGATCATCGAGGGCTGCGCCAGCATCAGCGCGATCGCCTTCTTCTCGTTCAGGCGTTGCTTGTCGCTCTCCGGCAGCTTGCGAAAGGTGGTGCCGGCGCGATTGAGCAGCGTCTCCCAGCCGAGATCGTCGCACCAGCGCGTGAGCGTATCCTTGCCGATGGCTTCGGACTTGTAGTCATGGAAACGATAGGCCACGCCGTGACCGTCGAGCCAGGCGCGCGCCTTCTTCATGGTGTCGCAGTTCTTGATGCCGTAGATGGTGACGGACACAGCCGATCCTCGCGTGAAATTTATCGGCCGAAGCTAGCCGCGTAACGGCCAGCGCGCCAACGCGATAGATCGGCTTTGACCAACAAGGCTGTGCACAAGGACCAAGTCTGCACGTGGATAGGCCGGTCCCGTGCCGTTCGGCGAGCGTACTCACACCCTGAATGGTCCAACACCAACCCTTCCCACTCCACCACCGCTTGACTCTTGTTCTCATTTTGTTCTCATATGGGAATGAGCGAAACCTGCAGGTTCCCGCCGCCCTGGACAACTGTTCGGGCGAAGGCAGACACATATCAAGTGCAGGACGCGAACGGTGTCACGCTGGCCTGGATTTTCTGCCGCGACGATGAGGCGGGTTACAGCTTTGGTGTCAGCAGGCTGACCGCCGACGAGGCCAGGCGGCTGGCAAACGGAATTGCGCGGCTGCCCGAATTCATGATGCAGCGGCGCGGTTTTTTCCAGCGCGGCGGCGGCAAGCGCTGGAATCCAAAACGCCCCTACAACGTCGCTTTGGAGGACACCTACATCCGGGAGCATTGGGCGGCGATCGACGCGATCTGCAGGCTGAACAGCATCCCGTTCAATGCGACCGGCGAGAAGATCGAGAGCGGCGGAACATGGTGCGTCTATGAGTTCGCGTGGCAGATGGACGCCATACTGTTCTGGCATCGGTTTCAGGGCCGCTGGCTGCGCGGGGATGAATTTCACTACCCCGAAACTCCGAAGGATCTGCCTCCGCTGCGGGAACTGCCCAGGCACCCCCTATGACCGGCGGAAACCGGAACGCTGACCCTTCGACCGGCTCCCAACGCGTCGCTCACGCGATCATCAGGAAAATATAACAGCCAAACTTGCCAGTTTAACTTGCAAGTTTGGCTGTTAATCTCTACAAGAGGCCATGATCACGGACTCCCCCACTCTCATTCCGCTTGAGCCGGCCGTCGCCGAACTTTCGCTGGCGATCGGAAAACTGACGCGCCGGCTGCGGATGGAGGCGAACCCGGGTGAACTAACCCTGTCGCAGATCACCACGCTGGCCCGGCTGGACCGATCGGGCGCGATGACGACGGCGGACCTCGCCCGCTCGGAATTCGTCAAGCCGCAATCGATGGGCACGACGCTCGCCGATCTTGAGCAGGAAGGACTGGTCCGGCGCCGGCCGCATCCGACCGACGGACGGCAAGTCCTGTTCGAGTTGACCTCCGCGGGAATAGAGGCGCGGCGCCAGCGCAACATCGCCAAGCGCGAATGGCTGCTGGCCGCGATGGAGCAACTCGATCCGGCCGAACAACAAACCCTGCTCGCCGCCGCGGCACTCATCAAACGGCTGGCCGAGTCATGACCGGCACCTTTCGTTCGCTGAGCAATTTCAACTACCGGCTATGGGCCGGCGGCGCGCTGATCTCCAACGTTGGAACCTGGATGCAGCGCATCGCGCAGGGCTGGCTGGTGCTGACGCAACTGACCCACAACAATGCGACCGCGATGGGCGTCGTGCTGGCGCTGCAGTCGGGACCCCACCTGCTGCTGCTGCCGCTGACCGGATTTGCGGCGGATCATCTCGACCGGCGCAAGCTCCTGCTCGGCACCCAGGCGGCGATGGGAGCGCTTGCCTTCGGGCTCGGCATCCTGACCATCAGCGGACTGGTCCAACTGTGGCATGTATACGTGTTTGCGTTCCTGCTCGGCTGCGTCACGGCCTTCGATGCGCCGGCGCGCCACACCTTTGTCGGCGAACTGGTCGGCGAAGCCGACCTGTCGAACGCGGTGGCGCTGAATTCCTCCTCCTTCAACGCCGCCCGGATGATTGGCCCTGCGGTGGCCGGCACCATGATTGCCGCGGTTGGTTCCGGGTGGGTCTTCGTCATCAACGGCGCGTCATTTGTCGCTGTGCTGGGCTCGCTGGCGCTGCTCCGCGTCAATGAGCTACATCCGCAGGCGCGGGCCTTCCGCAAGCGCGGCAGTTTTGTCGAAGGCTTCCGCTATGTCTGGCAACGGCCCGATCTACAGGCCATCCTGCTGATGCTGTTCTTCATCGCGACATTCGGGCTCAACTTCCAGATCTTCATTTCGACGATGTCCGTTACCGTCTTTCACGGCGGCGCGAGCCAATACGGCTACCTGATGTCGATCATGGCGGTCGGAACGCTCGCCGGCGCGCTGCTGGCGGCAAGGCGCGAAAGACCCCGCTTCGCGCTGCTGGTGGCAGGCGGCGCCATCTTCGGCATCGGCTGCACAGTGGCTGCTTTGGCGCCCCACATCTGGCTGTTCGGTGCCGCATTGGTCGTCATCGGCGTGTCGGCCCTGACGTTCTCGAACTCGACCAACAGCCTGATGCAACTATCCACTGAACCGGCGATGCGCGGACGCGTCATGGCGATCCGCCTTGCGATCGCGCTGGGCTGCACTCCCTTGGGCGCGCCGATCGTCGGCTGGGTGGCCGACAATTTCGGACCGCGCTGGTCGCTCGGCATGGGTGCTGCGTCCGGCTTCGCCGCCGCCATCGTCGGCCTCCATTATCTCAGGACCCATCGTCATCTGAGACTGCGCTTCGATGCCGGACGCCTCCGCTTCAGCATCGACGGCGATCCGATAGCCCGAGCGCTTCCATCGAACCGACCCGCCCGAGCCTAGCGCGCGCTTCGACGCTCACGGGACAACGCCGCCGCTCACATTCGCCGCTGCAACACCGTCACATGCAGGCGGCGGCGGATTTCCATCCCCTGCCGCCGGTAGAGCGCGATCGCCGGGCTGTTATCGGAAAAAACATGCAGGAACGGAATTTCTCCGCGCGCCGAAATCCGGCAAGCAATAGCTGATAGCAGGATCTGCCCGTAACCATGACCGCGGTGCAATGGATGCACGCAGACCGCCGTGATCTCGGTGTAATGAGCGGGCTTCATCCGCTCGCCCGCCATCGCGACAAGCTGTCCGTCGATCCTGATCCCGAGAAAGACGCCCAGTTCGTGCGCTCGTGCGCTAAAGGGACCGGGCTTGGTGGGTTCGGTCAATTCCATCATCGCCGGAACATCGTCGGCGCCGAGCGTGACGATCTCCTGGCCGTGGCTCGGGTTTTCCGCGGGCATTCCGATCATCTGCTCGCCGGTTTTGGCGAGCCGGACATCGAACGCCGCGGGCGGCGTCACGGCATCGGGCGTAAACAGCACGGCGATGTCGGATGGCGACATCAGCGCAGCCAGTTCTGCGAAACCCTGCGTTGAGCCGTCCGGCACGGCCGCAAAGGGCGCTATCGCCGCAGGATAGCGCCGCGCCAGCGCGCCGCCTTCCGCCAACGCCTGCTGCCGGGTCGTCAATGCGGTCCAGACCGGATGATCAAGCGGATGGGCTGACAAGCCAGAACCCGGCATCGCACCTCGCTTTCATCGCCATTGATGGTGGGACGACGGATCTCTAACCGTTGCCGTCATCGAGACTGACGACCACGGCGGCGTTGGCAATGGTGATGGCATCGCCACCGCGCTCATCAGCAATCTCAAGCCCGCCTTTGACCGCGGTGACGGTCACGGTTCCGTAAGGCAGTTCTTTCGCGACCGCGGCAGTATCGACCGAGCCCGGGTCCGGCACGCCGATCGTGACATCGACGAACATGTCCTTTGAAGTCTTGCCTACCATCCGGAAGAACCCGAGGCTGGAGTGGCGGATCGCGTCGGAGACCGCGCGCTTGGCCGCCTTGGTGGCGTCGCGGCCGTGGACGTCGACGCCCATGCCCATTTCGGTGATACAGCGCACGCGTGCCATCGGGGTTCCCCATCTGTCGTTAGATGGCGAGGGATATCAAACTTCACCTGATATCGCCATGGCGGCCGCGCGACTATCGCGCCTTCGAATTGTTCAGCGCTGCGGCGGCGTGGATCAGCGTCTTGAAGGCATCTTCGTTTATTTCCTCGCCTTCGTGGATATCGATGGCGCGCCTGGTGTTGCCTTCGAGGCTGGAGTTGAAGAGGCCCTTGGGGTCCTTGAGCGAAGCGCCCTTGGCGAAAGTCAGCTTCACGACGCTTTTATAGGTCTCGCCGGTGCAGATGATGCCACCGTGCGACCACACCGGAACGCCTCCCCACTTCCACTCCTCGACCACCTCAGGTTCAGCCTGTTTGATCAGCGCGCGGACACGGGCGAGCGTCTTGCCCCTCCAGTCATCCAGTTCCTTGATCTTCGCGTCAATCAGCCGCGACGGGGATTCGCCCTTTTCAGCCTTGGGTGTTGCGCTCTTTTTCATACTGTTCGCACCTCATTGAATTCTCCGGGCCGACTTCACTCTGTCCGCGCCAGGACCTGTTCTAGATTCCCAAAGAACTGCTGCCAACCGTGCCTCGCGCCATGATAGGCCTGCTTCTGATCCGGCCGGAAGCCCGACTGCTCCATGCGCAGGTGAGTCCCCGTGCCGCTGGGAGTGAGTGTCCAGGTGACGACGCTCTCGAGACCATGGGCGCCCCATGTGTAAGATAGGGTCTTGTTCGGCTCGATGGCCCTTACCTGGCAGTCGACCGCGCCCCAGTCGGCGCGAAGATTGAAACTGTGGCCCGCGACCGGCTTGAAGTCGTTCTTCATCAGCCACTCCTCGATCAGGTGCGGTTGGGTAAGCGCGCGCCAGATCTTCTCCGGCGGATGCGCCAGTTCCCGTTCGACGACGACGGACAGCGTTTCAGTTGCAGGTTGGTTCATTGATCCATCCTTTTGAGCAGATCTTCGAGTTGGTCGAACCGGCTTTGCCAGAAGCCGGCCATCTGGCTGGTCCAGTCGATCAGCGGAGCCAGGGCACGAAGCTGCGCGCTATAGTGGGTCTGGCGGCCTTCGTGCCGATCGCGCACCAGCCCGGCCTGTTTGAGAACCCCGAGATGCTTTGAGACGGCCGGCTGCGAAACGCCGGCCCGCGCCGTCAAAGCCCCGACCGTCTGCTCGCCTTCGCGGCACAACCGCTCGAACAGGGTCCGCCGCGTCGGATCGGCGAGCGTTCTGAACAATATGTTGTGCGTCCGTGACATCTCAATCGATAACTCGCTGGCTATGGATTAAACCTATAACCAACGAGATATATGAGTCAACCGGTTCTTCGCCCCTTGATCAGCCTCAGCCATGGCGCCGAATGGAACACGCTCATCAGCAGGTACATCGGAACCATTCCGGTCAACGGCGATGCACCGTGCGCCGCCGAGCATAGCGCACCCGCCACACTGCCATCCCAAATCCCCGTAACGAGCGCCATGATGGCGAAGACCGGCGCGGCCGCGAGAGACAGCAAACGGTCCGCGCCGACCTTGGGCCATTCTCGGGACCGCCCGACTTCGGAGCGGATCAGGTCAGTCGCGTCGGAAATCATCTCGCCGCATCTTTCCGGAATGCGGCCTCTCCGGCGTCAGACACCTTGACCCACTTCGGGTCGGGTGCGGCGTTGGGTACGTAACTGTCGTGCCAGTTCCACCACTTGTATGGCCGGCTCTGCGGGTAGCCCTGCGGCGAGTCCTCCCACTCCTCCTGACGTCCGAGCGCGGTCATGTCGAGGTAGCTCCAGACCGTGCCCATCGCCTCGTCGCCGCGGCTGTTGATGAGGTAGGTGCGGAACACGCGCTCGCCGTCGCGGATAAACGCGTTGTGGCCGTGCCATTCATCGACCCCGAAGTCGGCGTCGAAGCTGTCGGTGATGGTGACCCAGGGAATCTTTTCCCAGCCCATCCGCGCCTTCAGCCGCGCGATGTCGGCCTGCGGCGCGCGCGAGGCATAGACCAGCGTGGTGTCGCGCGCATTCAGGTGCGTGAGGTTCGAGACCTGATCGGCGCCCAGCGAACAGCCGATGCAGGCATGCTCCGGCCAGCCGTGCACGCCGGGCTCGAAGAAGGCGCGGTAGACGATCAACTGACGGCGGCCCGCGAACAGATCGAGCAGGCTCGCTTTGCCCTCGGGCCCGTCGAACGTATAGGCCTTTTCCACGGCAACCCACGGCATCCGCCGCCGCTCGGCCGTCAGCGCGTCACGGGCGCGGGTCAGTTCTTTCTCCTTGACGAGAAGCTGCTCGCGCGCAGCCTCCCACTGCTGCGGCGAGACGATCGGTGGCGTGTTCATGGCGTGCTGGTCGCGCGAAACGGTTTGTGGTTGCATGATTGGTCTCCTTTGTTGAGATGCTTGTCTCTTTGTCGTGTTGGCTGTTATGCCGACTTTCAATGCGGGCAGATCTGCGACGCGCTAGTGCAGCTTTTGCGAGGAGGCCTGTTCCGCGGCGATGGCGCCGATGCTTGGAACAACCTTCTTCCAGCCTCCGCTCATATTCCTGAAAGCAACCTCGTTGTTCGGCAGCGCGAAGCCGGAGTGGACCACGCGAAGGCGCGTGCCGTTTTCAACTTTGGAAAGCGTGAAGGTCACGACAGTATCCAGCCGCGAGCCGTATCCGGCATTTGTCTCGTGTCCGCCCCTCCAGGCATAGGCGAGGCGTTCGTTCGTGACAGCCTCCAGCACCTCGCAGTGGATGACACCATCCCACGCGCCGGCCGGCGTGGTCCGATAGGTGAAGCGGGTGCCCTTCACGGCCGCAAATCCGGTCGGCGTCATGTGGAGCCAGCGGCCCATCAACTCGCCCGAGGTCAGCGTTTTCCAGATCGTCGCTGGTGCGTGCGGAAACACCTCCTCGACCACGATGGCCTGGGTTTCGGATTTTTCAGGTTTCAGTCCGGCCTGGGTCATGGATCGATCTCCTTGAGGAGGGTTCGGAGGTTGGCGAAACGCTTGCGCCAGAAGGCATCGTAGTGGCCGATCCAGTCGACCAGCGGCGTGAGGCCTTCCGGCCGGGCGCGGTAATAGACGTTGCGGCCCTCGGGACGCTCGGCGACCAGGCCGGCGAGCTTCAGCGACTTCAGATGCTGCGAGATCGCGCCTTGGGTAACGCCGCTGCCACGCGTCAGTTCGACCACGGTGATCTCGTCGGACCGAAACACCCGCTCGAACACGGCTCGCCGGGTCGGATCGGCAAGGGTGCGCAGGACGGTATCGATGGCGGTGGCCTGGTTCATGCCTTATCAATTAGCCTTCACTAATTCATTAGTCAAGGCTAATTTTTAGTCATTTCACGCCGGCGCAGGTTCCGGCCGGGTCTCACCCTTCGGGAACGGCCTGAAGGTCATGGCGATCAGGAACGCGCCGAGGCCAACCGCCCAGGAACCGATATAGAGCCACGCGTAACTGGCGAAGGTATCGTAGATCAAACCGCCGGCGACCGGACCGGTCGCCATGCCCAAGCTGCCGGCCATCGCGGTGCCGCCGATCACGGTGCCCAGGATCTTCAGCGGAAAATTCTCGCGCACCAAAACCGAGTAGAGCGGCATGGTGCCGGCATAGATGAAGCCGAACAGCGCCGCGACGGCGTAGAACGCGGCGAGCTCGCGCACGAACACGTAAGCCAGCGCGCCGAACGCCTGCGCGAGCAACCCCGCCACCAGCACCCGCTTGGCCCCGAAACGGTCGCCGGCGAGACCAAACGCGATCCGGCCGCCCAGCCCCGCCAGCCCTTCGACACTGTAGATCGTCACCGCCGCTATCAGCGGGATGCCGCAGGTGACCGCATAGCTCACGGTGTGGATGATCGGGCCCGAATGCGTCGCGCAGCACAGAAAGTTGGTCGCGAGCAGGATGATGAATTGCGGCGAGCGCACGGCCTGGCCGACCGACATCTCCGCCGGCGGCGCGTCCTCGCCGGCCGGCGCGATGCCCGCGCGCGCCAGCGCCGGCGGACGGCGCACCAGCAGTGAGACCGGGATCATGACGCTCGCGACCACCGCGGCCATCACCAGCATCGAGAACCGCCAACCGTGGTTCGAGACCAGCCACGCCGCGAGCGGCGACATGATCATCGGCGCCATCCCCATCCCTGCCGAGACCAGCGAGACCGCGAGGCTGCGATGGGTATCGAACCAGCCGGTGACGCACGCCATCATTGGCGCGAAGATCGCCGAGATCGAGCCGCCGACCATCAGCCCGAACATGATCTGAAATGCGAGCAGCGACGGCGCCTGGCTCGCCAGCGCCAGGCTTGCCGGCAGCACGATCGAGCCTGTCAGCACCACCGGCAGCGGCCCGAACCGGTCGGACAGGCTGCCCCACATCATGCTGGTGCAGGCCATCGCGAGGAACGCGACCGTCATGGCGCTGGACACGCCGGTCACCGACCAGCCGGTATCCTGCGCAATCGGCCGCAGGAACACCGGCAGCGAAAACATGCCGCCGATGGCGACGCAGCCCAGGACGCCGCCGGCGGCGACGATCACCCAGCGATAGCGAGATTGGTTCATTTGCGATCTCCCGGAGCTCTCTCGGGATATAGACGAACGGGACGGACTGGAACCGACACCAGGATATATCCGCGAGGAAATTTTTTCGAGCGGCGGATGCGATACCCCACCACAGCCGTCATGCTCCCGCAAAAGCGGGGCATCCAGTACGCCGCGGCTTTTCGGTTCAATCATCAGCGTCTCTGGAATACTGGATCGCCCGGTCAAGCCGGGCGATGACAGTTGGAAACACACCTTCGCGTTCCCGCGGCAGGAATCGCCCGGGTTGTGCATGCTGGTTTCGCCCCAGAGGGCGTGGGGAATGCCGGGCGCACGATGCACCCGCAGCCCGGCAGGGCAGAAAAAACAAGCCTTGCCGGTAACAGTCACCACAGGTCCACCGGAATCACCCGGCATCCCCGCACGCGAATGGTTTTAACGAGTTCCTTCGTGCTCTCCCCGGTGATCGGGCTTTGTTGTCACCGTCGCCAGCGAAGTTGCCTCCACTGACTTGACGCCGGCGTCGAGGCGTCAGGACCACACGACTTCATCGTCCGCATCAGCGCTGTTCGTCAAAAGCGCCATCAGCGTCCATCGCATCCCGCCCCGCGTCCGTGACGATCGCGAGCGCCCCTTGAGGGGGCGGGACAGGAATGGATATGAACTGATTTGCTATTTCTGAAAACCAGAACATTTTTGCACAAGGGGCTTGACACTGATTTGCCCGACAGATCGATTTAGGAAGTCGTTGGGGGCCTTAAGGAATTTATTTTCATTCCCTAATGACGCCGGTGATATGCCAGTTCCGCCCCCGGTCAGGAACGATTCTGACTGGCCTTATCAGCCCCCGATCCGCTCGACCAGATGCGCGCGCGACGGTCCAGGCTCGAACGGGTCGGCGAAATATTGCGTTTCGTGGGCGACCTTCCCTTCGCGGAATTCCATGATGCTCACGACGTAGGACGGCACGCCGTCATAGCTCAGCACGAATTCGCTGACCCAGAGATCGCCGCTGCTGATAATCCGCCGGACCGTAAAGCGCTTCTTGTTGGGCTGGACGGTGCGGCTCTCCCTGATGTTGCGCCGGCCGCGGATCCGCTCGCCCGATTGCGGATAATCAAGCACGGCATCCTCGCGGTAGATTTCATGTTCGGCCTCGAAATCGTTGGCGTCCGAGGCGTCCCAGTGGCGTTCAAGCGCAGAGCGTACGGTTTGATCGTCCATCGCAATCTCCCGCTTGCGCGTCCAGCTAGAGACGCAGGCGTAATCCGCCATCGCCGACGTTGAAGACGTGGGGGTTACGGCTTCAATTATAACCCGCCTAGCTAGCCGAGTCGCGTGGGGTGAATCTTCATTCGGGATCAAAGAGCCGCTATCAGCCGTGTGCGGCCATGGCGCGTTTGCAAGCCGGCCGCTCCTGGAGCCGCTCGCAATATGCCCGCAGTGTCGTGGGAAGATCCTGGCCGACACCTCGACTCCAAATTCGCAAGGCGGTCGCCACCGAAATGTCCGCCAGGGTTAGTCCGTCGCCCACAAGGAATTCGCGGTCACCGAGTTCATCACCAATTCGGTCGACCGTTCCCTTAAGCCGGGACTCGATTCCGATCGCCGACCAGTTGCGCTTTTGATCGTCCGGCGCACCGAAGCGGGCCGCAAGCAGCGGCGTCATCGGCGATGACAGCGACGCTTCCCCTATCAGAGTGAATTGAAGGACTTTAGCGAAGCGCTCGTCGTCCACGGGCGGCAAGGCATCACTTGGTCCATATTTCTGCGCGATGTAAAACATGATCGCGACCGATTCAGACATCGACACGTTGCCGTCCTGTAGGAAAGGCACAGTGCCGAAGGGGTTGAGCGCTCGGTAGCTCCCGTCCGGCGGAAAGCTGACGGGCACGAAGGTGTGGGCAATTCCCATCTCCTCGCATAACCAGGTCGCCCGCAGCCCCCGCGCGCCGTGAGGAAAGTCGTATATTTTTATCACTGGCAAAGTTTCCTCTTGGGCTCTCTGGGGAACGCGACTTGGGACGACCACGTCAGGGGGAACTCGTCGGGGCGGCCAACGTTAAACGCGGATGTAGTCCGCATTGCGTATGAAGCGTGGGGACCGGTTGGTAGGGGCAAGCCACGCTAAAAGCAATAAGGACAAGTCCAATGAGCATGAGTCGCAAAGAACTGACGTTCTCCTCCGGCCGTGACACTTGCGCTGCGTGGTTCTACCCGGCGGCGGCGGATGAAGGGATGAGACCCATCATCGTCATGGCCCACGGATTGAGCGGCACACGGCGAGACCGTCTGGGCGCGTTCGCCGATCGGTTTTCGGCCGCCGGTATCGCGGCGTTCGTTTTCGACCATCGGGGCTTTGGCGACAGCACGGGCGAACCGGACCTGTTCGAGCCTTCCCGTCAGTTGGAAGACTGGCGTGCCGCCATCGCGTTTGCCCGTTCCTTGCCCGACATCGATGCCGAACGCGTGGCGACATTCGGGTCCTCGTTTGGCGGGGGCAACGCGCTCGCCGCGGCAGCGGAGGATCCCAAGGTGGCCGCGGTGATCAGCCAGGTTCCGTTTCTCGACAGGGACACCCAGACCTACGCCAAGCCTCGGCACGTCGTGGAGCAATTGAAGGCTGCGGCTGCCGAAGGTCGTTATTTGCCCGCCGTTGGTCAGCCCGATGAGGCGGCGTTCATCAGTGCGCCCGGCGCGGAGGTCGGGTGGCGGCGTGTTGTCGCAATCGGTGAGGACTCTCGATGGCGGAACCGCGTCTCAGCGTCTTGGCTGTTGGGTCCCCCATATAGTCCTATCCGACATGCAGCCTCGCTTCACTGTCCCTGGTTGGTTTGCGTTGCCGCGGACGATCAGGTTGCCAAGCCGGGGCCTGCAATTGAGGCCGCGCGCCAAGCCCCGAAAGGTGAACTCCGCATCTATCCAGGTGTCGATCACTTCGACATCTACGACGGGCCGCCCCACGAGGCAGTGGTCGCCGATGAGATCGAGTTTCTTCACCGCCACCTTCTAGGCCGAAGCCTCTGCGGAACAACTAAAGCGGGTTCGGAGTTGATGCGGGTTTATCTGCCCGCGTTGACTTCGGATGAAAACCCAGTTGGCAAAAGGCGTTTCGACAGTAAAGCCTAAGCGAGGTCCAGAATAGTGTGACGACTATTGACCACTATCGGTGGTGCAACAACGCCTTTAACACCCCGCTCGATCCCACGTTACTCCACAGTACTCCCCTCACTCCCACTCGATCGTCCCCGGCGGCTTTGACGTCACGTCGTAGACCACCCGGTTGACGCCCTTGACCTCGTTGATGATCCGCGTGGCGGTCTCGCCCAGGAACTTCATGTCGAAGGCGTAGAAGTCCGCGGTCATGCCGTCGGTCGAGGTCACCGCGCGCAGGCCGACGACGTATTCGTAGGTGCGGCCGTCGCCCATCACGCCGACGGTTTTCACCGGCAGCAGCACGGCAAAGGCCTGCCAGATCTTGTCGTAGAGGCCGGCTTTCCTGATCTGGTCGATGTAGACCGCGTCGGCGTTGCGCAGGATATCGAGCTTTTCCGATGTGATCTCGCCGGGGCAGCGGATCGCAAGGCCCGGTCCCGGGAACGGATGGCGGCCGACGAAGATGTCGGGCAGGCCGAGTTCGCGCCCCAAGACGCGGACCTCGTCCTTGAACAGTTCGCGCAAGGGCTCGACCAGCTTCATGTTCATGCGCGCCGGCAACCCGCCGACATTGTGATGCGACTTGATGGTCACCGAAGGTCCGCCAGTGAACGACACGCTCTCGATCACGTCGGGATAGAGCGTGCCCTGCGCCAGGAACTCCGCGCCGCCAATCTTTTTTGCTTCCGCATCGAACACGTCGATGAACAGGCGCCCGATGGTCTTGCGCTTCTGTTCGGGGTCGGTAACCCCGGCCAGTTCGCCCAAAAATTGCTTCGAGGCATCAACGTGAACCAGCGGGATGTTGTAGTGATGCCGGAACAGGTCGACCACGGTCTTGCCTTCGTCCTTGCGCAGCAGCCCGTGGTCGACGAACACGCAAGTGAGTTGGTCGCCGATCGCCTCATGGATCAAGACCGCGGCGACCGCGGAGTCGACGCCGCCGGACAGCCCGCAGATCACGCTGCCCTTACCTACCTGGGCGCGGATTTTCTCGATCGCCTCTTCGCGGAACGCGCGCATGGTCCAGTCGCCGGTGAGCCCGGCGACCTTGCGGACGAAATTGCGGATCAGTCTGGCGCCGTCGGGCGTGTGCACCACTTCGGGGTGGAACATCAGGCCGTAATATTTGCGCTTCTCGTCCTGGATCACGGCGAACGGCGCATTGGCGGACGTGCCGGCGACGACAAAGCCGGGCGGCATCGCGGTGATGCGGTCGCCATGGCTCATCCAGACCGGATGCCGCTCGCCCATGTTCCAGGTGGAGTCGAACAGCTTGCTCGTGGCCTTGACCTCGACGTCGGCGCGGCCGAATTCTCTGGCATGTCCGCCCTCGACCGTGCCGCCGAGCTGCGCCGCCATGGTCATCTGGCCGTAGCAGATGCCGAGCACGGGAACGCCGGAATCGAAGATCGCCTGCGGCGCGCGCGGCGAGCCTTTTTCGTGCACCGATTCCGGGCCGCCGGAGAGGATCACGGCTTTGGGCTTCATCACAAGAAACGCCGCTTCCGCCTTCTGGAACGGCACGATTTCGGAATAGACGCCCTCCTCGCGCACCCGCCGCGCGATCAGCTGCGTCACCTGGCTGCCGAAATCGACGATCAGAATCTTGTCATGCGCCGAGGCCACCGAAGGCGCCGACTCTGCTGCGGGCTGTGCTGCTGTCATGGGAAGGAATTACGCTGCCCAAGGCGGCCCCGCAACCCTTCCGCAGCCGTCATGGCCGGGCTTGTCCCGGCCATCCACGGCTTAAAATGGGCAGGAAAAGCAAGACGTGGATGCCCGGGACAAGCCCGGGCATGACGAGGATCAACCAGTTCGGCGCAACACCGACACGAAAAATCCGTCGGTTCCGGTGCGGCGGGGGGTCATCAATAACCCCTCCGAGGATTGCAGCGTCGCCGCGGCAAAAGCTTCCGCTTTGTCCCACAATACCGTCACGGTCTGCGCTGGCAGCACCACCGTGAAATCCGGATGGCGGGCGAGGAAGCCGCGGACCTGGTCGGCGTTTTCGGGCGGCAAGACCGAGCAGGTGATGTAGGCGATCCGCCCGCCCGGTTTGGTCAAGGCGGCGGCGCGATCCAGCACCGTCACCTGGTCCTTCAGCCGCACTTCCAGCGCGCCGGGGCGCATCCGCCATTTGGCGTCGGGATTGCGCCGCCAGGTGCCGGTTCCCGTGCAGGGCGCGTCGATCAGCACCAGATCCGCTGAGGCGTGGATATCGCTCAGCGTGTCGCCCTCGCCCTTCGGGGTGCGCACGTCGCAATTATGCACGCCGGCACGCGACAGCCGCTCGTAGATCGGCGCAAGCTGCCGCTTGTCGTGGTCGGTCGCGATCAGCCGGCCCTTGCCTTGCATCATGGCTGCCAGCGCCAGGGTCTTCCCGCCCGCACCGGCGCAGAGGTCGATCACCTGCTCGCCGGGTTTTGCATTGGATAACAAGGCTGCGAGCTGCGAACCCTCATCCTGCACTTCAATGGCGCCCTTGATGAAGTCTTCTTCCGAATGGATGCCGGGATTGCGCGCGTCGGCGCCGAGCTCGATGCGCAGGCCGAGCGGCGACCATGGCGTGGGCTTGGCGCCGAGATGCGCAATCGAGGCGAGAATTTTCTCGCGCCTGGCCTTCAGCGTGTTGACGCGCAGATCGAGCGGCGCGCGGCTCGCCATTGAGGTTGCTTCCGCGACGCGGTCGTCGCCGAATACTTGCGCGAGATAGCCGTCGAGCCATTCCGGATAATCGCCGGCGATGTGCGCCGGCGCATCGGCCAGTGAACGAGAGGTCAGCGCGGCACGCTCGGACTCGGTCAATGGCCCAGGCGCGAAACGGCTGCCGTCGCATAGCGCGGCGATCGCCTCGGTATCAAGGCCGCGCTCGAGCCGCAGCATGCCGATGACGCGCGCGCGCGCAGTATCCTCGTCCATGATCCAGGCGCTCGAGGCGCGGCGGCGCAGCACGTCCCAGACTAGGCCCGAGATCGCGGCGCGATCGCCCGAGCCGGCATAGCGATGCGCGGTGCCCCATTCCTTCAGCGCCTTGGCGGCGGGGACGCGCTGGGCGTCGATGGTGTCGATCAGTTCGATGGCCGCGGAAAGCCGCGCTGCGGGAGTCATTCAAAGCTTTCAGTTCCAGAGGTAAGGCTCAGATCAGCAGCAGAATCTTCAGCGCGAAGTAGAGCCACATCGCGAACAGCACCAATGCTCCGGCAAACCACGACAGCGAACGCGCCTTGAGGTCGTTGGAGGTGACGAAAACGCCGGCATGGGCAAAACGGCAGACCACGAATACCCACGACAGCATCACCATCACGAGGTCGGCGTGGCGGATCGGCAGCGCAATCGCGATCAGGATGTAGAACAGAAGCGGCAGCTCGAACTGGTTCATGTAGCAGTTGCCGATCTGGGTGGCGCGGGCCGGCCAGTTCGGCTGCCCCAGCACGATGTCCTTCACCCTGGTCTGGCCGCTGATCAAGGCGCCCCGGCGCGCCCCGAACGTTCCCAGCAGCAGGAAGAAGGTGAGCCCGACCAGCACGAAAACCGGCAGCAAAACCATCTGAAGCGACATTGAAATCCTCCCCCGTGACCGAGCGTCAGTCCCCGCTATAGCGACCGCGCTCCCCCCTGACAATAAATCCCGGCCGGCGGCGTTGAACCTCCGTCGCCGCCGGGGTGACCAAGGGCAGATGAGTGCATTTCTCATGACGATCGCCGACGGCGGCCCGGATGGCTGGTCCGGCATGGCGATATCGGGGCTGGCCGGCGCCGCAGCGGCGCTGGCGGTTGCCGTCCTGCTGACGGTCTATTTCCGCACCGGATATCGCAGCACGCGCGATATCTTGCGGCATGGCCTCGCCGCGGCACTCGTGCTCGGGCTGCTCGCCTTCGCGGCCTACGACATGCGGCATGCCGCACTGGCCTATCTCGGCATCGTCCTCGCCCTTTAGGTTTCATCATTCCGACGTCAGGCGGATGTATGATCGCGCCGGAAGGAATGCTGCATGCCCGAATTTCGCCTCACCCAGATTTCCGATACGCATCTCGCCCGCCGCCTGCCGGAACTGACCGAGAACTTTCACCGCGCCAGCGAATACATCGACGCCAGACGTCCCGATCTCGTCGTCAACACCGGCGACCTCGCCTTCGACGGCCCGACCAGCCCGGACGATCTTGAATTCGCCAGGACATTACATGCAGCCCTGCCCGTGTCTTGCCGCTATCTGCCGGGCAACCACGACATCGGCGACAACCCGACCGCGCTTGGTCCAAAGCCGTCTCCTCCGGTCACCGAACAAAGCCAGCAGGCGTTCCTGTCGATCTTCGGCGAAGATCGCTGGCGCTTCGATGCCGCGGGCTGGTGCTTCATCGGACTAAACTCGCTGGTGATGAATACCGGGCTGGCGCGCGAGGCCGACCAGTTCGACTGGCTGGCTGCGGAACTCGCAAGCGCCGGTGGCCGGCCGGTGGCGCTGTTCCTGCACAAGCCGCTTTATCTCAATTTGCCCGACGATCCCGAACTTGCGGCAGACGCGATCCGTTATGTGCCGATGCCGGCGCGACGCCGTCTGGTGGAGATGCTGCGCGCCGTCGACCTGCGGCTGGTCGCCAGCGGACACGTTCACCAGCGCCGGGATTTCACCTACTCCCGCATCCGTCATGTCTGGGCGCCTTCGGCCGGCTTCATCATTTCGGATGCGCGGCAGGAAGTGATCGGCATCAAGGAAGTCGGGCTGGTCGAATATCGCTTCCAGCCCGACAGCTTCGAGGTCCGCCATGTCCGGGCGCCGAGCCAGACCGATCTCGACATGGATTCGCTGCTCGCCAGGGTTTCGAAAGGGTTAGCGAGCTAGAGCCGTTCCCGTTTCGATGGAATCGAAACGGGGCTCTAGATTCTTGTTTTGACGCGTTTTCTTTACGCGAACCGGTATCCACTTCGCTCGAAAACGCTCTAGAACTTGTAATCCCAGCCGATCCACGCGCAGAGGCTGCGGCCCATCACGTCTTCGAGGTCCTGGCCCTTCAGCCAGGGCATCTCCTCGGTGAAGAACGTCACGCATTGGCGGTAGCTGCAGGGCATGCGGGTGATGTCGGTGCCCCAGAACACCCGCTTCGGCCCAAAGGCGTCGAAGATGCGATGCAGCCCATCCTGGATGTTGCGGAAGGGATAGGCTTCCGTCGAATAATGCGGCGCGCCGGTGGCCTTGACCGCGACATTGGGCAACTTCGCCATCGCCACCAGCTCGTCGAGATGGATAAAGGCCTCGGCATCCCGGCCATTCCGGTTGAGGCCGCAATGATCGAGGATCATCCGCAAATCGGGATGACGCTCGGCGATGTCGCGGAATTTCGGCAGGAAAATACCGCCCATCATGGCGATCGGCAGGCCTTCCCTCTCCGCCGCCGGCCATAGCCATTCGAGCGAGCCGTCGTACAGCCACTTCTGGTGCTCCGGCAGCAATAACGGCCAGCGCAGCCCCATCATGCCCGGCTGATCGCGCCAGCCGTGTATCAGCTTTCGGTTCTCCGGCCTGTCGAGCGGAAACTGGCCCATGACGGCGAAGCGGTCCGGATATTTCCGCGCCGCCTCGATCGCCAGCGCATTGGCATCGGGATCCCAACCGCTCGGCGGATGGATCAGCGCGGCATCGACGCCGGCCTCGTCCATTTCCCGCAAAACCTCCTCGGCGGTGAACTGGGAGACCTTGCGGTGCAGGCCGGAGGTCGGCACCACCGTCTTCGACCAGATGTGCACCTGCGCGTCGATGATCTTCATGGGTTGATCCGGGCCGCATCGAGATAACCGGCCTTCTCTCTCCCGCAAGGCGTTGCTATCGTCAACCGGCAAAGGGAAGAAACGCGATGAAGGGACCTGAGGATGACGCCGGCCTGGCCGGCAAGGTCGCGCTGGTGAGCGGCGGGGGTGCCGCAGGCGACGGCATCGGCAATGGGCGGGCCGCGGCGATTCTGCTGGCGCGCGCCGGGACCAAGGTGCTGGTGAGCGATCGCGACCTCAAGCTCGCCGGGCGCACCGTGGAAATGATCGAGGCCGAAGGCGGCACCGCGGCGGCGCAGGCCGGCGACGTCACCGACGAAGCCGACTGCAAGCGGCTGGTCGAGGCTGCTGTCGACCGCTGGGGCCGGCTCGATTTCCTCGACAACAATGTCGGGATCGGCAGCCGCGGCAGCGTGGTCGACGAGAAGCCCGAGGAATACCGCCGCGTCATGCTGGTCAATGTCGAGACCATGTTCCTGCTGTCCAAGTATGCGATTCCGGCCATGATCAAGACCGCCAACGGCGGCGCGATCGTCAACATCTCGTCGATCTCAGCGCTGCGGCCGCGCGGGCTCACCACCTACTCGACCTCAAAGGCCGCGGTGATCGGGCTGACGCAAGCGATGGCGGTCGATCACGGCCGCGACAATATCCGCGTCAACTGCATCTGCCCGGGGCCGATGTACACGCCGATGGTCTATGCCCGCGGCATGAGCGAGACCGCGCGCCGGCAACGCGCCAGGGCCTCGGTGCTGAAGATCGAAGGCACCGGCTGGGACGTCGGCCACGCCGTGAAATTCCTGCTCAGCGATTACGCTCGCTACATCACCGGCCAGGTGCTGGTGGTCGATGGCGGCGTCACGCTGCAGGGGCCGGAACGCGATTCCCGGGATCACTGACCGCGCCATCAAAAAGGAACAAGCAAAATGGCCCGCCTGCCCTATCTCGAAGCCGACCAGGTCGCGCCCGAATATCGCGACTTGCTCAAGCGCAACACCAACCTGCACAAGCTGTTGGTCAACTCGCCCGACATGGCGCGCGCCTTCAACGGCGTCGGCAGCTACATCCGCTTCAAGAGCAAGCTCGACCCGCGCCTGCGCGAGCTTGCGATCCTGCAGGTCGGCTGGATGGAGAAGTCGGAATACGAATTCACCCATCACGTCAAGATCGGCAAGGAATTCGGCGTCACCGACGAGGATATCGACGCCATGATGGCCGAGACCGAAGGGAAATCCTCGAAGCTCGAGCCGCTCGCGAGAGCGATCCTGAAAGGCGCGCGCGAGATGGTGCGCGAGCTTGCGATGTCAGATGCCACCTTCGCCGAGATCAAGAAGGAGTTGTCCAATGAGCACATGACCGATCTGGTGCTCACCATCGCCTTCTATTGCGCCGTGGTGCGCGTGCTCGCGACCATGAAGATGGACAACGAGCCCTATTACAAAGAGGTACTGCAGCAGTACCCGATTCCGGGAGTGAGCTGACATGCGCCTGCAAGATCGTATCGCCATCGTGGTCGGCGCCGGCCAGAGCCCCGGCGAAGGCATGGGCAACGGCCGCGCCACCGCGCTGACATTCGCGCGCGAGGGCGCCAAGGTTCTGTGCGTGGATCACAACCTCGCTTCGGCGCAGGAGACGGTCGGCATGATCGGCGCCAAGGGCGGCTCAGCTTTCGCTTTCAAGGCCGACGTCACCAAGGAGGCCCAAATCAAGGCCATGGTGGAGGACGCGCAGGCACGCTGGGGCCGCGTCGACATCCTGCACAACAATGTCGGCGTCAGCCTGTCGGGCGGCGATGCCGAACTGCTCGATATCACCGAGGAAGCGCTCGACCGCTGCATCGCGATCAACCTCAAGAGCTGCATCTTCGCCGCGCGGCACGTGATCCCGATCATGCGCAAGCAGAAGAGCGGCGTCATCATCAACATCTCCTCGATGGCCGTCATCACCACCTATCCGTATGTGGCCTACAAGGCGACCAAATCGGCGATGGTTTCCTTCACCGAGCAGCTCGCCTACCAGAACGCCCAGTACGGCATCCGCGCCAATGTGATCCTGCCCGGCCTGATGAACACGCCGATGGCGGTCGACACCCGCGCCCGCGAGTTCAAGAAGACCCGCGCCGAGGTCGAAGCCGAGCGCGACGCCAAGGTGCCCCTGCGCAAGAAGATGGGCACCGGCTGGGACGTCGCCAACGCCGCGCTGTTTCTGGCCTCCGACGAGGCCAACTTCATCACCGGCGTGACGCTGCCGGTGGACGGCGGCGCCAGCGTACGGCGCGGCTAGCAATTGCCCGGCCGACACGGCATCGCCGCTCGCGCTGGACGCGAAGCGTCGTGGCAGTCGAAATCAATCTTCTCTTTGGCCCCAAAAGTGATCGAGCCTAAAAACTGATCATCTTGTTTCAGCCGTCGGTATGATCGACCGGCTGCGTAGCTTGCGCGGCATAGCGTCATTCTGTAGCAATAAGGCTCGGGAACGGATTATTAGAGCAACACCATGTCTGTGAGCGAGCGGGGAGAAGCTGCGTCGGTCCCGACGACTGGTTCTTCGATGCTACTCATTCCGATTTATACGGCGACAATTTTTCTTAGCGCCGCGTTGCTGTTCGCCGTGCAGCCTTTATTCACGAAAATGGTCCTGCCGCGCCTGGGTGGTTCACCATCGGTATGGTCCGTGGCCATGGTGTTTTTTCAAGGCATTTTGCTGCTTGGTTACGCGTATGCCGATATTTTAACCCGCCTGGTACGTGGTCCGCTCGCTTTGTTCATCCACCTCGCGGTTATGTTGGGCGGAGCGATGTTCCTGCCGGTCGCCATTGCGAAAGGCTGGGGCTTGCCACCAGCAGGCCACGAACAATTGTTCTTACTGGGTCTGTTCGCCGTCTCCATAGGTTTTCCGTTTTTCGCGCTGTCCGCTAACGGCCCACTGCTGCAAGCCTGGTTCGCCCGCTCCGGTCTTGGACAGGCCGAAAATCCCTATTTTCTTTACGCGGCGAGCAATACCGGAAGCTTGCTGGCATTATTTGCCTACCCGTTCGTGGCCGAGCCATTTTCGACGCTGAGCTTCCAAGGCAGCCTCTGGCGCTCCGGCTACTACTTGTTGATCGCGCTGATAGCCGCATGCGGAGTCCTGGTTTTCTTTCGCAGCGAAGGCGAGGCCGTTTTGCCGCACGCGCAGGCGACAGAAGCGCCCCCTGCGTTTGGCCGAATGACCTACTGGGTGGTGCTTGCCTTCGTGCCGTCAGCACTGATGATCGCGGCGACGGCGCATATCACTACGGATGTTGCTGCTGCCCCGTTTCTATGGGTGCTTCCGCTATCGCTTTACCTGATCAGCTTTATCTTGGTATTCAGCCGACGCACCTTTATCCAACAGGAAACCTGGATAAAACTCCAGCCATTCCTGCTGGCGTTGCTCGTGCTGACGCTCGCACTCGATATTCGCACATGGCTGATCGTCGATGTCGCGCTCCACTTGCTCACGTTCTTCGTGACGGCGATGATATGTCACGGCTTGATGGCCGCGACGCGTCCACAGGCTGCCTACCTCACGCGATTCTATTTTTGCATGTCACTGGGCGGCGTGCTCGGTGGAATTTTCTCAGGTCTGATAGCTCCTCACATTTTTTCATGGATCGCCGAATACCCGTTGCTGGTGGTTGCGGCCGCGCTGGCGCGGCCGGGGCTGGCTTGGCCGAGGGGAAAGGAAGCCCGGCTAGTTGTAACGCTCGTTGTGCTGGTCTTGCTCGCCGCATTGCCCGGGTTGTACGAAGGGTTCTCGATCATTCCACCGTACAATTGGCTTGTCTGGGGCGCCGTTACCATCCTGATCGCTTGCGCCGTCGCATCGCGCGAATTGCCATTGCGACTGGCCCTGCTTTTCGCCGCAGTCTTTCTCATCACTCGAATCTACCCGCCGAATGTGAGGCATCTCGAAACAGTGCGCAGTTTCTTCGGTGTCCACAAGATCGAAGTGACGTCGGACGGCCGTTTTCGCGTACTGCGCCACGGCATGGAATTGCATGGTGCGCAGCGATTGACCACCGATGACGGCAAGCCGGTCACCGGCCGACCCGAACTATCCACCTATTACCATCCTGATTCCCCCATCGCAGAAGCTATCGACGCCGTGCAGGACAAGAAACAGGGACCAATTCATGCCGCTGTTATCGGTCTCGGTGCCGGCTCGATTGCCTGTCTTATGAAGCCGGATGACCATCTTGATTATTACGAAATCGACGCCGAGGTCATCCGTATCGCCCGTGATCCAAAACGCTTTACGTTCCTGCGGGATTGCAAGCCGGACGCCAATATCGTTCTTGGCGATGCACGGTTGACCATCGCCGAGGCAAAGGACGCGCGTTATGATGTGATCGTCGTCGATGCCTTCTCTTCGGATTCAATTCCGGTGCATTTGCTGACACGGGAAGCTCTGCGCATTTATTTGTCGCGATTAAATCCCGGTGGCATCATCGTCACCCACATCTCCAACAATCACCTCGACTTGACAGGGGTTGTGACGGAGACGGCCGCGAGTGAAAAGCTGATCGCGAGGCTTTATGACGAAGACGAAACGGTCGGCGGTGACCCAATGATCAAGTTTTCGACCGTCATGATCCTGGCACGCAACAACGACGATTTTGGACTCCTGAAAGACTGGGATTTACAAACGCCGGAGCCCGGTGAATATCCCTGGAGCGACGACTTCTCGAACCTGTTGGGGCCGCTGATCGCCAAATTTCGAGAGGGCGACTGACAGCGGGACGATCCGAACGCTCCGCTCCGCCGCTGTGACTCTTTATGCGAGAGTGGTCGGTAAGCGGGTAGAGAGCCTCGTCACCGGCGCCAGGCAAAGCAGAATGCGGTGGACGAGGATGATCGCCTCCCCGATGCCCGTGCGTGACAAAGACGATCGTTGTCGCCAACGGCCCAGATTCGCCATCAATCCCGGCTTTGATCCGAACCGGCGCCTGAAAGGCATCTACGGGGGTTTTCGATGTCGAAGATGAATCCGGTCACCCGGCGCGGATCAATAGCTATCCTTGCCGTCCTCTCTGCTTGCGCAGCATTGCCGCATGCGGCAGCGGCGAACGACCAGGACAGCAACCATCAGCGGCGAATCTCGATCGCAGTGCCGGAGTTCTCGGATAGTCCGCCATCCGGCGAGGTCAACGCGCGCGAGATGACCGAAATTATTATCTCGGATTTGAAGGCGTCGGGACGGTTGGCGCTGCTCGACCCCCACGAACTTGTCGAGGACAACATCGATGTTGCCCCACATTTCGACAAATGGCGCAGCATCGATGCTCAAAGCCTGGTCACCGGCCGCATCGTGCGCAAACCGGATCAGCGCGTCATGGTGGAATTTCGCCTGTGGGATGTAGCCAGCGGCCAGCAACTGGTCGGTGCACAATATGTGTTGCAGCCGGATGACTGGCGCCGCGTTCCGCACGCGATCGCGGAGGCTATCCTCGAACGGTTGATCGGCCGCAGCTAGACCGGCGCAAGCGCGGGCTCACGCCTTGTCGGGCCCGACCCGCACCAACTGCTTGCCGAAATTGGCGCCCTTCAACAGCCCCATGAACGCAGCCGGGGCGCTGTCGAGCCCTTCGGTGATGAACTCACGATGCTTGACCTTGCCCTCGCGCACCCATTGCGACATGTCGCGCAGGAAGTCGGCGTGGCGCGCGGCGAAATCGCTGACGATGAAGCCCCGGATGGTAAGACGCTTGGTCAGCACCGCGCGCATCATCGTAGCAGGCCATTTGGGCGCTGTCGCCTCGGTGTCATTGTAATGCGCGATCAGGCCGCAGACGGGCACGCGCGCGAACGTGTTGAGCAATGGAAACACCGCTTCGAACACCGCACCCCCGACATTCTCGAAATAGACGTCGATCCCTTTCGGGCAGGCGTCCTTCAGTTTGCCCGCTAGATTGGGGTCGCGGTGATCGAGGCAGTCGTCGAAGCCGAGTTCTTTTTTGACGTAGTCGCATTTGTCCTTGCCGCCGGCGATGCCGACCGCGCGGGCGCCCTTGATCTTCGCGATCTGCCCGACCGCCGAGCCGACCGCGCCGGAAGCCGCCGCAACCACGACGGTCTCGCCGGGCTGCGGCTTGCCGATATCGAGCAGCCCGGTATAGGCGGTCATGCCGGGCATCCCGAGTACGCCGACCGCGGCCGAGACCGGTCCGAGTTTCGGATCGATCTTGGTCAATCCCTTGCCGTCGGAAAGTGCATGCGATTGCCAGCCCGCGCGCGACTGCACGATGTCGCCCCTGGCAAAGCCCGGATTGATGGAGCCGATCACCTCGCTTACCGTGCCACCCTCCATGACGCCGCCGATCGGCACCGGCGCCGCATAGGACGGCCCGTCGCTCATGCGTCCGCGCATATAGGGATCGAGCGACAGCCAGATGGTGCGCAGCAGGACCTGGCCCTCACCGGGGGCCGGCACCGCGTAGTCTTCCACACGAAAGTTTGACGCCTTGGGCTCGCCGACCGGGCGAGAGACGAGAACGACGCGCTTGGCGGATTGCGGCATGGTGGTTTCCTCCAATTTTGTTTTCGTCTTTGCGACGGTCTAGATTCAGGCTGTGATCTTTGCCAGCGCCGCGTCGAACGCGGCCGCGGCGTCAGGCAAATCCTTGAATGCAAGCCCGCTGTCGGCCGACTGCTTCTGCGCTTCCGTCGCAGTGGGGCGAATTTCGGCGACCGGCTTTGCACCATCGAGCAATGCCTTTGGCGCGATGACATGAAACTCGTGGGCTTCGATCGGCGCATCCTTGAGCAGAAACACGCTCAAGGACACGATGTCCTTGCCGCGCCGGTACGAAATATAGCGGTCGACCGCCACCGAGCCGTCGCGCTGCATGCCGCCGAGCTTGGCATAGCCCTTGGCGTCCAGCAGCCGGTGCGCCTTGAAACCCTTCACGCCGGCCGATCTGGCTTTCGCGGTCTCTTCGGACAGGTCGTACTTCGCCGCCATCTCCTTGCCCACGGCGGCGAGCCGGGCGGACATGTCGTGCTCGAATTCCTTCAATTCGGTGCGCGGTTTGGCAGCCTTCCGCGGCTTTGTGGCATTGCGCTTTTCGATCTCGGCCTTGCACTGCGCGATCACGCCGGCGACGGCTTTCCGCTCGGCGTTGGCAAGCAGATTCTTCAGATCCTGATCCGAAAGTGCTGCAACCCTGTCGTCCGACCAATCGACCATAATGACCAACTTCTTTTCGAATATTGTTGAGAATATTGTTGAGGTGAAACTCGGCTACACCCCGCCGGGGTAATTCGGAGCCTCGCGCGTGATGGTGACGTCGTGGACGTGGCTTTCGCGCAAGCCAGCGCCGGTGATGCGAACGAATTGCGCCTTCTCGTGGAATTCAGCAAGGTTTTTCGCGCCGACATATCCCATTGCCGCGCGCAGGCCGCCGGCCAGCTGATGCATGACATTGCCGACCGGGCCCTTGTAGGGCACCTGACCCTCGATGCCTTCAGGCACGAGCTTGAGCGTGTCCTTGATGTCCTGCTGGAAGTAACGGTCGGCGGAGCCGCGCGCCATCGCCCCTACCGAGCCCATGCCGCGATAGGCCTTGTAGGAGCGGCCCTGCCACAGAAACACTTCGCCGGGCGTCTCGTCGGTACCGGCCAGCAATGAGCCGACCATCGCGATATCGGCGCCAGCCGCCAGCGCCTTGGCAAGATCGCCGGAATATTTGATGCCGCCATCGGCGATCACGGGCACATTGGCCTTCTTCGCCGCTTCCACCGCATCCATGATCGCGGTGAGCTGCGGCACGCCGACGCCGGCGACGATCCTGGTGGTGCAGATCGAACCCGGGCCGATACCGACCTTGATCGCGTCGGCGCCGGAATCGATCAGCGCCTGCGCGCCTTCCGTGGTGGCGACGTTGCCGGCGATGACCTGCACCGCGTTGGAAAGCCGCTTGATGCGGTTGACGGCTTCCAGCACCCGCGAGGAATGACCGTGCGCGGTATCGACCACGATGATATCGACCCCGGCATCGATCAGCCGCTCGGTGCGGCCGAAACCGTTCTCGCCGACCGTGGTCGCCGCCGCGACCCGCAGCCGGCCCTGGGTGTCCTTGCAGGCCAAAGGATGGGCGACTGCCTTCTCCATGTCCTTAACGGTGATGAGGCCGACGCAGCGGTATTGATCGTCGACGACCAGAAGCTTTTCGATACGGTGCTGGTGCAGCATCCGCTTGGCTTCGTCCTGGCTGACGCCTTCGCGCACCGTCACCAGATTCTCGTGCGTCATCAGCTCGGAAATCTTTTGCTTGGGATCGGTGGCAAAGCGCACGTCGCGGTTGGTGAGGATGCCGACCAGCTTGCCGGGAACGCCCTTGGCCGCACCCGTGACCACCGGAATGCCGGAAAATCCATGGTCCTTCATCAACGCCATCGCGTCCGACAGCATCGCGTCGGGACCGATGGTCAGCGGATTGACCACCATTCCGGATTCGAACTTCTTGACCTGCCGCACCTGGGCGGCCTGGCCGTCGACATCGAAATTGCGGTGAATGACGCCGATGCCGCCCGACTGCGCCATGGCGATCGCCATGCGCGCTTCGGTGACGGTGTCCATGGCGGAGGCGATGATCGGAATGTTGAGCGGAATGGCGCGGGTAACGCGGGAACGGATATCGGCTTCCGAGGGCAGGATGTCCGACAGGCCGGGCTTTAGCAGCACGTCATCGAACGTATAGGCTTCGCGGATCGCCTGAAGTCCCAGCACCACTGCCATCGCCAACTCCGTTCAGCGGCCTGCCGCCGCGATCTGACCTCGGGATGAGCCGATTGACCGGCGATGCGCGGCATCGTCGTCGAATCAGATCCCATCGATAGGGTTGGCGGTGGTCGATAGCATGGCGGCCAATGGAATCAAAGCGTTTGGCAGCCATGCACAGGCTTTTCGATCAGCGCGGATAACCCGGTTTCCGCCGCGCCGGCGCGGATAAATCAGTTTCCGCCGTGCCAGCGCGGATAGCCCGGCGGCGGGTCGTAGCGGCGGATCGCCTGCACCACTTCACGGTGCCGGCGCTCTTCCCGCTTCAGATGTATCGCGATCACCGCATGCGCCGACGGCACCAGCAGCAGAACGTGGAAAATCAGGCCGAAAATCGCGCAAAACACGATCAGGACCAGGTTGAAGAGGGCGGCAAACGGCTGCCCGTTCAGCAACAGGCCGATCGGCGGCAACAAGGCAGCAAGCACATAGATCATCGTCGGAACTCCGGCGGCGGCGTCACAACGGATTTAGGCGGTTTTTGCCGTTCCGCAATAGCCTCTGCGGCTACCAGATGGTACAGCCCGTGCTCCTGTCCGCCGCAGCTTTTTCCAGCAAATTTGAATGACCAGAGAACGCCTGATCCCGCTCATCGTGGCCACCGCGCTGTTCATGGAGAACATGGATTCGACCGTGATCGCGACCTCGCTGCCGGCGATCGCCGCCGATATCGGCGCCAGTCCGTTGACCCTGAAGCTCGCGATCACCTCCTATCTGTTGTCGCTGGCGGTGTTCATTCCGGCGAGCGGCTGGACCGCCGACCGCTTCGGCGCGCGTATGGTGTTTTCGATTGCCATCGCCGTGTTCATGCTGGGTTCGATCGGCTGCGCACTATCCTCTTCGGTGACGGATTTCGTGATCGCCCGCATCGTGCAGGGCTTCGGCGGCGCCATGATGACGCCGGTCGGACGCCTGGTGCTGCTCCGCTCCATCGACAAAAGCGCACTGGTCAACGCGATGGCGTGGGTCACGGTGCCCGCACTGGTCGGCCCGGTGATCGGCCCGCCGCTCGGCGGCTTCATCACGACCTACCTGACCTGGCACTGGATCTTCCTGATCAACATTCCGATCGGCCTGCTCGGCATCTTCATGGCGCTGCGCTACATCG
Source organism: Bradyrhizobium sp. (assembly GCF_004799405.1). Lineage (GTDB taxonomy): Bacteria > Pseudomonadota > Alphaproteobacteria > Rhizobiales > Xanthobacteraceae > Bradyrhizobium. The sequence continues at coordinate 49,363 of NZ_SSMW01000092.1, forward strand.
ATCCGATCCGCAGCGAAGACCCCGAGCGCTTCGATCTCTACGGGCTGGTGCTGGCCGGGATCGGGCTTGGCGGCATCGCATTCGGGCTTTCGATCGCCGGCCTCAACCTCGTGCCATGGACCGTCGTCGTAGCGCTGATCGCCATCGGCGCCGTTTCCATGACGCTCTACGTCATCCACGGCAGGCGAACCGCCTCGCCGGTGCTGGATTTCGCGCTGCTGCGGTTGCCGACCATGCGCGCCAGCATCATCGGCGGCTTTCTGTTCCGGCTCGGCATCGGCGCGTTGCCGTTCCTGCTGCCGCTGTTGATGCAGGTCGGGTTCGGTCTGTCGCCGCTTCGCTCGGGGCTGGTGACGTTTGCTTCCGCGGCCGGCGCCATGGGAATGAAAACGCTGGCGGCCCGCATCATCCGGACCTTCGGGTTCCGCAACATCATGACCATCAATGCGGTGGTCAGTTCGACCTTCCTTGCGGCCTGCGCGCTGTTCACGATCACGACGCCGCTGCTTCTGATCATGATCCTGCTGGTGGTCGGCGGCTTCTTCCGTTCGCTGCAATTCACCGCCATCAACACGCTGGCCTATTCGGAAGTCGAGCCGGAACTGATGAGCCGCGCCACCACGTTGGTCAGCGTCAACCAGCAACTGGCGGTTTCCGCCGGCGTCGCGGTCGGCGCATTCTCGGTGGAATCGACCATGTGGCTGCATCACGTGACCGAGCTGAGTGCCGGCGATTTCGCGCCGGGGTTCATCGTGGTCGCGATCATCTCGACCATTTCGACGTACTTCTTCTGGGAAATGCCGGCCGATGCCGGTCATCAGGTATCGGGACGCGGCGTTACCACGGTCGCCAGCCCGGAGCGCGACGCCGAACCCGAGGAGACCGCCGCCACCGAGACCGCCAATGTCAGGGATACCCGGCTGGGGTGAACTCGCGCCTGTAAATCCAAGGGGTGGTCACGCCCGGGCTCTATCGGTTGCCTGACCGCGAAACCCCATCGCCAGCACGTAGCGCTCGGACGAATCCTTGCGGCTCGAGGCAGGCTTGACGTGCCTGACAGTGGCAAAATCGCGCTTCAACTGCGTCATCAATGCCGCATCCGCACCGCTCTGGAAAACCTTGGCGACGAACGTGCCGCCGGGCTTGAGTACATCGGACGCGAACGCGGCAGCGCCTTCCACCAGGCCGAGAATGCGCAGTTGATCGGTCTTGCGGTGGCCCGTGGTGTTGGCGGCCATGTCGGACAGCACCACATCGGCGCGGCCGCCCATCATGCCCAGCAATTTTTCCGGTGCGCCGTCGGCGAGAAAATCAAGCTGAGCGAAGGTCACGCCTGCAATCTCCGGCATCTCCAACAGATCGATCGCCACCACCTTGCCTCTGCCGTCGGCGGCGCCAACCCGTCTGGCGGCGACCTGGCTCCAGCCGCCGGGCGCCGCCCCAAGATCGACCACCGTGATGCCCTGCCTGAGGAAGTGGTACTTGTCGTCGATTTCGATCAGCTTGTAGGCCGCACGCGAGCGCAAACCATCCCGCTTGGCCTGCGCCACATAGGGATCGTTGAGCTGCCGCTCCAGCCAGAGCTTCGACGACAGCTTGAGCCTGCCGCCGCTCTTGACGGTGACGCGCAGCCGCCCGGTGGTATCCTTCGCCATGGCGTGTAGCTAACACATTGCGGGCCGATACGCCTACCGGCATCCGCCGAGCGCACCGTCCTCGCGCATCATCTCGACCAGCATTCCCTCGCGCAGGCCCCGGTCGGCCACCCGCAGCCGCGGCAGCGGAAACGCATCGCGGATCGCATCGAGAATGGCGCAGCCCGCCAGCACTAGGTCGGCGCGTTCGACGCCGATGCATTGATTGCCGGCGCGTTCCTGATAGGTCATGCCGAGCAGGCGCGTGATGGCAGCGGTGAGATCGGCGTCGCTCATCCAGACGCCGTCGATCCGGCGGCGATCGTAGCGCACCAGATTGAGGTGAACGCCGGCCAGCGTGGTAACGGTTCCCGAGGTGCCGAGCAGGTGCATATCCTTCAGGTCGGCGCCATGTTCGCTGGCAAACGGGGCGACGTATCTTGCCACCTCCTGCACCATGCGCGCATAGGATTGCGGGGTGACGTGCTTGCCGCCGAAATGCTCGGACAGGGTAACGACGCCGAGCGGGATCGACATCCATGCCTTGATGCGCGGCACGGCGTTTCGTTCGCCGGGATCGCGTTCGATCCGGACCAGTTCGGTCGACCCGCCGCCGATGTCGAACAGGATCGCGCCCCGCCCGCCTGGGTCGAGCAGCGGCGAGCAGCCGATCACCGCGAGGGTCGCTTCCGTCTCGCGGTCGATCACCTCGAGCCGGATGCCGGTCTCGGTCGCCACCCGATCCCGAAAACTGTCGGCGTTCGACGCTGCGCGGCAGGCTTCGGTTGCGATCAGCCGCAGGCGTTTGGCCTTCTTGGACTGGATCTTGTCGCGGCAAATGCTGAGCGCTCCGATGGCGCGTTCGATCGCGGCGTCGCTGATGCAGCCGGTCGCCGGGATCCCCTCCCCGAGCCGGATGATCCGCGAAAAGGAATCGACCACCCGGAATCCGTCATCGGTCGGACAGGCGATCAGCAGGCGGCAATTGTTGGTGCCCAAATCAAGCGCAGCGTAGACGCCGGAGCCCGATGCTGGCCCCGCTGGTGCGCCCGCCGCAGCCGATCCCGCGCTTGCGCGCGGCCCCGGGCCGTCGCGAAGGCGCGTGTCATTGTTCATCAAATGTCTTTCCGCGGCTAGCTTTGGCCGACGAGGAATTTCCGTTCACGGAAACTTTAGCAGCGCACAGGGGCGACGCAACAGCCCTGCATACGGGACCATGCCCAATCGGGCGTTGTCGTCCGGATAGCGGCGGGTTATCTGAAGGAAGCCGCGAAATCGGGCAAAAAGCCGAAATTTCAGGGTTTTCGATGCAAGATCACACGTCTTCGGTTTCCCTCGACAACGCTATCGCACTGCAAAAATACGGCGTCGGACTGCCGGTCCGCCGCAAGGAAGACGACACCCTGGTGCGCGGCAAGGGCAAGTACACCGACGACTTCAATCTGCCGGGGCAGGCCTACGCCTGGATCGTGCGCTCCAGCCACGCCCACGGGATCATCCGCGGCATCGACACTGTAGCGGCCAGGGCGATGCCCGGCGTGCTCGGGGTCTGGACCGGAACCGAACTCGCAGCGGCCGGCTATGATCCCTTCACTTGCGCCCTGCCGCTGAAAAACCGCGACGGCTCGCCGCTGCTGCAGACCGGACGCATGCCGCTGATGACCGACAAGGTTCGTTATGTCGGCGATGCCGTGGCCTTTGTGGTTGCCGAGACGCTGGCGCAGGCGCGCGATGCCGGTGAAGCCGTGGTGGTCGATATCGATCCGCTGCCGGCCGTCACCCGTGCCGAGGACGCCGCAAAGCCCGGAGCGCCGCAACTTTACGATCACATCCCCGACAACGTCGCCCTGGACTATCACTTTGGCGACGCCGCCAGGGTCGACGCGGCCTTCGCCAGTGCCGCGCATGTGACCAGGCTCGACATCGTCAACAACCGCATCGCCGTGGTGGCGATGGAGCCGCGCGCAGCACTTGCATCCTACGACAAGGCCAGCGAGCGTTACACGATTCAGGTTCCTACCCAGGGCGTATCGGGCAACCGGAACATGCTGGCCAGGAACATGAAGCTATCACCCGACAAGGTCCGCATCCTGACGGCGAATGTCGGCGGCTCCTTCGGCATGAAGAACATCAACTATCCCGAATACATGTGCATTCTCTATGCGGCGAAGGTGCTCGGGAGGCCCGTGAAGTGGACCGACGAGCGATCGACCAGTTTTCTTTCCGACAGCCAGGGCCGCTCGCAGACGATCCATGCCGAGCTCGCGCTCGACGCCGAAGGCAGGTTTCTGGCGGTGCGCGTCAAGGGTTACGGCAACCTCGGCGCCTACATCACCGGCGTCGCGCCCAATCCATTGACGCTCAGCATCGCAAAGAACCTCCCCAGCCTCTATCGCACCCCGCTGGTGAGCATCGATATCAAATGCGTGCTCACCAATACCACGCATCTGGGTGCCTATCGTGGCGCCGGCCGCCCGGAGGCCAACTACTACATGGAGCGTCTGGTCGATCGCGCCGCCGCCGAGATGGGCATCAACCCGCTGACGCTGCGCAAGCGCAACTTCATCAAGCCGGCGCAAATGCCGTTTTCGTCAGCCTCCGGCTTTGTCTATGACAGCGGCGATTTCCGAGGGCTGCTCGACAAGGCGCTCGAAATTTCCGATTACGCCAATTTTAACAGGCGCAAGAAGGAAAGCCGCAAGCGCGGCAAGCTCCGCGGCATCGCGGTCGGCTGCTACCTCGAAGTCACCGCACCTCCCAGCGGCGAGCTTGGCAAGATCACGTTCGAACCGGACGGTTCGGTGAAGCTCACTACCGGCACGCTGGATTACGGCCAGGGCCATGCCACGCCGTTCGCGCAGGTGCTTTCCGCGCAACTCGGCGTACCCTTCGAAAAGATCACGCTTGAGCAGAACGACAGCGATCTGGTGCGGTTCGGCAACGGCACCGGCGGCTCCCGCTCCATCACCGCGACGGGTACGGCGATCGTCGAATCCGCTGCCTTGGTGATCGCCAAGGGCAAGCAGGCGGCGGCGCATTTGATGGAAGCCGCCGAGGACGATATCGAATTCGCGCAAGGGCGCTTCACCATCGCCGGCACCGACCGCAGCATCGACATCATGGAGCTGGCGCAACGGCTGCGCGAAGGCACGATGCCGGAAGGCGTGCCATCGTCGCTCGACGTCGATCACAACACCAAGGAGACGCCCTCGACCTTCCCCAACGGCTGCCACGTTGCGGAAGTCGAGATCGATCCCGACACCGGCGTCATTAGGGTGGTGCGTTTTACCGCCGTCAACGACTTCGGCACCGTCGTCAACCCGATGATCGTCGCGGGGCAGTTGCATGGCGGCGTCGCGCAGGGCATCGGACAGGCGCTGATGGAAGAGGTCCGCTACGACGAAGGCGGCCAGCCCATCACGGGATCGTTGATGGACTACGCGCTGCCGCGCGCCGAGGACATTCCGCAGGTCGCGATCGACGACCATCCGGTGCCCGCCAGATCCAATCCGTTGGGCACCAAGGGCTGCGGCGAGTCCGGCTGCGCCGGCGGCCTCGTCACCCTCGTCAATGCGGTGCTCGATGCGCTCTCCGAGTTCGGCATTACGGAGATCGAGATGCCGTTGACCCCGGAGCGGGTCTGGCGTGCAATAAGGGACGCGAAATCAAAGGCGGCGTGACTGCTGCCGTGATCGCCTGCCACAGACCGGCGTGCCCTATTGCTTGAACCGAGATCGCTGAGCCATCGCCATGACCACCCGCCCGACTGCGACGCGGCCCTTCCTCGTGGTCGTGCGGGGAGCGGCCGACGCTGCCTGCAGGGTCTGGATGAAAAAGGACGCGCCGCGGCGGTGGGACTTGCTGCTCGACTGGTACGGCCGCAACCGAAATTTCCTGACGATCTCGTCGATCTGGCCAATTTCGGCGGCATCACGAAATTTCCATCGATCAAGCGGCTCGACGCGACCTGGCCCGGCTACCTGCAATCCTACCAAGCGGTCTGGTTTGTCGATGGCGACGTCGAGATCGCGTTCGAGGATATCGACACCCTATTCGATATCTTTTCCCGCTACGATCTCTGGCTCGCGCAACCCTCGCTGTCGCCAAGCTCATTCCATGCGCATGAAATCTGCGTGCACCGCCCGGGCGTTGCCTTGCGATACGTCAACTTCGTCGAGATCATGGCGCCGATTTTCTCGAGACACGGTCTAAAGACGTGCCTGGCGACATTCGATCAGAGCATCAGCGGTTGGGGACTGGACGTGGTCTGGCCGGCCCTGCTGGGACAACCGCAACGCCGGATCGCCATCATCGACGCCATTCAGATCGAGCATCCCAGGAAAATGGATCTGGTAGCCGGACCGTTTTACCTCTTGCTGGGGTCGATGGGCGTCGATCCGCGCGCCGAGAAGAAAGCCGTGATGGAACAATACGGCGTCACGCAGGAATTTCAGACGTATGAATATGTGCTGAAATAGCGCCGCGTGAGAGTCTTACGAAGAGGATGGATTGCCGGGTCAAGCCCGGCAATGACGAGATAACTACGCCGCCGCCTGCTCGCGCGGCTGGTAGATCGCGATGTGCTGGCAATGCGCCAGCGGGGTGCGGCCGTTGGCCACCACCAGCGCGTCGAGTTCGACGAAGCGATGGCCCTTCTTTACGTAGTTGCCGGTCACCTTCGCCCGCGCCGTCAGTTCATCGCCGCTGCGCGCCGCCGCCAAAAGCTGCATCCGGGTCCCGACGTGAATCCAGGGGCCGAGGATGGCGTTATCGACCAGCACCTTGTTCATCACCCGCGGCAACAGGCCGGGATGGCCCAGCCCTTCCCGTGCATAGATCGTTTCGGTTTCGCGAATGTCGGCGAGATATTGCTTTGCCGCTTCCCCCGCCCAGGAACGCGGCACCGCGCCGAGCCACTTGCCGAGTTGATACGACGCCGCGTCGACCGGCCTGCGTTCGTCGACCGCCGCGGTCTCGATATAATCCGAAAGCGAAAACACCGGCGCCGCTGCCGGCAGCGACGCAGTTCCGGTGGCACAAAGCTGTCCGCGGCTTTCAACCTCGATCGCGAGCCCCCCATCGCGCTCCTCGCCCCTGACCTCGGCGATCTCGCCGTCATAGACCGGCTTGACCAGGCGCGCCTCGATCAATCCGCGCTCGAGGAACGCGCGGCCCCACTTCGCCACCGGCAGGTGCATCATGTAGGCCATCACGTCGACGCCGGGCACCAGGCCGCCACTGAATCCGAAACGGCGCGCCACGGCATCGTCGTGGATCTTGTTTTCGGAGTGCTTGGAGGTGTTGTAGGCCGAGACGCGATACGGCTCGATGCGGCTGCTCATGCAAGTTTTCCCCGATCTGGTCGCCATTTCCGTCGATAATGGTACGCGAAGAAAAAGCCGAGACAAGCCTGTTCCAGCGCCGTTTTTCTCGCAATTCCGGCCGCAATGGGCTACCACGCCGACCATGAAGCGCGCCAGCCGCGTTTTTTCGACCAATCCCAACCGATGACATCCATCTTGAACACCACCCGCATCTATGTCGACGCCGATGCCTGCCCCGTCAAAGACGAAATCTACCGCGTCGCAAGCCGCCACGGCCTGCCCGTCAGCGTGGTCGCCGGTCAATTCATCCGGGTGCCGCAACATCCCCTGATCGAACGCATCGCGGCGGGTTCCGGGATGGATGCGGCCGATGACTGGATTGCGGAACGCGCGGGCCAGGGCGATATCGTCATTACATCCGATATCCCGCTGGCGAGCCGCTGCGTGAAGGCCGGCGCCGAGGTGATCGCGCCGAACGGCAAGCCGTTCACGGAACAATCGATCGGGATGACCCTTGCGGTCCGCAACCTGATGACCGATCTGCGTTCCCAAGGCGAAGTGACCGGCGGCCCCAGGTCGTACGCGCCGCGCGACCGCTCGGCGTTTCTGTCGGCGCTCGACCAGACCATCCGCCGGCTCCAGCGCCAGCGCGCGGAGCAATCCGCGCAAAAACAGGGTTGAACCGGGAAATCATGGCGCCGCCGCTGATCCAGTTGAAAGACATCGCGCTGACCTTCGGCGGCACGCCGCTGTTGTCGGGCGTCGAACTGTCGGTGTCGGCGGGCGAACGGGTTTGCCTGATCGGCCGCAACGGCTCGGGCAAATCGACGCTGCTGAAGATCGCGGCCGGCCTGGTCGAACCGGACAGCGGCAGCCGCTTCGTGCAACCCGGCGCGACCATCCGCTATCTGCCGCAGGAGCCGGATTTTTCGGGCTTCGCCACCACGCTGGCCTATGTCGAAGCCGGCCTCAACCCCGGCGACGATCACTACCAGGCTCGCTACATGCTCGAGCAGCTCGGGCTGCGCGGCGACGAAGACTCGAGCAAGATCTCCGGCGGCGAAGCCCGCCGCGCGGCGCTGGCGCGGGTGCTGGCGCCCTCGCCCGATATCCTGTTGCTGGACGAGCCGACCAACCATCTCGATCTCACCACCATCGAATGGCTGGAAAGTGAACTCGACAGCCGCCGCAGCGCTCTTGTCATCATCAGTCACGATCGCCGCTTCCTGTGCAATCTGTCGCGCTCGACGGCGTGGCTCGATCGCGGCCAGATCAGGCAGATCGACCGCGGCTTCAGTGCATTCGAGGCCTGGCGCGACGAGGTGCTCGCCGAAGAAGAACGCGATCAGCACAAGCTCGACCGCAAAATCGTCAATGAGGAGCACTGGCTGCGCTACGGCGTTTCCGGCCGCCGCAAGCGCAACGTCAAGCGGCTCGGCAATCTCTACGCGCTGCGCGAGCAGCGGCGAGACTATCGCGGCGCCGCCGGCAATGCCAACCTTGCGGCCGCGGAAGCCGACAAATCCGGCAAGCTGGTGATCGAGGCCAAGAATATCGGTCGGTCCTATGGCGGCCGCAAAATCGTCGAGGGCTTTTCAGTTCGCGTGCAGCGCGGCGATCGCATCGGCATCGTCGGGCCGAACGGCGCCGGCAAGACCACGCTGGTCGACATGCTGACCGGCGCAAAGCCGCCGGACAGCGGCACCATCCGGTTCGGCGCCAATATCGAGATGGCGACGCTCGATCAGCATCGCGAGAGCCTCGACCCCAAAACGACCTTGGCCGACGCCCTGACCGGCGGCGGCAGCGACAACGTCATGATCGGCGGCAAGCCGAGGCACGTCGTCAGCTACATGAAGGACTTCCTGTTCGCGCAGGAGCAGATGCGCACGCCGCTGGAAGTGCTATCCGGCGGCGAGCGCGGACGCCTGATGCTGGCGCGTGCGCTGGCAAAGCCCTCCAACCTTCTGGTGCTGGACGAGCCGACCAACGACCTCGATCTGGAGACCCTCGACGTGCTGGAGGAAATGCTCGGCGACTACGAAGGCACCGTGATCCTGATCAGCCACGACCGCGATTTCCTCGACCGTGTCGTGACCTCGGTGATCGCGCCGGAAGGCAACGGCCAATGGATCGAGTATGCCGGCGGCTATACCGACATGCTGGCGCAGCGCGGCGCCGACCTCAAGCGCGAGGCGGTCAAGGCGGCCGCCGAAGACAGGAAGCAGGCGAAAACCGCCCCCGCTTCCAGCGTTCCGAAGCGCCGGCTGAACTTCAAGGAAAAGCACGCGCTGGAAACGCTGCCCAAGACCATCGCCAGACTGCAGGCCGAGATCGCCAAGCAGCAGCGGCATCTTGACGATCCCAATCTCTATACCAAGGATCGCAGGAAATTCGACCAGGCCTCGGATGCGCTGACGACGGCGCAAAAGGAGCTCGAGGCCGCCGAAGACAAATGGCTGGAACTCGAAGTGCTGCGCGAAGAGATCGAACAGGCTTGAGTGAACTCGCCCTCCCCCTGAAAGAGGGAGGTGAACAAAGAAGAACCGGAGTAACCTCGATGACCACGCCCCTTGCCGCCAAAATCGCCCGCGACTACGGCACGCCTGTCGCGGTCATCGACATGGACCGGGTCGAGCGCAACATCGCGCGGATCCAGGCCGCCTGCGACGCCGCGGGAGTTGCCAACCGGCCGCATATCAAGACCCACAAGAGCCCGATGCTGGCGAAGCTCCAGGTCGCGGCCGGCGCCCGCGGCATCACCTGCCAGAAGCTCGGCGAGGCCGAAGTGATGGCGGAGGCCGGCATCGACGACATCCTGATCAGCTACAACCTGATCGGCGACGAGAAGATGGCACGGCTCGGCGCGCTGCAGGCCAAGGCCAACATGACGGTCGCCGCCGACAATTCGACCGTGATCGCGGGCCTGCCGCAGGCCGCGGCGATTTCCGGCCGGCCGCTTTCGGTGGTGGTCGAATGCGATACCGGGCGCAAGCGCGCCGGGGTCGAAACCCCAGCCGAGGCCATCGCGCTGGCGCGCCAGATCGCAGCCTCGAAGGGACTGAGGTTCGGAGGCTTCATGCTGTACCCGACCGAGACCGGCTGGGCCGAGGCACAGCGTTTCTACGACGAGGCGCTGGCAGGCATTCGCGAACACGGCCTCGACGCGGCGATGGTCTCCACCGGCGGCACGCCGAACCTGAAGAATGTCGGCAAGCTCAGGGGCGCCACCGAGCATCGGCCCGGCACCTACATCTATAATGACCGGATGCAGGTCGCCGCCGGCGTCGCCTCGTGGGACGACTGCGCGCTGCACATCTATTCAACCGTGGTCAGCCGCGCCGGCTCGGATCGCGGCATTCTCGATGCCGGCTCCAAGACGCTGACGTCGGATACCGGCGGCGGGCTCGACGGCCACGGGCTGATCCTCGAACATCCGCAAGCCAAAATCGCGCGCTTTGCCGAGGAGCACGGCTTTCTCGACCTCGCCCGCAGCAACACCCGTCCCGTCGTCGGGGACGTCGTGCGGATCGTGCCCAACCATGTCTGTGTCGTCGTCAACATGATGGACGAGGTGGTGATGGTGCGCGGCGAGGAGATCATCGGCACGCTGCCGGTGGCGGCGCGGGGGAAGTTGCGGTAAGGCGAATGAGGAAATTTCCACTCGCTATTCGCCACTCGCCATTCGCTCCTTGAGCCATTTCAACGCCCCCCTTCCCGCCGCCGCTCCCGTTGCGAACGACGCCTGCAACAGGTAGCCGCCGGTCGGCGCTTCCCAGTCCAGCATCTCGCCGGCGGCGAAGGTGCCGGGCAAGCGGCGGATCATGAAGTCGGCGTCGAGTTCACCGAACGGAATCCCGCCCGCGGTGGAGATCGCACGCGCGATCGGCGCTGTGCCGGTGAGCCTGATCGGCACGGCGTTGATCAATCCGGCCAGAGCTGGAGGCGATAGCGACGACAGCGACACGCCGGAAACAACAGCCACCTCCTGCAACAGGCCAATGGCGACCGGCGACAGATGCGCGGCCTTGCGCAGCCAGTTTGAAACCGATTGCTTGCCGCGCGACGTTGTCAGCCGCGCGACCAGATCGTTCGCGGCGAGATCGGGCCGCAACGCGATCTGCAATGTTGCCTGCCCCGTGGCGAGGATGGCCTCGCGCAAGTTAGCCGAGAGCGCATAGATCGCGCCGCCTTCGATGCCTGAGCGCGTGACGACGGCTTCGCCGCGCACGGTGTGCGATCCGAACGTCAGCGCTACGCCCTTGAGCGGCTGGCCTTCAAAGCGATCGCGGAAGATATCCGACCAGGCGACGGTGAAGCCGCAATTGGCCGCCCGCAGCGGCGAGATCTTCACCCCGTTTGCGGCAAGCGTTTCCACCCATGCGCCGTCGGAGCCGAGCCGCGGCCAGCTTGCGCCGCCGAGCGCCAGCACGGCCGCGCGCGCCTCAGCGGTTCGTATCCCGTCAGGGGTTGCAAACGAAAGATGTCCATCGCTGTCCCAGCCGGTCCAGCGATGGCGCAACGCGAATTGGACGCCGCTTGCATCGAGCCGCCGCAACCATGCGCGCAGCAACGGCGACGCCTTGAACGCTTGCGGGAACACGCGGCCGCTGGAGCCGACAACGGTCGGTTGGCCCAGTGCTTCGCTCCATGCCCGCAAAGCATCCGGCGGGAATACTTCGATCGCAGGCGCGAGCTGCGGCAACGCCGCGCCATAGCGCGCCAGAAATACCGGCAGCGCCTCGCTATGGGTGAGATTGAGCCCGCCGCGCCCGGCGAGCAGAAACTTGCGCCCGACCGACGGCATCGCGTCGTAGACGGTAACCTTCGCGCCGCCCTGCGCCAGTACCTCGGCCGCCATCAGGCCGGCCGGACCGCCGCCGATGACGGCGACTTCTATTTGTGTCGCGGCGGGCAAGAAGCGTTCCCTTTCAACATCGTAACCTCATCCTGAGGAGCGGCGACTTCGCCGCATCTCGAAGGATGGGCCGCAAACTCATGGTTCGAGACGCGCGAAGACGCGCTCCTCAGGATGAGGACCGTCCGCGGGCCTGATTTACGTTTACGTTTACGCCTACAGCTTCACGCCCGCCTTCGCCGCGGCCTGCGCGACGTATTTCTGGGTCTGCTGGAACGCGCCTTCCAGCGCTTTGGCGGTCGACATGTCGCCGATCTCGGCAAAGTGAGCCGCCACCGCGTCCGGCGTCCATTCGGACGGCGGCAGGTTGATGCCTTCGGTTTCCAGGATCTTGATCACCGCAAAGGAGCCGGCGCCCGCGCCCATGATGGTCCGGGTCGGAGCATTTTCGCTTAGCATGAACAGCACCGCCGGCGTGATCGCTTCCGGCCTCATCAGCGCCAGCGCCTGCGGCGGCAGCAATTCTTCCGTCATCCGTGTCGCCGCGGTCGGCGAGATCATGTTGACGCGGATGTCGGTCTTGCGGCCCTCTTCCGCCAGCACGTTCATCAGTCCGATCATGCCGGTTTTTGCAGCACCATAATTGGCCTGGCCGAAATTGCCATAGAGGCCCGACGATGAGGTGGTGACCACGATGCGTCCGTAGTTGCGCGCGCGCATGCCGTCCCACACCGCCTTGCAGCAATAGAACGTGCCGGTCAGGTGCACGTCCAGCACCTTGGCGAAATCCGATGTCTCCATCTTGGCGAAGGATTTGTCGCGCAGGATGCCGGCATTGGCGCACAAGAGGTCGACGCTGCCCCATTTTTCCGTGGCCTTGGCGACCATCGCCTTGACCTGTTCATAATTTGAAACATCCGCGCCGTCGGCCATCGCCTCGCCGCCAGCTTTGCGGATTTCCTCGACCACCGCTTCGGCCGGGGTCAGCGACCCGCCGGTGCCGTCGCGGGCGCCGCCGAAATCGTTGACCACGACCTTCGCGCCGCGGCTCGCCAGCCCCAGCGCGTGCGCCCGTCCAAGACCATTGCCCGCACCCGTGACGATAGCGACGCGGCCGTCAAACCTGATTGTCATGATTGCAGTTCCTGAATTTCTTGTTCTCTTGTTCGCGATAATTTACCGGGTCAAGCGAGGTGACACAGGCCGTCATCGCCCGGTTTGACCGGGCGATCCAGTATCCCAGCGACGCCATCGATAGAAACGATAGGCGGCAACGTACTGGATACCCCGCCGGAGCCTGTCATCGGGCTCGCCGAGGCCGAGACCCGGTGGCGGGGTATGACGACCAGTATTGAGGACAACGCGCACTATAAACGGCCTCAAGCAAAATAAATCAGGCCGATCCAGTCGGCGGCCAGCGCCGGCCTGGTCTCGCCCTCGATCTCGACGCTGACGCTGGTGCGCGACATCAGCTCGGTCGGCTTGCGCAGCCTGGCTTCCATCAGGGTGAAGCGGCCGCGGACGCGCGAGCCCGCGCGCACCGGCGAGATGAAGCGCAGTTTGTCGAAGCCGTAATTGACGCCCATCGTGGTGCCCTCGATCACCGGCATCACCTCATACGACATGATGCTCATCAGCGACATCGTCAGGAAACCATGCGCCACCGTGCTGCCGAACGGCGTTTCGCGTTTGGCCCGCTCCGGATCGATATGAATGAATTGATGGTCCTCTATCACGTCGGCATACACATCGATCCGGTTCTGATCGACCAGATGCCATGACGACACGCCGACTTCGTGGCCGACCATGTCCTGATAGGCTTTGAGCGAGACCGGCGGCTTCTTCCACACTTCATTCATCGGTCAATTCTCCGCCGATCCGGCCGAGCGGATCTTCTGCAATTCCGGGAAATGCTCTTCGCGGAATTCCTGGCCGCGCAGCGCGTCGCCGCGATCATTGTCATGCTCCAGCCGGCGCAACTGCACGCGGCGGATCTTGCCGGAAATCGTCTTCGGCAATTCGGTCACGAGTTCGATCCGCCGGATGCGCTTGAACGGCGCCAGCCGCGTATGCAGGTGCCGGAAGATCGAGAGTGCGGTTTCCGGCGAACGTTCGGCGCCCGACACCAGCAGCACATAGGCCTTGGGGACCGCCAGCCGGATCGGATCTGGGCTCGGGACAACGGCGGCTTCCGCGACCGATTCATGTTCGAGCAGGATGCTTTCCAGTTCGAACGGGCTGATCCGGTAGTCGGACGATTTGAACACGTCGTCGGAGCGGCCGACGAAGGTGAGATAACCCTCGTCGTCGGCAAACACCACGTCGCCGCTGCGATAGAGATCGCCATCCGCGCCGCTCAATTTGCCGTCGTCACCCTGATAACCCTGCATCAGCCCGGCAGGCCTGTTGGCGCCAAGCAACAGGCTGACCTCGCCCTCCTTGGTGGCGTGCCCGTCATTATCGGTGATGCGCACGACATAACCCGGCAACGGCCGTCCCATCGATCCGACCTTGACCTTCTGTCCCGGCGAATTCCCCGCCAGCGCGGTAGTCTCGGTCTGGCCGTAACCGTCGCGGATGGTCAGGCCCCATGCCGACTTTACCTGATCGATCACTTCGGGATTGAGCGGCTCGCCGGCGCCGCAGACTTCGCGCAAGCTGACCTTGAAATCTGCGAGCTTCTCCTGGATGAACAGCCGCCACACCGTCGGCGGCGCGCACAGCGTCGTGACGCCGCAGCGGCCGATGGTTGCGAGCAATCCCTTGGCGTCGAAGCGCGACTGGTTGACCACGAACACCGTGGCGCCGGCATTCCATGGCGCAAAGAAGCAGCTCCAGGCGTGCTTGGCCCAGCCCGGCGAAGAAATATTCAGGTGGATGTCGCCGGGCTGCAGCCCGAGCCAGTACATGGTCGACAATGCTCCGACAGGGTAACTGCGCTGGCTGTGCCGCACCAGTTTTGGTTTGGCCGTGGTGCCCGAGGTGAAATACAGCAGCATCGGGTCGTCGGCATTGGTCGGTCCATCCGGCTTGAACGTGTCGGGGAAGTCGGTGGTTCGCTCGTAAGGCAGCCACCCCTCGTGCGGCGACGACGCGCCGACCACGACGCGAACGAGATTGTTGCCGCCGAGGCCGACGAATTTCGCGACCTGGTCCTGGGAAGCCACCACCACCCTGGCGCGGCCGCGATCGAGCCGGTCGCGCAACTCGTCCGGCGTCAGCAGCGTGGTCGCGGGGATCACCACCACGCCGAGCTTCATCGCCGCCAGCATGGTTTCCCACAGCGGGACCACGTTGCCGAGCAGCAGCAACAGATGATCGCCGCGCTTGAGGCCCTGCGCGCGAAGAAAATTGGCAACCTGATTGGAACGGCGCGACAGCGCCTCGAACGAGGGTTTGGTCTCCTTGTTGATTCCGGCATCGACGATCCATAGCGCCGGCCGATCCTTGCTGTCAGGGTTGCGCGCCAGTTCCGCGTCGAACCAGTCCAGCGCCCAGTTGAACGGCACCGGCTCGGGCCATTTGAATCCCTTCACCGCGGCATCGTAGTCGGTGCGGTGCTTGAGCAGAAACGACCGCGCCTCCTGGAACGTGGTCATCCGACTATCCACCCTTTCCGGCGAGCCCCCGGACATGCTGGATGATCCCCGAGAAATCAACCCCGCCATGCCCTGCGGCATCGAACGCCTTGTAGATTTCCTGCGCGTGCTTTCCGAGCGGCGTGGCCGCGCCGGTCGCTTTCGCCGCATCCTGCGCCAGCGTGAGGTCCTTCACCATCAGGGCGGTCGCAAAACCCGGTTTGTAGTCATTGTTGGCGGGCGACGTCGGCACCGGGCCCGGCACCGGGCAATAGGATGTCAGCGCCCAGCACTGGCCCGACGACGTGGAGGCCACGTCGAACAGCGCCTGATGCGACAGCCCGAGCTTTTCGGCCATCACGAACGCTTCGCCGACGCCGATCATGGAAATGGCGAGGATCATGTTGTTGCAGATCTTGGCGGCCTGGCCTGCCCCCGCCTCGCCGCAATGCACGATCTTCTTGCCCATGTTTTCCAGCACCGGCTTTGCCGCCGCGAAGGCCTTGGCGTCGCCGCCGCACATGAAGGTCAGTGTCGCACCCTTGGCGCCGCCGGTGCCGCCGGACACCGGAGCATCGACCGAGGCGATGCCGTGTTTGGCCGCCAGCGCATGCGCCTGTTTGGAGCTCTCGACGTCGATGGTCGAGCAATCGATGATCAGCGCGCCTTTTGCCACGGACGGAATGACGTCGGTCCAGACCGACAACACATGCTTGCCCGCGGGCAGCATGGTAATCACGACATCGGCGCCTTTCACCGCACCTGCAGCGCTGTCGGCGATCGCAGCACCGTCGGATCTGGCCTGGTTGCGCGAGGCTTCCACCAGATCGAACGCGACCACCTTGTGGCCCGCCTTGACAAGGTTGGCCGCCATCGGCCCGCCCATGTTGCCGAGACCGATGAATGCGATGTTTGTCATGATGGTTCCTCCACGCAGTTTCTATGTCGTTTGATCGAATACAAGCTCGTCGGCGCCGATGCTGGCAAAGTAAGGCGCCGTCATCTCAGGGGTGACATCCTCGATGCGCGGCGGCGACCACCGGGGATTGCGGTCCTTGTCGATCACGGCAGCCCGCACGCCTTCGCGAAAATCGTCGCTGGCGAACACCTCAAGCGCGGCGCGATATTCCCGCACCAGGCATTGTTCCAGCGAGGACGACGCCCGCGCCAGCCGCAGCAGTTTCAGGGTAACCACCATGCCGCGCGGCGACTTCTCGTTCAACGTCTTCAATGTCGATTGCGCCGGCTCTGAACCGTCGCGCTGCAGGGCGGCGACGATGTCCTGCATCCGGTCATAGGCAAACCAGGCGTCGATGCGCGGCTGCATCGCCGCGACAGGCCCCGACGTCTCGCCGGTCGCGAAGCCATCGATCACTGTTTTGACTTCACCGGACGGCGCACCGGCGTGAATCTTGGTGAGCGCCTCGCGCAGTGCGGCAAGTTTGGCGGAAGGCACCACCGCGTCGGCAAAACGCGCATAAATCGCGTCGGGACCGTTCATGGTCTGGCCGGTCAATCCGAAATAAGTCCCGATCTCGCCGGGCGCGCGCGACAGCAGCCAGGTGCCGCCGACGTCCGGAAAGAAACCAAGCCCGACCTCGGGCATCGCAAGCCTGGTCCGCTCGGTCACCACGCGATGACTACTGTGCGCGGAAAGCCCGACGCCGCCGCCCATCACGATGCCGTCCATGAACGCCACA
>NZ_SSMW01000093.1 GCF_004799405.1 Bradyrhizobium sp.
GGATGATTAACCCTGGTTGCCGGGGCGGTTTCGTGACCCAAATCGGCCTTTCCTGGGCCCCTTGACGCCATCCCCCAGGCTGGCCCATGGTATCCCGCATGAACGGTTTTCTCGCCTTTTGTGGCATTTGCCGCGAGATTATGAGCTAGCGATTCGCTGGCTGAGGCCGTCTTTTCTCACACGAGATCACTGGACGCCCGGCCGGCAGTGTCCCCGGCTCTCGCGTTCGCACGGCATCGCCGCGAGCGTGTTTGCGAACGCGAGAGCCGCAGGGGACACTGACCAGAAATACAATTGTAGTGCCGCTTTTCGATTTGAAGTTCCTGATCGGATTTGCGGCTACGGGACAGGAACTTCAAATCGGCGGCACTACCGACGGGATATCCATGGAACTGCGACTCTACGATACCTTGACTAGGGAGAAGCGCACCTTCGTGCCGCTCGATTCTGACAACGTGCGCATGTATGTGTGCGGACCGACGGTCTACGACTTCGCGCATATCGGGAACGCACGCCCGGTGATCGTATTCGACGTCCTGTTCCGCCTGTTGCGCCATCGCTACGGCGAGAACCACGTCACCTATGTCCGCAACATCACCGACGTCGATGACAAGATCAACGACCGCGCGGTGCGGGATTTCCCCGGCCTGCCGCTGAACGAGGCGATCCGGAAAGTCACCGAAGTCACCGCGAACCAGTTTCACGCCGACGCGAAAGCGCTGGGTTGCCTGCCGCCGACGTTCGAACCGCGCGCGACCGATTTCGTGCTGCCGCGTTCGGACGGCAAAGCGGACATGGTGACGATGATCAAGCAATTGATCGCGGGCGGTCATGCCTATGAAGCCGGCGGCGAGGTATTATTCGACGTTCAATCGATGCCTGATTACGGCAAGCTGTCGGGCCGCAAGCTGGAGGAGCAACTCGCCGGCGCGCGGGTCGCCGTCGACGCGCACAAGAAAAATCCGGCCGACTTCGTTTTGTGGAAGCAATCCTCCGGCGATGAACCGGGCTGGGAAAGCCCGTGGGGCAGGGGACGTCCCGGCTGGCACATCGAGTGCTCGGCGATGAGTGCGGCCTATCTCGGGGATGTCTTCGACATCCATGGCGGTGGTCTCGATCTGATCTTTCCGCATCATGAAAACGAGATCGCGCAATCCAGGTGTGCACACGGCACCGCGACCATGGCCAATTGCTGGATGCACAATGGTTTCGTGAATGTCGAAGACGAGAAGATGTCGAAGAGTCTCGGTAATTTCGTGACCATCAGGGAGTTGCTGGCGGATTGGCCGGGAGAAGTGCTGCGCCTGAATATGCTGAAGACCCACTATCGCTCGCCGATCGACTGGACGTTGAAGGGAGTGGAAGAAAGCGCAAAGACGCTCGACGATTGGTATTGGGTGGCAGCGGACACCAAAGGCGGCGCGCCATCCGAAGCCGTTATCGAAGCTCTCTCGGACGACCTGAACACATCGCAGATGATCGCCTCGCTTCACGGCTTGCGGAAGAGTGCGGCTTCGGGAAACAAACGGGATCGCGGTGCGTTTGCGGCCTCTTTGCGGCTTCTTGGTTTCCTGTCCGAGAGCGCGGCGCAGTGGAAGAGCCGAAAGGAACAAGCGAGTGGCGTCGATGCGAAACATGTCGATAGCTTGATTTCAGATCGCACCGCTGCGCGTGCGCGCAAGGACTTTAGGGAATCCGATCGCATCCGCGACCAGCTTGCCGCGATGGGCGTTGTCATCAAGGATTCCAAGGATGGCACCACCTGGGAGATCGCCCGATGAGCAAGCCCGACACGCCGTTTCCAAAACACTGGCGCTATTACATCTTCATCAAATGGGCCGTCATCGCCGCTGCCATCGTGCTGGCGCTGAAGTTGTTTGGGGTATTCTAGAGCATGGGACAGGCGTTGCCCAAAGCTGCGTTGCGGCCGTTTCTGGCGGCGGACACGCCGATCCTGGCGGCGATCTTCATTGCCGCGATCGAGCAGCTGACCGGCGACGATTACAGCGAGGCGCAGCAGGAAGCCTGGGCCTCCGCCGCCGATGATGAAGGACAGTTCGGCAAGCGTCTGGCCAGCGAACTCACGCTGATCGCCACGATGCAGAATTCACCCGTCGGCTTTGCTTCGCTGAAAGGCGCCGACCACATCGACATGCTTTATGTTCATCCGGGAGCCATCGGCCAGGGCGTCGCGTCGATGTTGTGCGAGGCGCTGGAAAAGCTCGCCGGCGGCCGCGGTGCCAAGAGTCTGACGGTCGATGCCAGCGACAATGCGCAGCCGTTTTTCGCCAAGCGCGGCTATGTCGGCAAGCAGCGCAACACCGTGACGGTCAACGGCGAATGGCTCGCCAATACCACGATGCAGAAGAATCTGGCCGATAACGCCGTGCCCGGAGGCCCGACATGAGCCGCGAACGCCTTTATCTGTTCGACACCACGCTGCGCGACGGCGCGCAGACCAATGGCGTCGACTTCACCCTGCATGACAAGCAGGTGATCGCGCAGATGCTGGACGAACTCGGCATCGACTATGTCGAGGGCGGCTATCCCGGCGCCAATCCCACCGACACCGAATTCTTTGCCGAGAAACCCGCGTTCAATCACGCCCGCTTCACGGCGTTCGGCATGACGCGGCGCCCCGGCCGTTCGGCCTCGAATGATCCGGGTCTGGCGGGGCTGCTCGAAGCGAAAGCCGATGCGATCTGCTTTGTCGCGAAGTCGTCGGCCTATCAGGTGCGCGTGGCGCTTGAGACGACCAACGAGGAGAATCTTGCCTCGATCCGCGACAGTGTTGCGGCCGCGAAAGCCGCTGGCCGCGAGGTCATGCTCGACTGCGAGCATTTTTTCGATGGCTACAAGGAAAATCCGGAATTCGCGCTGGCCTGCGCGAAAGCGGCTTACGATTCCGGCGCGCGCTGGGTGGTGCTGTGCGACACCAATGGCGGAACCATGCCGCACGAGATCGAGACCATCGTCACCGAGGTGGTGAAACACATTCCCGGCGATCACGTCGGCATTCATGCCCATAACGACACCGACCAGGCCGTCGCCAACTCGCTGGCCGCGGTGCGCGCCGGCGTGCGGCAAATCCAGGGCACGTTGAACGGTCTCGGCGAACGCTGCGGCAACGCCAATCTGTGCTCGCTGATCCCGACCCTGCGGCTCAAGTCCGAGTTTTCCGACAGCTTCGATATCGGCGTCTCCGCCGGCAAGATGGCGACCCTGATGAAAGTGTCGCGGACGCTGGACGACATGCTCAACCGCGCGCCGAACCGGCATGCGCCCTATGTCGGCGAAAGCGCCTTCGTCACCAAGACCGGCATTCACGCTTCCGCGGTGCTGAAGGATCCGCAGACCTACGAGCATGTCTTGCCTGAAACGGTCGGCAATCATCGCAAGGTGCTGGTGTCCGATCAGGCCGGGCGCTCGAACGTGATCGCCGAACTCGATCGGGCAGGGATCGCCTACGACAAGAACGACCCGAGGCTGGTGCGCCTGGTCGAGGAACTGAAGGAGCGCGAGGCATCCGGCTTCGCCTATGAATCCGCCAGCGCGTCGTTCGACCTGTTGGCGCGGCGCCGGCTCGGCCGGGTGCCGGAATATTTCCGGGTCGAGCAGTTCGACGTCAATGTCGAGCAGCGCTACAACGCCAACGGCCAGCGTGTCACGGTGGCGATGGCGGTGGTGAAGGTCGACGTTGCCGGCGAGCGGCTGATTTCGGCGGCCGAAGGCAACGGCCCCGTCAACGCACTCGACGTCGCGCTACGCAAGGACCTCGGCAAATACCAGAAGTACATCGAACACCTCAAGCTGATCGACTATCGTGTGCGTATCCTCAATGGCGGCACGGAAGCGGTCACGCGGGTGCTGATCGAGAGCGAGGACGAGCAGGGTGAGCGCTGGACCACGATCGGCGTCTCGCCCAACATCATCGACGCCTCGTTCCAGGCGTTGATGGATTCGGTGGTCTACAAGCTAGTCAAGTCCAACGCACCGGCGTGAGGGAGCGGTCAGATGATCGATCACGTATC
Source organism: Bradyrhizobium sp. (assembly GCF_004799405.1). GTDB lineage: Bacteria > Pseudomonadota > Alphaproteobacteria > Rhizobiales > Xanthobacteraceae > Bradyrhizobium. The sequence continues at coordinate 4,032 of NZ_SSMW01000093.1, forward strand.
CGTCGGCGTCAGCAATCTGGAGCGCGCCGCGCGGTTTTATGAATTGGCGCTGGCGCCGCTCGGCTTCACGCGGCTGGTGACGCGGACGGCGACCGTCGGATTCGGCAAGAGCTATCCGGAATTCTGGATCAACCTTCGCGCCGATATGACACAGGTCGCCCCCGATAGCGGCGTGCATATCTGTCTGCGGGCGAAATCGACCGGCGAGATCGATGCGTTCCATGCGGCGGCGCTCAGTGCCGGCGGCCAATCCGACGGCGGCCCGGGGCTGCGCCCGCACGACCGGGTGCGTTACTATGCGGCCTTCATCAGGGATCCCGATGGCAACCGGATCGAGGTGGTGACGTTTCCGGCCGACGACAGCTAGAGCCCCGTTCAGTTTGACGCGTTTTCTTAACGCGAACCGGTATCCACTTCGCTGAAAACCGCTCGAGCGGAATTAAAGCCGGCGCGCGACTTCGGGCGCCATCTGCCTGGTCTCTTCCGGGGCCCGCGCCGCGGCGGCGCGAAGCCGCGGCAGTATATCTTCCACCCGTTCGGCCTTGAGAATATCGACGCTCAAAGTCGGCCGGATGAATTGCGTGGCGCGCATGTGAGTCAGCAGCGCCAGCAACGGCTCCCAAAAGCCGTCGATGTTCGCCAGCAGCACCGGCTTGGTATGGCGGCCGAGTTGCTGCCAGGTGAGCTGCTCGACCAGTTCTTCCAGCGTACCGATGCCGCCGGGAAGGGCCACGAACGCATCGGAGCGTTCGAACATCAGCCGCTTGCGCTCGTGCATGTCGGCCGTGACGATCAGTTCATGAACCCGTCCCAGCGCGTTTTCGCGCGCCGTGAGGAAGTCCGGAATGATGCCGGTAACGATGCCGCCATGATCGATCACGGAGGTGGCTATCGCGCCCATCAATCCAAGCGAGCCGCCGCCATAGACCAGGCCGACGCCATTTTCGGCCATGACCTTTCCGAACGCGGTGGCAGCTTCAATAAAGCGGGGATTGGTGCCGGGGCCGGAGCCGCAATAGACACAGATGGTTTTGATCTTGTTCATGTCGGCCATGTGGCACTGCAATGTGAACGCGTCAAGGCGTGGAAGGCGCTGGCGGGTCTGGCGATTCTGCCTCCAGCGTACCCGTAAAACGCAAAAGAATCGGCGACACAAGGGTGCATAGGCGCTCCAAACGCTCTATATGACAGCGAACAGATGATCAAAAAAAGCGCAGGCGCCGCCCACCGGCGCGCCGTTGATTCCGGGCAGCACGACTGATGGCTGATAGCGATTCGTTTCCGGCCGCCGGGGAGGCCAAGGCCACGCCTGACAAATCCATCGAAAAGGCGACCCTGATCGGGACGCTGGTGCACCTGTGGCCGTATATCTGGCCCAGCGATCGCGTCGACCTCAAGATGCGCGTGGTCTGGTCGGTGGTGCTGCTGCTGATCGCCAAGGTAGCGACGCTCGCGGTGCCCTTCACGTTCAAATGGGCGATCGACGCCCTGACCGGCGCCGATACCGCGCCGGTGCAAGCGTCGAACTGGACGATGTGGCTGATCGCCTCGCCCTTGATCATGACCGTCAGTTACGGAGCTTTGCGCATATTGATGGCGGTGCTGACCCAATGGCGCGACGGCATTTTTGCCCGGGTGGCGATGCATGCGGTGCGCAAGCTCGCCTATCTCACCTTCGTCCACATGCACGAGCTGTCGCTGCGCTTTCACCTGGAGCGCAAGACCGGTGGATTGACGCGCGTGCTGGAGCGCGGCCGGCTCGGCATCGAAGTCATCGTCCGGATGGTGATCCTGCAACTGGCCCCGACCATCGTCGAGGTCTCGCTGCTGATGGCCGTGCTGCTGTGGAAGTTCGACTGGCGCTATGTGCTGGCCACCATGATCACCGTCGTGGTCTTCATGTATTACACCTACAAGGCGACCGAATGGCGGATCGAAATCCGCCGCAAGATGAACGATTCCGACACCGAGGCTAACACCAAGGCGATCGACTCGCTTCTGAACTACGAAACCGTCAAATATTTCAGCGCCGAGGAGCGCGAAGCCAGGCGCTACGATCGATCGATGGAGCGCTACGAAAAGGCCAGCGTGAAAACCTACACCTCGCTTGCGGTTCTCAATACCGGGCAGGCGATCATCTTCACCGCCGGCCTGACCGCGACCATGCTGATGTGCGCAATCGGCGTCCGCAACGGAAAAAACACCGTGGGTGATTTCGTCATGGTCAACGCCATGATGATCCAGCTCTACCAGCCGCTGAATTTCATGGGCATGGTCTATCGCGAGATCAAGCAGGCGGTGATCGACATCGAAAAGATGTTCGGCGTTCTCGCCTGGAGGCCGGAGGTCAAGGACGTTCCGGGGGCCCAGCCGCTGGTCGTCACGTCAGGCAATGTGCGCTTCGACGATGTGCGATTTTCCTACGATCCCGAGCGTCCGATCCTGAAAGGCCTCAGCTTCGAGGTGCCCGCCGGCAAGACGGTTGCGATTGTCGGGCCGTCCGGCGCCGGCAAGTCGACCATTTCGCGGCTGCTGTTCCGGCTCTACGACGTCTCCAGCGGCAAGATCCTGATCGACGGCCAGGACATCCGAAAAGTCACGCAGGCCTCATTGCAGGCCTCGATCGGCATGGTGCCGCAGGACACCGTGCTGTTCAACGACACCATCCGCTACAACATTCGTTACGGCCGCTGGGATGCTGACGATGCCGAGGTCGAACAGGCGGCGCAACTCGCGCAAATCGACGGCTTCATCCGGATGTCGCCGAAAGGATATGAAACCCAGGTCGGCGAGCGCGGCCTGAAACTGTCCGGCGGCGAGAAGCAGCGTGTCGCGATCGCGCGCACGGTTCTCAAGGGTCCGCCGATCCTCGTGCTCGACGAGGCGACATCGGCGCTCGACAGCCATACCGAGCATGAAATCCAGGAAGCGCTGGAGCGGGTGTCGCGCAACCGCACCTCGCTGGTGATTGCACATCGGTTGTCCACCGTCGTCGGCGCCGATGAGATCATCGTGCTCGATCAGGGCCGCATCGCCGAGCGCGGCACCCATACCCAGCTTTTGGCAACGGGTGGACTTTATGCCAGTATGTGGAACCGGCAGCGCGAGGCCCAGGAGGCGCGCGAGAAGCTGGCGCTGATCGCTGACCACGACGAGGCGCCGAACCGGCTGCCGCCGCCGGTCGATGACGTGCTGGTGTCGCCTGCGGCTGCTGAATGATTGCCGAGCTCTGTGCTTGAAGCGTGAACAAACGACAGTGAGACTCAATGTCCATCGTTAATTCCATCCGCGCGCAAATTCCGCCGATTCATCGGGAGGGCTACCCGTTTATCGGCGGCTTTGCCGCGGTTAGTCTCATTCTGTTCTGGATCTGGTCGCCGCTCGGCTGGATCGGCACCTTGCTGACAGTGTGGTGCGCGCTGTTTTTCCGCGATCCGGTACGGGTGACGCCGGTACGCGAAGGCATCGTGGTGGCGCCGGCCGACGGACTGGTGTCGATGGTGACGCAGGTGCTGCCGCCGGCCGAACTTGGTCTCGGCGACAGGCCGCTGCCGCGTATCTCCATCTTCATGAGCGTGTTCAACTGCCATGTGAACCGCAGCCCGGCGGCAGGGCGAATCGACCGCATCGCCTATCGTCCCGGCACGTTCATCAACGCCGAGCTCGACAAGGCGAGCGAAGACAACGAGCGCAATTCGCTTGTGATCTCGACGCCGAACGGACGCATCGGCGTGATCCAGATCGCAGGTCTGGTGGCACGGCGGATTGTATCGTTCGTGCGAGAAGGGCAATCGATCGGCGCCGGCGAGCGGTTCGGCTTGATACGGTTTGGGTCGCGTCTCGACGTCTATTTGCCCGAAGGCACCAAATCGCTGGTCTCCGAAGGCCAGACCGCGGTAGCCGGCGAGACCATTCTGGCCGATTTCAGGCAGGGCGATACCGGGCGGACTTACCGCGCCGATTAACCATTCGATCGACCGGATCAGATCGTCCCGGCCAATGGCGCGGCAGGCTCACGCTTGCTATATACCGACTGCCATGCAGATGCCGTTCGATCCCAAATCGCCTGAAATGCGCCGTCGCCGGTTTCGCCCGATCCCGGTGCGGATGCTGGTGCCCAATTTCATCACTCTGCTCGCGATCTGCGCGGGACTGACAGCCATTCGCCTGTCGACGGAAGGGCGGATGGAACTGGCGGTGGCGGCGATCGTGTTCGCCGCCGTGCTGGATGGTCTCGACGGCCGTGTCGCCCGCATGATCAAGGGACAGTCAAAATTCGGCGCCGAACTCGACAGCCTCGCGGATTTCGTCAATTTCGGCGTGGCGCCGGGGCTGATCCTGTATTTCTGGCAGTTGCACGAGTTGAACAACGGCGGCTGGATCGCGGCGATGGTTTTCGCGATCAGCGGCGGCCTGCGGCTGGCGCGCTTCAACGCCACCATGGACGATCCGAACAAGCCGGCGTTCGCGGCGAATTACTTCACCGGCGTTCCCGCCCCCGCGGGCGCGATCACCGTGCTGCTTCCGATCTATCTCGCCTTCCTGGGCTTGCCGAAATCTCCGGCGACGCTGACCGCACTCTATACACTGCTGATCGCATTCCTGATGGTGTCGCGGCTACCGGTGTTTTCCGGCAAGACGGTCCGGCTCCGCGTGCCGCCGGAAATGGTGCTGCCGGTTTTCGTCTCGGTGGTGTTCTTCATCGCGCTGTTGATCGGCTATCCCTGGTATATTCTTTCCGCCTGCACCGTGCTGTATCTGCTGAGCCTGCCGGCAGGCTGGAAATCCTATCGCGACCACGAGCGGCGCGCTGCCGCACAGGCGGTCGCGCCGGCGGCTGTCGCCCCTGTAAATCCAGCGCCGCCGTTTGCCGCGCCCGAACCGGCACCCGATGACCGGCCGGCGCGGCTGAATTGAGCCGCGCCTCCGGATATCTGCCGGATATCTGCCATGAGCGATCGCCGAGTTGGGTTCGATCCCGATCTCGGCTATAGGCAGACGATACCCGGCCCTCGAAACGGGCCGGGCCCCAAATCAGGAGAGAACGCCGTGACCGAACCCGCAACCGCGCCGCTGCCTGCTTCATTGCTTGAAGCGCTGGCGCGCTACGACACCCCGACGATCTGTAACGCGATGGAAATCGTCGCACCGGGCCGTCGCCTGATCGGCTATACCACCAAGCCTTTGGTGTGCCCGTTCCCGGATCTGCCGCCGATGGTGGGATATGCGCGCACGGTGACGATCCGCTCCGTGCTTCAGTCCGGTCTTCCCGCCGCCGAGCAGTCGAAACGGCGGATCGCCTATTATGAATATGTCGGCACCGGTCACGGCCCGCGCATTACCGTGATCCAGGATATCGACGGCGCCGACGCGGGATATGGCGCGTTCTGGGGCGAGGTCCAGAGCAATGTGCACAAGGCGCTCGGCTGCCTCGGCGTCATCACCGACGGATCGATCCGCGACATCCCGCAATGGGCGCCGGGCTTCCAGGCGCTGGCCGGCTCGATCGGACCCTCGCATGCCTGGGTCCACGCCGAAAGCTTTGGCGGCGAGGTTCGCGTCGCCGGTATGACCGTGCGCTCCGGCGATCTCATTCACGCCGACCGTCACGGCGCCATCGTGATTCCATTCGATATCGCCGCCAAGCTGCCGGATGCGGCCGAACTGTGCGGCCGCCGCGAAACGCCGATCCTCGAAATCGCCCGCAGCCCGTCATTCACGCTTGAGAAGCTGAAAGAGGCGCTGGCCAAGTCGGCCGAGATTCACTGACGGTTTTCGGGGCTGCCCGCGATGAACATGAACGGCAAGACGGTATTGGTCACGGGCTCGACCGACGGCGTCGGCCGCTATGTCGCCGCCAAGCTCGCCGGCGCCGGCGCCAAAGTCCTGATCCATGGACGCGACAAGGCGCGGGCCAAAACGCTGATCGAAGAGATCAAGCGCGAAGGCCACGGCGAAGCGATGTTCTATCAGGCCGATTTGTCGTCGCTGGCAGCTGCGCGGCAGTTGGCGGAAAAGGTGATCGCCGAGCACAAGCGGCTCGAGCTTTTCATCAGCAATGCCGGGATCGGGTCGCGCACGCAAGGATCCGAACGGCGGACCAGTGCGGATGGATACGAGCTGCGGTTTGCGGTGAACTACCTGTCCGGATTCCTGCTCGCGCGGCTATTGCTTCCGCTGCTGAAGGCGAGCGCGCCGTCGCGGATCGTCAATGTCGCCTCGCTCGGCCAGCATCCGATCGATTTCGACGACGTGATGATCACCAGGGGCTACAACGGCGGGCGCGCCTACTCGCAAAGCAAGCTGGCGCAGATCATGTTCACCATCGATCTCGCCAACGAACTCAAGGGCTCGGGCGTGACGGTGAATTCGCTGCATCCGGCCACCTACATGAACACTACGATGGTGCGGGAAGGCGGCATCACGCCGATCAGCACGGTAGAGCAGGGCGGCGAAGCGATCCTGCATCTTGCCGTCGGTGACGACGTGGCCGGCAAGAGCGGGCTGTTTTTCAACGGCATGCGGCAGGCACAAGCCAATGCGCAGGCCTATGATGCGGCCCCCCGCCAGCGATTGCGCGCGCTCAGCCTTGAGCTCACCGGCCTGCCGGCACGCAGTTAGTATTTGATGCGGGAGACGATGCTGACCGTGTCCGAACCTCCAGCGCCGACCCGTCAACGCTTTCTCACCGGATTGATCGGCGCCCCGATCGCGCATTCGGCCTCTCCGGCCATGCACGAACGGGCCGGCGATGCCCTGGGTGTGCGCTGCCTGTATCAGCTGATCGAGGTCGCCGGCGCCAATCGCGAGGAACTGCGCGCGTTGCTCGATGGCGTCAGGCGCCTTGGCTTTGCGGGCGTGAACGTGACGTTTCCCTACAAGGAAGCGGTGCTCGATCTGTTGGACGAACTGTCGCCGACCGCGGCCGCTCTCGGTGCGGTCAACACCATCGTGGTCAGCGACGGCAGGCTGTTCGGCCACAATACCGACACCACCGGATTTGCACGGGCGGCGCGCGATCTGGTCGCAAGCTCCGGTCGCGGCGCGGTGGCCGTGATCGGGGCCGGCGGCGTCGGCAAAGCCATCGTGTTTGCGCTTGCCGACCTCGGTGTTTCCGAGATCAGGATATTCGATACCGATCGCGCCAAGGCTGACGGTCTGGCGGCACGCTTGCGTGCATCTCATGGAATCGTTGTCGTGGACCGCGTCGAGGACGCGCTTCGTGACGCCGTCGGCCTCGTCAATGGGACGCCGGTGGGAATGCTTCCCAGTCGGGGCACGCCGGTTCCCGATGCACTCCTGCATGACGGGCTGTGGGTTGCCGACGTTGTGTATTCGCCGTTGTGGACGCCGCTGCTGCTGGCGGCAAAGGCGAGGGGCGCGCGTATCATGACCGGGGGCGAGCTTGCGATCTATCAGGCGGTCGATGCGTTCGAATTATTCACGGGCCTTACCCCTTCGATCATCGAGATGAGAAATGCATTCGATGACGTGATGGCGAAGGCAACGACAGCATCTTGCGCAGGTGCCAAAACCGGAAGCCCAAGCGGATATTGGCGTTGAGACGAGCCAGGGACGCTTGTCTTTCTTCTCAGGTCCCGCACCACAGCGGGTTGATCGCATGCCTAGTATTTCATTAACCAATCGTTATGCCTACCAAATTCGGTAACGCGTCTTTAATGGCGGGTCCGTAGGGTTCCCGGACGCGGCTCAGAATGAGCTGCGCCGCCGTCCCAGGATGGCGGTCGTTCGCGTACGCGTTGGAGTTTCCCATGGATATCATGACGGGCGTTGGGCTCGTGTCCGGCATCCTTGTCGTGGCCGTAATGGTGCTCATGGGCGGCGATCTGCACATGTTCGTCTCCGAACATGCCGTGATCATCATCTTCGGCGGTTCGATTGCCGCCACCATGATCCGGTTTCCGCTCAGCGCGATCCTCCATGGCCTGCCGCTCGGCGCGAAATTCGCCTTCACCATGAGCCGCCTGTCGGCGCGCGACCTGGTCGACGAACTGGCCCGCATCGCGGAGATCGCCCGCAAGCAGGGCCCGGTCGGCCTGGAAAAGGTCGATACCGACGAGCCGTTTCTCGCCAAGGGAATTCGCTTCGTCGCCGACGGCTACGATCTCGAATTCATCCGCGACAATCTCGAGCGCGACCGCGACAACTTCCTGATGCATCTCGATGAGGGCGGCAAGATCTACCGCGCCATCGGCGACTGCGCGCCGGCATTCGGCATGATCGGAACGCTGATCGGCATGGTGCAGATGTTCGCCAACATGACCGATCCTTCCAAGCTCGGCCCGTTCATGGCCACCGCGTTGCTGGCGACGCTTTACGGCGCGCTGGTCGCCAACCTGTTCTGCCTGCCGATCGCCGACAAGCTCCACGGCAAGCTACTCGACGAGGAGACCAACCGCACCCTGATCATCGACGGCATCCTGATGATCCGGGATTCCAAGAGTCCGACCCTGGTCCGCGAAATGCTGCTGGCGTACTTGCCGGAAAAACACCGCCAAGAAGAGGGCGAACCGGTCCCGGCGTAAACCGCAGACCCCGGTCCGGAAAAGCAGGCGATGGCCAAGAAAAAACGCGGTGATGGGCATGCGGGCGGGCACGGCTGGTTCGTGACCTTCGCCGACCTCATGGGCCTGATGATGAGCTTCTTCGTGATGCTCGTCGCCTTCTCGACCATGGACAACAACAAGCTCAAGATCGTCGCGGGCTCGATGCGCGATGCTTTCGGCGTGCAGACCGAGGTGCGCTATTCCGGGATCATCGAATCCGACGGCTTGCCGACGCGGCCGAAGCTGAAAAACACCGCGCACATCGCGCCGGAGGAATCGTCCAGCACGCCGACCCCGGACGAGCAGGAACGCAGCCGTACCGCCGGCGCCCGCCTCAAGATCGATCGCGAATTCGCGCTGGCCTCGGCGTCGCTGCGGCAGGCGTTGCAGGACATGCCGGAACTCACGGAAATCTCGAAACACATCATGTTCGAGGAGACCAGTCAGGGCCTCAATCTGGAAATCGTCGACCAAGACGGCCGCTCGATGTTCGCCGATGGCTCCAAGGCGCCCTATGAGCGCACCCGCCGCCTGATCGAGAAGCTTGCCGCGCCGCTGAAGGCGACGCCGCTCCGGGTTTCGATCGTCGGTCACACGGCGGCCGGCTTCGTGCCGATCCAAAGCGACTACGGGGCATTCGATCTTTCAGCGGATCGCGCCAACGTGGTACGCCAGATTCTCGAGCGGGAGGGATTGCCGCCGTCGCATATTTTTGCGGTGTCGGGAAAGGCCGACACCCAGCCGCTGTTTCCTGACGATCCCTCATTGTCGGCCAACCGCCGCGTGACCATCACGCTAATGCGCGAAGACCCGCCACTACCGCCCGATCTGAAGCCGTAATACGAATTGCTACTATATTACCGTTCGCGTTGCGATGAAGTGTCGCTTGGCCACACGAAGATCCAACGCGGCCCGGCGCGCAATGCCTCGGTGGCAGAATCACCTGTTCATCGCGCTGAGCCGGTCGGCGAACGATGCCACCGACTATTTCCAGATTCCGCACGCAAGTCACAATCTGAGCGTTATAAAAGCACGGTCTAAGGAACTTATGCATTTTCGCATGACCCGGGCCCAAAATCAGGGTAGGCTATGCTTCAAGCGCAGGACTATAAGCCGCCTCGCTTTGCTATTTGTTGCAGTGAAGCATTGAGGCGTCCGCTCCCATGACCAGCGATGTTGTAGTTCCCGCCGCGGAAGCCACGGCGGCCAATGGTCATGGCGATGCCCATTCCACCGCCGGTTTCAAGGCGCTCATGCTGGGCAGCATCGGCGTCGTCTACGGCGATATCGGTACCAGTCCGCTGTACGCGCTCCGCGAAGCCGTTATCGCCGCCAGCGGGCCATCAGGCATCGTCGATCCACAGGCCGTACTTGGCGTTCTCTCCCTGATCCTGTGGGCGCTGATCGTGGTGGTGACGCTGAAGTACGTGCTGATCCTGCTCCGCGCCGATAACCACGGCGAGGGCGGAACGCTGGCGTTGATGGCGCTGGCGCAGCGCGCGGTAAGCCACGGCGCGGGCGCCATCGTTCTGCTCGGCATTATCAGCGGCGCGTTATTTTACGGCGACGCGGTGATCACGCCGGCGTTGTCGGTGCTTTCGGCGATCGAAGGCATCAAGCTCGTCACCGCAGCGTTCGATCCCTACGTCGTGCCGCTGACGGTGATCATTCTGCTGGCGCTGTTTGCCGTTCAGTCGCGCGGCACGGCGCGCGTCGCGGCTTTCTTCGGGCCGGTAATGTGTATCTGGTTCGCCGTGATCGCGATCGCAGCGATTGAGCCGATCATGCGGCATCCCGAAGTGCTTTTCGCGCTTAATCCGCTCCACGCCATCGCGTTCATGGTCCATCATGGCATCATCGGATTCGTTACGCTCGGCGCGGTGTTCCTCGCCGTCACCGGCGCCGAGGCGCTTTATGCCGACCTCGGGCATTTCGGCAAACGGCCGATCCAGACAGCCTGGCTTTTCATTGTACTGCCGTCGCTGGCGCTGAACTATCTGGGGCAGGGTGCCCTGGTGATCGCCGATCCCAAGGCAGTCGAAAATCCGTTCTTCCTGATGTTTCCGGACTGGGCGTTGTTGCCGATGGTTTGCCTCGCCACCGTGGCGACCGTGATTGCAAGCCAGGCCGTCATCACCGGCGCCTATTCGTTGACGCGTCAGGCCATTCAACTTGGCCTGCTGCCGCGATTTGAAATCCGCCATACCTCGGAATCCCATTCCGGTCAGATCTACATCCCGCGCATCAATATGCTGCTCTTGATCAGCGTGATGCTGCTGGTGCTGATGTTCCGCTCGTCCAGCGCGCTGGCGTCGGCCTACGGCATTTCCGTGACCGGGACCATGGTGGTGACGGCGATGATGGGTTTCGTCGTGATCTGGAAAGTATGGAAATGGTCGCCGTTCGCGGCCGCGGCGCTGATCGCGCCGTTCCTGTTTCTCGACCTGACGTTTCTCGCGGCGAACCTTTTGAAGGTAGTCGAAGGCGGTTGGGTGCCGTTGGCGCTGGGATCTGTGGTGATGCTGCTGATGTACACCTGGCGGCGCGGCAGCCGGCTGCTATTCGAGAAGTCGCGCAAGCTCGAGTTCCCGCTCGCGGATCTGGTGGCGATGCTGGAGAAGCGTCCTCCCCAGCGGGTTTCCGGCACCGCCGTGTTCCTGACCAGCGATCCCGTCAGCGCGCCGACGGCGCTAATGCACAGTCTCAAGCACTACAAGGTGCTGCACCAGAAGAACGTCATTCTCACCGTCGAGACCGCCCCGACGCCGCGCATCGACCCGGCCGATCGGGTGCGGCTGGAAGAGATCAGCGCGACCTTCTCCAAGGTGACGCTGCGGTTTGGGTTTATGGAATCGCCCAACGTGCCTAAAACGCTGGCCATCGCCCGCAAGCTGGGCTGGCATTTCGATATCATGTCGACCTCGTTCTTCCTGTCGCGGCGTGCGCTGAAACCGGCCGCGCATTCCGGGATGCCGCGCTGGCAGGATCATCTTTTCATCGCGCTCAGCCGTACCGCCAACGACGCGACCGACTATTTCCAGATTCCCACCGGACGGGTGGTCGAAGTCGGGACACAGGTTACGGTCTAGATATTTCCTCAGCCTTTCGGACATCCTTCAGGCGCTTGATTTTCAGCCGCCGAGAGGCGAGTTTGGCGCCGGGGCGCGTTGGGGCGGGGTAGGGGAGGATTTTGAGTGACGGATCAGGGTCATCGGGTTCACGATTTGACGCCGGAGGATGTCGCCAAAGGGATCGCCGACGGGCGCTATCTTCTGGTCGATGTTCGCGAGCCCAACGAAGTCGCGATCGAAGCTTATCCGGATTCGGTGGTCGTTCCGCTTTCGGGCTTTGATCCGCAGGATATCCCGGACCCCCATGGCAAGCAGGTGGTTTTTGCCTGTCGCTCCGGCAAAAGGTCGGTGACGGCATCGCTGGCCGCTCAGGCGGCTGGTCTGGCCTATGACAAGCATCTTGCGGGTGGGATACTGGGCTGGAAGGCCGCGGGATTGCCGACCAAGACCGGCGGCTGATCGTCGTCATGGCCCCTGCGAACCTGCCCTCCATGAACAAGGTTTTTGCGGATCTTCCCGTCACGATCTTCGAGGCGATGTCGCAGCTGGCGCGCGACAACAACGCGATCAATCTCGGCCAGGGTTTCCCCGACGATCCCGGCCCGGAGGACATTCGCCGTGCGGCGGCGGATGCGGTGATGGACGGCTATAACCAGTATCCGTCGATGATGGGCATCCCCGAACTGCGCCAGGCGATCTCCGCCCATTACCAGCGCTGGCATGGCCTTGCGCTCGATCCGATGACCGAAGTGATGGTGACTTCGGGCGGCACGGAAGCGCTGACAAGCGCCATTCTCGCGGTGGTCGAGCCCGGCGACGAGGTGGTGGTTTTCCAGCCGGTCTACGACTCCTATCTGCCGATCATCCGGCAGGCCGGCGGCATTCCTCGTCTGGTGCGGCTCGAGCCGCCACATTGGCGCCTGACCGAAGGGGCGTTGCGGCGCGTGTTCAATCCCAGGACCAAGGCCGTGCTCTTCAACAATCCGCTCAATCCGGCCGCGGTGGTCTATCCGCGCGAAGACCTTGAACTGCTGGCCCGATTTTGCCAGGAGTTCAACACCATCGCAATCTGCGATGAGGTCTGGGAGCACGTGATTTTCGATGGCCGCGAACATATTCCGCTGATTACGATTCCGGGAATGCGCGATCGCACCATCAAGGTAGGTTCCGCCGGCAAGATTTTCTCGCTGACCGGATGGAAGATCGGCTTTGTCTGTGCCGCGCCGCCGCTGTTGCGGGTGGCGGCGAAAGTACATCAGTTTCTTACCTTCACCACTGCGCCCAATCTCCAGGCGGCCGTCGCCTATGGCCTCGGCAAGCCGGCGGATTATTTTCACAACATGCGCAAGGAACTGGCGCGAAGCCGCGACCGCCTCACCCAGGGGCTGGAGAGCATCGGCTTTCCGGTTCTCAGGTCTCAAGGCACTTATTTTCTGACCGTCGACCTTTCGCCGCTCGGGCTTAACGAGACCGACGAGGCGTTCTGCAAGCGCATCGTCACCGACTACAAGGTTGCGGCCATCCCGGTATCGGCTTTCTATGAAGAGGATGCCGTTACGTCGGTGGTGCGGTTTTGCTTTGCCAAGAAGGACGCAACGCTCGACACCGCGCTGGAACGTTTGTCGGATGCGGTGCACCGCCGATAGGAGATCGATGAATGATGCGTGGCCGGACCCGTGCCCCGTTCCGACTTGTTGTCGCGATCGCAGCAGCGCTTGCGCTGCCGTCGCAGCTCGCCAGGGCGGAGGAGCGCACCGTCAATTTCTATAATTGGTCGAATTATGTGGCGCCGGGCGTGCTGGAAGATTTCACCAGGGAAACCGGCATCAAGGTCGTCTACGACACGTTCGATGCCAATGAGACGCTGGAGACACGGTTGCTCGCGGGTAAGTCGGGCTATGACGTCGTCGTTCCCACCGCCTATTTCCTGCAACGCCAGATCACCGCGCATATTTTCCAGAAGCTCGACAAGTCAAGGCTGCCGAACCTTGCCAACGCCTGGCCGGTCGTGACCAAACAGCTCGCGATTTACGACCCCGGCAATCAATACGCTGCCAACTACATGTGGGGTACGACCGGCATTGGCTATAACGTCAAGGCCGTACAAAAGATTCTTGGTCCCGACGCCAGGATCGACAGTTGGGATATGGTGTTCAAGCCGGAAAATCTGGCCAAGTTCAAGGATTGCGGCATTCACATGCTGGATTCCGCTGACGACATTTTTCCCGCGGCATTGGGTTATCTCGGGCTCGACCCGAACTCGACCAAGCAGGCCGAGCTCGAAAAGGCCGCCGATCTCGTTGGCCGGATCAGGCCCTATGTCCGCAAGTTTCATTCGTCGGAATATCTGAGCGCATTGGCTACCGGCGAGATTTGCCTGGTGGTGGGCTGGTCGGGCGACATCATGCAGGCGCGAAGCCGCGCCGCGGAGGCGAAAAGCGACATCGAGATCGGTTATGCCATCCCGAAAGAAGGCGCGCAGATGTTCTTCGACAATCTCGCCATCCCGGCGGATGCGAAGAACGTCGCCGAGGCCTATGCACTGATCGATTATCTCTACCGACCGGAAGTCGCGGCCAGGAATTCTGACTTTCTGTCCTACGCCAATGGCAATCTGGCCAGCCAGAAACTGATTAACCCTGCAATTTTCAGCGACAGGAACATTTATCCGGATGAGGCGACGCTCCGGAAGCTGTTCGTGATCACCGCGCGCGATCCGGCCACGCAGCGAATTATCAACCGGCTCTGGACCAAGGTGAAGACCGGACGGTAGGCGAGCATTCTACCGCCAGCGGCGATGCAGCCAAAGCCACTGGTCGGGATATTCGCGGACCCAGCCTTCGACCACCGACGTTACCGCCTGCATCGTCCCCTGAATGTCGATTTGGCCGTTGGCGTCGCGCACGGGCTCGACTTCTTCGGATAGTTCGGCGCGGAAGCGGTGGTCAGGCAGGCGGATGATGCGGACGCCATGGATCGGGCATTCGATCTGCCGCCGCAATCGCGCCAGGATCGGATTGGCCCTGGTCTTGCGGCCGAAGAACGTCACCTCGACGCCGTTGCTGAAATACTGGTCGACCAGCAAGGCCACGTGCTGGCCGTTTTGCAGGGCCTGGGCAAGTCTCAGGGGCGCATCACGACTGGCCGGGACCAGGGTTCCCATCTTGGCCGCGCGCATTTCCTTGATAATGCGGTCCACTGAAGCAATGTTCGGACGGCGATACAGAATCGCGGCGTCGAGCCCGTTTGCGGCGGCGGCGATGGCAGGCATTTCCCAATTGCCCAGATGGCTCGCGAAAATCAACGCCGGTTTGCCGTCGTCTTTGAGCTGGGCGAACAACTGCTTGGATCTGGGCGAAAGTTCGATGCGGCCTTTTTCCGGACTGTCCGGGTTATAGTCCCAGATCTGATCGAGATGGGCAAACTCAGCGCAGATGCGGCCGAGATTGTCCCAGACGCCTGCCAGAATGTGGTTGATCTCCGCGCGCGATTTTTCCGGAAACGCCGCTCTCAGATTGGCACGGCCGATCCTCTGTTCGCGCCTCATGGGTCCGATGCGACGGACGATGCAGCCGAACAGATTCGCCGTCTTGATGTCGTCGAAATCGCGTATGGCGCGCAGTACGCTGATCGCCAACGCCCCCACGACAGCTTCCGTGTACGGCTTGATCGCGAAGTAAACGCGATATTTGGCGCGAAGCAGCAGCGGACGCATCGCGGACCAATAACGAGTTTTACCAAACACCTAGATCGGTTCGCGGGTTAGAATCAGTGAGACATTCTGGCCGCCGAAACCGAACGAGTTCGACATCACGGCGGTGACGCCGGCGTCGCGTGCCTTGTTGGGAACCACGTCGAAAGGAATCGCCGGATCGGGAATGTCGTAATTGATGGTCGGCGGAATCCGCTGGTGCTCGAGTGTCAGCAGCGAAAAAATGGCCTCGATCGCGCCGGCCGCGGACAGGGCGTGACCCACCATCGACTTATTGGACGATACCGGAATCTGTTTGGCGCGTTCACCGAACACGGTGGAGATGCCTAGATATTCCATCTTGTCGTTTTCGGGCGTGGAGGTACCGTGGGCGTTGATGTAGTCGATTTGCTCAGACGTGATCCCGGCGTCGGCCAGTGCCTTGCGCACACAGCCGATGATCGGTTTACCGTCGGGGCTTGATCGGGTGCGGTGGAACGAATCGGTTAACTCGCCGCAGCCGGCAACGACACCGAGAATTTTAGCGCCGCGCGCGACGGCGGCTTCGTAGCTTTCCAGCACCAGCGCGCCGGCGCCTTCCGCCATCACAAAACCGTCGCGGTTCTTCGAGAACGGTTTTGACGCCGCTTCAGGCCGGCTGTTCTGGGTAGACAGCGCCGACAGCAACGAAAACCGGACCAGAGTTTCGACATTGACCGAACTGTCGGTCGCGACGCACAGCGCGGCGTCGACTTCGCCGCGGCGGATGGCCTCGACACCGAGCTGTATCGCGGTAGCACCGGAGGCACATGCGGTTGAAAGCGAAATCGGTGACCCCTTGGTGCCGAAAATCTCCGCCAGATGGGACGCCACCGAGCCGAACATGAAGCGACGATGGTATTGCTCGAACCGTCCACCGCCGCTAACGCGTAACACGTCGCTAAAGTCGAATTCCGTCTTGCCGACGGCGCGTCCGGCCTCCAGTCGCTGCGGCCATTCGGTCTCGACAGGGGCGACCGCAAGGAACAGCGGTCCCGGAAAATCACCTTTGCGGCCGATGCCCGACTGCTCGAGGGCTTCCTCGGCTGCGATATCGGCCATCCGTTCGGTGAGGTCGATCGACGAGAACGGTTCGACGGTGATGAAATCCACCGTTCCGGCCATCGTTGTTTTCAAACCATCGATGGGAAAGCGTTTGACGGTCCGGATGCCGGATTCGCCTGCAGTCAGCTTCGCCCAATTGTCGGTTTTGCCGGCGCCGAGCGACGTGATGACGCCCATTCCGGTAACGACCACGACTGGCCGGTCGAATTTATCGCGCATTGCTGTCACGGTCTCTCCATGGCCCCCGCGGACCGGTTCAGTCGATGGCTTCGACCAGCGCCATGCCCTCGCCCTGCCAGTGGCCGGCGCCTACCACGATAATCTGGGTCGGAGGCTTGGACATTTCAACCTCCAGTCCGGTCGGATCGTTGGGCGGAAACAACTCGCCGCGCGAGATCGAAAGCGCCGCCAGGACAAGACCCAGCGGAAATTGGGCTTCTACGGTCTGGCCGAACATCGTTCCAGTCGCGCGTACCGCATAATCGGGGTGCAGGCTCAGGAAGGTTTTTTCCTCTGATGTGACGGGTTCGGCGCCGGTCGCGCCGGTGATCAGCGCGACATTGCCGCCAAGGACACCCAGCTTGTTCCAGAGCGCTTCCAACGATCGCGTCACCGCGCCTGGTTGTTTGCGCTGCGCCAGATCTGCAACCACCCTGGTCAGCCTGGCGTAGGGCTTGGCTCCGCGCGCCTGTGCATGCGCTTTGGATTCGATGACTAGAAAGGCGCCGGCCGATCCAAGCGCGAAGCCGGGGTGTTCTTGGCGCGCCCATACCGGCGCAAATTTGTCTTTCAGATTGAAGCCGCCGAACTCGTAGAGCATCAACAGCTCCTGGCGCTCGCCATTGTGGGCCGCGCCGACCAGCGCGATGTCGCTCTGACCGGAGGCGACACGCGCCAGCGCGATCCGCACCGCGTCGACGCTTGCAGCTTCCTCGCCCATGAAGGTGCGGGACGTTCCGGAAACGCCGTGGACGATGGCAATATTGCCGGCCAGTAGGTTGGAAAGCTGAGCCAGAAACAGCGTCGGCCGCAGATCGTTCATCAGCCGTTCGTTGAGAAGGTTGGGAGCCGAGTTGCCTTTTGCATCGGCGTTCAGAACCGCAAGGTCGACCGCAAGATCGCGCTCGCCGCCGCCGGCCGCGACGGTCATGTCCATTCGGCTCAGGACTTCTTTGTCGCCCTTGACGCCTGCGGAATCCAGCGCCAACCCGGCGGCGTAGGTGCCGATCCGCTGCCAGGCTTCCATCTGGCGCTGATCGCCCTTTTTGGGGATCTGGGTGTCAAAATTCACCGGCGCCCAGGGATGCACGATGTACGGCGCAAAACGCTTTTCGTCGATGTTGATGCGCCGTTGCTTGAGTGCGTTCCAATGCGTGTCCGGGCCTTCGCCGAGCGAACTCGCCAGGCCAATGCCGGTGATCCAGACTTCCGCCGACCTCGTCTCAGTCATGAAGGATCATTTCTTGCGGAAATCCGATACGCCTCGCCACGGCGTCCATGTGCCCGCGCAAATCGGGATTTGGGAAAGGGATGTGACGGAATGTGAGCGTCGCGTTGCATCTTAGTTGGCCGCGGACGCTGATCTCCGCAGATGTCATGGCAAAGCCCGAGCCTTCGTGAACGATGCTGGCATCGATCTTGAGCGTTTCCCCGGGGCTGACGAAACCCCGCATCTTGGCCTCCTTGACCGCACCGAGGAATGGCATGCGCTCGAATTTCATCAACGCAATCAAAAGCCAACCCGACGCCTGCGCCATGGTCTCGATCAACAGCACGCCGGGCATCAACGGGTACCCAGGAAAATGGCCTTCGAAGATGGTGTTCTTCTCGGGCACCTGCGCCTCGGCCGCAATGGTTTTCGCACCGATGTTGAGGTCGGTGATGCGGTCAATCAGCTGGAAAAATTCAAGATGCATGGTGGGGCGATTACGCGCCCTTGGCCGCGACCAATTCGTCGATGTGAGCGGCGAGGTTTTTCATGACGAAATATTCTTCGGTGGTCGCTTTGCCGTCGTTGACTTCCTGGGTCCATTTTTCAAGCGGCAATTTGATCCCGAACTCCTTGTCGATCGCAAACGCGATGTCCAGGAAGTCCAGGCTGTCGATCCCCAAATCGTCGATGGCGTGGCTCTCGGGCGTGATCCTATCGCGTGGAATGTCGCAGGTTTCCGCGATAATCGTAGCGATTTGATCGAATGTGGATGACATCACTAAGCCTTTGATATATTGAGAGAAAATCTTAGACCTGAAGGGCAGGGGCGCCGCTCCGGAATGCCTTGTCTGCCCGCCGAAGTCGAGTGCCCGTATATCGGAGCGCCGCTCCGAATTCAATGGAGGCGGCGAGTCCCGCCTCCAATCGGCATGAGGGCTAAACTGGCTGATCCGGCCTTCAAATGCTAGCTCAGCGGCGCGGAAATCCGCACGCAGTCGCGACGCCCCATCAGGACGCAATCCTGGGTCCGGCGCAGGTCCGCGATGCTCATGGCGAGCCATATGCCGATGGCCGTCAGCGCGACGGTGAACGCGAAGGCTGCGATATTCGCCAGCATGCGATGGCGAAAGTCGTCCGATTCATCCCGGTCCCGCTCATAGCGCGACAGATCGTTCGGCTCTTGCTGCGTGTCTTTTTGTTGCTGAGCCTGCCAGCCCAAATGTCCGCGCGGGCCCGGCGGATGCGCCAGGGCGCGCGGCCGGAATTCGAGCACGCGATGCTCGTCCTCCGACGCAATGGGCCGCTGGGTTTTCACTGGTGCCAGCTCCGGGACATCCTCATCTCGTGTAGCACGCCCGCAACGCGTCTTGCAGAAAATGTTGAGGTGACGCCGATTCGATCGTCTAGGCCTGCAGGGTGTCATGGAACCGGCCGTAGTCAATCCTCAGCCGGCCGTCTTCCGACGTGCCCAGGATATCCGCGTAGCGGTGCCCAAAACGAATGTCGGAATGATCGTAGGTCTTTCGCGCGTGGACGGTTTGCGCGGCGACGACGTCATATCCGGACACCACCACGGCCAGCGAAACATTGGATGCCTCGAGATCGTCCGCATCGAGCCCGTAAAGCGGGCTTTGCTCGTCGATGACGTGGTAGAGCGTCCAGCTCAGGGCCAGCGCGGGGTGCTCGTTTCGCTCCAGCGGCAGTTCGTAGAACCGCCGAAACGACACGCCCTCCAGGCTCACGATATTCTTGAACAGCCACAGCCTTGCGGTAGCGTTGCTGATGATGGCGTTCCGCTCGTTGGCGAAGCGGGCCATCAAGGTCGGCTTGCCCTCGTTGTTGGAAATCACCGGATGTTGGGCGAACAGCAGACGGGCGTTCGGCCGCGAGAATCGGGCAAAGATCAGCCCGGTCATCAACGACATCGAAAAGATGCCGGTGAACAGCTCCACCGTCGCGACCAGGTGTCCGTAGTGGGTGTCGGGATGCATGTCGCCGTAACCGGCGGTCGAAAGCGTCTCGATGCTGAAATACAGATAGTCGATATAGGCGCCGCCGGGCACGTTCGAGATCGGCTGATTTCCGATCCAGTAAAAGAATGCGAAGACCGCGTTGAAGGCGATAAAAATCAGCGCGGCGCCGCCGATAAACGCCGGCCATGACGCCGTCAGGCAGCGATGGCTGATGTCGGCCCAGAACGTGAGATGGAGGCCCTCGGTGATGATTTCGCGATCGCCAAACCGAACGATCCGCGCCTTCGAAGTTCGCTCGTTCGGGCTTTTGACCATCTCTTCGAATCTCTTGAGGTGCCGGGGCAAAGGCATTTAATCGCCTGCGCCATCATGTCATAATCGGGCATATTTCAGGGCAATTTTTGCGAAATCAGACACGGGGTTCTAGTCATGGCCAACACGCGCGAACCGATGGTGCAGCCGGTCCCAATCCTCTCTTTGCGCCCGACCCAGATGACTGTCGGAATGACGGAAGTTAAGGAAAAACGCAAGCGCTGGCGGGAGCACAAGTCGACGAAGAAGCAGGCGGAACTGCTGGGTAAACACATGATCCCGGTCGTTCTGGGACCGGACCAGCGCTACTACGTCGTCGATCACCACCATCTGGCGCGGGCGCTTCACGACGAAGGCGTGAAAGACATTCTGGTCACCATCATCGGTGACCTCGCCATGGTCGATCGTGATGCGTTCTGGGGCGTGCTCGACAACAAGAGGTGGGTCTATCCCTACGATTCAAAGGGTGAACGCCGGCACTTCAAGGATATCCCGAAAACCGTGGCGGAGCTCAAGGACGATCCGTTTCGCAGCCTCGCCGGCGAATTGCGCCGCGTCGGCGGCTTTGCCAAGGACACGACGCCGTTCAGCGAATTCCTGTGGGCGGATTTCCTGCGCCGGAAAATGTCGCGCAAAAGCTTGGAAGCCAATTTCGAGAAGGCGATCGAGAAGGCGCTTGCTCTGGCAAGGAGCAAGGATGCGGTCTATTTGCCCGGCTGGTGCGGACCGGCGTCGGATGACTAGTGAGTAGCGAATGGCGAATAGAATGAGTCAGGCGGCGGTGAGCTTGCTTTCTTATTCGTCATTTGCTGTTCGCTACTTCGGCAATCGTCCCATCATGTAGAATTCGTCGTTGGGGCGCATTCCGGTGACGTTGGCCATCCGGTTCGATAGCGCGAAGAACGCCGCAATCGCGGCGATATCCCAAATGTCGTCGTCGCTGAAACCGTGGGCGGCGATATCGGCAAAATCCGCTTCCGAAATCTTGTGCGCCTCGGCACTGACCTTCATCGCGAAATCGAGCATGGCGCGCTGGCGCGGCGTGATGTCCGCCTTGCGGTAGTTGACGGCGATCTGATCGGCGATTTGCGGGTTCTTCGCGCGAATTCTCAGGATCGCGCCGTGCGCAATCACGCAATAGTGGCATTGATTGGCGCTGGAAGTCGCAACCACGATCATCTCGCGCTCGGCCTTGGTCAGCCCGCTATCTCTGTCCATCAGAGCGTCGTGATAGGCAAAGAACGCGCGGAATTCGTCGGGGCGATAGGCCAGGGTCAGGAAGACGTTGGGAACAAAGCCTGACTTTTCCTGCACCGCCAGGAGGCGGGTGCGGATATCTTCCGGCAGCTGGTCGATGGAAGGGGTGGGGAAGCGTTTTTTGATCGGCTGCGTCATGAGTAAGATCCCGGCTCAGGCCGCGTGATGCGGCTGTCCGCGACCTTAGTCGATGGCGGCATTCCGGCAAAGCGTGCGGTCTTCTCAGCGCAGCGGCTTTTTCAGCAGGGAAAAGCGGTCTGGATCGAGTCCCATCGACGGCTGCAGCATCGGCGCTTCGACCGTGCGTGCGGCGGGGCGTTCGTTGATGGCGGGATCGTTGGGAACGTCGCGGTGCGAGGTCGCGCCGCGCCAGCGCTCGAGCACGGCGCCGACGAAGTGCATATCGTGGCCGGCCGCGACCGACGGCACGGTCGCGATGGTGGCCTCGCTACGCGGCAACTGATGTACCGGCACTTCCTTGAAACGCAGCCGGGTCGGCAACGCGACGCCTTCACCGAAAGCCAGCACTTCGCGGGTGCCGAGCGACGGGACGAACGACAGCAGGTTTGCCGCGGCATCGGAGACCGCCGAACGCAGGAGCGCCTGGTCGCGGTCGTTGGCAAGGCGCATCGCGAACAGCGTGTTGCACTGGGAAATGATGGTGGCGTCGAGTTCGGCCGGGCGCTGGGTGACGAGGCCGAGATAGACACCGTATTTACGGCCTTCCTTGGCGATGCGCGAGATTGCCTTGCGGGTCGGTCCGAAGCCGATGTTGCGGTCGGCGGAGGCGTAGCGATGGGCCTCTTCGCAAACGAACAGAAGCGGCGAAACGCCGTCGCTCCACAGCCCGAAGTCGAATGCCATGCGGCACAGCACCGACACCACGGAGTCGACGACTTCGGCGGGGAAGCCGGCCAGTTGCATGATGGTCATTGGCCGGCCGTTGGCTGGAAGCCGGAACAGATGGCTGATGACTTCCGCCATGGTGTCGCCGCCGACATTGGCGTTGTCGAACATGAAGGCGTAGCGTGGATCGTTGCGCACGGTCTCGATGCGCGAAATCAGCTTGTGATAGATGATGCGCGACGAGCGGTTTTCGAGCTTGCCCATGCGTTCGTCGATCAGCGAAATCAGGTCGACCAGGCGAAAGGGTACCGGCGTATCGACGGTATAGCCGACCGTCCTGGGATCGATGCGCTTCAGCCCGACGCGATCGGCGTTCTGGTATTGGGTATAGATTCCCTTCGCTATCGGAATGACTTCGGCGAGAATGTCGAGTTCTTCGGGGACGCCAGGCCGGCCGCCGAACAGCACGTCGACGATCTCTTCGAAATTGAACAGCCAGAACGGCAGCTTCAGATTGCGCGGATTGAGAACCAGCGAACGGTTGCCGAAACAACGGCCGTATTCGTTGTGCACGTCGAGCAGGAAAATCCGCAAGTTCGGCCGCGACTTGAGGATTTCGTTGAGCAACAGCGACACGCCGCTTGATTTGCCGACGCCGGTCGAACCGAGCACCGCGAAGTGCTTGCTGAGCATCTCCTCGACGTCGACATAGGCGATGACGGATTGATCCTGCTGCAGGGTGCCGACGTTGATCTGGTCCGATCCGATCGGGGCATAAACCGTTCGAAGTTCCTGATTGGTAATCAGGTCGACGGTGTCGCCGATCGTTGGATAATTGGTGACGCCGCGCTGAAACTTGGGGGTTTGGGCTATGTTGAGGATTTCACCGAGCAGATCGACCGAAGCGCTGGCGATGTAGACGTCGGAGGTCGGCAGGTCCTCGCAGGATACCTCGGTAATCATGGCGACAATGGTCGAGTTTGCGCAGCGGATGCTGACGAACCGGCCGACGGTCGCCCGCACCTCTGAGACGGCCAACTTGCTGGCTGCCAAAAGTCCTACGCGGGCGAGCGAGCCGCGCACCGAAATCACACGTCCGAAGGTTGTCACCGTAGTTGAATCCACTCGTTATGAATTGGCATCAGAATGCCTTCTATGATCGGCACTATGCAGGCAGTCGTTGGACAAACGGTTAAGCCGATCGAACAGCAGTTTCGTTAAATCTGCGGCATCTTGGCCGGAATTGGGTTTGGTAGATCGTCCAGGGCGACCGTCATCGCCGGATTTAGCCGTAAAATCGATGTTTTCGGCGCCCACCCGTCGGCGCCATGCCGCGGGCCGGTTTAACGCTTGGTTCACCAATGCTGCAGAGGACACCCGGCGGTCGGAGGGGGAGCTTGCCGGCGATCTCGGGTTCGATTTCGCAGGGCAGTCGACGATCGTTCGCGACGATGTCCGTTCTCGAATGCCGCCGTTGCGTTTTGAGGTTTGGTGGGGGTTGGAAAGGCTGTGGCCGGCCGGCCAATTCACGCCGCCGATATCTTCCCGGGCCTGATAGGAATGCGAGGGCAACCAGGCATCGATCGCATAGGAGCGCTACAGGATCGGCCGCTGTCGCGCGTGATTTGGTTGTCCGTTTACAGTTTCAAATCTTGGGCTTATCAGACACGCGCGGCCTTTAGGAGACCAAGCGATGACTGATGCCGACATCGTCGATCCCGTTGCCAAAGGCTCCGACATGGCCAATCCGGCTTTTCTGGCTGCGAGCATGCTGGAAGAGCGGGCGCCGGACATCGTCGAGGCCATCAACGACATGCCGCCGGAGCTTGCGACCGCGGTCCTGCTTCATTTGCCGGCCGACCGAGCGATCGAAGTGCTGGATCAGCCCGGGCTTGAGCGCGAACCCGAACTGGTCACGCTGATGCCGCGGGACGTCGCCGCCACGCTGCTTGCCGGCGTGTCCGCCGACCGCGTTGCCGACATCTTTCACCAGGTAAAAGAACCGCATTGCACGGAACTGCTGGATCTTCTGGACCCCGACACCAGGGTCAACATCCGCCGCCTGCTGCAATATCCCAAGGACACCGCCGGATCGATCATGACGACGGAATTCGCCAGCGTTCCCTCGAACTATACGGTCCAGCAGACCCTGGACTATATCCGTCACGTGGAAAGCAGCCGGGAGACCGTCTACGCGATCTATGTGCTGGATCCGCTGAGCAAGAGGCTGGTCAAGACCATTACCCTGCGCCGGCTCATCACCGGAGATCCGCAGGCGCCGGTGCTCTCGGTCGCCCGCCCGGGCCGGCTGATCACCGTCACGCCCCTGATGGACCGGGAAGATGTCGCGCGCCTGATCTCGAAATACGACCTGCTCGCGGTGCCGGTCGTCGACCACGGCCGCGTTATCGGCATCGTCACGGTTGACGACGTGATCGACGCCATCGTGCAGGAAACCACCGAGGACGTGCAGAAGTTCGGCGGCATGGCGGCTATCAACGAGCCGTATATGGAAATCGGCTTCTGGCAGATGATGAAGAAGCGCGGCGGCTGGCTATGCGCGCTGTTCCTGTCCGAGATGCTGACGGCTTCGGCGATGCAGGGCTACGAAGGCGAGCTTGAGAAGGCGATCGTGCTGACGCTGTTCATTCCGCTGATCATGAGCTCGGGAGGCAATTCCGGATCGCAAGCCACCTCGCTTTTGATACGCTCATTGGCCTTGCACGAGCTTGAGATCGGGGACTGGTGGCGGGTGGCGCTGCGGGAAATTCCGAATGGACTGGCCCTCGGGACGATGCTGGGTCTGGTCGGCATCGTCCGCATTTCGCTGTGGCAGTATCTCGGCCTTTACGATTACGGCGAGCACTGGGTACTGATCGCGCTGACGGTCGGCGCCGCCCTGGTCGGGATCGTCATGTTCGGTTCGCTGACGGGGTCGATGCTCCCGTTCATCCTGCAACGGATCGGCTTCGACCCAGCCAGCGCTTCGGCGCCGTTCGTGGCAACCCTCGTCGATGTCACCGGTCTCGTGATCTACTTCAGCGTTGCGTCGCTGATCCTGCGGGGAACACTATTGTAGGCGTCGTATCCCGAGATTGACACCGGCAATATCAACACGGTATCCCCCCTTAGGGAAACGATTTCCATTGCAGGGAAATCCGTTTCCCGGAACAATAAGAAACAACAAGAAACAGGGCAGGGTGGAACGCGATGAATCGCGGCGTCGAGTCTTGAGCGAGGTCGCGCGGCCGACCGCGCTCGCTCCCTTCCGGATCAGGAATTATCGTTTCCAGTGGCCCGCCGACCTGCTCACCTCCTGGGCGTTCGAGATGGAGGCGCTGATCCTCGGCTGGTATGTGCTGGTCGAGACCCGGTCGGTGCTGCTGTTGACGCTGGTTGCATCGCTCAACTACGGCGGCACGCTGATTGCTCCGATATTTGGCGTGGTCGGCGACCGCATCGGTCAGCGCGACCTGCTCGCCATGATGCGCGCGACCTATGCGACGCTGGCGGCCACACTCATGACGCTGGCGCTGACGGGATATCTGACCCCGCTCTACGTCTTCATCATCGTGGCCATCACGGGCCTGGTTCGGCCTTCCGATCTTGGCGTCCGCGGCGCGCTGGTCGCTAACATCATGCCGCATCACTATTTGATCGGTGCGATCAGTGTTTCACGAACCACAATGGACACCGCACGGATCGCGGGAACGTTGACCGGCGCCGGATTGTTCGCCTCGCTCGGCATCGGGCAGGCCTATATCGCGATCGTCGCCCTTTATGTCACGAGCACGCTGCTGACCCTCTGTGTGGTAGCGCCTCCGAAACCACATCCCGCCGATGAAGCAGGTGTCGATGTGTTACGTACTTCACCGTTGCGCGACCTGAAGGAGGGCGTGGCCTATGTCTGGACCAGCGCGAGGATGCGCGCGGCAATCTGGATCGCCTGCCTCGTCAATTTGACTGCCTACCCCCTGACCAACGGATTGTTGCCTTATGTCGCGCGCGAGGTCTACGGCACCAATCAGACCGGATTGGGATATCTGTCGGCCAGTTTTGCGGTGGGGTCGCTCTGTGGTTCGATTGCCCTGAGCCTGATCGGCGGCATCCGGGTGGCGCGGCTGATGATCGCATCGACGGTGGTGTGGTACGGAACGCTGATGGTGTTTGCACAGATGCACACGATGCCGGCGGCGATTGCGTGCCTGATGCTGGTGGGCTTCTCGCAAAGCCTGTGCATGATTTCGATCGCGGTTATCCTGATGCGCACCGCGAGCGAGCACTTCCGCGGCCGGGTGATGGGCGTGCGGATGCTGGTGATCTACACCCTGCCGCTTGGTCTGGTGGCGGCCGGCAGCCTGATCGACGAGGTAGGATTTGCCGCCACCGAAACCCTCTATGCCGCCGCCGGGTTGACGCTATTGCTGGCCATTGTCCTGCACTGGCGCGCGGATTTATGGCACGTCCACGCGCCGGCGAACGCGAAATAAACAGGGCCGTCGAATTTTGCGTTTAGCGCCGATGCCGCCTACATTCGGTCTCTAAAAAATTGGCAACGCACAGGGAATGCCATGGCAAAAACAGGTTTGGTGGTTTCGGCCCATCCGGGAGACTTCGTCTGGCGCGCCGGCGGCGCCATCGCGCTGCACGCCAGCAAAGGCTACCGCGTCAAGATCGTGTGCCTGGCATTCGGCGAGCGCGGCGAATCCCAGTTCGCCTGGAAGCAGCCGGGCATGACGCTGGAAAAGGTCAAGTCCGGCCGCAAGGACGAGGCCGAGCGTGCGGCGGCGGCCCTTGGCGCCGAGATCGAATTCTTCGATGCCGGCGATTATCCATTGCACCTTACCGGGGCGCATATGGAACGGCTGATCGACGTCTACCGCGAACTCAACCCGAGCTTTGTGCTGACGCATGCGCTGGAAGATCCCTACAATGTCGATCATCCGGCCGCCGCGGCCTATGCGCAGGAGGCGCGGATCGTGGCGCAGGCGATGGGTCACAAACCGCAGGCGGATTACAGCTACTCAGCGCCGCCGGTGTTCCTGTTCGAGCCGCATCAGCCGGAAATGTGCAATTTCAAGCCGCAGGTCATCCTCAACATCGACGAGGTCTGGGACATCAAGCGCAAGACCTTCGAGATTCTCGCGGCTCAAAAGCATCTGTGGGCCTATTACGAGCGGGTGGCCTTGCAGCGGGGCATGCAGGGCGGCCGCAACTCGGGCAAGGCCATGACCTATGGCGAGGCCTATCAGCGGCTATTCCCGATGGCGATGGAGGAACTGGCATGAAGACGGTCGTTATCAGGAACATCAAACGCGCCGACGCCGCGGTAGTCAAACGGCTCGGCGCGCTCGGCACCTCGACGGTGCATGAAGCCTACGGCCGTGCCGGGCTGATGAAGCCCTATCTGCGCCCGGCATGGGCCGGCGGCGAAGCGGCGGGAACCGCGGTCACCGTGCTGGTGCATCCCGGCGACAACTGGATGATCCATGTCGCGGTCGAACAGTGCCAGGCGGGCGATATCCTGGTGGTCGGCTGCAGCGCCGACAATACCGACGGGATGTTCGGCGATCTCCTGGCGACCTCGCTGATGGCGCGCGGCGTCAAGGGCCTGGTCATCGATGCCGGCTGCCGCGATGTGAAGTCGCTGCGCGAGATGGGTTTTCCGGTGTGGTCGAAGGCGATTTCGGCCAAGGGCACGGTGAAAGCCACGCTGGGCGCCGTCAACATTCCCGTGGTCTGTGCCGGTATCAATGTCGAACCGGGCGATGCGGTCGTTGCCGATGACGATGGCGTGGTGGTGATCCGGAAGAAGGATGCCGCCGAGGTCGCGGCCAAGGCGGAGAAGCGCCATGCCGACGAGGAGGGCAAGCGCAAGCAGCTCGCCGCCGGCAAGCTCGGACTCGACATGTACAATATGCGCGAACCACTGGCGAAGGCCGGCCTCGTCTATATCGACGAACCCCCGTCCGATTGAGGTGACGATGCATCTGCGCACATTGCTTGGCGACCATCCCTGCACGGCGGCGCTCAAGAATGGATCGGTCAAGTCTGATTCCATCACGCTCGATTTCACGGAATATTCGCCCACCAACAAGGGCTTCAAGCCGATGGTGCGCGACGGCGCCTTCGACGTTTCGGAGATGGCGATCGTCACCTACCTGATGGCCAAAAGCTTCGGCAAGCCGATGGTGCTGCTGCCAAGCGTGGTGGTGGCGCGGTTCCAGCATGCTTATGCCGTCTACCGGGCCGAGCTCGGGAACCTGAAGCCACGCGATCTCGAGAGAAAGCGGGTCGGCATTCGCTCCTTCACCACCACGACCGGCGCGTGGCTGCGCGGCATTCTCGCCAACGACTACGGCGTCGATCTCGATTCGATCCAATGGGTGACGTTCGAGGACGCGCATGTCGCCGAATTCCAGGACACCACGCTGCGGGCGCCGCAGGGCAAGCAGATCATCCAGATGCTGCTCGATGGCGAACTTGATGCGGTGCTTGGGGAGAAGGTGGAACGCGAAGGCCTGAAGGCGCTGTTTCCCGACGCCGCGGCGGAAGAGAAATCGTGGTTCGCCCAACACAGGGCGGTGCCGATCAACCATATGGTCGTGGTCAGCGAGGCGCTGTCCAGGACGAACCCGAACGCGGTGCGGGAGGTTTTCCGGCTGCTGCTAGCCGGCGCCGCTGCTGCACCTGCCGATGCCCGGCCCGCTCCGCCGCAATTTAGCGCCGAAGAAATGAGCCGTTCGCTGGCGCTGATCAGCCGCTATGCCGCGCAACAACAGCTTGTTCCGCGCGCCTTCACCGTGGATGAGCTGTTCGACGACCTGACGCGAACGCTGCGTTAGAACAAAGGAAACAGGCCAATGAAGCCGGAGCCGATCTTCGATCTCGCCCATCTCGGTCACATGGAATTGCTGACGCCGAAGCCGGACGAAAGCCTGAAGTTCTTTGTCGACGTGATGGGGATGACCATCAGCGGCCGCAAGGGAGATTCGGTCTATTTGCGCGGCTGGGACGATTACGAACGCTATTCGCTCAAGCTGACGGCCTCGAAAACCTCTGGGATGGAGCACATGGCGCTGCGGGCGCGAAGCCAGCAGGCGCTGGAACGCCGCGTCGCGGCGTTGAAAGGCTCGGGGTTCGAGATCGGCTGGACCGACGGCGACATGGGGCAGGGCCCGGCGTTTCGCTGCCGCGATCCCGACGGCCATATCATCGAGCTCTATTACGAGACCGAATGGTACCAGGCGCCACCCGAACTCAGGCCCGCGCTGAAAAACCAGGCGCAGCGTTTTCCCGCGCGCGGCGTCAATGTCCGCCGGCTCGATCACCTCAATTGTCTTGCGGTTGACATCAAGGCCAATCGTATCTTTTTCGAGAAGTATCTCGGCTGCCGCCTGACCGAGCAGATCGTGCTCAACGACGGCACCGAAGCCGCGATGTGGATGACGATGTCGAACAAGAGCTACGACTTCGCCTATTCGCACGATCACTCCAATACGCCCGGCCGCTTCCATCACGTCACCCACGCGCTCGACAGCCGCGAGGACGTGCTTCGCGCTGCCGATATTTTTCTGGAGAACGGCGTCTACATCGAGACCGGCCCACACAAGCATGCGATTCAGCAGACGTTCTTCCTCTATGTCTACGAGCCCGGCGGAAACCGCGTCGAGGTCGCCAATGCCGGCGCCCGTCTCATTCTCGCGCCGGACTGGAAGCCGATCGTCTGGACCGAGGAAGAACGCAAGAAAGGCCAGGCATGGGGGTTGAAGACCATCGAATCCTTTCATACCCATGGCACGCCGCCGGTCTCAGCGGATTGAGGCGAGCGGATCGCGGAAGGTTTGCTGATGAGACTGGACGCCC
The DNA here is from genome assembly GCF_004799405.1 of Bradyrhizobium sp. GTDB lineage: Bacteria > Pseudomonadota > Alphaproteobacteria > Rhizobiales > Xanthobacteraceae > Bradyrhizobium. The sequence goes on from NZ_SSMW01000093.1 coordinate 34,151, forward strand.
GGAAACGGCTCACGATGATGCTCGCGGCGAGTAACCTGGCCGCGGCACTGGTCGCAACGCTCGTGCTTGCATTGCCGAGCTCCCGCGGTGCGGTCGCCGAGCCGGTCTATTCCTTCGATGCAACGCCGGGCAAGCTGCCGAAGGCGGTCATTCCGCTGCATTACACCATCGAACTGACCCCCGACCTCGAACGCCTCACGCTGGCCGGGGTTGAGGTCGTGGATGTCGAGGTGCGCGAACCCACGGCGCGGCTCGTCCTCAACGCGGTCGACATGACGCTCGACGCCGCCACCGTCGATGGCGATGCGCAGCGCGCCGAGGTCGCGCTCGATGCCGCCGCCGAGACCGCGACGCTGAGTCTTGCGCAACCGCTCGCGGCGGGCGCGCACCGGCTTCGCATTGACTTCACCGCGAAGATAAACAGTTTTGCCCGTGGACTGTTCTTTGTCGATTACCCGACCGGCAAGGGCATCAAGCGGATGCTGTCGAGCCAGCTTGAACCGGCCGACGCGCGGCGGATCTTTCCGTGCTGGGACGAGCCCGCCTTCAAGGCGACCTTTGCGCTGACCGTCACGGTGCCCAATGCTTTCCTCGTCGTGAGCAACATGCCGGTGGCGCGGGAAGAGGCGATCGCACCGAACCTGAAGCAGATTACGTTTGCGCCGACGCCGAAAATGTCGAGCTACCTGTTCGTGCTCTCGACCGGCGAGCTCGAGCGATTTACCGGGCAAGCCGACGGTACGACCGTCGGCGTGGTCACGACCGCCGGCAAGGCAGAGCAGGGACGCTTTGCGCTGGAGAACGCGGTCAAGCTGCTGGACTATTACAACGAATATTTCGGCGTGAAGTATCCGTTGCCGAAACTGGATCTGATCGCGGTGCCCGGCGGGTTCGGCGGCGCCATGGAGAACTGGGGCGGCATCACGTTTTTCGAAAGCCGGCTGCTGTTCGACCCCGCCACCAACGCCGAGACGGCGCGGCGCGAGATCTTCAGCGTCCTGGCGCACGAGATGGCGCATCAATGGTTCGGCGATCTCGTCACCATGGGCTGGTGGGACAACCTCTGGCTCAACGAGGGCTTTGCGAGCTGGATGCAGGTCAAGGCCGCCGAGCATTTCTATCCGCAATGGCAGACCTGGCTCAACAACAACGGGGCGAAACAGTACGCCATGGTGCTCGATGCCCGGCGCACCTCGCATCCGATCCAGCAGTTGGTCGCCGACCAGAGCGAAGCCTTGGTCGCATTCGACGGCATCACCTACAACAAGGGCCAGGCGCTGATCCGCATGCTGGAAAGCTATCTCGGCGACCAGGCCTTTGCCGAAGGCATCCGCAAATACATGGCGACGCACGCCTATGGCAGCACCACCACCGCCGATCTGTGGCAGGCGCTCGAAAGTGCGGCCGGCAAGCCGGTGACCGGCGTTGCCGCCTCCTTTACCGAGCAGGACGGCGTGCCGCTGGTTATCGCCGAAACCGGTTGCAGCGGCGGCGACCAGCGCATGACGCTGCGGCAGGATCGGTTTGTGATAGCGCCTTCGCAATCCCGGACCGTCTGGCCGCATCGTAGCTGGCACATTCCTGTTACGGTCGGGCCGCTCCGCGCCACGCAGCCGGCAAACATCCTGCTGTCGGAGAGCGCTGCCGAGATCGCGGCGGGATCCTGCGGCGAGGCCGTCAAGGTCAATCTGGGCGATGTCGGTTACTACCGGGTCGAATACGGTCCCAAAAGCCGGGCCGCCCTGGTGAAGTCGCTGGCGGAGATGACGCCGGCCGACCGGGTCGATTTCGTCAGCGATAGCTGGGCGCTGATGCAGGCCGGCCGCGCCGAGCCGCCGTCCTATCTTGCGCTGGTCGATCAAATCCGCAACGACGATCACCGCGCGATGTGGGATCAGGTGATCGCCGCCTTGAAGAGACTCGATTTTCTCGCGCGCGGCCGCAGCGAGCGCGATGGCTTGCGAAATTATGCGCGCGCCCGATTGCGGCCGGTGTTCGACCGGCTCGGCTGGGACGCCAGCAGCGCTGACGCAAAGGACAGCGATAGCGACACCGCCTTGCTGCGTTCGAGCCTGATCCAGGCGCTCGGCGAATTCGGCGATGCCGATATCCTCGCCGAGGCCAGGCGGCGGTTCGCAGGCTTCCTGCAGAATCCGTTATCGCTGCCGAACGCGCTGCGCGATCCCGTCATCCATCTCGCCGGCATCGGCGCCGATCGCGCCACGTACGATGCGCTGCTGGCACTGGCGCGCAAAACCACGGTCACGAGCGAGCGCGTGCGCTATTACTTCGCCGCCGCCAGCGCGCGCGACCCCGATCTTGCCCGCGCCACGCTGCAACTGACCCTGACCGATGAACTGCCGAAAACCATCGTCGAGCGCGTGATCAATACGGTGGCCTCCTCCGGCGAGCAACCCGATCTGGCCTGGGACTTCGTGCGGATGAATTTCGACGCGCTCGCCGCCAAGGAGGGACCTTCGTTCCGCGATTTTTTCGTCGCCGACTTCATGACCAACTTCAGCGATGAGGCCCATGCCGCCGAACTGGCGCACTTTGCTCCGGCGCAGGCGACCACCGGCGGCCGCGTCATTACCGCGCGCGCGCTGGAAACGATCGCGCTCTCGGCCGATCTCAGGACCCGCGCGCTGCCGGCGATCGACACCTGGATCAGGAGCAGGGGGCGTTGAGAGGCAGCAGCCGATGAAGTGAGTGGCGACGATTCTCGGAATTCTATCCAGTCGGGCGTTCAATGGGCCTTGCGCCGGTGTCCTCAGCCGCTTTGGATCGGTCGCCGCCAGCTGCAATTTTGTTTCATGCGATGCCTTGCGAAAAGAGGTGCCGCGAAGGATGCTGACGAAAACCGCTCATCGAAGGGATAGGTCATGTCTTTCGACATTCAAGCCGCTACTGATCGCCTCATGCGCTTCCTCGCCGTCGAGGGCGTGACCGGAAAGGAGGCGGCGATAGGGCGAGAACTCACCGCAGCGCTGCAAGAGGGAGGGGTGCCGGCAGACGCGATCCGCCTCGACGACGCCAACACGCGCATTCCCGTGCCGACCGAGACCGGCAACCTCATTGTCGACCTGCCCGGCCGCGGCGCGATGCACAACCAGCCGCGGATCATGTTCATGACCCACATGGACACCGTGCCGCTATGCGCCGGAGCGAAGCCGAAGGTTGCCGGCCGCAAGATCGTCAACCAAGCGAAGACCGCGCTCGGCGGCGACAACCGCTGCGGCTGCGGCGTTCTCGTTACACTGGCGGCCGAGCTCGCGAAGCAGAAGCTCGACCATCCGCCGATCACGCTCCTTTTTTGCGTGCGCGAGGAAAGCGGACTATGGGGTGCGCGCCGCGTCAAAACCCAGGATATCCGCTCGCCGATCATGGCTTTCAACTACGACGGCGGCTCGGCATCCAATGTCACCATCGGTGCCGTCGGCGCGGACCGCTGGCAGGTCGAAATCTTCGGTCGTGCCTCGCATGCCGGGTCGCGCCGGAGCGCGGGATCAGTTCGACCATGATCCTGGCGCTTGCGCTCGCCGACGTGAAGGCGGGCGGCTGGTTTGGCAAGGTGGTGAAAGGCAAGCGGCAAGGCACCAGCAATGTCGGTCCCGTCACCGGTGGCGACGGCCGGCCGGCCGGGGACGCCACCAATGTCGTCACCGACTACGTGCACGTGCGCGGAGAAAGCCGTAGCCACGATGCGAAGTTTTTCAAGGAAATCACCAAAGCCTACAAGACCGCGTTCGAGAAGGCTGCAAAGCGCGTCAAGAACAGCGAGGGCAAGTCAGGCCGTGTCAAGTTCAAGGCCGAGACCGACTACTATCCGTTCCGCATGAAGGAGAGCCTGCCGGTGGTCAAGCGCGCGGCCGCTGCGGTATCCGATATCGGCGGAACGCCGACCATCCGTGCCGCGAATGGCGGGCTCGACGCGAACTGGATGGTCCGCCACGGTGTTCCGACCGTAACTTTCGGCGCGGGACAGAACGAGCCGCACACGACTGACGAATGGATCAATCTCGACGAATACGACCGGGCGTGTGCACTCGCAGTACAACTCGCGACGACGCGGTGATGTGCCTGTGTTCCCGAATGGAACCGAAATCCTGTCGCCAGGGATCCACAGCCGGCAAGAATCCAGCCATGGATCGGCTAACGGTTGACGCAGCGACACACACCTGATCGGAAAAAGGCCACCAACGGGAGCGGAAAGAGAACGAGGCCCGGTGTGCCTAGGAGACCGGACCTCGTAACCGTAACAGTCTGTGCGACAGGCCACTCGGTATAAACACACCTTATCAGGCGCAGGTCAGGCGGTTTTGATTTGTCTCAACCTGCCGGCAGAGTCGGTTCCGATCCTGTTGGGTTCCTTGGATGGTGCCATCGTCCCCCGGGCTTGCCGGCACGTCCTTGGTCTCTTCGGCCAGCAGCTTCCCTATGATGTACCTCTTCCCTCGTCTTGCTCCTGTCCGTGCAGCTTTCGGTTGCGGGCCGCCGCAGGGCCGGGCCGCAGCTATTCGACGTCGACTTCATCGACCCAACGAGCTGTAAATCTCCAACACATTGAAATAGGTGAACTGAAAGTGCTTGGGCGCGGCCGGCTCCTTATCCATCTCGACATAGACCCCAAAGCGAAAATTCCCTTGCGGGGATGCGAGTTCGGTAGATTTTGTCAACGCGCCATTCAGCCAAATCTTCAGCAGTCCGTTCCCGGCAACGACGCGCAGTTCGGTGACGTCATCGTTTCCTTTCCACGCACTCTGGGAATCGTCCATCGCCAGAAGCTCGGTCCAGGTCCCGTTGGTCGATCGACCGAAATTCAAAGCGCCGTTCGACCAGAAATCCACGGTGAACCCGTTCTCCTCATCCTGAGCCCAAAAAACGATGCTTCCCGACGACCCATTGTCTGGATCGGGCTCCGCCAGCTTGAAGCGAACACAGAAATCTCCGCCTGGTCCCGCCAGCCTCCTCCTGTTGAGCACTGTGCGGACCATCGAATCCGTTCCGAGCGTGATATCCATCCGGCCATCGCCAATCCTCACCCCGTCGGCTCGCTCCCAATTGCCGGAAGAACTGGTGAAATTATCTTCATACAGAATTCGCTGCTCGACCGACTGCCCGTTGCAGAGCCGCGGCGACGATGGCGTAGACAGGCTCGGCGCCGGATGGACAGGGGCGGCGTCGGGGACACCCATCGAGGTCTGCGCGATATCAAAACGGCGCTGGCTGTCAGGGGAGGCTTCGGCAGCGGCGCATCGCAGCGGTACCGTCGCGATCAGAAAAGCCGCGATCGCTGCCGCAGAAATCGCAATGGGTTGAACGGCTCGCATTCACGCCAGTTTCCGATCTGGTGCCCGCATCCTGGTAGTGGCATCTCGTCGGCGAATGTCCCAAGAATTTCGCTGGCGGGCAAGAGCCGGCGGCCGGGCTGAGAGCGAAACCTTGCGGCAACTAGCCGGCCAATGTCTCAGTTGGGTCACAGGAGCGGTCCTCGTGTGCTACGATCTCCGCCATTGCGAGATCGTCGCGTTGCACGCGAGGACCTCGTCCATCGCGTCGATGCGCACGAGTCCTGCTGGTCCGTCGCGTAGCGCGCGGACATGGAGGCCCCAGACACCTGTCACGCCTTGCGAGATCAGCCGGTCCCGCCACACGGCATAACCGGGGCGATCACGGAACTTGGTGAAACAGACCTCAAGCGGCGCCCGCTCGGCGCGCCGCACCTCTACGCGGAAGTCCGGGAACGCGGCGAGTACGAGATCAGTCGCCCACTCCAGTCTGTCGTCGCTCAGCGTCCACGTAAACATCTCGAATCGTCTGCCGGGGCGGAGTCGTTGGGGGACGCCCGGAAGCAGCGCGCGGATAACGTCAAGACCGTCCTCTCCGCCGTGGGAATGGAGAAAGTACCGCATACCCGGCGGGACCGGTTCGAATGGAGGGTTCACGAGGATGAGATCGAAGCGATCCTCCGCCGCGAGAGGCTCGAACAGATTCCCGCGCAGTATCTCGAGCGGTGGCTCGCCGCGCTCCCGCGACAAGTTCACGGCGGCATTCGCCGATGCGAATGCCAGCGCTCGCTCGCTCACGTCGACACCGACGACCCTCGCGGCGCCGCGGTGTGCTGCGGCGAGCGCGTTCACGCCAGAACCGAGACATAGCTCCAGAACGTGATCGCCCTTCCGTACATCCATCGACCGCACGAGGAACACCTGCTCGAACATCAGCGAGAAGACCTGGTCGACCTCCGCACGGGCGAGGAGGTCCGTCGCAATTAGAGCTCGTCCAAGAAAAACACGCGCACGCAAGGCCTGACGGCGCCTGCGGTGGTCGCTTTCAAATAGCCGGCCGCAGCGAGAATCTCGGTCCTGGCCGCTCGGCTGGTTCGGGCACAAGCGGCTCCCCTTTTAGAAACAACCGACGGAAGCGATTCTCGTCCCGCGCGAGAAACGCCTCAAGCGCGCCACGCACGGCTCGCGCCTGAGTGTCGCCCTCGATCCGTGGCGGGGGAAAACGGTCATCGCTCAGGGAAGCCTCGTTGAGCACGACATCAAGATCGATTTTGAGAGCCCTGCATACTTTACTTGCGGTTTTGCGGATTCGGCATCGCCCTTTCAGAACACCCCGCACGGTCTTTTCAGCGAAGCCCGCTTCGTCCGCAATCTGGTCATTGCTAAGACCAGATGTTGTCTTCGCGTCACTGACGAGCTTGGCAACCAGACGCGCCTGTTCATCGGTGAGCCGCAGCGGCATTTGAAATCTCCCGCCAATTGAGCCGCCGCAGTCGCGATTCGGGTCCCGAGCCGCAGGCACTTGAAAACGCTAATACATCTCGCCAAGAGCGACGACTCACCTGCAAAACCCTTCGCGGTAAATTCACCCCTCCTGGCCGCTTGGGGTCAAAAGCGAACCTGATGTGAAGAATGATCACCCTAAACGGACATTGGCGATTGGCCGACGGCCGGCGCGATACGTCGGGTTACAGCAAGACCCGTGAGAGCAAGGACAGTGAATGCCGCGCCTGAGAGGAAAGTGGCCTGGGAACCGATGCTATCCCAAAGCGCGCCGGCGAGAACGCTCGCGACAAGGAGCGCAAGCCCAATCGCCAGATTAAAGATGCCATAGGCTGTAGCGCGCAATTCCGCCGGAGCCCCGATGTCTCAGTTGGGTCATTAGCGGAAAACCTCTAGCTGAGCATATGTTTTCCGCTTTGTACCTCATAGCGGACTCAAGGCGGACCTCGCGCGATGTCCGTTAAGTGCCAATAGGCGACGTCGACCGCGTCGCTTGACGTGAAAAGAGGCCGCCAACCTGAGGCGACCTTAATCGAATCTGACGCCGATTCGCTTCTCTTTCCGCCATACAACTTGGCAGGGAACTAGCCGCCCTTCCGCCGGAAAGACCAAGCTGAAGTGATCGGGAATGCCAACCGGGCTAGTCACTTCCAGCAACGCACCGCTGTTCGAGAGGTTGCGGACCGTGCAATCGATAGCGCCGCCGCCGAACTCAATCGTGCCGGCCTTCAAGACGCGATGTCGCGATGCAATACGGTGGTCTTCCATTGCGGCAAAATACGACAGAACCTTAACTAATTGATAAAGCGAGACGCGCCGCCAACTGAGGCGGCTTTTGGAGGGACGAGGCCCGGAGTGCCCAGGAGGCCGAGCCTCGCCAACCGCAGCAGCATCCGGCCTGAGAAGTCGTGCCGTTCGGTTCAGCCAAGTTCGACCCGGACGACGGGCATCATTGCGCAGTGCCATGGGTTAGGGCACTGGTCATCCCGTCCCCCCGTTTTCACTTTTTGCCCGGCATGGTAGCATCTTGCCGTCTTGGGGGATGGGCGCTTGAAGGCAATCAGCGCAATTGCGGCCAACAAGTTGGGCAAGTTTATTGCCAAAGACTTTCGCCGTGTTTTTGGTCCAGCACACGACGATATGGCGGAGCGTTTAGGCTCCTTGGCGCGTAGTACGATCGAATGTCTCGCCAGAAGCGACGCTCTCTACCACAACTACGAGCACACGTTACAAGTCACGATGGTTGGACGGGACATTCTAGAGGGAATGACGCTTTCACAACGAATAGAACCTACTGATTATAGTCATCTGATCATCGCTTGCCTATTGCATGATATCGGCTACATGCGCGGCGTTCTGAGCGGCGACACCGAAACCGAATTTGTAGTGGACGAGAGCGGAAAGAGAATTACGCTGCCTCGTGGCTCATCTGACGCAGCGCTGGCGCCTTATCACGTCGATCGATCGAAGATCTTTGCCTTTGAGCGCCTTGGAAAGTCACCCACCATCGACGCGTCTCGAGTAGCCGCTGCAATTGAAATGACGCGCTTTCCTGCGCGTGCGGATCGCTCTTACGACAACATAGAGCCCAAACTAGTCCAGGCAGCCGATCTCATAGGCCAGCTTGGCGACCCGATGTATTCACGGAAGGCAAACGCACTTTACGTTGAGTTTGAAGAAATGGGTATGAACCGACAGCTAGGGTACTCATCACCGGCTGATATTATTGATAAGTACCCGGCCTTCTTTTGGGATAGTGTTTCAACCCACATCGAGGATGGAATAAAATATCTGAATATGACGGTCTCGGGTCGGCAATGGATAGCAAACCTGCACCATCACATTTTGTGTGCGGAGCATTCACACCGCTTCATGGGGCCCCAGCGCTGAAATTCGGCAACCGGGCCGATGTCCGAGATGGTTCAAAAGCTGACCTGACGGTCCCGAAACGCGACTTCCGCTTCTCTAATCGGCCGGTTGAGGTCAAGCACTTTCAGGCTATCCACCGCTGCAGTGTCGATGTCTCTCACGGGCTCGCGCTTCTCTTCGGAATCGG
>NZ_SSMW01000094.1 GCF_004799405.1 Bradyrhizobium sp.
CGCGCCGCTCGGAATGGCCGACAATGACGGCGCTGGCGCCGGCATCGGCCAGCATTTCGGCCGAAATATCGCCGGTATGGGCGCCCGAGGCTTTGGGGTGGCAATCCTGCGCACCGACCGCAAGGGTGCGTGATCCGCGTGCTTTTTCCGCCAGCGCCGAGATCAGCGTCGCCGGCGGACAAACCAAAAGATCGGCTTTGGCGGCGACTTTAGGCGCGCCAGCGAGCATGGCCTCGAATTCGGCCATGGAAGCCCTGAGACCGTTCATCTTCCAGTTCCCGGCAATCAGCGGCCGAATAGTGTCCGTCATGTGAGAATTCCTTCGCGCAGCGGCCGGTATGCGCTAGCAGAGCACGCCGGCGAGTTCCAGCCAGCGGCTTTACAGCCCCGAGACGTTAACCGCTCCGAATGACCTGGCCGGTCGCCCCTTGCCAAGGTTGCGACCGGGCGGCTGCCACTTTATGATGCTTTATCAACTCGGTGACCCCCGTTTGCGGAATTCGAAACGAATTCCCTCGGGCGCGATCCGGTTCCCTCCTGCAAACAAGTTGGACCCATGCTTCGAGGATTGCGGAAAGCCTCATCAAACTGGCTCGGCAAAACCATAATGGCCGTGGTGATGGGTGTGTTGATCATCAGCTTCGGCATTTGGGGCATCGCCGACATCTTCAGGGGCTTCGGACAATCGACGCTGGCCAAGATCGGCCACACCGACATTTCGGCCGAACAATTCCGCCAGCTCTACAGCGAGAAGCTGCAGCAGATCGGCCGACAGTTCGGCCGCCCGTTGACGACGGATCAGGCCCGCGCCTTCGGGCTCGACCGCCAACTGCTGCAGCAAACCATCGCCGAGGCCGCTCTCGATGAAGAAGCCCGGCGGCTGGGGCTCGGACAGTCCGACGCTGAAACCATGCGCATGATCTTTAACGATCCCAATTTCAAGGGCGTCAACGGCGTATTCGATCCGGGCCGCTTCCAGGCCATGATCCGGCAATTCGGGTATAGCGAGCGGCGTTATGTCGCCGACCAGCGGCGGGTGTCGCTGCGACGCCAGATCGCCGGCACGATTTCGGCGGGTCTGCAGCCGCCGAACACCCTGATCGATGCGCTCAGCCGCTTTCAGAACGAGGCGCGTTCGATCGAGTACATCAAACTCGACGCCGCACAGGCCGGGACGATCGACCCGCCGTCGCCGGAGACGCTGGCCGGCTATTTCGACGATCACAAGACCCTGTTTCGCGCACCCGAATATCGCAAGATATCATTTGTCGTGGTCAACCCCGAGGAAGTCGGCAAATGGACCGCGGTCTCCGACGAGGATGCCAAGAAACTGTTCGAGCTGCGCCGCGACAAACTGGGAACGCCGGAGCGGCGCGAGGTGTCGCAGATCATTCTCCCGAACGCTGAGGAGGCGCTGGCGGCGCGCAATCGCATCGGCTCCGGGTTGTCGTTCGACGACCTCGCCAAGGAACGCGGCCTGACCCCCTCCGACGTCGACCTCGGCATGATCGCAAAATCCGAAATCATCGATCCCGCGGTTGCGGGCGCGGCCTTTTCGCTGCCGTCGGGCGATGTGAGCCAGCCGGTGCAGGGCAAGTTCGGCGTCGCCCTGGTCAAGATCGGCAAGATCGAGCCCGGAGTCGAACCGACCTATGAAAGCGTCGCTTCCAATCTGAAGAAGGAAATCGCGGCCGACCGCGCCCGCGCATCGGTTTCCGATCTGCGCGATAAAATGGAAGACGAGCGCGGCGGTGGTGCAAGCGTGGTCGAGGCCGCGCAGAAACTGGGGCTCACGCCCGTCACCATCGATGCCGTCGACCGTTCCGGCCGTCTTCCCGGCGGCCAGCTGGTCACCAACGTCCCCCCTGGCCTCGATGTGGTCTCGCAGGCCTTTACCAGCGATGTCGGCGTCGACAACGACCCGATCCAGTTCAACGGCGGCTATGTCTGGTACGACGTTCTCGGCATCACCCCGTCGCGGGAACGCCCGCTCGACGAGGTCAAGGACCAGGTCGAGGCGCGATGGCGCGACGACCAGATCACCAGCCGGCTGCGCACCAAGGCGACCGAGATGGTTCAAAAACTCGACCAGGGCGGCAGTCTCGCGGACGATGCGGCTGGTGCCGGCTTGAAAGTCGAGGCCGCTTCCGCCTTCAGGCGCGACGGCTCGCCCCCCGGGGTGCCCGCCAGCGTGATCGCGGCGGCGTTTCGCACCGCCAAGGATGGCGCCGGACAGGTGGCGGGCGCGGCCGCCGGCGAGTGGATCGTGTTCCGCGTGACCGACATAACCGTGCCGCCGGTCGACGTTGCCTCTGATGAAATGAAGAAATTGAAGGAAACCCTGTTGCGCGGATTGACCGATGAACAGGTCGGGCAATACGTCACCAAGCTTGAATCCGATATCGGCGTCAGCATCAATGAGGCCGTCTTCGCGCAGGTGACGGGCGCGAACAACAACTGAGCATTCCGATGGACGACCTCAAATCTATCATCGGAAAGGTCGCCACCGGCGCCACCCTGTCGCGCGACGAGGCGGCATCCGCCTTCGACAGCATGATGTCCGGCGAGGCCACGCCCTCGCAGATGGGCGGATTGATAATGGCATTGCGGGTGCGCGGCGAAACCGTCGATGAGATCACCGGCGCGGTATCGGCGATGCGCGCCAAGATGCTGCGCGTCACGGCGCCGGCCGAGGCGGTCGACGTGGTCGGCACCGGCGGCGACGGCTCCGGTTCGGTCAACGTATCGACCTGCGCCTCGTTCATCGTCGCAGGCGCCGGCGTGCCCGTTGCCAAGCACGGCAACCGCGCGCTGTCGTCACGCTCCGGCGCTGCCGACGTGCTGGCTTCGCTCGGGGTCAAGATCGACATCACGCCCGAACATGTCGGCCGCTGCATCGCCGAGACCGGCATCGGCTTCATGTTCGCGCCCTCGCATCATCCGGCGATGAAGAACGTCGGTCCGACCCGGGTCGAACTGGCCACCCGCACCATCTTCAATCTGCTGGGACCGCTGTCCAATCCGGCCGGCGTCAAAAAGCAGATGGTCGGAGTATTCTCCCGGCAATGGGTACAGCCGCTGGCGCAGGTGCTGAAGAACCTCGGCGCCGAAAGCGTCTGGGTGGTGCATGGCTCCGACGGGCTCGATGAAATCACGCTGACCGGCCCGACCTTCGTCGCAGCGCTCGAGAACGGCAATATCCGTACCTTCGAGGTGACGCCCGAGGAAGCCGGCCTGGCGCGGGTCGGCGGCGAGGCGCTCAAGGGCGGCGATGCCGACGCCAACGCGATTGCGCTGCAAAGCGTGCTTGACGGGATGCCGAGCCCGTTCCGGGATGTTGCGCTGCTCAACGCCGCTGCGGCGTTGATGGTGGCCGGAAAGGCCCGGGATTTGAAGGAAGGCGTGGCGCTCGGAATCAAATCGCTCGACAGCCGCGCCGCCGCGTCGCGGCTCAAGCACCTGGTCGCGGTTTCCAACGATCGGCGAGCCTAGAGTGTCCGACATCCTGACCAGGATCGAGGCTTACAAGCGGCAGGAAATCGCCGCCGCCAAACGCACCCATCCACTGGCGGGCCTCGACGCGCTGGCGAAGGCCGCGCCCCCGCCCCGCGGCTTCGTTCGCGCCATCCGCGAAAAGCTCGCACGCGGCGAATATGCGCTGATTGCCGAGGTGAAGAAGGCGTCTCCCTCGAGGGGTCTCATTCGCGCCGACTTCGATCCGCCCGCGCTTGCCAGGGCTTACGAAGCGGGCGGTGCCGCATGCCTCTCGGTGCTGACGGACACGCCGTCGTTTCAGGGCCATCTCGATTTCATGGTTGCGGCGCGCGCCGCCACGGCGCTGCCGGTGCTGCGCAAGGATTTCATCTACGACACCTATCAGGTGGTCGAAGCCCGCGCCCATGGCGCCGACTGCATCCTGATCATCATGGCGGCACTCGACGATGCCGCGGCGAGCGACATCGAGGACGCGGCCCTTGCGCATGGCATGGACGTCCTGATCGAGATCCATGAGCGCGCCGAACTCGACCGGGCGCTGAAACTTCGTTCGCCGATGATCGGCGTCAACAATCGCAATCTGCGCACCTTCGAGACCACGCTTGCGACCAGCGAGGCGCTGGCGCCGCTGATCCCGAACGACCGCCTGACGATCGGTGAAAGCGGCATCTTCCAGCCCGCCGATCTCGCACGGCTGGCGCGCGTGGGCATGTCGACATTCCTGGTCGGCGAAAGCCTGATGCGGCAGGCCGACGTGACCGCGGCGACCTGCGCGCTGCTCGCGCGAGGCGACGGTTCCCGCGCCACCGGGACGCGCTGATTCATGGCGCGCAAATCTTCCAGCGATAATTCCGCCCTCAGCCACATCGACGCCAAAGGCGAGGCGCGGATGGTGGACGTTTCCGCCAAACCCGCAACCGAACGCATCGCGGTGGCCGAGGGCCGGGTCGTCATGAAACGGGCGACGCTCGATCTGATCGTTTCGGGCAATGCCAAAAAGGGTGACGTACTGGGCACCGCGCGCGTCGCCGGCATCATGGCAGCGAAGCGCACGCCGGATCTGATACCGCTGTGCCATCCGCTGGCGCTGTCGAAAGTGACGCTCGACATCACAACCGACAAAAAGCTGCCGGGCTGCGTCGTCCGCGCCACCGTAAAGGTCACCGGCCCGACCGGCGTCGAGATGGAAGCGCTGACCGCGGTGTCGGTTGCATGTCTGGCGATCTACGACATGGTCAAGGCGACCGAGCGCGGCGTTCGCATTGAAGGTATTCATCTGGTCGAGAAAAAAGGCGGCAAGTCCGGGCACTATCGCGCCGGGGATTGAGCTTTCGCCGTCACGGCAGCCGCGCACGCCGTAACGCCGGCGACCAACGACGAAAAGGCGACCGTGCGAGGTCGCCTTCTATTTGATCGTCCGGGGGAAGCGGCTATTGCAGCGAATTGTTGATCGCCGTGAATTTGGTGTTGAGCTTGGTGCCGAGCCCGTTCACCACGGCAATGATTGCGAGTGAAATGCCCGCCGCGATCAATCCGTATTCTATCGCCGTGGCGCCGGATTCATCGGCGATAAAGTCCTTCAGTAGATTTTTCATCTTGGCTCTCTATCGAGTCCGAAAAAACAGATACCGGCGCCCGCTGCGCGTAAAATCGATGACCGATGTATTCTTATTGCCAGAAGGTAAAGGCTTAATTGCGCCGATTGCCGAAACTCGCGGCTGCCTCGGTTGGTCGCACCCTCGGATGCGGTCCAATCCGATGGAACCCGAAACAATGGAACCCGGAACAGTCGACCAAAATTCCGGCGGATGGATTTGGCAGTGCGCCAAATGGCGCTTGCCGTGGAGTTCCCAGACCGGAACCCGCCGTTTAGTTTGGTTAATTGCGTGGGTGGGACGATGGTGTGAGCGACTACGACTTTCGTCTGGATCGCATTCAAGAACACGCTTGCCGCTGGTCAAACGCAAATCGGGGCGGTCAGAGACCGCCCCGATTGAATTCAGTTCCCGTCAATCGCAGCCTCAGTTCGGAACCACCGCTTTGGCCGACACCGGAGCGTCGGCGTTGACGGTGACGCCGCGCAAGAGATTGTAGGCGGCGTTGAGCGCCTTGTCGTTCTTCTCGTCCGGCGGAACGTAAGCCTGCGAGCCGGTCTGCTCGACGCCTTCGGCGGAGAGATGACCGCGCATCGACGCCTCGCCCTTGGTATCGACGCGGCCCTTCAGTTCATCCGGCACGTCCTGCAGCACCTCGATGTCGGGCGTGATGCCCTTGGCCTGGATCGAGTGGCCGGACGGCGTGAAATAACGCGCGGTGGTGAGCGCCAGCGCACCGTTGCTGGGGCCGAGCGGGATGATGGTCTGCACCGAGCCTTTGCCGAACGAGCGGGTCCCGATCAGGGTCGCGCGCTTGTGATCGTGCAGCGCGCCGGCAACGATCTCGGACGCCGATGCCGATCCGCCGTTGATTAGGACGACCAGCGGCTTGCCCTTGATGAGATCGCCGGAGTGCGCCGTGAACCGTTGGGTCTCCTCGGCGGTGCGGCCCCGGGTCGAAACCACTTCGCCCCGCGTCATGAACGTACCCGATACCGAAACCGCCTGATCGAGCAATCCGCCGGGATTGTTGCGGAGGTCGACGACGTAGCCGGCCAGCTTGTCCTGCGGGACTTGCCTGGTGACGTCGCCGATCGCTTTCCGTAGTTCATCGGTGGTCTGGGCGTTGAATTGGCTGATCCGGATGTAGCCGATGTCGCCGCCGTCGACGTGGTCGCGAACCGCCCGCACGCGAATGACTTCGCGCGTAATCGAAACGTCGATCGGCTTCTCGGCGCCCTTGCGTACGATCTGCAGCTTGGTCTTGGTGTTGATCGGCCCTTTCATCTTGTTCACGGCCTGCTCCAAGGTGAGCCCCTGGACTGCGTCGTCGTCGATCTGGGTGATGAGATCGCCCGACAGGATGCCGGCCTTCGCGGCCGGCGTATCGTCGATCGGCGCGACCACCTTGACCAGGCCGTCTTCCATCGTGACCTCGATGCCGAGCCCACCGAACTCGCCGCTGGTGGTCTCCTGCATGTCGCGCCAGGACTTATCGTTCATGTAGCGCGAGTGCGGATCGAGTGCGGTGAGCATGCCGTTGATCGACGCCTCGATCAGCTTGCCGTCGTCGGGCTTTTCGACGTAGTCGGTCCTTACCCGCTCGAACACGTCGCCGAACAGGTTGAGCTGCGAATAGGTGTCGGAGTTGACGGCAGCCCTGGCCGCCGCGACCAGCGCGCCCCCGGGCTGGGTAACGAGTAGGGTTGCGCACACGCCTGCCGCCGCGCCGAGGAGAAAGAGGGAGTTCTTGCGCATTGTTGCGAACCTTTTCGCTTTCAGTTGTTGCCCATCACGGGTCGGGGGTTCTGCTCGTTACCGGACTCGATCGCCACTCACACCAGCTTTTTGGTATCATCAAGGCCGTTTTGCCAGGTCGAGGGCCGGGTGCCGAAACCCCGCTTGGCCCGGGTTCCCAGCCAATAGCCGAATTGCGGGGGTACGTTACGGAACGGCCCCTCGATGCCCAATTTAAGGGCTGCATCCATCGGCCAGTTCGGATTGTTGAGGATCTCGCGGCCGACCGCAATCAGGTCGGCTTGCCCCTGCTCCAGGATCTGCTCGGCCTGGTCGCCGTGAATGATCAGGCCGACCGCCATGGTCATGATGTCGGCGTGGCGGCGGACATATTCGGACAACGGCACCTGGTAGCTGTATTTGATCTCCTTGCCCAGAATCGGCGCGAGGTCGGTGATGCCGCCGGACGAGCAGTCGATGACATCGACGCCCTTGCGCTTGAGGATTTTCGCAAGCCGCGCGCTCTGCTCGGGGCCCCACCCCGAATTGTCTTCCACCGACAGCCGCACGAACAGCGGCTTGTTGTCGGGCCAATGCGCACGCACCGCTTCGGTGATCTCGGTGATGAAACGCATCCGGTTTGTTTCCGAGCCGCCATACTCGTCGGTGCGCCGGTTGGATCGTTCGGACAGGAACTGGTGCACGAGATAGCCGTGCGCGCCGTGCAGTTCCAGCACGTCGAAGCCGGCTTCATGGGCGCGACGCGCCGCATGGCCCCAGGCCTGCACGATGTCTTTTACCTCGCCGCGCTCCAGCGCCTTCGGCACCGGCCATTTCTCGCTGTGGGCAATCGCACTCGGCGCCACCGGCGTCCAGGCCTCCCAGTCGTCGATCTCGGGCGTTCGCTGCAGCGGCCCATCGCCCTCCCATGGACGGTTGGCGCGCGCCTTGCGGCCGGAATGACCGAGCTGGATTCCGGCGACGGCATTTTGCTGCTTGATGAACTTGACCAGCCGCCCCAGCGGCTCGACGAAGGCGTCGTCCCAAATGCCGAGGTCGCCGAGCGTGCCGCAGCCGCGCCGCTCGACCTTGGTGGATTCGACAACGACCAGACCCGCGCCGCCGGCGGCGAATTTTCCGGCATTCATCAGGTGCCAGTCGGTCGGAAACCCCTTCACCGCGGAATACTGATGCATCGGGGGCACGACGATGCGGTTGCGCAATTCGACGTCACGGATAGCCAGCGGTGAAAACAGCAACATCCCGGACATCTGTCATTCCTGACTGGGCGCAGTCGCCACGATATACGCGCGCGAAGGCGGTCGGCAAAGCCGAAATCCCGCGCTTTTGATGTCTAATTTGTAACAGATGGGGCAAAACCGGCCGGAATCGGCGCCGCGGGCGGGCGGGACTTGCGGCGCGAGAATGCGCTTCGCGCTCTTGCCCGGCCGCCAGCGACCGGATTCGCGCGTGGCGCCCGCCGTTGCCCTCGCCTTCCGATTTTCGTACACCCCGCGCGATGTCCCCGCCCCCGCTCGTTCCCGGCTCGGCCGACGCGCTGCTGTTCGATCTCGGCCGCGTCGTGCTCGACATCGATTTCAACAGGACGCTGCAGCGCTGGGCCGCTGATGCCGGCTGCGCGCCGGGGCATCTGGCGGCGCGATTTCCGCGCGACGAGATATATCGGCGCCACGAGACGGGGCGGATCGGCGATGCCGAATTCTTTGCCGGCTTGCGCACCGCGCTCGGCGTCGGCCTGTCGGACGCGCAGTTTCTCGAAGGCTGGAACGCGATCTTCATCGGCGAGATGCCCGGCATCGCAGCTCAGCTTGCGCGCGCCGCCGGGCGCGTGCCGCTTTATGCCTTCTCCAACACCAATCCGGCCCATGCCGAACATCTCACTAAAACCTATGCCCGCGTGCTCGGCCACTTCCGTGAAATCTTCCTGTCGCGATCGGGCTTCGAAAACCGGACGCGGCGGCCTATGATCACGTCGCCTGATGTTCTCGTCCGTGAACGAACGTCAAATAATCCCATTATTTCAGATACTTGGATGACATCGCGGCGATCTGCTTTCGTTCCTCCGGGGTTATGTCCGCACGGTGTCCGCAAACGCATACCCGGATCATGGAAACCCGCTACCGGCGGGCCTTCCGGCTTCGGCTGGACCAAGGTTTGCAGTGACCGCCACGGACCCCAGCGCGCCGGGCCAGAACGGCCCGTTCATCGCGTCGAATCCACCGAGCCGGTAGATCGGTGCCCGGTGTTACCAAGGGCGCTGGACGGGCTTGCCAGTGGGCCGGGTTGCGGTGTTCTGTCGTGGCCATCACTGAAGTCCGCAGCATGCCTGATCGGCGCGGCCAGCGTGCCAGAGATGAGACGCGCCGTTCAACTCGGCGCAATCCGTAAAATCAAAATAGTCGTTTTGCTGGAGAACAGTGTAACTCGACATATGCTTGTGATTTATACGGAAGCAAGGATTTCCTTTTGGCGTTTTCAGCCAGTGTGGTCCAAGAAGCGGTCACTACACCGGTGAGGCGGTCAAGAGTTCCATAGACGACAAGCGAGGCGCTCGGCTCATCGAAACTTATGCTTGTTTCTTCGGTTCTTAAGATGTGAAAGGTGCCGACTGGTGTTTCAAAGCGGGTGTTTTCAATGTCTAGAGTGGCGGCGGCTGGTCCTACTGTGCTCCTCGCCGTCGTTGATGCGTAATTATAGAAAGTGCCTTCACAGATTAATGATACCGGCTCAGCGAAAGCACTCCCGTTAGCGAACAGAAGTGTCATTGCCGCTGTAAACAGAGCCTTGGTCATGATCCGCCCCTTTATCCCTGCGCACATCAACGATAATGCCCACGTTTCTCGGTCACTGTGCCGGGGTGCGGTCGCAGCTTGCGACCGTTCTTTTTTTCGACCTTAGCCAAGAAAAAAGAAAGGTGCCCAAAACAGTGATAATGGGCACGTTTATTCAGCTGGGCCAACGATCCAGAAGACGACGCCACCAATGACGAGCTGCCCGCTTTGGCCTTTGAAGTCGTTCGACGGCGTCCACGGTGAATAATTGTCGGGATACCTCGCACAATTTGTGATGGGCGAGATTCACGATTGCAGCGTGCCTAACAAGTTGCGGCACAGAAAAGGGTTGAGTGCGGCAGCTAAAGTCGTCGGTCCTGCGTTGATATTTGGTGCTGTTGATGGTCATCATTTTGGTTGATGGGTCGTAATCTTGCAGCGCGCCGTGCATCAATAGATTTCGATCTTCGGCGAGCGTTTTTAGTCCCGTAGCGCAGTCAATGACGGTTTCGGTGTATTGGCTCAGGGCTGGGTGCTTATTGAAATACCGCTTGAGCATTTTGATTTTAGCGTCGAACGTACCCGGATGGTTCTCGTCGTATAGGTCGATCAACTCATCGGAATGCTGCTCTCTGTTGATTTGGATCAGCATGGCATCAATATGCTGTTCCATTCTTGCCCAAGATACCGCTGTGTGCCCAATGACGGCTAGCGCCTCACTGGCTTCGGTGGGATTATCGACAGGACCACCCAAAAACCTAATTCTGTGTTCCTCCGCAACCTCAACCCAGTAATCATCCGACATGGCGCGCGATCCGAAATTGGGAGAGTACAGCGAAAAAGAAACGAAAGCTCGGTTTGAGGCCGCGCTTAAAGGACGAGGAAAATTGCAAAAGCGCGGACCATGATCTTCACCAGCTGTCGTCGCCGACTTCGCGGGCGATGCGGCGAATGCTGGCGCGCTGGGCCGAGATGTAAGCGCCGCCGAGATGCTCCCACCATGGGAAGCCCAATGTGTGCGCGGCCAAGACGATGGCACCCAAGCCGACCCTGACGTAGCTGTAGAAATCGACGGTCTCGATCCCGGCGTGAATTTGTTCACGCGTGTGCCAGTCGTCGGCGAGCGACGCCAGATCACCGGCCCAGACACCGCCATTGCGTTGCTGGATTGGTTTGAGCTGTTGCATGAAAAGGTGCGCGATCTGGAACTGGTCGAACGGCACGCAATTGAAGTTTTCCGGATCTTGCGCGAACCCGATCTCGTAGCAGCCGGGCACATTGGGTGACATCACCCGGATGGTGTTGTCTGCTTGCATCCGCCCGGTGAGGCGCAAATTCGGTGCCGCGATGAAGAATTTGAGACGAGAGAATTCGTTACTTGCGGTGAGCGCACCGCTGCTGTAAGCCCGCATCGCTGCAGCTCCATTGATGACCAAGCACTGACTAAAAGCATTTCTGCTCCGGCTCGCGCTGACCACGCGGGCCGGATTTATTTTAGCACGAAGTCGTGGATGCAGCCTAACGCTGTGAGTTGTTGCCGGTGCCACGACACGTCGGGCAAATTACCCAACAGGCAAAGCTATCGCGCAGCGCGTCCGGGACCGCCCCGAGCGACGCACTTTATGACTTTGTCGATGAACATAGGTTGTTGCGCATCTCGAACAGCGCAATCGTTGTGTGCTGTTCCGCCCCAATCGCCATATACGTACACTTGTCGGCAGTTGGGGCCCTTCAATTCGGCTCGCACCGCAGAGCGGCATTTACTTTCAATAGATGATTGCGGAGTGAGGACCTCAACGTCCAGTGGCCCTGCGACCAAAGGGCCGTTGAGGATAACGACCGCAAAGACGAATACCGCTAGCCCAAGAAAGCACATAGATTTCATTCCTGCCTCCTCTTTGTGCTAACGAACAAGTCAAACTCCCTAACAATAGCTCGGAAACTATACCAAATCCCGATGCGGGGCATCCCCAAACTGGGCACGTGCGGCCCGGTCTGGCTGGTGTTGGTGCCCGCCACGCGATGGGAGGCACCGCTGCGAGCTGTCGACTGTTGTCGTCGGTCACTGTCGACTTGTCCGCTTCCGGAATGAATACAGAAAGGACCGGAAGAGAAAAGTTGCTCGCCGCGCCCGAAAGGAGTTACAGAGCCACGGGCTGTCGGTGATGTTTCCGGACTCTTGCCGACTTGTCCGCCAGCCGTCGAATACGTTGAGGCCCGGCTGGGTCACCCAAAGGCCGACGCGATGAACATCCAAACGCGTTGCCTTCGGATCATCCGGGACCAGTCTCGCGTGGATAGTTCAACCACCACGACATCGTGCCCGAACTGATGATGATGGCCCGCTATTCCGCATCCGTCGGCGGCGTTTGAAGCACAGGTGCCACCGTTACCACCGTGCAATCAAACCCACTCAAATCATCCGGCACATCGCCGAACTTTCTGATCACTTATCATCAAGAAGCTTTGGATTCTTTTCAATGTATTCGCGCGCGAAACGAATTGAACGTGCATAGCCAATTCCGGTGCTGATGTATTGGTCCAGAGTTTGAACAATAGCTTTCGTTGATTGGAGCGGGTCTACACCCATGATCTGCACGCTGCCTTGACTGGACGTTCGGTCTATATAGGCACTCAATTCGCTTAGACCTTGGGATATGCCGCCTTCGCGATTGCTAACAACACCGATTGCATGGCCATCTGCATTCAGCAGCGCACCTCCTGAATTACCTTTATTGATCGCTGCTTGAATGAAAATTACGTCGCCTGCCGAATCCGATCCTGAGATCATTCCCCTGTGGGTGACCATGCCCGGCGTCGCAAGAGGATATCCAGAGAACACTACGGTATCACCGACTTCCTGTTTCTCGCCAACTGCGGCTAGAGTTAGCTTAGAGAACGATTTCGTGGGCTTATTCCCAAGCTTGATTATAGCGAAGTCGCCGAAAAGTGGACTGGGGTCGGCTTGCGTCGGAACGGTTATAACGGTTCCGTTAATTGTTTCACCTGATGGCAGTAACACTCGCAAGTCAGAGAAGATCGTCCAATTGACCGTGTTGTTGCCTTTGCCGTCTGGCACAGACGAAATTTTTGCTACAACGTGAAAGCAAGTAACCACATACTGGTCACCAATAAAAAATCCACTGCCGCTCGAATTTCCAGCTTGGCTAATGATCTTAACGCCGGATTCTCGCGACAATTGAATTAATTTCGCTTCATCACCCATCGCTGTTCCAATCTGGCAGAGCATCAGCACAAAAACGATTTTCATAATGCGCATGATCATAGGGCTCTCACAACGCACTCAAATCATCCGGGACATCGCCGAACTTTCGCAACACAGTCGCATCGCGGAAATCGCCGGTAGCGGGATCACCAGTGCGGCTGAATGCAACTGCGCCTGTATGGCCCAATACTTTCCAAAGACCTTGCGCGCGGTCTATAGCGGCTGCTGGGCTTAGGCATTCAATGGGTTCGCCAACAACGACGCTGCCGTCAGCGACATCGAACGGCAATGCCACGAAATATGTAATTCCGGCCATGGCTCACCTACTCAATCATACCAATCCTTGCGGTCACGCGGCAGTTCAAACTTGCCACGCGCATAGCCGTGAGAGACGGTGGCTTGTAGCTCTCTCACTTGCGCTTCCAAAAATTCATTGGTCACGATCAGCGCCTTCACAGCATCGCGAGCGACACCGCCGCAGGCCGCGATGGCTTGCTCGGTTGCGGCTTCAAGCCGTTCGGCGTCGGCCTGTGGATTAGGAGCGACGCTTTGGGGCATAGGCGGTTCCGGCATTGACTAGACGTCAGGAATAATGTTCTCTTTTTGTTCCTAAGTCAATTGGGGTGAATCAGATTCGAAAAATGGCCTCAAAAACATTTCGCTCGGCTGACCGGGACTGTCGGGTCAAAACCGGCCCTCGCGGCCCTAAAATGGGACTTCCGCTTTCCCCCCGATTACGGTCATCGAACGATCCGGTAGGCCTTGGCTCGCTTCCGGCGCGGTGCCGACGCCGCTTTCGGCCTATGCCGATGCAGCGCTCGCATCATTCCGATCCGGGCGAGCATCGTTGGCCCGTCATGTTCCGCGACCAGTATCAGCGCCTGCATCGCGGCTTGCCATTCATCGGCATCGTGTTCTGCCTTGGGCAGCTTGGTGATGTAGAGCGCGGCGTCGCGAAGCGTGACTAGCTTGCGCCCGTTCGGCAGCTCGATTGGATCGAAAAATTGTTGATGCCAAGACACGACTTTTGCAACTCTATGTCGTGAAACCGCCAAGCTCTCTGGCATGGGCGTGCAAGTCGCTAATCAAATTTTCAAGGTCGTTTCGCTTTAAAGTCAGTGTTATCGTTTCAGGCCAAGGTTCTCCGGTAATTCTGCTAAGGCGCGTTCGCACTTCGGGCGGTGACGGCGACTGCTTAATTATTTCGCCGCGCAAAAACTTGGCCCATCTCGTGAGTGTCGGGATCGCATTTTTCGCCCGCTTGTTCAAAGCTCTCGCCGTTTGAGGGTGGACGTGGACCATTCCGCTGCTCCGTTTCAAGATTGGACTAGTCTTCTTGCTTTGCGTCGCCCAACAGCGTGTTCCTGATGACGGCCTTCATCCGCGTGGCCGTTCCAACCAGATCGTTTAGGTGTCCCACCGCACGGTTTCAGCCAAGTCATCAGACCTATGACGGAAATTATATTACGTCTCTTTGTCTCGCAGCCCCCAAGCGAGGACTGCCGCGAAGATTGCGGCCGTTCCGCCGACAATCATCACTGGTCCCACAAGGAACAGTTGCAACAACGATCCCGCCACCAAACGCTAAAGCTAATGTGCGCCAGAGAAATCCGCCGTCTGTCCAAGCGCCTTTAATGATGGCCCAGACACCGCCGAACAGGATGAAAGCACAGAGAGCTGTGAGCATGTTCCAACCGCAGTTGTAACCACAGCTACTCCCACCGTGCCCGCCACGGGCATGTGCTGACATGTCCAACAATGCCCCTATGTCCGGCATTTTCTTGCCCCTTTGCTCCCCATCCTAGCTTGACTACCCGACGTTGCAAGTCAGGCAGGTGAATGCCTGATCGTCCGAGTGCCCAGCGTCAGCCTTGCGCCAAGCACAGCCAGATATTTGTAGAGCGGGCCAAGGCCAGTCATCATGGATCACGGCGTGTACGCGTCTTGCCAGTGTACCTGTTGACGACTCTGAACAAGGCGATGATCGCGGCCAGATTGGTCGTTATGGAATATAAGTTGGCGAAGTTACACTTGGCGACCCCAGCCGCTAGGCGTAGTGTTCAAGGGGGCGGTTCGTGATCGCCCCCTTACTCGGACATAACCTAGTGCGCTTAGCCTATCTGGATGAGGCTGGCATAAGCCAAGGAGAACCAGTTCTTGCCGTCGCGGGGGTGCTCGTGCACGGCGATGCTCAATCCATAGAGGTAGAAAAAAAACTTAATGCGGTTAAGGAGAAGCACATTCCTCAAGCCGACCGGGATAATGTTTTTTTTCATGCGACCGATATTTATCACGGCAGCGGATATTTTGACCGCCGAAAGCCAGAGTGGTCTGACAAAAAAACCCGTTGGAAAGTTCTCACTGATCTCGCGGGCATTATCGATTCCATGAATTTGCCCGTCGTGGCCGGAGGATATCAAAAGGATCTATTTGGGCTTGGCGTAGTCTCTAACGCAATGTTTGCTGAGATGATAACTGAGCCCGCCATGAAAAGGCGGATAATTCACGGGGCGGCCGCAATAGATTGCATACTTTGGACAGATAGGTGGCTCGCAAAGTTCGCGCCGGACGAAAATGCGATGATTATTGCGGAGGATAATGATTATATCAAAAAGGTACTCAAATTTGTCGTTCGCATTCTGCGTAGCCCATCACAGATGGTGGCGAACGGTATTCCGCATTCGGAAGTCAGCGCTCTTGGGCTGCCATTAAAGAGAATTACAGACACCCCGCATTTTGCGGCAAAGGAGGATGCGCCCGCGCTTCAATTAGCTGATTTAGTTGCATTTACAATCGGTAGGGGCGCAAAGAAAAAGCCGGTGCCCAATGATTGTTCTGATCTTGTCGTAAGACAATTGAATTGGATCACTACTTTCGGGAAGGCCGGGATTTCAACGGAGCAATCTTCTTGAAAGCGCGGTCCAGCGCCTTCGGATCGTCGGCCCCAACCTCTTTGGCGGTGTCGATGAAGCGTTTCGACTGTTCCGGATCGTCGGGCTTCGGTTTAGGTTTGTTAGCCATCGCAATCATATCTTGGCTTTGCAATCGGAGCAGTCATACGTTCGGTTCGTCCCGAGCGCTTGGCTCGCCGCATTGGTCGGATGCTTGGCGAGAAAGGACTTCTTGCCGCGAGCGAAACAATTAGCGCAAAGCTGATGCGTAGCTTCGCCGTTGCTCATTTCCGGCTTCAGAAAATAAGCAACGCCGGTCCCAAATGGCTTCAACTCGTAGCGTTGCTTCTCACGTTCCCATGTTTCAAAGCTAGTCACCTTTGCTTCAAGGTCGCGTACGCGCTCGGCCAAATCCGCTTGCGCCGCTTGTGCAGTGAGGATTTTTTCTTGCAGTTCTATGACCGCCGCGTTGCGACGGGCAGCGTTGTCGATGTCCTTCAGTCCCTTCGCAATATCGAAGGCGGACTTCAAGGCGCTCAAACCACTGATAGCTTCCGCAACCATTTCACTCGCCCCTAGTTTGTTGCGAGCGCCTTGACCATAGAATCCGAACATGCGATGAAATTCGCACAAATGATTCTGCTTCGCGAAATGGCGCTCAAACCCTTCGCGAATCGAAACGGCCCGGAGAACCACCTCCGGGCCGAATCATTTTCTAGCAGACCTTTTAGTGATTCGCTCGAATTGAAATTCGAGTTGGAACGGGGCTTTAGGCTTCCGCTTCGCTATGGGTTGTTTGGTACGTGAGCCGCTTGCCGCGAGCCGAACGGACCGCAATCGCGGTGCGCTGTTCGTCATTGATACCGAGCTTGGCGCGGGTGTTCTGGCGGAAATCGAACTCCGCCAGATATCCGGCGATACTCGCCGAAGGCGAACTCGGACATGGACCCTAGCCCGGAGGCAGGCCGCCGTGCTTTGATACGGTGGGCTGAAATGACCGACCTAAGGGGCATTGTTTGACCGGCGAGCGTGTAGAACGACGACTGGCAGCGGTGCTGGCGGCAGATGTCGCCGGTTATAGCCGCCTCATGGGCAACGACGAGGAGGGCACGCTGGCCCGACTCAAGGCGGTCAGAAAGGCCCTTGTCGATCCCACCATCGCCGGACATCGCGGGCGGATCGTCAAGACCACGGGCGACGGCATGTTGGTCGAGTTTGCCAGTGCCGTTGATGCGGTGCGCTGTGCCGTTGAAGTCCAAGGCGGCATGGCGGAACAGAATACGCCTGTACCGCAGGGCCAAAGGATCGAGTTCCGCATCGGCATCCACGTCGGGGACATCATCATCGACGACAACGATATTTTCGGCGACGGCGTCAACGTTGCCGCGCGCGTCGAAAACGCGTGCGAGCCGGGCGGAGTTTGCGTTTCCGGCAACGCCTTTGAGCAGATCAGAGGCAAGACCAACTTCGCGTTCGACGATTTAGGCGAGAAGAAACTAAAGAATATTGAACGGCCTGTGCGGCTTTACGCCGTGCGAAGTGCGACTTCGGCTGCGACAACGACGACAGCAACTATTTCGACGACGCCGTCCGACAATAGCAAGTTTCTACCGCTGCCTGACAAGCCGTCCATCGCTGTCTTGCCGTTTCAGAACATGTCGGGCGACCCGGAGCAGGAATACTTTGCGGATGGAATGGTCGAGGACATTATTACGGCGCTATCCCGTTTCAAGGCGCTGTTTGTCATCGCGCGCAATTCGAGTTTCACTTACAAGGGCAACGCAGTCGATATCAAGCAAGCCGGACGAGAGCTGGGCGTCCGCTATGTGCTGGAAGGCAGTGTCAGAAAGGCTGGCGGCAAGCTCCGTATCACCGGCCAGCTCATCGAGGCCGCTACCGGCGCACATCTATGGGCTGATCGGTTTGACGGACCTCTAGATGACATCTTTGAGCTGCAGGATAAGGTCACATCTAGCGTGGTCGGGGCAATCGCGCCGCGCCTTGAAAAGGCGGAAATGGACCGGTCGCAACGTAAACCGACCGAAAGCCTTGACGCGATTGACCTCTACTACCGCGCTATCCAATCTTTTCGGCGCTCGACCCGCCAAGGAACTGAAGATGCTTTGCGACTTGCCCGGGAAGTGATTTCGCTCGATCCCAACTTTTCAGCGGCGTATGGCCTGACCTTGGAATGTTTAGTTAAGCAGACAGTCAGCGGTTGGAAAACAATTGAAGAGGCTGCCGCCGAAGGCAAGCAATATGCCTTGCGCGCACTCGAAGTGGGAGCGGATGACGCGTATGCGCTTGCGCGGGCAGCATTCTTTTTCGGGAACTCTTTAAAGGACGGCGGAACTGCCAATGTGATTGCGGAACAGGCAATTGCCGTAAACCCCAATCTCTCCGAAGCTTGGCGAACGCGCGGCTGGATGAGCAGTTACGTCGGTCAGCACGAGCCTGCCATCGAGCAATTCAACTACGCGATGCGGCTTAATCCCCTCGATCCCCACACTTTTCAAGTGGAGTGCGGACTGGCGTTTGCCAATTTCTTTCTGCGTCGTTTCGAGATTGCCTTATCGTGGGCTACCAAGTCGCTGGCCCGCCAAAACAGCTACGGTCCGGGGCTCAGGGCCGCCATGGCGTGTTACGCCATGCTGGATCGTATTGCGGATGCTCAGATGATGCTGGCCCGTCTGCGCGAAACCGGCGATGATCTGACGATTTCTCGATTTAAGGTAAGGATGCCATACCAGCGGCGGGAAGATTACGATCTCTTGATTGAAGCCTTTCGTCTGGCTGGTGTGCCCGAATGAGATAACCGCGCTGTCTCGCTGCCATCCGTCGCCGACCTTGCATGTCGCTTCTTGGCACAAAGCGGACATCGCAACTGCACTGCGCAATGTCCGCTTTCAAGAGCGAAGCAGACATGATCGCTGCCCCGATCTGGCCAACTTAGTCTGCTCGGCGCGCCTACAACGCGATGATGCCGCGCCTGCGGTCGTCGGCAGCTCTGGCTACCCTGTCGCGGTCGCGGGCTTGCTGTTGTTGCAGTTCGGCTTCAAGCCGCGTGGCTTCAGCACGCTTGCGCTCTTCTTCTTCCTCCTTCACCCGCCGTAAGTCCGCACCGGGATGCGGACGGACTCCTCCCGTCAGCGCGGCATAATCGATATGGCGATATGGCGGCCAAATGAGTTTGTTTCTGTCATTCCAGTCCGGCAGTTTGATTTCCGTGATTTGAATGACGTGGGGGTTAAAGCCGTCGAGACCGCGCGCCGTCAGTTCGACGGCGCGAAGGACGCAGCCATCGCCGTTGGCTTCTCTGGCGTGCCAAGGTTTTGTTGACGACACCTTCGAGACTTCGGCGTCGATCTTTTCGATCTCTTGCAGCAGCGGTATCAGCTCCTCCGTGATCGTCTGGTAGACCGCCTTCAGTCTGGCCGCCGCATCATTGACCTTGGGCTTCAGCGCGTCGTGTTTTATGCGCCATCTGACATAGTCCTCGTGGTTGCCGACCTTGATGAAGCGTTCGCGCAGACGCGGCAACAGATTGCGCAAGCGGTCCGCCTTGAACTCGGTGTCCTCCATAATCTGTCGCGCTTTGGCCGCATCAGGCGATTGCAGCGGATCGAGCGCCGTTGCCTTGGCAATCTTTGCATCGTTGTCGGCGACGGAGATGGCGGCCGTGGTCTTCTCGAACAGCGTGTGGAGATCGTTGGCACTGATCGTGTCGTCTGTCAGCGCATCGACGATGCGCTGTTCGAACGTCGGTTCGACTGTTGCCGTTTTGGTTGCTGATGTCATTTTACTTCCTCCGCCAAGCGTTTTCGACGTAGCGTCGATAATCACTATATGCAGCTTCGCGACTGTCGTTGACAGGCATGGCGTCGGAACGATTGCCGCTGCCGTCTGATGGTTCGCAAGCTGGTGATCGCCAGCTCGCGGAAAGCTCATTTTTGACGTCGTCGTACATTTCGGCGCGCATCACGTTTTGCGTCGCCTGCTTGGCGTGTTCGACACTGCGCTTGTCGTATGACAGGAAGCGCGCACCGGGGCGACGCAGCAGCATCGGATCGGATCGACCTTGGCTGTCGACGATGGTGGTGCGCGTCGGCTGGCTGTCGTACCGGGTGTTGTCGCCGAACGCACCGACCGAGATCGAGCGAGCCGCGTCACGTGCCATCATACTCGTTCGCAAAATCTCACCGTCGCGAATGATGTCGCCTTCATCGTCGTCGAGATATCGAACTTTGGGCATTGTCGTCTCCTTCGGTTGTCGTGTTGTCAGTTGTAGCGATCATATCCTCGTTGTGGTCGTCGAAGTATCGTTGCTGCTTGGCCATCGTGTTCTCCTTTTAGAGTCGAACCAGTCCGCCCGAGTATATAAACGCCGACAGTCTGCGCGCTCGCCATGCTCGCGCGCCATCGGGGTCGTCGTCGTCGTCACCATCGCCCATCGCGCGAAGGTTGTAGCTGCCGTAACGGAACAGTGAGATGCTTACGGCTCCGGCAACTGCGTTGATGATGTCGTCGAATCCGTTCGGCGGGTGATCGATGCTGTCCCTGCCGCCGCGCGCGGTGCGGCGTTCGAGTGCGCACAGTTGCGCAATCATCTTGGGGTGATCGATTAAATGGACTCGCGCCGACAGGATCAGGGGTAATAGATCTGTGTAGAGGTCGGATTTCGGCTTGGCGCTTTGCTCGCATCTAATTCCGAAGCGGCCAAATTGTTCGACCGGCCACGCGCCCGCATATTTGTCGCTGAAGATGGTGCCGATGCGGTAGCTTTGAAATAATTTGGCGTACTCCTCGCAGACCTGCTCTGGCGAAAACGGGACCTTAGTTTCTCGGATCGCGTCGATGGTCACCGTCTGCTCGCCGTAGTTCATGTGGGCGACACAGGCGGTGAAGCTGTCGACCGCCGCACCACTGGGGTCGACGAAGCCGTAGTACGTGGTCTTGTCGTTGGGCGGGCGCTCGAACACGCCAGCATCGACACAGGATTCGGCGGCTTCGATTGAGACGTAGGGCTGCAGGTCGGTGCGGAAGATCGCCAGATATTCTGCGGCGTTGCGAGCCGGATCTTTTTCCAGCAGGCGATCAATCTCGGACTGTTCGATGGTCGGGTTGAAGTCGCGCGTGGTGCCTTGGCAGACCAGCACCGATGGCGACCCATTGGGACCGAAGTGTTTCTTATAGACGTCCCACAGCACGCCGCGCTTGGCGTACGGTGAACTAGCCATGATCAACATGCCATGGGTTGTCAGCAAGCCGGGCGTAACGCTGGCAATGATCTCGGTGTCGATATTGACGCGGCCCTCTTCAGTGAACCAGAACGCGACTTCGTCGGCGATCACCGCGATGTAGGTTGGGCCACGCAGCTTGCGGAAGCTTGCCGGTCTCACTTCGATACGGATGTTGCCCTTTAATTCGATGGTGTCGCTGGTGCGGTTGAGCACGAGCTGGCTCAGGATTGGCGATGCGGCGAAGTTCGCTTCGCAGTAGTCCAGCAATTGTTTGGCAACGCGCTGATCCTGCGCAAGGCACAGCAACACGCCAGTTTCACCGGGCACCAGCACGTCGCGATAGTCGACAAGGCCAGCCAAATATGTTGCACATGCGGCCATCCCCTGCGTTTTAGAACCGCGTCGCCCGATCACTTCCACCAGTTCACTGACGCGCTGCAGCGGTTCATGCGCGCGACCAGTCAACTTGGTGAAGAGCGGGCGCTCATCATCAGTGAGTTCTTCACCCATAGATGCGATCAGGATGGTGCGCGTCGCCTTGAAGCTCTCGCCAGCGAGCACGTGACCCATCAACGATGGATCGTTCAACGCTTCACGCAATGAGACACGCGGTTTCATTCCGCAGCCTCCTGCTGTCGCGTCTCACGTTGCGCGGCGACGTGTTCGAGATACTGATCGACACTCGGTACCGGCGTGACATCACGCAGGTTCTTCTGCAGGCCGAGCGATTCAGCGATGCGTCGATAGTGACCGGCAATTTTTGAGTAGGTGTCTATGTCGACTTTTTCGCCAAGCGACAGCTGACCTTCGAGACGTTCAAGTTCACATCGCAGTGTCGCTGCAGTCGCAATCAATCCAAGTTGAAATTCACTCAGCGAATTCGGATCGAGATCGTTCGCGTACAGAATTTTGAGATCGCGCCAGCGTCTGGCCCATGCGCTCTTGCCCGAGCCATCGACGAACATGCGCTTGCCGTTGGTTACACCACTGCGCTGGCGTACCGTTGCCGGGATGAAAGCTGATCGTCTTTTGACCTTTTCCATCGTTTTTCCAGTTGCACAACTGCAGGGTGCATGGCGGCGTCCTGAGTGCCGGTCCGCCCAGAGTGCTGCGGACCTGATGCGGACACGCTAAGCGCCAAGATGCGTCAAAGTCAACGTTTTAAGGCGTAAATGGTTGTAGACCACGTGACTAACACTCACGTTTTGCCGGTTTTGGTTGTGGCTCGACGTTGAATCGATTGACGTTTTCAGGGGTGCAGCTTGGTGCTGCACGTGTTGGCGCTGCAGGTTTTCGGTTGTGGGGATTTTTGTGTGGTGGAAGGGTCGAAACTGGGAGGGAAATATCGGACCAACCGGGAAGCGGGTAGCAATGCTGCGGTGCGAAGGAACACCGGCTCAAATTCCTTAATAGTATATACATAAGGAATTTGAGCCGATGATCGGCTCCCGCAGGGTGAACACCGGTTCAAATCCCTTAAAGGGTTTTGGGGTCGCGGACCAAGGGACCAAGGCGCTCTTCGAGCCAGCGGCACGGGTCGGGGATGACGTTCAGGTCGAAATATCCGACCCGTGGCTTCATCTTCGGACCAATCAGCTGGTAGGTCACCGCCTCAAACCCCGGAAGGCTGGGGACGCCGTCTGCAGCGGTTCGTTTCGCCGCTGTCGGGTTTGGCCACAGCTCTGACCATATCTTCATCAGGTCGACCGGCGAGGTTAGCATCACGCCTTCGTCGACCGCCGTATCGATCAGCTTGGAAGGCGCGCCCCATATGGCGACTTCGTCGACGGCAATCGGCAGCACGGTATTGAAGACCAGTTCAATCGTCAGCGGCGTCTTGGCGGTTCGGTTGATGCCGCGCGCGCGCCCGATGGCCTGAATTAGTTCCGCTTCGCAGATCAGCCAACGCACGCTCTCGACAATATCGTCAGGATGCTGATCGCCGTAAACCCGCACTCCTGTTCCGTCGCGCAACCGGATTGTCCGTCGCGTTTGCGGGTACCACGTGAATTCACCATCGACCTGCGGCAGCAGGTCTGGCATCATTCCGCTGAGCGCTGCCCCGAGCGCTTCAGGCGCTCTCGGTCCCGGTTGCGTTCGACCGATCACCATCAACAGTCGCACATTGCGATATCGATCCACACCTGCGATATCGTTGAAGTGCCGCAGATGAATTTCCTTCGGCAATCGTTCTTGCAGCCACTCCTCAACTTCCTGCTGGCAGATCACCAGCGTCTCGGCCTTGTTGTGTTCGAGCCATCGCA
>NZ_SSMW01000095.1 GCF_004799405.1 Bradyrhizobium sp.
GCGGACGGCGAAGTCGTGTGGTCCTGACACCCCGACGCTGGTGTCAAGTTGGCGGAAGCAATATCCGCCGGCGACGGTGACAACAAAGCCCGGTCACCGGGGAGAGCACGAAGGAAACCGTTAAAACCATTGCGCGGGGAATGCCGGGTGATTCCAGTGTGACCGTGGTGACTGTTACTGGCATGGCTTGTTTTTCTGCCCTGCCAGGCTGCGGGCGCATTGGGCGCCCAGCATTCCCTGCGCCCTTTGGGCCAGAACATAAATGCACCACCCGGGCGCATCGCGCCGCGGGATCGCGGACGCATATCTTGCAGACAGGCCGAAAAACCGCCAGCATTCGCGTCCCGGGAGGAGGGGACCCATCGTGAAGATCGTCGATCTCAGCCGTGAGCTCTACCACCGCACCCCGAGCTATCCCGGCCATCCCCCGATCATCCACGGCGTCTGGAAGACCCACGAAGAGTCCTTTGTCGATTCCGGCAACGTGCACGGTCTTGCGTCGATGTTCCTCTCGATGGCCGACCATGGCGGCACCCACATCGACGCGCCCAGGCACTTCGACAGGCGGGGCCAGTCGATGGGCGAATACCCGCTTGAGAAATGTATCGTGCCGGGCATCTGCATCGACCTGCGCCATGTCGCGCCGCGCGCCGAGATCACGCCCGCCGACCTGGAGGCCGCGGTGAAGAAAGCCGGGGTGGCAGTGCCGAAAGGCGGCACCGTCCTGCTCTGCACCGGTCATCACGCGCGCACCTTTCCGCGCAAGGAATATTCGACCGACAATTCCGGCGTCAATGTTGCGGCCACCGAATGGCTGGCCAGACAGGGGATTGTGCATTTCGGCATCGACTCGATGCGGCCGGGGCCGGACGGCAAGGTCAACCTCCTGGTTCACAAAGCGTGTTTCGACCTCGACATCACCCACATCGAGAGCCTGTGCAATCTGGAAGCCCTGCTGGGCGCCGGCCCGTTCACCTTCATCGGCCTGCCGATGAAGTGGCGCGACGGGACGGCCTCTCCGATCCGCGCCGTGGCTGTTTTCGACATATGATATTCCGTGCGAAGCTATCGAGATAAATCGCAGGGCGGCTAACCCGGGCCATTGTTCCGGAAAAACAGCAAAGGAGATGCAGGATGTTTTCGCATGTGATGATCGGGACCAACGATCTGGAAAAGGCCAAGTCGTTCTATGACGCATTGCTCGGCACGCTCGGCATTCCCGAGGGCAGGGTAGATCGTCATCGCGTTTTCTACAGAACCAAAACCGGGACTTTCTCGGTGTCGTTGCCGATCGATGGCAAGCCGGCGACCCCGGCCAACGGCGGCACCATCGGTTTTACCGCCGATTCCGCCGCGCAAGCCGACGCGTGGCACGCGACCGGGATCGCCCATGGCGGCAAGACCTGCGAGGATCCGCCGGGGGTGCGCGAAAGTCCTGCGGGCAAATTCTATCTGGCCTATTTGCGCGATCTTGACGGCAACAAGCTCTGCGCCTTGCATCGGATGGTCTGAGCAGGCGAGGGCCACCGGCCGGCGATCGGAGGGAAGCGGCGAACCCGCCGGGATAACGGCGGCGTGAAAGCCGGGCTCCGCCGGTCCGGATCGACAATGCGTCTCGGCGCGGCCGGCGACATCCGCCATGTCGCCGTGATGTTCGTCGATTTTCGAAGCTTCACGGCGGCGGCGCGGGTGCGGACGCCGCGGCAGGTGGTCGAGCGTCTCGATGGCGCCTTGGATAGGGACACGCCGCCGGGGGGTGATGCGCCTTTAGACCTGCGGGGCGAGCAGGTTCGCGACCTTGACGCCGTCGCGCTCGCCGATGATCTCCGCGATCCACTGCCGATGGCAATGCAGGTGATCGCGCTCGTAGCAGAGGATGCAGACCGGCCCTGATTTCTTGATGAGCTGCGACAGTTCGTCGAGTTCCTCCCTGGCTTGCGCGGTCTTGAGGTGCGCCGCATAGATCCGGTGCAACAGTTCGAACTTGCCGCTGCGCGCGGCCTCGCGGCCGCTCTTTGGCGTGCCGAGCCCGCGCAGGTGCAGGTAGGAAATCCCGCGCTCGTCGAGTCCGGCCGCAAGCTGGTTCTTCGAAAAGCCGGGCCGGCGCGAGGAAGCGACGGCGCGCACGTCGACCAAAAGTTTCACGCCGGCCTGCTCGAGTTCGTCGAGCACCGATTTGGGAGGGGTCTGTTCATAGCCGATGGTGAAGAGTTTCTTGGCCTTGGCCATCGCACGCCCCGATCATTTCACGCGTTCGATCAATTCCATCGCGCCTGCCGGGGCGCGCACCTTGCCTTCGTGGATCACATAGGCGAACACGTCGCGCGGAGTTATCTTTGCGTGGGCGGGATCGACCAGCGGCAGGTCGTCCGGCTCGCCGCCACCGGCCCACGTCTGCAGCCGTTTCGCCCAGGCATCGAGTTCTTTCGGCGGATAGCAGGTCTTGATCTCGTCATTGCCTTTCTGCAGCCGCGCGTAGACGAAATCGCCGACCACATCCGATATCGCGGGGTACTTGCCGTGCTCGGCGAATACCACCGGCGTTTCGAATTGTCGCAGCAGCGCGGTGAAACCGGGCACACAAAAACTGTCGTGCCGCACCTCGACCACGTGACGCAGCGCGCGTCCTTCGAGCTGGCGCGGCAGCAGTTCGAGAAACTTGCCGAAGTCGGCTTCGTCGAATTTCTTGGTCGGCGCGAATTGCCACAGCACCGGGCCGAGCCGGTCGCCGAGTTCCAGCACGCCCTGGTCGTAAAACCGCTTCACGGAATCGCCGGCTTCGGCCAGCACCCGGCGGTTGGTCGTAAAGCGCGACCCCTTGACCGAGAACACGAAACCGTCGGGCACCTCGCGCGCCCATTTACGAAACGTCTCGGGCTTTTGCGAACCGTAATAGGTGCCATTGATCTCGATCGAACTCAGCTTGGAAGCCGCGTATTCCAGCTCCTTTGCCTGGGTCAGTCCGTCCGGATAGAACACCCCCCGCCACGGCGCGAAGGTCCAGCCGCCGATGCCGATATGGATCTTGCCGGCTTTTTTTGAGGAGACTTGCGAGGTTTTTCCCACCGGCTTATCTCGTCACAGAAGAGGAAGGTTCATCGAGTCTAGTCATATTGGCCGCGATTGACCAGTTCGGCACCTTCGACGATGTCTCGGGACGATAAGAAAGTGGCCAATTTGGCCGTTTTTCAATGTTTCAGCGATCATGGCGGTGACGACGCCGACGATGGCGGCAAGTCAGGTTACGACAGTGACCGGCGCCTTTTCCCCGTCGAGCCAATCCTGTTCGTCCGCCAGCGAGCGCCATGCATCTTCCATGCGCTTGTATCGAAGATAGGTGGGATGATCGGGCGCTCGTTCCGCCAGCCGCTGACAATTTTCAGCATTCTCGCGGAAATGATCGGACTGTTTCATGGCTTCCTCCTGCCTTCAAGCTAGGTAGCGGCTCCGAGCGGTCAACGACGGGACCGCATGAAATGTTTGTAAGGATGAGCGATATGCCCGCCGAATGACATCCGGTGCGCGTCGATGAACTCTTGTTGATCGTGCGTCGGCTTACACGGGATCGGCGCCCAAGCTAGTATGTGGAGAAAAGGAGTTCCCGAATGCGGATGGCGATTGCGGCAGCACTGGCGATGACGGCGTCGGCTGTGATCGCCGACGATATCGGCGAGGCCCATCGGCAAGCGCTGGTCGGGCGCGACTCCTACTGGAATTGCCTCGCCCAGGAATATTCGCGCCCCGGCAACAAAAGCCTGTCGGATCAGGAATTCACGTTTCGTATCGCGAGCGCGTGTCCTTCCGAGCGGCAGAATTTCCGGGTTTCGCTGGTGGACTACCTGACCGTGCAATTCCCAGATGTCGATGCGGGCGCCCACATGACGACCGCCAACGACGCCATCGCTTTGGCGCAAAAGGACATCGTGGCGACATTCATCAAGCATCGGTCTGTGGCGAAGTAGCGGGATCGGCGCGAACGCGGAGATGCGGACGCGTGGTCTCAGACCCGCCCTGGAAAATCCTTGCGCATCGCGATCTCGGCAGCGTCAGCCGGCGACAATACCGTCTGGTCGAATGCCGGTTGAGGCTCGGTGAAGATGTCGTACAGCGAAATCGCCTTCACGGGCTTGGCCATCAACTCGCGGATGCATTCGGCAAGCGTACCATGGAAAACGAAATAGGGCCGCGTGTTGCCGTTTAGCCGCTTGTTGTTCACCGAGGGCCACTTTTTCAGGTCCGCGGGAGCGTTGTAGGCGATCGGAGAGCTTTCCCTGAACATGCGTCAGCCTTCGGCGCGCTGCATCCTGTCCGGAATCTAGTTTACGGGTGTAAATACATGCTGAACACCGAAATTCGGGTTCCCCACTTGCGGAATGCCTCGATCGCCACTATGTTGTATTCAACGGCGACGTCGATGCTTAAAAGCTCCGGCGCTGGTACGACCACGGAATAGCTCGGCAGCGCCGGATGTACGCGCGCCCTCTGTTCGTGGTCGTTAGCATTTTTGGAGCCTTTTTGGCCCATTTTGACCCTCCTGACACCACCGGGGAACTGCGGCTTGGCATGTCGGGACGCTGCAGATATACGCTGGCGGCATGAATCAAGCCGCCAGACCTGCTCCCGAAAAGCCACCGCAGGCTGCTGGTTTACCTCAGCTTTCGGTCATCGTCCCGACCTTCAACGAGCGCGACAACGTCACCAGGCTTTATCGGCAGCTGGAAACCGCGCTAACCGGCGTGGGCTGGGAAGTGATCTTTGTCGACGACAATTCTCCTGATGGCACCTGGGATGTGGTGCGCGCGCTGGCGCAGGAGGATTCCCGCGTCCGCTGCATCAGGCGGATTGGGCGGCGCGGCCTGTCCGGCGCCTGCATCGAGGGCATTCTGGCTTCGAGCGCGCCGTTCGCCGCTGTGATCGATGCCGATCTGCAGCACGACGAGACGCAACTGCCGAAAATGCTGGCGCTGCTGCAAAGTGGCGAGGCCGACCTGGTGGTCGGCAGCCGCTATGTCGAGGGCGGCAGCGCCGACAGCTTCAACAGGCAACGTGCGGGCGCCAGCGCGCTCGCCACTGAAGTGGCCAAGCGCGTGCTGCGGGTCAAGATCGCCGATCCCATGAGCGGCTTCTTCGCGATCCGCAGGGATCGCTTCGAGCAACTGGCGCCGCAGCTTTCTACGCAAGGCTTCAAGATACTGCTCGACATCGTTGCCACCGCGCGCGGCAATCTCAGGGTCAAGGAAATTCCCTACAGCTTCGGTTCGCGGCTGCATGGCGAGAGCAAGCTCGATTCCACGGTGGCGCTGGATTTCCTCGGCCTCGTGCTGGCGAAGCTGACCCACGATGTGGTGTCGTTGCGTTTTTTGCTGTTCGCGATGGTGGGCTCGACCGGGCTGTTCGTGCATCTCGCCACATTGTTCGCAGCCCTCGAAATATTCGATCTGCCATTCCCGGAATCGCAGGCCTGCGGCGCACTGCTGGCCATGACCAGCAATTTCATCCTGAACAATTTCCTCACCTACCGCGACCAACGGCTGAGGGGATTTGCGATTTTGCGGGGCCTCTTGCTGTTTTACCTCGTGTGCAGCGTCGGCCTGTTCGCCAATGTCGGCGTGGCTTTCTCGGTGTACGATCAGGAGCCAATCTGGTGGCTGGCGGGTGCTGCGGGCGCGCTGATGGGCGTGGTATGGAATTACGCGATGTCCGGGCTGTTCGTCTGGCGCAAGCAATGATGCTGCCAAAGCCGGGTCCGACGTGAGTCCGAGCGAGGCGCGGCTCGTCCGCAATACCGCCGTCACGATTTTGGCGCTGGTGGCGCTGCGGCTGATGGCTGCCGCCTGGA
The DNA here is from genome assembly GCF_004799405.1 of Bradyrhizobium sp. Taxonomy (GTDB): domain Bacteria; phylum Pseudomonadota; class Alphaproteobacteria; order Rhizobiales; family Xanthobacteraceae; genus Bradyrhizobium. Next base: position 5,840 of record NZ_SSMW01000095.1, read on the forward strand.
CACCGCTGACCTTCGACGAAGCCTACTACTGGCTATGGTCGAAGCACCTGGCCGGCGGCTATTACGATCATCCGCCCGGCGTCGCGGTGGTGATCCGACTCGGTACCATGATTGCCGGCGACACGGAATTAGGCGTGCGGCTGGTGTCGATCCTGCTGGCGCTGCCGATGAGTTGGGCGGTGTATCGAACCGCGGCGATCCTGTTCGGCGGCCGGCGCGTGGCGGCGACCGCGACGATCCTCTTGAACATTACGCTGACGGCGGCGATCGGCACCCTGATCGTCACGCCGGATGCGCCGTTGCTGGTGGCCTCCAGTTTCGTTCTGTTTTATCTCGCCAAAGTACTGGAGACCGGACGCGGCGCGTGGTGGCTGGCGGTCGGCGCTGCCGTTGGCGCGGCGTTGTTGTCGAAATACACCGCATTGTTTTTCGGCCCGGTGATCCTGATCTGGCTGGGGAGCGTCCCCAAGCTGCGGCGCTGGCTGATCTCGCCATGGTCGTATCTCGGCGGGTTTGTTGCGCTTGCGATATTTTCACCGGTCATTCTCTGGAACAGGGATCACCATTGGATCTCCTTCGTCAAGCAGATCGGCCGCGCCCGGATCGGGGATTTCAGCGCGGCCTTCATCGGCGAGTTGATCCCGACCCAGATCGCTTTCGCAACGCCGCTGGTGTTCATCCTGGGCGCGATGGGTCTCTACGCACTGCTCAAGCGCAATGCCGGCGCTTCTGCGGCGCGGGCGCTGATCAATGCGACGTTCTGGACCATCGTGATCTATTTCATGTGGCACTCGCTGCACGCCCGCGTCGAGGCCAACTGGTTTGCTCCGGTTTATCCGGCGTTCGCGATCGCAGCCGCGGTCGCCGCCAACATCGCGCAATGGGACGCGCGCCGCCAGCGTATCGTGGATTTTTGCGGGCGCTGGGCGTCGCCGGTCGGCATTCTGATGTTTGCGCTATTGGTCGTGCAGGCCGACACCGGCGCACTGCTGGGCTTTCGACGCGACGCCAGCGTGCGCAGCATCGGGGTCGGCTGGCGCGAGCTTGCCGCCGGAATCGAAGCGGTTCGCGCCCGCGTTGAAGCTTCCTGCGTGCTGGCGCCGGATTACGGCACGACCAGCTGGCTTGCGTTCTATTTGCCCAAAGGCACCTGCGTTCTGCAACAGGGCGAGCGTTTCCGCTGGGTCGATATGCCGGAACCGGATCCGGCGCAACTGGCTGGCAAGCTGTTGTTTGTCGATGAGGTGCGTCCCGGTGGACAGCCGCATCTGAAGGAAATTTTTACGCGGGTCGAGGACGTCGGCCAGCTAAAGCGCATGCGCGGACCGCTGACGATCGAAACTTACGAACTCGATCTGCTTGAAAGTCCGAAAGGCGATGTGCTCGACCGCTCCCCGCCGCCGGAACTGCAATAAAATAATCCCCGTTTGCATGATCGGCACGGTCCCAAAATCGGACATTTCTGAGGCGGTAATAAGAGGGTGCCTCGGCGGCGTTCCTGCCCTAGATAAATTCGGCGTCAACCTTCTAAAAAAACCTTTTATTCAGCATGATGGACGCGCGGAACCAGGTTCCATGCATGATTGGATCTGCATGCCTCACATCCGCCCACACTTAATCCGCATTTAACTAAAAGTCGCCTTAATGACGCTCCGCGCCTCTGCGAGATGCTTCCCCGGAACTTTCGACTCCGCGGTACATCGTGCGCAAGTCAGCGTTCGATCGTGCCGTACGCACGCAGATCATCGGACGCTGCCTGGAAGGGGAACGAGGTGGAACGGTTCTGGATGCAAGGCGTATGAGTACCAGTACGAGTGCGTGTTATGGTTTCGCAGCACATCACCGCAAACGTTCATCCCAAAAAGCTTTCCCGCACGCGCTGTTCGCCAGCGCGGCCGTCGGATTCCTTGTGCTGGGTTGTGCGTGGACGGTGTATTCCAATGTTCTCGGCGCCAGCGTCTATCCGACTCTGAGCAGTTCCAATTTTGATTCACCGGTCGTCAAGCGGCCCGCCGCGGTTGCCGCGCGCAGTCCGGCGACAATTATCGACAACGTTTTCGCCGCGCTGCCTGCGCCGATGATTTCCGCGCCGACCACCGTTGCGTCGGGCCCTTCGCTTTCGTTCGAGGACCGGTTTGCAGCAGCAGCGCCGCAAGGCGCACCGTCCCGGGTAGCCGAAACCCCGAAGCCTCCTGATGCTCCCAAACTGGCGGACGCATCGAGGCCGCAGGAAGCGCCCAGGTCATCCCCTGCGTCATCTCCCAGGTCATCTGAAACTCCGAAGCTGCAAGTCGTCGCGTCGCTGCCGCCGGATCGCCAGGTCGCGGCAGCGCCACCACCGGCGGCACGCCCGGCCGATGTCAAACCGGCGAAAGGCGCAGGCGCCTCGCTCAAGGATATGGCGCAGCGCGCCAAGGCAGCGGTCATGTCGATCGCGTCCAACGAGAAGCAAACGATCGTCGAAAAACTCTGGGGCAAGCCGCAACCGCAGCATGGGCCCTCGCTGTTATCGTTTGCGTCAGCCGATGCCAGCCTCACCGGCAGCCTCGGTTCGACCTCAAATCCGGCGCTGGCGGGCAATACGCCGCGCTACGATCAATCCACCGCCGTCTACGACATCGCCGCGCACACGGTTTATCTGCCCGACGGCACCCAGCTGGAAGCGCATTCCGGTCTCGGCTCCGCACTTGACGATCCGCATTCGGCGCGCATCAGGATGCGGGGCGTGACGCCGCCGCATCTCTATGACCTGACCCCGCGCGAGTCGCTGTTTCACGGCGTGCCGGCGCTGCGGCTGAACCCCGTCGGCGGTGAGGATGCGATTTACGGGCGGTCCGGCCTGCTCGCGCATACCTTCATGCTGGGTACCCGCGGCGATTCCAACGGCTGCGTGTCGTTCCGGGATTACAACGCGTTCCTGAACGCCTATCGCAATCAGGGAATCAAGCGGCTCGCCGTGGTGGAAAAAATAGATTGAGCGCCATTCAGCGTTCGCGGAGTCCATCGCCTTTTTGGCGTTCGCAGGGCGCGATGACCAAGATCGGTGGCGTCAAGCACAGCCGCACTTCATATTCGAAATCGGCAAAGGCCGGTATCAGCAAGACGGCCGGGCGCTGGTTGAGTGAAACAAAAACCCCGGCATTGCTGCCGGGGTTTTGCATTGTTGAATTCGCTTGAGCGAATGAATGGATTTAGAAATCCATGCCGCCCATGCCGCCGCCGCCCGGAGGCATGCCGCCACCGCCGCCAGCGTTCTTCTTCGGCAGTTCGGCCACCATGGCTTCGGTGGTGATCAGGAGAGCCGCAACCGATGCCGCGTTCTGGATCGCCGCACGCACGACCTTGGTCGGGTCGATGATGCCCTTCTTGACCAGGTCGCCGTAGGTGCCGGTCTGCGAATCGAAGCCGTGATTATACGAGTCGTTTTCCAGAATCTTGCCGACGATGACGGAACCGTCCTCGCCTGCGTTGATCGCAATTTGGCGCGCCGGCCAGGAGAGCGCCTTGCGGACGATCTCGACGCCGGTCTTCTGGTCGTCGTTGGCAGTCTTGATGCGCTTGAGTTGCTCGGAGGCACGCAGCAGGGCGACGCCGCCGCCCGGTACGATGCCTTCTTCAACCGCGGCACGGGTCGCATGCATCGCGTCATCCACGCGATCCTTGCGCTCCTTCACTTCGACCTCGGTCGCGCCGCCGACGCGGATCACCGCGACCCCGCCTGCGAGCTTGGCCAGACGCTCCTGCAGCTTCTCACGGTCGTAGTCCGAGGTGGTTTCCTCGATCTGCGCCTTGATCTGCGCAACGCGTGCTTCGATGTCGGCCTTCTTGCCGGCGCCGTTGACGATGGTGGTGTTCTCCTTGTCGATCATCACCTTCTTGGCGCGACCGAGCATGGCGAGCGTGACGTTCTCGAGCTTGATGCCGAGATCTTCCGAAATCGCCTGACCGCCGGTCAGTACCGCGATGTCCTGCAGCATCGCCTTGCGGCGATCGCCGAAGCCCGGAGCCTTGACGGCTGCGACCTTCAGGCCGCCGCGCAGACGGTTGACGACCAGCGTGGCCAAAGCCTCGCCTTCGACGTCTTCCGCGACGATGACGAGCGGCTTGCCGGTCTGCACCACGGCTTCCAGCAGCGGAAGCAGTTCGTTCAGGCTGGAGAGCTTCTTCTCGTTGATCAGGATGTAGGCATCGTCCATTTCAACGCGCATCTTGTCGGCGTTGGTGACGAAGTAGGGCGAGATGTAGCCGCGGTCGAACTGCATGCCTTCGACGACGTCGAGTTCGGTCTCGAGCGACTTGGCTTCTTCAACCGTGATGACGCCCTCGTTGCCGACCTTCTTCATGGCGTCGGCAAGGAACTTGCCGATTTCGGCGTCGCCGTTGGCGGAGATGGTGCCGACCTGGGCGATTTCCTCGTTCGAGGTGACCTTCTTGGAATTCTTGACGAGGTCGGCGACCACGGCTTCCACCGCCAGGTCGATACCGCGCTTGAGATCCATCGGGTTCATGCCGGCGGCAACCGACTTGGCGCCTTCCTTCACGATCGCCGCGGCCAGCACGGTCGCGGTGGTGGTGCCGTCGCCGGCAGCATCCGCCGACTTGGAGGCCACTTCGCGCACCATCTGGGCGCCCATGTTCTCGAACTTGTCCTCAAGCTCGATTTCCTTGGCGACGGTGACGCCGTCCTTGGTGATGCGGGGTGCGCCGAACGACTTGTCGAGCACGACGTTGCGGCCCTTGGGGCCGAGCGTAACCTTCACCGCATTGTTGAGGATCTCGACGCCGCGCAACATGCGGTCGCGGGCATCGACGCCGAATTTGACTTCTTTAGCTGACATATTTTGCTTCCTTGAAATTGGTTGGGGAAAAGGCGCTTACGCGGCCTTCTTCTTGGCGGCGGGCAAATCGGTGAGAACGCCCATGATGTCGCTCTCCTTCATGATCAGCAGTTCCTGGCCATCGAGCTTGACCTCGGTGCCGGACCATTTGCCGAACAGCACGCGGTCGCCGACCTTGAGGTCGATCGGGATCAGCTTGCCGGCTTCGTCGCGGCCACCCGGGCCGACGGCGGTGATTTCGCCCTGCG
>NZ_SSMW01000096.1 GCF_004799405.1 Bradyrhizobium sp.
TTACATTCTGCTTTTAAACAAAAGGACGACAGCCATGAGCGGCATTCTCTGGATCATCATCGTCGGCTTTATCGCGGGAATTATCGCCCGGCTGCTTTCGCCGGGTCCGAACAATCCCGGCGGATTTATCCTGACCACCGTGCTCGGCATCGCCGGCGCGTTCCTGGCGACCTTCGTCGGCCAGGCCATCGGCCATTACGGCCCGGATCAGGGCGCGGGCTTCATCACCGCGACCATCGGCGCGCTGGTGGTACTGTTCATCTGGAACAGGCTGGTGGCCAGCGGCGTGATTTCCGATTTCGGAAGCAAATGATTTCCGTCATTCCGGGATGGTGCGCTAGCACCAGACCCGGAATGACGAGACTACGTAATCAGATGCATGCCGGCGTCCATCCGCACCACTTCGCCGGTCATGGTGCTCGATGACGGCGTGGCGAGAAAGCACACCAAAGCGGCGATGTCGTCGGCGGTCGAGGCGAGCTTGAGCGGCACTTTCGCCACCACGGAATCACGCACCAGCTTGGCGCCGGCCTCGCCACGGCCCTTGGTGAACCACGGCGTATCGATATAACCGGGGCAAACGGTGTTGACGCGGATCAGCGGCGCAAGCGCGCGCGCCAGCGAATAGGTGATGGTGTTGAGCGCGCCCTTGCTCGCGGCATAGGCCACCGAGGAGCCGACGCCGCTGATGCCGGCGACCGACGAGACGTTGACGACCGTGGAAGCGCGCCCCGAGGCCTTGGCGCCGGCTTCCAGCAGCGACCTCGCCGCCCGGACCATCTGGAACGGGCCGATGGTGTTGACGCCGAATATACGCTGGAAATCTTCCGCCGACAGCCCGTCGAGATTGTCGTGCGGCACATGCTTGGTGGTGCCGGCATTGTTGATCAGCGCATCGAGCCGTCCCCAGGCGGCGGCCGCCGCGACGATCTTCCTGCAGTCCGCGTCCTTGGACACGTCGCCCTGGACCACGACCACCTCGGCGCCGGCGCTGCGGCAGAGGTCGGCGGTCGCTTCGGCTTCCTTCTGGCTGGAGGAATAATTGACCACGATGCGCGCACCGCCCTTGGCCAGAATGGCCGCGGTCGCCGCCCCCAGGCCGGACGCAGAGCCGGTTACAATCGCGCACAAACCATCCTTCGACATCCGCATTTCCTGTTTTGTTGATTTTTGAACCTGTCCAGCCGTAGCGCCATCTACCATAGCGCGGGGCGAAATGCCTGCAAATCGGCGAATCTCCGTTGCGCGGAATTAATTCGGCGGCGGCCATCGCCGCATGCCGCCTTTGCAGGCCTGTCGACGGACATCAGCGCTTGTCACGAGGATAGCTTTTCCTCATCATGCGGTGCAAGAAAACACCGCACTCCGATGCCCGGCGGAACCGCCGGGCAAAGCGGGTGCGGGTCAAAACGGGGAACGCTGTGGCGGAGAGTGAGAATATTGTCGCCGAGACCGCGGAAAAGATATTCGCCGATCTGGCCGATGCGCAAACCATCAACCGCGACAAGAAAGGCGGCTGGAAAGCGCCGCTGTGGCAGGCGCTGAGCGAGGCCGGCCTGCCGCTGTCATGGGTGGCGGAGGATTGCGGCGGCTCGGGCGCGAGCCTCGCCGAAGGTTTCAGCGTGCTCAGCGCGGCCGGGCGTTTCGCGATTGCGGTGCCGCTCGCCGAGACCATGCTGGCGGGATGGCTGCTGTCGCAGGCCAAAATTGCCTCGCCCGACGGCGCGATGACGATTGCGCCGGCAAGCCCGAAAGACCGCATCGCGCTCAATGCCGACGGCACCCTGTCGGGCCGCGCGCGCGGCGTGCCCTTTGCCAGGGATGCCAGGCATATCGCGGTGCTGGCGCAAGGTGCCGGCGGCTTCTCGATCGCGCTGGTCGATGCAACCAGTTGCCGGATCGAGGCCGGCCTCAACCTCGCCAGCGACGGCAGCGACACCGTGACGTTCAACAATGTGACGCCGGTGGCGATCAAGCCGGCGCCGAAAGGCTTCGACCAGGATTCGCTGATGCTGATGGGCGCGGTGGCGCGAAGCCTGCAGATCGCGGGCGCGCTGGAATCGATGCTGGAGATCAGCGTGCGTTATTCCGGCGAGCGCGTCGCGTTCGAAAAGAAGATTTCGAAATTCCAGGCGGTGCAGCACAATCTCGCAAGGCTCGCCGGCGAGACCGCCGCCGCCATGGCCGCGGCGAGCTCGGCGGCGGATACCATCGCCAACGCCTCGGGCTTCGACGATGCCGTGTTCCTGGAAGCCACGGCTGCGAAGATCCGTTGCGCCGAGGCGGCCGAAAAAGGTGCGGCGATCGCCCATCAGGTGCACGGCGCGATCGGCTACACGCTTGAACACATCCTGCATCGTTACACCATGCGCGCGCTGGCGTGGCGCGACGATTTCGGCCACGAAAGCTACTGGGCGGTAGAACTCGGCAAGCGCGTCGCCGCGCGCGGCGCCGACGAATTGTGGCCGCTGGTCGCCTCGCGCTAGGGAAGCCTATGAACAAATTCCAACATGCGTTTTCCTTCACCTCTCCCCTTGTGGGAGAGGTCGGATCGCATCGAAGATGCGATCCGGGTGAGGGGTTACAGACTGTCGATAGACCTGAACCCCTCACCCCAACCCTCTCCCACAAGGGGAGAGGGAGCGCACTTCCGCTGCCGCACGTGCGAGAATCCAACTGTCGAGATCAAACATGACCGCAGCTCTCCGTTTCGATCCCATCCGCCTGCCGCCCGAATGCGAAACGCTGCGCAAGGAAGTCCGCGCATTCCTCGCCGAGGAAATCGCCGCCGGCACGTTCGACCCGCACAGCCCGCAGGGCGGCGACAACGACGTGCCCGGCTTCAGCAAGCGGGTCGGCGAACGCGGATGGATCGGCATGACCTGGCCGAAGAAATACGGCGGCCACGAGCGCAGCTTTCTCGAGCGCTATGTGGTGACCGAGGAAATGCGCGTCGCCAACGCGCCGACGCGGCGTTTTTTCGTGGCCGACCGGCAGAGCGGCCCGGTACTGCTGAAATACGCGCCCGAGCATATCAAGATGGAGATCCTGCCGCGCATCTGCCGCGGCGAGGTCTGTTTCTCGATCGGCATGAGCGAGCCGAACTCGGGCTCGGACCTGTTCGCCGCCAAGACCAAGGCGACCAAGACCGACGGCGGCTGGCTGATCAACGGCACCAAGATCTGGACCTCGTCCGCGCAGGTCGCCAACTACATGCTGGCGATCTTCCGCACCTCGCCGCCGACCAAGGAAAACCGCCGCCACGGGCTGACGCAGTTTCTGGTCGACATGAAAACGCCGGGCATCAAGGTCAACCCGATCGCGCAATTGACCGGCAAGTCCGAATTCAACGAGGTGGTGTTCCAGGACGCTTTCGTCGCCGACGATCACATGCTCGGCGAAAAGGACGGCGCCTGGAAGCAGGCCACTTCAGAACTCGCCTATGAGCGCAGCGGCCCGGAACGCTTTCTCGAAACCTATTACGTGCTGACCGAACTGGTGCGCGCGCTGGGCGAAGAACCGGACAACCGCGGCGCCGAAGGCATCGGACGGCTGGTCGCGCAATTGCACACCATGCGCCGGATGTCGGTGTCGGTCGCAGGCATGCTGCACGCCGGCAAGGAGCCGGTTGTGGAGGCTTCCATCGTCAAGGACATCGGCACGATCTGGGAACAGCAATTGCCGCACCGGGTGCGCGATCTCGCGGCCTTCGTCGAGCCCGACGCCAGCAATCACGCCATCCTCGACACGGTGCTGCCGTTCGCGATGAAGGTCGCGCCCAAGCTCACCATTCAGGGCGGCACCACCGAAGTGCTGCGCGGAATCATCGCGCGCGGACTTGGTCTGCGCTAGGCGTGCGGCCTGGACCGCGCTTTCTTTTCACCTCTCCCCTTGTGGGAGAGGTCGGATCGCATCGACAGATGCGATCCGGGTGAGGGGTTAAGGCCTATCGATAGACCGTGACCCCTCACCCCAACCCTCTCCCACAAGGGGAGAGGGAGCTCACCGCTATTGCCGTAATATTTCGGCCATCTATTCACCGGAGATCACATCATGACAAAATTCACGGATATCGGCGTCGAGAAGACCGGCCACGTCGGCATCATCGAAATTCAAAAGCCGCCGCTGAATTTCTTCGATGTCTCGCTGATCAACCAGATCGCGGACGCGCTGGAGGAATTCGACCGCGATATCGAAATCCGCGCCTCGGTGCTCGCCGCCCAGGGCAAGGCGTTCTGCGCCGGCGCCAATTTCGGCGATCCGGCGCGGCAGGAGGCCGAGGCCCGCGCCAAGACCGACCCGGCCTCGAACCTGCCCATCAACCACCTCTACGTCCAGGCGGTGCGAATCTTCCGCAACAAGAAACCGATCGTCGCGGCGGTTCATGGCGCCGCGATCGGCGGCGGATTGGGCCTTGCGGTGTCGGCGGATTTTCGCGTCACCTGCCCCGAGGCGCGTTTTGCCGCCAATTTCACCAAGCTCGGCTTTCATCCGGGCTTCGGGCTGACGACGACGCTGCCCGAACTAGTCGGCAAGAATAACGCCGAACTGATTTTCTACACCAGCCGGCGCGTGACCGGCGAAGAAGCCTACCGGATGGGCCTTGCCAATGCCTGCGTGCCGCAGGACCAGGTCCGCGCCGAGGCCATCAAGCTGGCGCAGGAAATCGCCGAATGCTCGCCGCTCGGCCTGATCTCGACCCGCGCCACCATGCGCGCCGGCCTCGCCGACCGCGTGCTGGCCGCCACCAACCATGAACTGGTCGAACAAAACCGGCTGCGCACGACCGAGGATTTCAAGGAAGGCGTCAAGGCCACCGCCGAACGCCGCGTCGCCAACTTCAAGGGGCGGTGAGCTCTTTACCTCTCCCCTTGTGGGAGAGGTAAAGGCCGCCTTCGGCGGCCGTTGTTGAAGGAACGCCGAAGCTATGCTTCGGCTACGTCGCATCGTCAGATGCGATCCGCGTGAGGGGTTACGGTCTATCGGTGAAGGGATTCGGTTGAACGTTAGGCCGGAACTCCTCACCCCAACCCTCTCGCACAAGGGGAAAGGGAGCGCACCGTCGCCGCGGAGGCAGTGAATGCTAGTTGCTAGCCCCTCGCCACCACCAGCGCGTCGACAATGGTGGCGCCCTGCCCGATCGGATGCACCAGCACCGGATTGATTTCGATTTCGGCAATGTGTTCGCGCGCGCTCGCCGCCAGCACCGATAGCTGCGAGATCAATTGCGCCAGCGCTGCGACATCGGTTTTCGCCGCCCCGCGGAAGCCGTTGAGCAAGGGCGCCGCCTTGAGTTCGCCGAGCATTGCGGCAGCTTCCACCGCGCTCACCGGCGCGGGCCGGTAGATCACGTCCCTGAACAATTCGGTGGTGATGCCGCCGAGGCCGACCATGACCATCGAGCCGAAGGTCGCGTCCAAGAGAGTGCCGACGATGATCTCGACGCCCTTCTTCGCCATCGGAGAGACCAGCACGCCCTGGATTTCAGCCTCGGGGCGATGCTGCCGCGCGCTGTCCAGCAACGCCTGGTAGGCCGCGAAGGCTTCACCCTTGGTCGTCAAGTTGACGCGCACGCCGCCGACCTCGCTCTTGTGCAGGATATCGCGCGACTGGATTTTCATCACCAGCGGCAGGCCGATGCGGGCGATCGCGGCATCCAGCGCCTCGCGTGTCGTCACCAGCACCTCGTCCGGCAAGGCGATGCCGGCGTCGCGCAGCAGCGCCTTGCTGTCGAATTCCGAGAGCGTTGCGGATTTCAGATATCCGGAGAAATCGCGCGAGGCTGGCGCCGCATCATCCATCGATGGCGCCAGCCTGAATTTCGCGCGCTGAAGCATCTGCCGCATGGCGACCCCAACATGCGTCAGTCCCGACAGCACCACGACGCCGGACTTCGCCAGTTCGGTGCGCGCGAAGTTCGACGGCAGCGTGTAGGAATAGAACACGATCGGCTTGTTCTGGGCGTCGATGACGGGCTTCAGCTCCGCCTGCTTGAACGGCATCCGGACCTCGCTCGACAGCGACAGCACCACGAGAATGGCGTCGACCTCATCGGACGCATTGAGCAGGTCGATGCTCTTCTGCAAGCCGCCGCTGTTGGCGCCTTGCGCGGTGACATCGACCGGGTTGCATGACGCGCCATAGGACGGAATCAAGGTGCGGATTTCCGCCTGGATCGATTGCGACAATTCCGGCACCTGCAGGCCCTGCATCGAAACCGTGTCCGCGCCCCAGATACCGCCGCCGCCGGACACCGTGAGCACGGCGACGCGGTCGCCTCTGGGCATTGGGCTCGTGGTCAGCAGCGCGGCGATGGTGACGGCCTCGTCGAGGTCGTTGGAGATGATGAAACCGTATTTGGCGAATACCGCATCATAGGCCGCGGACCAGCCGGCCATGCTGGCGGTATGCGAAGCGGCCCCGCGCCCGCCGGCGCTGGAGCGGCCGACCTTTGTCACGATCACGGGCTTGCCGATTTCCGCGGCGCGGCGAGCCGCGGCCAGAAACTTGCCGACATCGCGAATACCCTCGATGAACAGCAGGATCACGTCGGTCGAGGAATCCTGCACCATGTATTCGAGGAATTCTCCGGCGCCCAAGTCAGCCTCGTTGCCGGCGCTGACGCAATAGCTGATCGCAACCCCAAGCGCTTTGGCGCGATGCTTGATCGCAAAGCCGATGCCGCCCGATTGTGCGACGATGGCCGCCCGGCGCCTGGTCGCGACCAGCGGCACATGACCCGGCTTGACATCAACGGTCGGGCTGAAGGTCGCCGCGACCTTCTGCACCTCGCTCAAGAAGCCTTCGGCATTGGGGCCGGAAATCCGCATCCCCGTCCGCTTCGCCAGCGCGACAATGGCGTCCTGCATCGCAGCACTGTCGCCGCCTTCTTCCGCAAATCCCGACGAGATGATCACCGCGTTCCTGACGCCGACCGCGGCGCATTGTTCCAGCGCGCCGAGCACCGCGCGCGCCGGAATGATGATGATGGCAAGATCGATCGGCTGGCCGACATCGGATATCGAGGGATAACATTTCAGCCCGTCGATATCGCCGTAGTTGGGATTGATCGGATAGAGCCGACCCGGAAATTCGTTCTTGCGCAGCATCGACAGCAGCCGGCCCGGAATTTTCTCGTGGTCGCGCGATGCGCCGATCATGGCGATGCTGTCGGGCGCAAAGAAGCTGTCGAGCGGATGCGGCATTACGGGACGTTCCTTATTATTATTGCCTGGTACAGGATCTATCGTCGTTGCGAGCCAACGGGTCGCGCGAACGCGCGCCCGATGACAGGCTCAGCGAAGCAATCCATGCCCGCCGAAAAGATGGATTGCTTCGTCGCTTCGCTCCTCGCAATGACGGAAGAAACGAGCCCACGCTCACGCCGCCAGATGGAACGTGACGCCGCCGAGCAGAAACGAATCGCCTGATACCGGCTGTCCCCGGGTCTTGGCGGCGTGGCGGACGGCGTCGATGTCCCGCACTTTGAAGGTCAGGCCGCTCATGAGGTCGCTGGTGCCCTGGACGAAACGGAAGGTGCAATTGGGAAGCGCCAGTTCCGGCTCGCCGTTGTTATTTTGACTGACGGGAATTCCGATGATGCGTCCCCAATGTGCGGCGAGGCCGGAAGGGTCGGGGCTTTGCATCTCCACCCCGGTCAGGGCCTGCGTCACATCCTTGCGGATCGATTGCTGCCAGTCCGGCCCGGCCGGCGGATAGGCGCCCAGAATATCGTCGCTGCCATCGGTGTGATTGAATTCGATGAACGCCGCGCGGCAATCGCGCGGATGCAGTTGCACGCCGTGATAGGGCGCATGGTCGATGACGTTGGCGACGCGGACGCCGATTTCCTTAGCGTGCCTGGCACGCCCGTCGGGATCGTCGCAGCAGAAGATCGCCATGTAGCCGCCGCGGCCGCCGGTCTTGTCGATAAAGCGGCCCGCCGCGGTGCCGGGCTGAAACGGTGCGACCACTTCCAGCAAAATGGTATCGACCGGCAGCAGCGCATTCTCCAGGCCATACTTGGCGACGTTACCGTCGCGGTAGCACACCTCAAGGCCCATGATCGCGGAGATGTCGCCGACTACAGGCTCGAGATGCGGCGCCACCAGGCAGATCTGTCGCAATCTCATATAAGGCGCCATCTCAGTGGCCCTGGAAGGCGGGCTTGCGCTTTTCGACAAAGGCCTTGGCGGCTTCCTTGTGGTCGGCGGTCTCGCCGGAGCGCGAATGGTGGATCGCTTCGGCGTCGAAACAGGCTTCCAGCGGCAAATGCTCGGCATTGTTGATGTTCTTCTTGATGTAACCGAGCGTGATCGACGGGCCCTGCGCCAGCGACATCGCCAACTCATGCGCGGCGGCATCGACTTCGGCGTCGGGCACGACGCGGTTCACCATGCCGAGCGCCAGCGCCTCCTGCGCCGACAGTACCGGCGACAGCAGATAAAGCTCGCGCGCCTTGGCGCTGCCGAGCATCTGGGTCAGGAAATAGGTGCCGCCGTAATCGCCCGACAATCCGACCTTGGCGAACGCGGTGGTGATCTTGACCGATGCCGAGGCGACGCGGAGATCGCAGGCGAGCGCAATCGAAAGGCCGGCGCCGGCGGCCGCACCATCGAGCTGCGCCACCACCGGCTTTGCCATCTGGTGGAGGATGCGCGAGACTTCCATGCCGCGCCGCAGATTGACCATCTTGGCCTCGAACGGCAGCGGCGCGCGCCCCTCCGCCATCGATTTGACATCGCCGCCGACACAGAAGGTGCCGCCCGCCCCCTTAAGCAGGACGGCGCGAACCTCATGATCCTCCGCCGCGCGCCGCGCCGCCTCGACCAGCCCGCGCGTCATGTCCGGATTGAGCGCGTTGCGCCGGTCGGGACGGTTCATGGTGATCGTGAGCAGGCCGCCATCGAGTTTTTGAAGGACCATGTCATTCATCGGCGTTTTCCTTATTCGCTGTTGTTATTTCTTCACCAGCGGGCAGCGCGACAGTTCGAGCGACTGGAACGCCTCATTGCCCGGAACGGTCGCCAGCAGCTTGTAGTCGTCCCAGCGCTGTTCGGACTCCGACGGCTTCTTGACCTCGAACAGATACATGTCGTGCACCATGCGACCGTCCTCGCGAATCCTGCCGTTTTTGGCGAACACATCGTTGATCGGGGTGTCCTTCATGATCTTCATGACGGCGGCGGAGTCGGTGGTGCCGGCGGCCTTCACCGCTTGCAGGTAATGCATCACTGAGGAGTAGACGCCGACCTGCGCCGAGGTCGGCACCCGCTTGATGCGCTCCATGAAGCGTTTGGAAAAGGCCCGGGTCTCGTCGTTGAGGTCCCAGTAGAAGGCTTCGGCGAGCAACAGGCCCTGGGCGGTTTCAAGCCCGACGCTATCGATATCGGTCACGAAAGCGAGCAGCGGCGACAGTTTCTGGCCGCCTTTCGCGATCCCGAATTCGGACGCCTGCTTGATCGCATTGATGGTGTCGCCGCCGGCATTGGCGAGCCCGATCACCTTGGCTTTGGAGCTTTGCGCCTGCAGCAGGTACGACGAAAAATCCGAGGTGTTGAGCGGATGCCGGACGCTGCCGAGCACCTTGCCGCCGGATTTCAGCACGACATTGCTGGTGTCCTTTTCGAGATCCTGGCCGAACGCATAGTCCGCGGTGAGAAAGAACCAGGTGTCGAGGCCCTGCTTGACGGTGGCGAGACCCGTAACATTGGCCTGCGCGAAGGTATCGAACACGTAATGCACGGTATAGGGGCCGCAGGCTTCGTTGCTGAGCCGGATCGAGCCGGGACCGTTGAAGATGACGATCTTGTTGCGCGCTTTGGCGATCTCGCCGGCGGCAAGGGCAGTGGCGGACGCCGCCACGTCGTAGATCATCTCGACGCCCTGGTTGTCCAACATGTCGCGGGCGATGTTGGCGGCAAGATCGGCCTTATTGAGATGATCGGCGGCGATGATCTCGATCTTGCGGCCGAGCACATCGCCGCCGAAATCCTCCGCCGCCATTTTGGCGGCCATCTCGCTGCCGGGCCCGGTGATGTCGGCATAAAGCCCGGACATGTCGAGGATGCCGCCGAGCTTGAGCGGCGGCTTGTCCTGCGCCATCGCCGCCGATGCGGCAACGGCCAGCACCGAGCCGAGAATGCCGGAAACAGCGCGTTTCATGGAAAGCCTCCCTGTCAAACGGGCCGCATTGCCTGCGGCCTCGATTTTGCTGCGGCAATCATGCCGCATGCGGTGCGCAGCGGCAAGCCGAGCCCATGCGGGTTTTTCCGCTAACCGGAATGATCGCAGGACTGCTTACATCGCGCGCCGATCAGGCTAAGAGTCCTTGCACGGAATGTGGTTGAGGGCAGCGTCATGAAACCGGCGAGCAGCATGCCGCGGCGCATCGGGTCGGTCGCGGCGGCATTGCCGTGCAGCTTCATCCTTGTGATCGCGACCAGCCCCGCCCGCGCGGCCGGATGCAACTTCGAGCCGCAGGGCGAGGGCCGCGTCACCGAGGTGATCGACGGGCGCAGCTTTCGCATGAGCGACGGCCGCGAGATTCGCCTGGCCGGCATCGAGCCTGTCGCGGCCGAACAAACCGGCGCGAGCCGCGCCGCGGCGCTGTCGGCGATCGTGGCCGGCCATGACGTGACGTTGCGCGGACAGGACAACGCCCCCGACCGTTACGGCCGCCAGCCCGCCTTCGTGTTTCTCGATGGCGCCGATATCTCGGTGCAGGGCCAGTTGCTGGAACAGGGCCATGCGCTGGTATCGGCGACCGTGACCGACAAGGACTGTGCTTTGAGCCTGAGCGCCGCCGAGGTGGCGGCGCGCCAGGCCAGGCGCGGAATCTGGGCCGATTCTGCGGCCAACAAAAGCGCGGAAAGTCCCGGCGATATTTTGGCCATGATCGGGCAGTTTACCGTAGTGGAGGGCAAGGTCCTCTCGGTGCGGCAGGCAGGGGCAACGACTTACCTGAATTTCGGACGGAACTGGACACGAGGCTTTGCTGCGACTATTTCAAGGCGCATGATATCGGCTTTCGGGGCTGCCGGAACTGACCTTAAGTCTCTCGAAAATCGACGAATTCGTGTTCGGGGCTGGGTCGAAATGCGGGGCGGCCCGCGAATCGAGGTGCTCCGGACGGGACAGATTGAATTGGTCGGCGGGGATTAGCTCGTTGGACATAAGGGGTTCTGAAGCGATGGCGTGCGCGGGACGGCACGAGACCGGGATGGGCCGCCGCCATTGGGCTGCGCCGGTTCTGCTGTGCGCGGCCTTGACGCTGGCCGCCTGCGGCGACATGAGCCGGTTTCAGACCGCGTCGCCGACGGCACCGGCCCCCGCCGCCAAGCCGGCCCGGGCCGTCGCGCAAACCCCGGCCGCCGAGCGCGAGCACGAGCGAATCCTGTCCTCCTATGGCGGCGCCTATGACGATCCGAAACTGGAAGCCCTGATCGGCAACACCGTCGATCGGCTGGTCGCGGCGTCCGATCGTCCCGACCAGGCCTACAAGGTGACGATCCTCAATTCGGGCGCGGTGAATGCGTTCGCGCTTCCGACCGGGCAACTTTATGTGACGCGCGGCCTGATCGCACTGGCCTGCGACACCTCGGAATTGTCTTCGGTATTGTCCCACGAGATGGCGCATGTGCTGGCGAAGCACGCTTCGATCCGCGAGGACCAGGCGCGCCAGGCCGCGATCGTCACCCGCGTCGTCACCGACATGGGCAACGATCCGGATCTGACGGCGCTTGCGCTCGCCAAGACCAAGCTGACGATGGCGAGCTTTTCGCGCAGCCAGGAGTTCGAGGCCGACGGCATCGGGGTTGCGATCTCGGCGCGCGCGCATTTCGATCCCTATGGCGCGGCGCGTTTTTTGACCGCGATGGAGCGCAATGCGGAGCTGAAAGCCGGAAAGACCTCGGTCGATCCGCGCGCGCAGGACTTCCTGTCGTCGCATCCGGCAACCCCGGAGCGCGTGCAGAATGCGCAGGCCAATGCGCGGCAATACTCATCGCCCGAGGGCGGCGAACGCGATCGCGAAAGCTATCTCGGCGCCATCGACAACATCGTCTATGGCGAGGATCCGAGCGAGGGGTTCGTCCGCGGCCGCCGCTTCCTGCATCCCAAGCTCGGCTTCACCTTTGCCGCGCCCGAAAACTTCACGCTCGACAACACCGCGCAGGCGGTGGTCGGCGTGCGCGAGGGCGGCTCCCAGGCGATGCGTTTCGATGTGGCGCGGGTGCCCGCCGAACAGAGTCTCGGCGAATATCTCAATTCCGGCTGGATGGAAAATGTCGACAAGGCCTCGACCGAGGATCTGATGATCAACGGCTTCCCGGCGGCCTCCGCGGTCGCCCACGGCGATCAATGGCAGTTCAGGGTGTATGCGCTGCGTTTCGGCAGCGACGTCTACCGTTTTATTTTCGCCGCCAAGCAGAAGACCACCGAGAGCGACCGCAACGCGCGCGAGACCGTCAATTCCTTCCGCCGCCTGACGCTGGAGGAAATTCAGGCCGCAAGGCCGCTGCGCATCAAGGTCATCACGGTGCAGCCCGGCGACACCGTGGAATCGCTGTC
>NZ_SSMW01000097.1 GCF_004799405.1 Bradyrhizobium sp.
ATCGCGCTCTGCAGGGCCCCCGCCTTGAGCAGCGCTTCTTCCGCCTGCTGGCGCGCGGTGTTGTCGGTACCAATGAGCAGATAGCCGATGATGGCGTCCTGCGCGTCGCGCAGGGCCGTGACCGACACCACCGCGCCGAACCGGCTGCCGTCCTTGCGGATGTAGGTTAGCTCGTAGATGTCCTCGATCCCGCGCGCGGCCTTGAACACCAAGGCCTCGAAGCCTGGCGTAATCGGGGTGCCGAACTCGAGACTCAGCGCTTTGGCGCGCGCGATCAGCTCCTGCGGATCGGAAATGTCGGCCGGCGTGATCTTGTTCATCACTTCGGCGGCCGTGTAGCCAAGCATCCGCTCGGCGCCGACATTGAAAATCTGAATGACGCCCTTCGCGTCGGTGGCGATGCTCGAGAAGTTGGCGCTGTTGAAGATCGCGCTCTGCAGGGCCCCCGCCTTGTGCAGCGTCTCTTCTGCCCGGTTGCGCGCGGTGTTGTCCGCGCCCTCGGAGAGGTAGATCTGCGTCCTCGTTTCGTCGTCTCCAATAGTCAAGGTTTTTCCCCCGGTAACTTATACTCGCTCCGCTTAGCGGATAGATTACGCAGATTCAAAACTACGTTGCGAGCAGTGCCTCAACTGAGTTTTGGAGTTGAAATCGCGTGTACGGCTTCGAAAGGAAGTGCGCGCCGTCAACAAACAAGGCCTTCGTTTTATCATTGATGGTATTGCCGGTCGTATAGAGCACACGCAAATTCAGCCGGAGCTTGATGGCCTGGTGGGCAAGTTCATACCCGCCAAGGACCGCTCTCTTGAGGTAGATATCGGTAAAAAGTGCGTCGATCTGTTGCGGAGAGCGCAGGAGCGAAAGCGCCTCGTCTACGTCGCTAGCCGAAAGGGTATCGTGACCCCAGTCTTGGATCATCATCTCCGCGTCGTCGCGGAGAAACATATCATCTTCGACGATCAGTATCACGGTCATCAAAACTGTTTCTGCCGTGACAACCAGGATCGCGACTGCGCGAGCTCTTCCTGCCGGGATCACGGCTATCGGAGCCCTTCCGAGCGCTATCAGGGCTAAGGCATACTCGCATCTGAGCAATAGGTTCCGGCGGTTTTGCAATTTTTCCTATGAAAGTGTTTTCTTGGAAACACTCGCGTTATATCAGTGGCTTAGGCCGTGCGACGTAAACAGCAGCAGTCATGATGCTGTCCTATTTCCCCTTCGCCTTCAGCCCAAGCTTTGCTGCGCGCTCGCTTACGGTTTTCTCGCCGCGTCCGATTTTGGCGGCCGCGCGGCGGCAGCCGGCCAGATAGGCGCGATGATGGTTTCGGTGGCTTCGCAAGGCGCACAGTAGTAGGTACGCAGATCAAAGCCGGGTTCCTCCGGTTCGATGCGAGTCAACAGCAACGGCCTGCCACATTTGGAACAGGGAGGCCGGATGTTATCGACGAACTTGTATTTTGGGACGTCTGCCATGGCGCTCGATTTCAGCGCTTATACCGGTGGAAAAGCGAGTCAATTCCCCAAAACCGGCGACTGCGAAAATCAGTACCATGCTTTTCAGCCCGCATCGAGCCAGAAAAGCCCGGCTACGATCAGCGCATATTCGAGTGCACAAAGTGCAACGACGTCGATCAGTATATCGGGGAATACGGAGCATCTTCGCGGTGGTTGCTGGTCGTCAGGGGCAGTTAGGCCACCCCAGTTCCGCGCCACGGTCATCCGGCGTTACCTTGTAAAACAGATTGATCGGTCCGTGGCCTGTCCTGCAGAAGATGGCTTATCCCTATAGAAGATGAAAGAGACCGCGGGATCCTATCCCGGCTAGAAGATAATCAGGGAGGGCTGCCAATTTGGGCTGCGGGCCTGGCCAAAGACCTAACCATCGGAGGTCGTAGCCTCGTGCAGATAAGCGAAATTAATCATTCTCGGTCGTCTCCACATGAAAGTGGTGGAGCATACGGTGAAAAATAGGAGCAAGCACGAATGACGTGGCGATCACGATAATCAGCCCCGAGAAGATTGCGTAAGAGCCGGCAAAGACTTTTCCGGCGGTAGTCCTGAGCTCGCCAAGTGGCCCCATGCCGGAGAGGATCATGGCTGCGTTCACATACGCATCCGGAAGCGACATGTTCTCGAAGTAGCAATAACCGGCCATGCCTATGAGAAGGCCGCACAACGCAAGCACACACCAAACTCCGATTGCCCGCATCATACGGCGAAAAAAATCGCGACGCGAAATCAGCTTCTCGTGGCGTTGCTCGAGATCGAAAAGGCTAAATGGTAGTCGGTTCGTTTTTGTTGCCATATTAACAGCTTTTGGCTTGTTCCCGTCCACTAATGTCCATCTGGTCGAGGTCACGCGTCGGTCTCATTGTAATATCTGCGCAACGCTTTCAACTCTTCTTCACACCATCGTAGTAGCTTTTTTATGCCCTTGGTGTGTCGGGTGGCGACAGGTTTTTCCAACAACTCGTTCCAATCATCACGAATTGAATCGAGCATTTCACTAACGTCTCGGATACCCTTTGGTTTGCCGGACGGAGCGCCTTTTTTCTGTTTCGCTTTGAATTTTCCTTTTTTTGCCATGGCATCGTCCTTTACATTTGTCTCCGAGGCGCCGTTCCAGCTATTCCGATCCAAGCCGTCGCATTATTATCTTGTCGGCGGCCAGATGTTATCTCGTCGATCTGATGGAGCGCGAAGAAATCCCCGCCGCGCAAATCAGCAAAACCCATAGGGCCAATCGCCCAGGTCCGGTCTTGGCTGCCGGGTCAACCGGTCGACGCAACACAGGCGTCAATCTCTCTGCTGGGGTGCCAAATTGCAAGGTCTCACCTGGTCGTTCGTTTAGCTGACGAGCCACTTTGTTCAGATATGGCTGTACCGCTTTGCTGCAAATCAATAGCGGCTGCATGTCCAACGTCTAGCCCGGGTCTGCGCCACTTCCGGTCTACCCCGAGCAAAGGACATCGTCACACCGCCCCGGCATTGTCTCAAACGTGCCACCAGCGGCAGCCTAATGCACGGAGTTGATGCCGCTGGCCAGGTGGTGGTTTGCCGGCTGTTGAAGCGTCGGTCTGTCCTGGCGGTTCTTTCAGAAGCTGTCGCCGTGTCTGTTCGGTATCGAAGCGTGGCCCTGAGGTTCTGGGGACGGCTAAATGTGGCGACGCGAGTTGATGATGTTAGTCGGGGGCGTGGCGGGCATGAAGCAACGGAAGTTCACCACACTGATGAATCTCGAATCTGGAAAGCTGGTCATCACCGCGTCGTCGATCTAAGGTGCGTTCGTCGTATCAGCGGCAATCTCGTCGAATGTGCTGCGGTCGGCTATTTTTAGATGTCGCCGGTCCCGGCTCTTGATGATGCCGCGCGTGGTCAAGCCCCGAAATGCTCTGCTCACGGCCTCAAGCGACATTCCAAGGTATTCACCAATATCTGACCGGTTCATCGGGAGATATATCTCGGCCGTGCGTTCGCCTCTCCCGGCCTGAAGGTTTTCCAATAACTGAAGGAACATCGCTACTTTAGAGAGAGCTCGTCTCCGAGCAAGGAGAAACGCGTGACGCTGTGTCTCACGGAGTTCGTGCAGAAGCTTGCAGATAACATGAAATTCTAAGTCGGCGTCCTTCGCGAGTCGTCTCCGCAAGGCGGGCACCGGGAACCGATACAGGGCCAATGGTGTTAGCGCCTTGGCAGAGTTTGTGTACTTTCCTTCTTCGGATAGCCCGAACATATCATCCTTGAACAAGAACGCAGTGACGTGTTCGCTGCCGTCGGGAGCCGTCTTATATGCCTTCACGACTCCGGTGATGATGTTGAATACAGCATCAGCACGCTGGCCTTCACTGTAGATTTCTTCGCCTTTGTTGAGTCGGACAATCGACGCGAGAACAGCCAGTCGCGCGCGTTCTTCTTCGCTGAGAAACTGACGCATTTTCCCCGCTGAGGGAGTCCACGGGTCAACGCCGCGAATGGCCGGGCCGTGAGTGTTAGTTGAGATTTTCGCCCTCGCCATTTTCGCCTCAGATCGCAGCAAACAATCAAATGTGCCCCATTATACCTTTGCGCCACAAAATCAGCTCGAAGTTTGATCTCGATCAAATTTTCACTTCCGATCGTCTCTGGCCCCCTCAATTAAGCGACCCTAGGCTTTTCGAGGTTCGACTTACCTAACCTTGGGGCTGCTTCCATGAACGCTTCCGCACGAGAGATCATGGAGCTCAACATCAAGCACTACCGGGAGCTATTAAAGACCGAGACAGATGCGTCAAAGCGGCAGGTGATTTCCAAGTTGCTCTCCGAAGAGCAGGCGCAACTGAAACTACTGACACGGAAGGAAGTGGACAAGTAATTTTTTTGGACGTGATCTTGGTTCGAACTTTAGTCCAGCCAGTCACGCCAATGCGTAGGATGGACGAAAACTGGTTTCCCCGTTAAGGCGTTCACCCATCCTGTTTGTATCCGCCGGCAGGGGAAAACGAGAGAATGCACTTCCCCGTTCTCATGCACGCTGAGTTGCAGATTGCGGTCTAACGGTGCGGTCAATATCGGATGCCACTCGCGCATTTTGGCGGTCCCTTTGCTACGGTTGGCTAACATTGCGGAAAGAGGCCATCTCCGATTTGCGCTTGATCAAAAACTCGCTGATTTTGTCATCAACCCATCGGAAAACCACGTTTTGATGATGAGGGAACCGCTAAACTGGCGACGGCCAGCTCACCGCCCGACAATTCGACACGGGATGGATACCCGACTGATTGGTTCGGTGACGCCGCACGCAAGGTTAAGGAAATGAGCGAGGACGAGTTCCACGCGTTCTTAGAGGAAAGTCCGGATGCCGTAATTATCATTGACAAGACCGGCCGCATCAATTTCGCTACTAACCGCATCGAGGCCATGTTCGGTTACCCCCCCGACGAACTGGTTGGCAAACCGCTTAGCATCCTTATTCCGGAACGGTACAGGGACGTTCATGCGGGTCATCTGGATCGTTTCATTGTCGACCCTACGCCACGCATGATGGGCATTGGGTTGGAGTTACGTGCCCTTCGTAAGGACGGCAGCGAACTCCAGGTCGAGATTAGCCTGAGCCCGCATCGTCCCCTCGATGGACTCGTCGTGGTCGCCGCGATACGGGACGTTGAGGTTGCCAAGCGATTTCAGGGTCTGCTGTTGAAGGAGTTGCATCATCGAGTGAAAAACATGCTGGCGACGGTGATTGCGATTACCTCGCAGAGCTTGGGATCTGCGCAGAACCTGAAAGAAGGCCGATTGGCTGTCGAAGGCCGATTGGTTGCCTTAGGCAGGGCGCATGATCTGTTGCTGGAATCAAACCGGGCTGGCGCGAAATTGAGCGACGTCATTCATGACGCAACCGAACCATTCGATAACCCGGATGTCCGACGGTTTGTCGTTCAAGACACTCACATCGAGATCGCTTCAGACGCGGTCCTGCCGCTCACTATGTCTCTCAACGAACTATGCACGAATGCGGTCAAATACGGTGCGTTGTCCAACACCACGGGGCGCATCAACATCACATCGATTGTCGATGACAAAGCGCAACGGTTAAAGCTGACATGGACCGAGAGTGGGGGGCCGGTGGTCCGGGAGCCGACTCGGCGCAGTTTCGGGACACGCCTCATCAATCGCCTTGCCGATCAGCTTCATGGTCATGTTCGATTGAGATATGAGCCGGAGGGCGTCGTGTACGAACTCGACGTTCCTCTGGCCGCCTTGCAAGCGCGCCGCGCCAATTGAGACAGGGCCAAGCCGCATGGCCGATAGCGGTGCTTGCGCTTGATGGAGATTTCAGTGGTGCAGGGAGCCGCATCTGCGCGCGCGGCTCACAAGAATTGTCTACCCGTAGTTACCGTACGGGGGGTGCGTACCCGCTATCGATAAGTGGTCTTCTGTTGTGTACGAGACTCCACACGGTCTGCATTCGTACACGTTAACCTCTAGCGCCCCGGTCCTGGCCAGTATAGTGCGGGCGACCCTCATCGGTCGAGAGCAGTTCGGGCATTTCGGCAATCGGGGCTTCACACTTCAAACTCACTCGATCTGTTCATCCCTCAGCGAGGTAACACCTGGCGCGCGGAAAGGTTCAGATGTTTTAACCGCAGGGCGAAATGCGAGATTGAGGTCGGTCGTCCCGTGCACTCGCCGAGCAAGTACCGCATCAATCTCAAATCAGCTGAGGCACCCCGGACACGCGGTGCTATTAGCGCACCGATGAGCCGGCGATGGCTGCATTGTCCAAAAGAGGCAACTTCTGACCGGCATTTGGGGACGTTCCAAAATATTGATATTGCTCAATTGGCGAGGTGTGGCTCGCCGTACGATAAGGGCACCTCTAGGAGCACATTGGGAGCATAGTCAATATTGTGGATATCGACAAACTAGGCGGCCGGATGGTTCGCGCATCGATGCTCAGCGGTTTGGTCCGGACTCTTTAAGTCTATGAACTTGACGATGAAAAAACCGAAGAATTGGCGCGAACGGTAATCCCGATAACAATCGGCGAGAGGATTGAGGCCGTGAAGCTGCTTAACATCCACGAGCTTACGGGCTACGGGATGAAGCCCGGTGATGTGAAGCAATATGTCTAACGGCAATGCTGCCAAGCGGCCGTAACCCACCAGAATGTTAGGATCAGTTCAATGGCGGAAATGAAAGTTCCGAAGATAGCGGACGCTGGCACCAAATTTGTGGGTTGGACGATGGTTCAAGCGGGCGGGCGATCCGGTTACTGAGCATGAGCCGCTGGTCGAGATTGATACTGATGACGTGACCCACGAAATTCGAACGCTGTAACAAGGGTGTTGTCCAGGATTTTAGTGAAGGAAGGCGGGACCGTCGAACCCGGCACTGTGCTGGGTACGATTGATCAGGTGCGAGCGAAACGACCACCGGACCTAAACTCCTTAAGCATTCTTTATGAGGATCAACCGGCGAAGGCCGACGAAGGCCGACTTATGGTGCGAAGGATACGATCATCAACCTGGCGCCTGACAATGGGTCTACTCAGCCCTGTCTCCTTGTACAGATCGTATCAGCTCGAATGAATACTTTGATAGGGGCTGAAACTGGCTTCCAGCACCGCTTGCCTGAAGGCGAAACTATTAAGCCACTGTCGCGAAGCCAAGAAGCGCATCAACGCCGCAGCCGTACCCGGCATTTAATCCGTCGTTAGGTCGTAGTCGTGACGCAAGGCGTGCTGGACATTGAGCGCAGCGCGTGCAGCCGTGTTGGCGTCAGCTGTGCCCGCGGACAACACACACATTGACCAGTTATTTCCAACCCGCTCATCCGTAACGCGATTGATAGCGATATTGCGAACGTTTGAGCAGCCGGGTTGCTTTCGGATTTCTGCCAACGCCCGCGCTTGCAAATCTTGTAACGAAAGTCGAATCTTTGCCATTCAGAATGCGGCCAAGCTCCTTCCTGGTTGTCGTTGATCTATGTCAATGGACACGCCAAAAACAAATTACTCAAAGTAGGAACCAATATTGACCGACTCTATTCGTTCTTCGTCCGACATAAAGGAGAACGTCATGCGAAAAACCCTCATGCTCGTTACGACTGCGGTCTTGTTGGCAGGTACAGCCATTACCAGTTCAGCGGGCGCGCGAGACCGTTCGGATCGCACAGATTTGACCGTAAGCAAGATTACAGATCATGCAGCGGCGCGCGCTGCTCAGATGAAGGCAGATCTGCGCCTCACTTCAGAGCAGGAAAAGAATTGGTCTGCGTTTGAAACAGCAGTGGTGGATATGTGGAAGAAGCAGGCCGAACAACAGATAGTTTGGCGAGATGCCCACGCCAAGCAACAGGGCAGCGTCGATCTGATCGACGAGATGCGTAAGGACGCTGATGGGCAGATCGACCAGGCGAATGCACGGAAGAAGCTCGCAGACGCCGCCCAACCGCTTTACAGCGGTCTTGACGATCAGCAGAAGCGCCGCTTTTCCGAGGCGTTTTTTCGCAGGGATCGGGATCGTGGCTCCTATTGAGCAATCGAATTGAACGGCGAGCAGCCATCCCGGCTGTTCGTAATTTTAGAAGGAGGTTCCAAAGCGTAAATTACTCTATGTCGGTGCGGCAGTTGCGGCGCTGGCGATAAGCTCGAACAGCGGCAATGCCATGTCGATCAACATTGGCGCCGGACTTAAGCCAGCGCTCGATGCCACCGACGCGACACAGAAGGTCGCGGTATTCATCGTCGAAGGCTACCGCTATTGCTTCTATTTCGATGGCTGGCACGGTCCCGGCTGGTACCGCTGTGGCTATGCCAGGCGGCAGAACCTCGGGTGGGGCGGTGAATATGGCTGGCAGAGCTGGAGCTACGGACCTGCCGAGCGGCGTTTCGGTCACGGCGCAAGAGATCGCGGACCGGTCGAAGAACGACCGGGCAGGCACGACGAGGGTGGGACCACCATTCGCCGCGGCCCGCCTATAGCAGAACCCAGAGGCGGTGCTGAAATTCATTCTGGCCAGATCCAGAAGAATGTTGCGCCTGTCGGCGGTGGCAAGATGCCGCGGAACGCCGCGCCCGGCAGCGGCAACCCGGGTAGTGGCGAAGTCCGTGGCCAAGGCGGCGGTGATGTCGGTGGCCAAGGTGGCGGTCCAGGAGGTGGCGGCCCGGGCGGCGGTGGTGAGAAGCGATAGCTCACGCCCCATCCGCAACCATCTCTTAAGAAAAAGGGGCCGCATCGGCGGCCTCTTTATATTCCACTCTCGGATACATCACGTTGCCGCTCTAGGTGAGCGCTATTGTTCACACGGGCGCCCGGGAGGCGAGCGCAGGCTCGTGGAGTTCGAAGTACCCTGGCTCCCAGGTTATGAAGGATCGGCTCCTGTCCGGATTGGCAACGCCGCGGCCGACCAGGTTCAACTCGACGTTTACGGCGAAGTCCTGGATGCTCTTTATATCGCGCGGCGCGCGCCGGCTTGAGGCAAATGACGCCAGTTGGTCGCTCGAATGCCCGTTCATCGAACATCTTGCGACAATTTGGAATCAGCCGGATGACGGAATTTGGGAAGTCCGCGGCGAACGCAAGCATTTTACGCATTCCAAAGTCATGGCCCGGGTCGCCTTTGCGGACTCCTCAATGGCCGCACGCGGCGCCTCGCCGCTCTGATGCAGCGAGCTGTGCCAGTGCTGAGGTATCTCGAGAAATTCATCCATCCGCTCTGGCCCACTCCGCTCGATGCGACCAAGCGTCTCGTCTGCGCCATCGTCGTGCTGCTGAACATCACCTTACTGTTCACTCCCGTCCCTCTGAGCAACGTCATCCACAAGCGGAATTTGGGAAAACGATGACGAAGTACGCGCTTCGATCTGCGAGGGGCTGTCCTGAGCCGGCATCCGCCTCAATAGGAGTTGGATCCGATCCGCAAACAATCCCACCGGCGATCCCGCATTGGCTGTCCAAGTGCAAGTCCTCGCCTCGCAGGAAGACGAGCAGATCGCCCACCACACCTGGGCATTGTTACTAAAGAGCCTTTCCTAAGTTCCACGCCGGGAGCCACTTGAACATTTGACGTAGATCAACGTCGTCGATCCTCCGGGATGTTGAATGGACCAAGAATTGCGGTTCCAATCGTGGGGAGTACAGTCATAGTTGCGAAGTATGGAACTCCTTCGGCCCATTTGCGGTGAGATGCGATGATCACTTTCAACGTTGTCAAAGAGCAGCACGGCTGGGCTATCCGGGCGGATGATATGATGACGCCGTTCTGGTCGAGAGATTTGGCGATCCGCGAGGCTAACTGTCTGGCCCGCGCCATCCGCTGCCATGGCGAGTGCGCGGATGTAATTGTCGAGAATGCCGTCCTGAGCGAGCCGCGTACGGAGACTATGGACAAAGGGTTCGTCTTGGCTTGAGGCCGCTTCCGAAGGATGGTGGGAGTGTCGGCCACTGGCGTGGCCAGCGGCTAGGCCCCCGGTGAAGGGGCCGCAAGACCATGCTTGTTGAGATCGATGACTTCGCGGGCCGGCGCCGATGCGAGTGCGGGCGTGGTTGATCGGATTAAGCATCCAGAAAATTTTCGCCGAATTTGCGAAAGCTTGCCTCAAGCTTCCGACGTTGCTCTCGATTTGGCTTGCGCGCGTGGTGAGGGTGCGGCTTGGCTGAAGGTCGCTGAGGAATGGATCAAGCTGGCGCAGCAAGTCGAGGAACGGCGGGGTTGATTACTTACCCTTCCGAGGCTTCGCCAAGGATTTGAAAGCCCGATCTGCGCCCTTGGCCGTCTCATCGGCCTAACTCTTTGGCGGCTTCTTGGGCCTCATGTGAACGGGAGCCTTAAGCGAACGTGCGCTGATCTTGAAGCTAAAACTTCAAGGTCTTCGATCGGCTGGGCCAAATGCGCCAAACGCTCTCGCGCGAGTGGGTCGCTATCTTGTAATGCCGGTCTGCGGCCTTGCTCCAGCCTCCGGTTGAGTTCTTCGCGCCTGTTGCCATCGAACCGCGGCGGCCCAGCCCAGCAAGGTAGCTATCAAGATCAGGCCTGCAGAAATGTGCAGGCTGTCTCGCTCTGGCCGAGCTCCACTGCTAATTCGTCTGACCGTAGCCGAGGGCGAACGCAAGACCGCTGATGCGGTATCCCGTGCCGCCTGGATCTGGTCGGGATGGATCGGATTGGCCCTGATGGCCACGTGCAAGCGACTGGTTAGACTTGGAAACTTAGCCGGCGGCCGCTTGAGATAGCTTATTGCCAAAGCCCCGAAAATCGCAGCAGCTACCAGCAGTAATGTGCCGACGGCTCCGAAAGCCGGAAACAGCCCGTAATTTACTTCAATCCAACGAAAAAGCGCTGTGGTTCCCACAACACAGGCCGATAAGAAAAAAACTCCCGACACGGCAAAGAATGCGGCTGCGATGGCGTAGCTGGCAACGGTGCCGGTCGCCTGATTGGTTCGATCGCGCAAATAGGATCGTGTCGCGCGCTTGATCTGGCTTAATTTAAGCGCCAGCGCTGTGCGCAACAATTCGCTCGAAAGCCTTGGCATGTCCCGGTGGTCTCCGTGGCAGCAGCCCTGCGGTGGTTGAACGGTTAAGAATTTCGAAGGTTCCGGCAGAGCCTGCGCTTGGATTTGAACAATTTCCGGTATCAAATATGCGGCGTGGAAGCCCTCCCAAGAGCAACA
>NZ_SSMW01000098.1 GCF_004799405.1 Bradyrhizobium sp.
GTTGATGCCGTTGAATGAAGAGTCCTGAGCGGTCGTCGTGATCTGTGCGATGATGTTATTATACTGACTGACCAGGTTGGAGCGAATGGCCTGGGACGCAGCGTCCGCAACGGGCGCGGCGGAAGCCACGAACGTCGCGTTCCCTGTGCCGGTAAGGGTGACAGTGCCAACGGTGGAAGACGCCGCATCATTCGTCGTGGTGATGACGAGCTTGTTGCTGCTGTCAAGGCTGGCCTGCAAGTTGCTGGACGCCAGAGACGTGTTCAACTGAGCAAGGGACTCGCTCGCTCCGAGCGTGATGCTGAATGCCGGGATGCCGGTGGAAGCGGCAACTGCCAGAACGTCGCCAGATTTGATGTTGGTGCCGTCGACCAGATTGGCCGAGGTACCGGCGACCGCAGCCGTTGAGCTCGAACTCGACTTGGTCGAATATCCGACCGTCGTCTGCAGAACCTGGTTGGCGATCGACTTGGCGGTCGCAACGAGCGACTGCAGCGAGGTGATGCCGGTGTTGGCGGCCTGAAGCACCTGGGTGCCATTCGAAATGCCGTCCAGCAGGTTGCTGATGCTGTCAGCGCGGTTGTTAAGCGCCGCGGCAGTGAAATAATCGGTCGGGTTATCGAGCGCCGAGTTCACCTTGTTGCCGGTCGCGAGATCGTTTTGGGTGGTCGCGAGGAGGGCCGACGTGGACTGCAGGGAAAGCAGGTTCTGGCGAACCGATGCGGATAGAACAATACCGGACATTTTCAGACCTTTCTGGTATGAAATTAGAGTGCGAGCGTAGTCCCAATCTTTTTTGATCGGGCGACGGCTCACGTTGGAACCAAGTTTCTAAAAAAACATGAATCGGCGGCGGCCTGCCGGTTGCAGAGTCACGGCGGCGGCGCGCATATCCGCGGTTTTTGGCGGCGCGCGGTTTGGAAAATGTCGTTGATACAACTACAGATTTCGCGCAACGATAGTAAAAATACCGATTTTTACGTTTACCAATCGTTAACTGTAATGGGAAAGGATTGCGGCAACATCGGCCCAAAAGCATCAGCGCCCACCCGGCGCGACCAAAGCCGAGGCCTACTCGAACTCGCTGTAATGACGCTCGCGTAAGAAGCCGCAACGGAGAACAGGCATGGCCTTAAAAGTCGAACTGAAGCCGAATGAACGGATCATTATCGGCGCCTGCGTGATCACCAATTCCGACCAGCGAGCCCGGCTGTTGATCGACGGCGACAATATTCCAATCCTGCGCGAAAAGGACATCCTGACGCCGGCTACCGCCGACACCCCAGCCAAACTGGTCTATCTCGCGGTGCAACTGATGTACATTTCGCCGGACCCTCAGGTCAATCACGGAACCTACTTCAACCTCGTGCGCGATATCGTTACCGCCGCGCCGAGCGCGTGGCCGATCATCGAGGGCATCAACAACAATATTTTGAGCGGCGATCTATACCAGGCGCTGAAAGAAGCCAGGAAGCTCGTCGCCTATGAGAAGAAGCTTCTGGATCACAATGCAGCCCGGGGCAAACCCGGAGCCGCCCCGGAAGCACGCCGTTCCGCCTGACGGGATCGCCATATCCCGAGCAACGCAACCGTCACGCCGCCTGTTCCCGGCTGTGCCGGGCGCGGCGGCACAGCATCGCGGCGAATGCATCGAAGATCTTGCGCATCTGGGGCGGCTTGTAGGGAAAGATGCCGGGCGGATCCATGTTGTGAACGACGGCGGTATTGTCGGCCTCGAATATCAAGAGATCGCCGTCTTCGTTTTCCGCGCAGTCGATCGTGAAATATTCCAGACCGATCCGGTCGACCATGCCGGCCAGTGCCGCCTTGT
Organism: Bradyrhizobium sp.; assembly: GCF_004799405.1. GTDB lineage: Bacteria > Pseudomonadota > Alphaproteobacteria > Rhizobiales > Xanthobacteraceae > Bradyrhizobium. The sequence continues at coordinate 1,832 of NZ_SSMW01000098.1, forward strand.
GACGACGCGCAAAGCCAATGTCGAATGTGCGCATGAAGGTCTCTTCTTCGAGACGCTTGCTGGCGCTGCCGGACATTCCCGCGTTGAGATACCAGATGTCCCAGCGATCGGCGATCGCCATATGGCACGCATAAGCCCGGCCATCGACGAACACAATCCGGTACTTGCGGAACAAACCGTCGCCATCCGAGTAGTCGACGAAGCGCGAGACGAAGAATTCCTGCTCCGGACGCTCGCGAAGATAAATTTCCAGCGCATGGGGGCTATCGATCTTCGCAAGACCTGCTCCGGCATGCGATCCACGTGGCCTGGCAATGATGGGAAATGCAAGGTCAGCGGCGAGGCCGGCAAGTGCGAGGGACGAATGCGCTAGCTGTAAAAGTCGATCGCGTGCGACACTCGTCGTTGCCGGAATATCGAGACCCTCGATCCCGTCGAGCAGGCGATGGAGCTTGTCGCGATCGAGATTGCAAACCCGATGCGGCAGATTGAGAAGCGGCCGCGGCCAGCTCGACGCGGCGTGATCGATCTTGCGCAGCGCGTCGCGACATTCTTCCGAGTCGGACGCAATCACAATCGCAACATCATGATCGGGCAGCGGGTCGGGTAATTCGACGTCCGGAATGACATATAGCGTCATCAGTTCGATGCCAGATTCCTCCAGCAGGAACTCGATCGGCGTGTTGCTGCCCATGTCGGTCGCAGCCGCGAGCGCCAGGACGCGCAGCCGCGGCTTCTCCACCAGACACGGCGAGCGGAACAACTGATGCGATGCAAGTATCTCCTTCTGGATGGCGAGACCCGCACCCTTGTCACCCAGCAATTGCGCGACCAGCGATAGATCGAGTCCTTCGCCGGCTTCGGCGCTGCCGTCGATGACCTTGGCGATCAAAGCTTGCCACAGCGGGCGAAGATCCATTCCGGTAAACGACATCTTCGCGAGCCTGGCGAGGCCAATGCGTTCAGCGCAAAGGGGTTGGGCCACGCCGGTCTGTTCGATCTCACGCAGCATTGGTCGCAAGCTCGGCTGCGGCAAATTGCGAGGAGATATCGCCGTGATAGACCGTAGGGCCGACATGATCGAGACGGCTCTTGAGGTCGGCCCAGATTTCACCGCCGATGTCGGTCCAGCGTTTGCAGAAAGCGAAATCTTCGCTGAGATAGGTTCCGCTGCCGGGATCGATCATGCATTCGAACAGCGCAAACCGGTTGGGACTTCCCGCAAGCGCATCGAGCGAATGCTCGCGAAAGAATTGCAGCGGAGCGTAGGCCGGATGCGCGCACATCTTCTCGAACACGTGACGCCGGATCATCAGGAAACCCGTCCCGGCGTAGCGCACGCGCGTAAAGCCGTTGACGACGGCGACATGATCGGGATCGTCGATCTCCAGTACGTAGTCGAGCGCGGCCGACGGCAAGTTCGGCCGCCTGCTCTCGATGACCCGCTTTGCCTTGGTCCAGTTGACGCGCTTGATGGGATACACGCCGGCCACCACGTCCGCTCCGGATTCGATCAGCCGGAACACCTGCTCGGGCGTGAAGCCGATATCCGCATCGACAAACAGAAAATGTGTCGCGGCGGGATCATCGAGAAACAGCGTCATCAGGTTGGCGCGCGCGCGCGTGATCAGGGCGTCGCCGTCCCGCAAATGGACCTTGAGGTCGATGTTGGATTTGGCGCGTACGGCGCCCTGCAACTGGAACACCGAATTGGCATAGATGCTGGAGACCTGTCCGCCGAAGCAGGGCGTGGCCACCACAAGGTGGATCTGGTCGGTCATGAGTGGCTCCGAAGCGGCGGTGGTCGCTGCAATCCTCACCAAACAGTAAATAGACGTAGTTAATGAAATCCTAACGCCGGCGCGTCCCGGTTCAATTGCCGGAGTTGTTCGCCAACCCGAACGATAACACTGTCCCAGTCGCCGAACGCCGGCTGCCGGAACAGCTTCGCAGTCGGATACCAGGGAGTGTCGTCGCGCCGCCTCATCCAGCGAAAATCCGCCGCATAGGGAAGCAGGATCACGGCCGGCTTGCCCATCGCGCCGGCCAGGTGCGCAACCGCGGTATCGACCGAGATGACGACGTCGAGCAACGCGATGACGGCAGCGGTGTCGGCAAAATCATAAAAACCGCTGCCGAGATCGATCAGGTTGGGCAGGCCCGCCAGGACATCACTGTCCGCAACTCGCAAGTCGCGCTGCAGGCTGAAACACTGGACCGGTGGATCTTCGAACAACGGTGCGAGGCGCGCCAGCGCGATCGACCGGTTGCTGTCGTTCTTGTGTGACGGCTCGCCGGACCAGACAAACCCGGCGCGCGGGCGGCCGGGCGGCAAGCGATCCCGCCAACGGGCGAGCCGCTGTGCCGGCGCTGCGAGATAGGGAATAGCCGTCGGGATCGTCTCGGGTCGTGTCCCGAATGCGAGAGGAAGACTGAGCAAGGGACAGTGCAGATCGAATGCCGGTAGCGGATCGCCGGAGGCAACCACAGTGACGCCTTCGAGCTGGGACAGCAGCGGCTGCAACTCCGGTTGAACTTCGCTGATGACCTTGGCTCCTTGTTCGACCAGCAACGGCGCATAGCGGATGAACTGGATGGTGTCGCCGAATCCCTGCTCGGCGTGAAGCAAAATGGTTTTGCCGGCGACCGGGCGTTCTCCCAGCCATAACGGCGATCGAGGCTGCGGGCGGTGCCGGGCAAATGCGCCGGTCTTCCACCGCCATTCATAGGCCTTCCAGCCCGCGTCGAAATCGCCCAGCGTCAGCCGCGTCATCGCCGCTTCAAAATGGGCTTCGGGAAATTCCGGCGCGGTGGCGAGTGCGGCCTCGAAATCCGCTAGCGCTTCGGCTGGCCGGTCCAGCCGGCGCAGCGCATGACCGCGATTGGTCAGGATCTGCGGATGATCCGGCATCGCCGCAAGAGCCTTGTCGTAGCTCGCAATCGCCTCGACGGGCCGGTTGAATCGCAGCAGCGTATTGCCTCGGTTGACGAGGGCACCGACATGGCGCGGCTCCACCGCCAGCACGCCGTCATAACTCGAAAGCGCTTCATCAATGCGGCCGGCTTCAAGACAGGCGTTGCCGAGATTGTAGAGGATTTCTGGATGATCCGGCGCGAGGCGCAGCGCGTTGCGATAGCTTGAGATCGCCTCGTCATGGCGTCCCGTCGCATGAAGCGCCAGCCCAAGATTGGACATCGCATCCGCGGAGCTGGAATTGATCTTGAGTGCCTGCGAGAGAAAACGCAGTGCCTCCACCATGCGACGACGCTGGAAGTTGAGCATTCCAAGCAGATGCAGCGCATCGAAGTCTTCGGGCCGGTGTCTCAGAATCCCGGCGCACAATTTTTCGGTGCGGTCGAGATCGCCCTGCTGAAAAGCGCCATAGGCGTGCCGCTGCATGCGCGACAGGTTCGGCACCCGCCCAGATGTTCTCTTGATTTTCACCCCGGAGCTGCCAGATCGCTTTTCGAATCAGCCGATGCGTTCAGGTTAGCATTTTCCGATTGCATCCGCCGTTCGCAGGGCATGCGAGCAGAGCGAGATCATGTCGCCGCGAGGTTCATGCCGCTGTTCGAGCCCGTCGATATATTGGCTGCGGTCGCCGGCAGTTGACCGCCACGTCGAGCTTCACGCTAAACCTTCGTCAACCGATCGGAAGATATTTGGTCAAGGTCAGTTGCGAGAGCATCGAGGTGGTCTGGTAGGAGGCCTGCAGGCTGGTCTGAAGCGCCAGGATTTCGCTGGCCACCTGGTCCGGTGACACGGTTTCGGTGCTGTCGATCATGTTCTGCAGCGTCGATTGAGTCTGGGTTTGCCGGGCGGTGGCGGCCTGCATCATGGTTTGCGCGACGGCAAACTGCGATTGGATATCCTGAATGCTCTGTTGGCCTGCTTGCGGCGTCAGGTTCGTCGAGACGCGCTGGCTGAGGGCGGCGATCTGCGCGGCCGAATTGGTCCCCGTCGGCGACGTCGTGACCGCGGCGAACACCGCGATATTCTGCAGTTGCGTGCGGATCGCCTGTTCGTTGGCCTGCGCGCCATATTGAACCGTCTGCGACGAATCGATCCGGGCGGACGACGATGCACGAGCGGAGCCCGGTCCGGAATTGCCGGTGTACCAGGCGACGGTGTTCGCGGTACCGCTGACCAGCGATGTCGCGGACCCCAGCGGCGAGCCGCCGACCCGCAGCGGTGGCGTGGCGGCCGTCACGGTGGTGCCGAAGCCGAGGGCAGCGAACGCGGCCGGGTTTGAACTGGTCACCGTCAGGTTTGCGCCGTTGTCGTTGTTCAGCGTGATCACGCCGCCGCTGATGGTCGACGGCGTCGAGGTTCCCGTAATCGCGTCGATTTTGGTCAACAGCGTTTGCACGCTATCGGTGACGTTGAGCTCGTTGCCGGTGGCGCCCGAGGCGACAAAGGTGATCGGCGTACCGTTGACGGTGATGGTGTCGCCAGGCGCAAAGCTCGAGGCCAGCGAATCCGCGTTCGCCGCCCCGGACAGCAGTGTGGCGCCGGTGATCGGCGCAGGGGGCGCGGCCTGGTTGTTGACCACGCTCCCCGCAGCGGTTCCGACCGAACCGAAAAAGTCGTTGCCGGCCGCAATCGCCGATGCCGCCACCAGCGACGTGTTGGCCAATGTGCTGATGGATGAAGTCAGGGCGGCGTTGAGATTGGCGGCAGTCGCCGTCGGGGTGGCGCCGATCGTGAAGCTGCCGCTCGGCGGCGGATTTGCGCTCGAAGCTGTCAATTGAATGGACTGGGTGGTGCCATCCGGAAGATTGAACGTGAAGCTCACCTGATCGCCCGGATTGGGATTGGCGGCGCCGAGACTGATCGAAACCGTCGCCGGCGAGCCGGCAGGGCCGGTCACGGTCGCACCGGTCAACGAGGACGACATCGAATTCAGTTTCAGGCCGAACGGCGAGCCGGCGACATCTTCGCCGACCGAAACCGAGGTCGGCGTCGGCGACGATATCACCAGGCGTCCCAAGCCGCTGCTGCCGAGATCGGCCTGCAGCCGCTCGGCGATCACCTGCTTCAAGCCAGCCTGGGTGCCGGTGCCGTTGAGAATGTCGTCGGCGGAAGCCACCGACGGCGTATTGACCGCGCTGCCGGAAAATATGTAGCGGTCGCCGGCCTGGGTATTGAGGATCCCCACCATCGAAGACAGTTCGGCCTGTGCATTCTCCTGCGCGATGGTTTGGCCGGTGCTGTCCAAACTCTGCGGCGACGTGGACGCTGCGCTCTGCACCTGGCCGCCGATCTCCGACAGCGACTGCAGCGCGGTGTTGGCTGCATTGATGGTCGTGGTGACATTGGTCATCGTGTCGGTGAAGGCGGAAATATTCGCCAGTTGCGCCCGCGCGGCGATCGCGAAACCCTCGTTGACGCCCATCCCGGCATAGGTCGTCGACTTCTCGCCGGTGGTCAGTTGCGACTGCAGCGTCGTCAGCTGGTTCTTGAGATTGACCACCGACTGGCTGAGAATGGAGGCGCCATAATTGATGCTGTTGATTGCCATCTGGGTCGCCTTACAATTGGGCCTGCAGCAAGGTCGTCATCATGCTCTGAACGACCGACATCACATGTGCGTTGGCGGCGTAGGAATTCTGCAGTGCGATCAGGTTGGCCATTTCGGTGTCGATATTGACGCCGGACGTGGAGTTGAATTTCTGCTGCAACGTGTTGACGACGACGTCCTGGCCCTGCTGCAACTGCGTCGCCGAAGCGGCCGCGTTGCTCTGCTGGCCGAGGAACTGCTGCATGAAGCCGGTGATGGTGCCGGTGAACGGCGAGGTACTCGAACCGAGCCCGGTTTGCGGCGAATAGGTGAACGTCCCCGATGTCAGCTGCGAATAGAGAAAATCCGGACGCGTGGTATCGCCGGCCGCCGTTGGCGGCGACGTGCTGTACACGGACAGGTTCGACGGATTGGCGAGCAGCGCCGAATTGACCGTGATGCGGCCCGCAAGGCCTGTCATCTGCGAGCCGCTGCCGGTAATCGCGCCGGTGTAGAGCGAATTGCCGTCGGTGAACAACGGCAGTTGCGCGCTGCCGCCGGTCAATGACGATGCCGTGGTGGTAGTGGAAGCTGCGTTGACGGTCGCAGCACTGTTTCCGACCACCTGCAGCGTCGAACCGGACGGGTTGGAGAACTGCAGGTTGCTGGTGCCGAGCGCCGCGTTCAATTGCGAGACCACCGACGCCATCCCGGCGGAGAAATTGATCCCGATCACCTGCGGATTGGCGTTCGGCGCGTTCGGCAACGGCAGCGCCGAGGGATCGGTCACATTGACGATGGTGACCTGTTGCTTGGTATTGGTTAGGCTGTTGGTATACGTCAGGTTGACCGTATTGCCCGGCAATACGTTCGACACGTCGAGGCTGAAGCCCGCCGGCGGTCCGGTAACTGCGGTACCGGCCGTGGTTTGATCGGAAAGCGAACTGGACAGCGTAGCGGCCATCTGGTCGACCTGGGTCTGCGCCTGCGCCAAGGTCTGGTCGCGCAATTTGAGGTCGGCCGCGATCTGTCCCGAACTGATGGCGTTGTTTGCCACCATGTCATAGGTGGAGCCGTTCGGGAGCTGAATGGTGAGCGATCCAACCCCCGATTTGGCCGGATCGCCGTTGTACAGCGAGGTCGCGCCCAACGTTCCCGGCGAGGTGAACGTCATCTGCGAGGCCTGGCCGGCGCCGACCAGTTGAACGCCGGAATTGGTAAAGACGCTGGTCTGGTTGGAGGCGTCGGTGACGGCCCGGATATCCATCAATTGCGATAGTTGAGTGATCGCGGTATCGCGCCGGTCCATCAGCGTCGCGGCCGCCGGATCGCTCGGATTCAGCCCCTGCAACTGGGTGTTGATCTGCGCAATCTGGCTCAAATCCGTGTTGGCCTGATTCACGGAATTGCCGATGTCCTGTTCGACGTTCGAGCGCAGCGACTGGATGCCCTGCGTCGTCGTATTCAGTTGCTGCGCCAGCGATTGCGCCGCCGACAGCGCAGATGTCTGCGCCGACTGGCTGCCCGAACTTGTCGACAGCGCCTGCAGCGCCGTTGTGAAATTGTTGAACGATGTTTCGAGGGTGCCGTCGCCTCCAGGCGTCCCGTAGACGTTTTGCAACTGGCCCAGGATATTCGAGATCTGGTCGGCATAGGCGCTGCCGGAAGTTTCGGTGCGCAGCTGGTTCTGGACGTAAAGATCGAGCTGGCGGTTGACGCCGATGACCTGGACACCGGAGCCGATGCCGCCGCTTGCTACTTCGATCTGATTGACGCTTTGATCGACGTAGCCCGGCGTCTGCGCGTTCGCGATATTCGACGAGACGATCGACAGCGCGGCCTGGTTGGCGCGCAGGCCGGACATCGCAGTGGCGAGGGTTGAACTCAAACCCATATTTGTTGTCCGCCTTGAATTGCGTCACACCGGCTGTTAGCGGCGCCGATCAGCGCAGCACGTTCAGCAAATCCTGAACCATGCTGTTGGCCGTGGTGATCACCTTGGTATTCGCCGAATAGGCCTGCTGGGTCACGATCAGCTTGGTGAATTCATCGGCGATGTCGGTGTTCGATCCTTCCAGCGACGAACCGCTGATGGTGCCGGAGGCGCCGGCGATCGCCGGACCGGACTGTTCGGTCACGGCATAGGCGCCGCCACTGAGCGCTTGCAGGTAGTTGGTGCCGTTGAAGTGCGACAGCGTGACGGAGGCCAGATCGAGGTTCTGCCCGTTGGAGAACGTTCCGACCACAAGGCCGTTGTTGTTGATGGCGACTGACTGAAGCTGGCCGGCGGCATAACCGTTCTGCGATATGTTGTTGACGGTCGCGGTGCCGCCGGTGCTGGCGTATTGCGTCAGAGCGCCGGAGCCGACATTGAGCATGACGGTTCCAAGGGATTGACCGCTGACCGTCAGGTTGGCGATCGATATTGCGGAGCCTGTTGGACTCGACAGGGATCCATTGGCATTGAACGTGAAGTTCGTCCCGGCATTGACCCAGGCAACCTGCGTCCCTGTGGCGCCGGGATCGGCCTGATAAAACAGATTCCAGGTGTCTTGGTGCGGTGTACCCAGCGAGGCGCTGTCGGTTTTGGCCCATCGCAGTTGCAGGTTAACCGGCGTTCCGGCCGCGTTGTAGGCCGTGACCGCGCCACCGCTGATGGACTCGGCATCAAAGGTCGCGACATCGTTGCCGACAACGAAGCCGGTGCCGGCGGTGCCGCCGCCGGTTCGCGCGGCCGTCATGGTGGTCGGGAAGCCGAGTGCCGCGAAGGCCGGAGCGGAGCTGGAGACCGATAGATCCTGCGCCGTACCCGAGTGCAGCGTGATCGCGCCGGTAGAAGCATTGATGGTCGGCGGCACACCGGTGATCTGGCCGATCGCGGTCAGAATGTCCTGCACCGTGCCGGTGCCGATATTGATGACGCCGCCGCTGGCCGAGGTGCTGGTGGGAGAGCTCGTGCTAAAGGTGATGGTCTGGCCGTCGACCACGATGGTGTCGCCATTGCTGAAGCTTGTGGTCAGCGAATTGCTTGGGGCCGTTCCGGACAGCGCGGTTGCGGCCGTGATCGGACCCGGCGTTGCCGCCTGGTTCAGCGCCGCGGCGCCCGTCGTCGTCGCGTCGCCGAAAGGCGTCGCGGGCGTACCCAGCACCAGGGGATTCTGGCTGAAATCGGCGGGGTTCAAGCCGCCATCCGCGGTGATCGTGCCGGCGATCGCCGTGGCGCTTGCCGTCGTGGCGGGTACGGTCGGAAGGTTGGCGGCATATTGAATCGCGCTGGTCGCCTGCGCCGGGACGAAATTATTCTGAAACTGGAGAACCTGCGGGACGTTGCCGATCGGGTTTCCGGTCTTCGGATCGACCGCGACGCCCATCAGGTAGTAACCGGCGCCGTTGACCAGATTGCCATTGGCAGTGAGCTGGAAATCACCGCGGCGGGTGTAATCGGTGGTACCGCTGAAGACCGGCTGGTTATCCACCGAGCCGGTGGCCTTCTCCACCGAGAAGAACCCGTCGCCGTTGATCGCCATGTTGGTGGCGACGGTCGATGCCGAGACAGTGCCTTGTGTGGAGATCGTCGCCTGCGCGTAGGCGGTCACGCCGCCGGCGACTTGCCGGTCGGGCGAGGTAGCGTCTGGAATGAGATCCACGAAGCTGGTGTCGATGCCCTTGTAGCCCACCGTCGAGGCGTTCGCGATATTGCCGGAAATATTCTGCAGGGAGAAAGATTGAGCCTGCAAGCCGCCAACCGCGGTATTCAGCGCGTCGAAGATACCCATGACATTGTCTCCACATTCGGTCCGGACCGCCGGCGGGCATAGCCCGGCAAGGCAGTCATCAAGGGAGACTTCGCAAGCGTTGTGCCAAAGACGAAAATATAGCCAAGCCAATGACTTAAATGAAAATGCCCCGGTCCAGAGACCGGGGCAGAATTGCCGGGCGGGCAACTATTGCCGGGCGCGAGCGCTCAGCTCGCCGACGGCGCGGCCGGATGAAACACCAGCGCGAAGCCGTCCATGCAGTAGCGCAGGCCGGTCGGCTTCGGCCCATCGTCGAAGACATGACCGAGATGACCGCCGCAGCGGCGGCAGTGGATTTCGGTCCGCAGCATCCCGAAGGTGCGGTCTTCGGTCTTGCCGACGGCGTTATCGAGCGGCTGGTAAAAACTCGGCCAGCCGGTGCCGCTTTCGAATTTCGTTTCCGAGGAGAACAGCGGCAGGTCGCAACCGGCGCAGGCGAAGATGCCTTTGCGGTGCTCTTTGAGCAGCGGGCTCGATCCCGGGCGCTCGGTGCCTTCCTTGCGCAGGATTTCATATTGCTGCGGCGTCAACTGCGCACGCCACTCGGCGTCGGTCTTTTCGATCTCGAATTTCTCCGCGGCCTGTGCCGGGGAAGCGCGCAGCCACCGGAAGGCGGCAAGCCCGATCAGGCTGGCGATGGAAGCGAGCAGAATACGGCGGTCGATCATGATGGTCTCCGTGCGGGCGAACTACCCGTGTTCGCTGCTAATTACGGGGCGCATCAGCGGAAGTTACACCGGTTCGGCCGGAATTTTCTCACTTTCTTGCGATTGCCCGCCCCTCTCCGGGAACGGGTCGGGAAAACGCGATCAAGCCTCCTTGCCTTCGCTGGGGTTTGCCGGGACCGGCGGCCGGGGACGTTCGGGACGCGGGCGGCCCGGCTGGCTCCGCCGCGACGGCCTGGTTCCGGCCTGGCGGTTGGCCTCGACCAGACGCGCCTCGCGAATGCGTTCCTTCAGGCGCGCTCTTTCCCGATAGCGGGCCAGCGCGCCGGCCGCGGCGGAAGCGCCTCGGGTCCACGCGCCGACGGCATGACCGACCACGCGGCCGGTGGGACCACCGGCCCAGACCAGTTCGAACGGTGAAAACAGCCGCCAGCGATCGTCACCCCTGAGGATGCCTTGCGCAATCAAATGCCCGGCCATGGCCGAGGTGTTCATGCCCTGACGGCCGAAGCCGCTGGAGACCCAGAGACCCTTCCGCAACTGCCCGATCTGCGGCATGCCATGCACGGTCTGTCCGACCGCGCCGCTCCAGATGTCCGCAAGCTCTGTTCGGCCGAGTCGCGGAAAAATCGTGCGTATCCTGCGGGCAATGGCCCGGGCGAAACGCTGCGGCCGTGCGGCCCAGGTGGTCTCGGGCGAAGCCCACATCAACCGGTCGCCGTCCACGATCCGGAAATGATCGATCCCGTCGGTGTCGGTCACCGATCCCTGGAACGTCATGACCTCGGCAAGACGCTCGCCGAGCGGTGCAGTCACCGCACCGTAGCGCCATATCGGCAGCAACGTGTCGGAGAGCCGCCGCAACGGCGCCCCCAGGTGGATATTGCCGGCCAGCACGATGTGCGAGGCGCGCAGTCGCGCCGATGGCGTCACGATGCGCTTGCGGATCCCCAAGGGGTCGATGCTGACCACCGGGGTTTCCTCGAAAATCTGCGCGCCTGCCCGTTTCGCCAGCGCCGCCAGACCGTGGACATATTTGCGCCCGTCGACCTGAAACGCCTTGGGATAATACACGCCGTGGAAATAATGCTCGGTCTTGAGCTGTTCGCGCACGCGCTCGACCTGCCAGCCTTCCACCTCGGTTCCGAAGTCCTCCCCGAGCATTTGCAACCGCTCGATCAATTGATCGCCGACATCGACATTGGAGACTTCCAGCGCGCCCTCACTGAACGCGATACCCGGCATCAGTTCTTCGGTAGCGATGGCCCTGACATATTCGGCGCCTTCCTTCGACAGGGACCAGAGTTCGCGCGTGTCCTCGAAGCCGATGCGTGCAATCAAATCGCGGAGCGGAAGGCCGTAGCCGGGCATCACCGTGCCGAGTTGGTGGCCCGACGCATTCCAGCCGACATGCCGGCCTTCGAGAACGGCAACGCTCGCGCCCATGCGCGCCGCTTCCAGCGCCACCGCGAGCCCGGCGAGCCCGGCTCCGATGACACAGATATCGACATCCAGGTCGAACGACAGCCGGGATCGCTCCCGCATTGCCGGGGCAGCATGGCCGTTGGTCGCGCTTGTAGAAGTCTCGCTCATATCGTTTTCTTACGTAGCCATCGGGCGCTTGTCACCTTGTTCCCGACTAATCTATGAAGGAGCGCATGATCTTTTCACCAGATCGCACACAGTTTGGCGGATCATGCGCCAGTCCCGGCTTGTACATCAATCGGCGGGTTTGAAACGAATCGAGATTGTGCCATGCGCCGTTTGATGCTGCTGCGTCACGCCAAGACCGAGAACGACGCGCCCAGCGGCCGCGATCAGGACCGCCGCCTCGATGACCGCGGCCGGACCGACGCCGCCGAAATCGGCGGCTGGATCGGCCGGCACCCGCCTTTTCCGGATCTGGTGCTGGTTTCACCGGCGATCCGTGCACACCAGACTTGGGAGATCGCCTGGGAGTCCATGAAAGGCGCGGTGCCGAACCCGCAGGTGGAATTTCTGCCGGAACTCTATGGCGCCGACCCGGCGCAATTGCTGCAAGCCATCCACGCGGCATCCACCGCCGATCCGCAGCGGCTGATGGTGGTCGGACACAATCCCGGAATGCACGAACTGGCGCTTGCGCTTGCCGGTAGCGGCGACGCCCAGGGCCGCAAGGCGCTCGCCGACAACCTGCCAACGTCGGGTCTTGCCGTGTTCAATTTTGCGGTCGAAGATTGGGGCGATGTCGCGTTCCGTCGCGGGCAACTGATATTGTTCGTCAGCCCCAAATTGCTGCAAGAAAGCTCCCGCGACTGAACGGGGCTTTTCGCCACGTCGCAAAAACGTCCTTTTGTGCTACGCTGGCTCGATACACGGAGGCGCAGATGTTCAATTCCATTCTCGTCCCGATCGATCTGGCGGATACCGACCTGGCCAAGCCCGCGATTGCGACGGCGGCGACGCTGTCAAAGACCTGGAACGGCGCTGTGCGGCTTCTGAACGTGTTGCCGATGACGCCGGTGATGCTGGCGGAATATGTGCCGGCGGATTTCGATACCCAGCAGCGCCAGACCTCGGAGGAAGCGCTTGCCATCGTGGCGCGCGAATCCGGCATCGATGCCAAGCGTATCTCATGCGTGGTGCGCCAGGGCGGCATCTATCACGAGATCCTCGAGGAGGCCGCCGCGATCAAGGCCGACCTGATCGTCATGACCTCGCACCGGCCGGCGATGCGGACCTATTTTCTGGGCTCCAACGCCGGCCATGTGGTGCGCTACGCCAAATGCTCGGTGCTGGTGGTTCGGCATTAACATCTACGGCAACAACGACTGCGGTAGATGATCGAAGGCGTAGCTGCACGGCCTGTTGCGCCGCACGAAGCCGCCGACCTGCCACGCGAACAGCACGGCGAAACTGACCAGAAACAACGCGCCGGCGAATTCACCGGTGGCGAGCGCGCGCAGCAGGAGTCCTGACATCGCAGCCGCGACCAGCGCCAGCAATACGAGGCGGGCGATATGAGCCCATGGTCTGGCGCCGCCGATCAGCGCCGCATGGCTCCCGGCCTCTTCCATTCGCCGATGCAACTGCGTGATGAAGGCGCGGTAACCCCGGTCCTGCGGCGCCATCAAGGCCGCCGTCTGCCAGCTTGTCGAAAGAATGGTGATGTGCCGACCGCTCGCGTTTTCAATATCGGCGCGAAACCGGCGCGACTGCATCGACACCGGCCGGTACGATAGCCGGATCGCCGCAATGTCGGCATAGGGCCAAACGCCGGATCTGCCGGCCACCCGCCATGACAGCCCTGCGTCGGTCAGCTCGAATTGATGCGCCGCGCCGATCAGCGAGGCCTTGTAGGTGTACCGGGCGCCTGGGGAAGCCTCGTTCAAAAGCGCTGAGCTCTCTTTGAAAAGATCGGCGGAAATCGTCGCGTCGGCTTGCGCGATCGGCCTGCGATATCTTACAAGCGGAACATGGCCGAGACGACCTATTTTCCGCGCCGCCTGATCCATGCGGGCGCGATGATTTCCGGCGTACTGCTGGCGCTGGCCGTGCACATGCTCGGGGTACGGTTCGGTCTCGATCTGGGCGGCCTGTGGCGATCCGGCCCCAACAATTTCATGCCCGCGAGCGCCGCGCTGGCGTGGTGGCTGATCGCCACCGTCGGTTTTTCCGGCGGCTATTTTACCGCGACCTTGATGGACAGCGCAGTGTCGGGGCAAATTCCGCAGCGAATGCGGCAATTCTTGATAGCGGTCGGCGTGCTGGTGCTGGCCGGCGCGGGCCAAGCGGCTTCGGCGCCAAGTCCGCTGCCGACGGTATCTGGCGTACTCGCAGGATTGGCCGCACTATGCCTGGGCGCCCTTATGGCCTTTTGCGGCGCGCATTTCGCGTTGCGCAAGGCCTGACGTTTCAGCCAGGAATTATCCGAAAAAGTCCGGGCACCTCCTGCGCAATCCGCCGCAGCCCATGACAACGCTTAAGCCGGGGCGCGGCGCCGGATCGCCGCTGCCGCCACGAGCAAGAGAACCGCGGAAATGATCAGCGCCCCGTGTGCGCCGGCGATGAAGGTGCTGGACTGGCCGACCAGCGAACCGAACAGCGCCACTCCCAGCACGCTGCCGGTTTGCCTTGTCGCGTTGAGCACGCCGGCGGCGATGCCGGAGCGCGACTTCTCGACGCTTCCCAGCAGTGCCGACGTCAACGGCGGCACCAGCAGACCAAGACCGGCGCCGATGACGATTAACTGCACGCATGTCGCCCAGTAACTCGTGCCGTGCTCGATTCCGAGCAGGGCCAGGCATCCGAAGGCGGCGAGAGCCGCACCCATGGCGATCGTCAGCGGGGCGCCGACCCGTTCGGCGAGGCGAGGAGCCAGCAAGTTGACGGGCAATACCGTCGCCATCATCGGCACGAAGGCGAGCCCGGTCGCGAAGGGCGACATGCCGTTGACGCGCTGGAAGTACAGGCTGAAGACGAAGATCAGTCCGTAGAACGCAACGTTGACGAGCAGGCCGACCAGAGAAGCCAGCGCAAACATGCGATGCCCAAACAGCGACAGTGGCAGCATCGGTTGCGGCGCGCGCCGCTCGCGCCAGACGAACAGGATTGCCAGCACCGCGGATGCCGCAAAGCCCGCGATCACCAGGGAATTGCCTGCGCCGAGGGCGCCCGCTTCGATGATGGAGCCAGCGAGACAGCCGAGCGCTGCGATCGCTGCGACCTGCCCGGGCAAATCGATCTGGCGCTGCGAAGATCGCGTGGTTTCGCCGGCGTAAGCCCAGGTCAGCCAAAGGCCGGCGACACCGATCGGCAGATTGACGAGGAAAATCGAGCGCCAGCCAACAAGGGCGATCAGTCCACCGCCTGCCAGCGGTCCAGCCGTGAGCGCAAGGCTGGCGCCGGCGGCCCAGATGCCGACCGCGCGGCCGCGCTGTTTTTCGTCGGGATAGGCATGGCTGAGCAGTGCCAGCGAGTTGGGAACCAGGACCGCCGCACCGAGCCCCTGCACTCCTCTTGCCGCGATCAGAATGATGGCGGTCGGCGCCAGCGCGCAGGCCACCGATGCAGCGGTGAAGATGGCGAAACCCGCCATGAAGACCCGCTTGGCTCCGATCCGGTCTCCCAGCGCACCCGCGGTGAGGATGAAAGCGGCAAACGCGATCGTGTAGGTGCTGACCACCCACTGCAATTCCGAAACCCCGCCGCCCAGCGACGTACCAATGCTGCCAAGCGCCGTGTTGACGATGGTGACATCGAGCTGGACCACGCCATAGCCGAGGCTCATGGCGGCAAGCGTCAGCGACGTCGAAAGGTTCGAACGCGGCACTTTGCTTGCCGGACGGGCTGTTGCAGCTACGGCCGGCGCGTGTTGGAACTTAAGGGAATGGCTGCGCATGGTTCACCTCAATTCGAGCAACCAACGCGGCAATATCCGTTCTTGTTTCGCGAAAACGCTTCGCTCGCGATCGAAGTATCACTGCAGGTAGCCGACGCCGGCGAAATCCGTACCCCGCCAACGCGGAACGCCGCGCGGAGAAATCCTCCGCGCGACGTTTCGTCTCAACTGCTTCGACCGAGGATCAGCTCGCGGCGCGAAGATTGATCTTGCTCTCCGCCAGCGTAGTCAGCTTCTTGTCGGTCGCCTTTTCCTCGTCGAGCGTCTTCTGCAACACGCTGGCGCAATCGTTGCGGCCAAGCTGCTTGGCCCATGCGATCAGGCTGCCATAGCGCACGATCTCGTAATGCTCAGCGGCCTGGGCGGCGTTGATCAGCGCCGCATCCAGCACCGATTTGTCCTCGACTTCGCCGGCGACTTCGTCCGCTTCCTTGATGATGCCGTCGATCGCCGGGCAGCTGACCGCCTTCACCTCGGCGCCGTGCATCTGGAACACCTGTTCGAGCCGTTGCACATGGGTTTTGGTTTCGTCGAGATGCGTCAAAAAGCCCTGCTTGAGCTGCTTGTCGGTGGCTTTGTCGGCCATTTTAGGCAATGCCTTCACGAGTTGCTTCTCGGCATAATAGATGTCCTGCAGTTGATGGACGAACAGGTCGTTCATGGTCTTGATGTCTTTGGTGAAGAGTCCCATTGCGCAGTTCCTTCGTTGCGGGAACACGACGGCGCAGGCTGTTCATGCCGGCGCCGTGATGTTCGATTGCTGATGCCGGCGCTAACCGGCTGAGGGCGAGGTTGTTCCTGCCCGCAGCAAAAACGTCGCGAGGGAACATCCTGGCGTCGCCGAGAAGCGAGAGGGCGGGCGCGAAGTGGAACGCGACTCGTATCCGGTGCGTCAAGCATATGTACGGCGTATGACAGCCGCGCCGCGCGAGGACGAAAGCTGGCGTTGTCAAGGACTGCACAACGCGTCGTTTTTGCCTTATGGGTCTTCACATATGAGCGATCGGGACGCCGCCTGCCATCGATCGCCGACTTGTTGCCGCCCCGCCGGGAGGACGAATGCACCGACTACTGACCGCGCTCAAGCGCGGCTTCTACGAACGGATCGGCTGGAAACGGCTCGGGGTCGCAGCGAGCCTCCTGATCATTGCATTCGCGATCACGACCCTTGTGCGCACGCTGAAGGGTGTCGATACCGGCGTGATCCTGGTTGCATTGACGGAAAAATCCCCGGCGCGGATCGCGCTCGCCGCCCTTTGCGTGATCGGCGCGTTCTGCACGCTGACGTTCTACGATTTCTTTGCGCTGCGAACCATCGGCAAGACGCACGTGCCTTATCGCATCGCGGCGCTGTCGAGTTTCACCAGTTATTCGATCGGCCACAATATCGGAGCGACCGTGTTCACCGGCGGCGCCATCCGGTTCCGGATCTATTCGGACTATGGATTGAGCGCCATCGACGTCGCCAAGATCTGCTTTATTTCCGGCCTGACGTTCTGGCTCGGCAATACCTTTGTGCTCGGGATCGGCATGGCCATGCACCCGTGGGCGGCCAGCGCAATGGACCTGCTGCCGCCGGCCATCAACCGGCTGATCGCGTTTGGCTGCATCGGCGGCATCGCGATTTATTTCATCTGGCTGGTGATCGGCAAGAATCGCCGCGAACTCGGACAGCACGGCTGGAAAGTGATGCTGCCCTCGGCGCGATTGACGCTCGTGCAGATTCTGATCGGCGTGGTCGATCTCGGATTTTGCGCGCTTGCGATCTATCTGTTGATGCCGGTGCAGCCTGGCATCGATTTCATATCGCTGGCAGTGGTGTTCATTCTGGCCACCCTGCTCGGCTTTGCCAGCCATGCGCCCGGCAGCATCGGCGTATTCGATGCAGCCATGCTGGTCGCGCTGCCGCAGTTCGGCCGGGAGGAATTGCTGGCGACGCTGGTGATCTATCGCGTACTTTATTTCCTGATCCCCTTCAGCATCGCGATCAGCATCATGGGTACGCGCGAGCTTTGGCTCAACGTGGTGTTGCCCTGGCAGGAGCGACGCAGGCTGAACGAGGCTTGTCCGGCCGCCGCAGCGGTGCCGCAACCGGTAAAGAGCCGCAAGCCACAGGGCTGAGATAGCTGAAACGGGACTCTTTCAGCTTTTGGGGCAGTTCTCTTATTTTCGCCCTACCTGTAACGTCAAAGGCGTCATGATCCGAATTCATCTGCGTTCGATCGTCCTCGGAACTCTGCTGGTGGCAGCGCTGGGCGGATTCCACATGCAAGGGTCCGCCGCCCAAACCACCGCCTCCCCGGCCGCGCCTGGCGTGCCGGCGGCAGTGCCTGACGCGCCGGCGGCCGCGCAAGTCGCGCCCGATGCCCTGATGCAGATTTCGTGGGAGGTCCGTAACCGTTTCCGGCTATTCCGCGAAGAACGCGATTTCCTGCTCCATACCGATAGCGCACGGGGCCACAGCATCCTTGAATCGGAACAGGCAATGGAGCTGCTGAGCGAGGGCCGCGGCTGGGCGCGCAACGCGGTCAATCGCCTCTGCATCGATCTGACGGGGCGCGTCAGCGAGCCCTGCACCCGCGATAACGTCAGGGAAAGCTACCTGACGCCGACCGAACACCCCGTCACCGTACGGCTGACCGGCACCGTTCCGGTCGGCGCCACCTGCGCCTGGTCGTTCGACGATGGCGACGGTCCGCGGCAATCCACGCTCGATTGCGCCGAACCGATCAACTTCCGGGCCCGCTATGGCCGCGCCACTGTCGCGACCGTGGATGTCTCCAGCGGAGCCGAAGCCCCGCAGCGCCTCACGACCGAGATCAAGGTGCGCGACGTTTTCATCGCCGGCCTCGGCGACAGCATCGCATCGGGTGAAGGCAATCCTGACCGGCAGATCGCGTTGTCGGACGAGGGCTTTTGCTTCCGTTCCTATCTCGGCAGCGCGAGCGCCCAATATTATCGTCCGAGCCGCGCCGGCTATAAAGGCGGCCGGGCCTGCGAAGCTCCCGACACGTTGCAAGTCTGGCAGCGCCAGAGCGCGCTCTGGTTCAATTCCGCCTGCCACCGCTCGCTCTACAGCTACCAGACCCGGACGGCGCTCGCGCTCGCCGTAAGGTATCCGCACATCGCGGTGACCTACCTGCCGCTGGCATGCACGGGAGCCACCATTGCCGACGGGCTGTTCGGCGCGCAACGCGCGCGCGAATGCCCGCCGGCGAAATCCGGCGCCGCCTGTCAGGGAACGGTCGACGCGCAACTCGCCGAATTGCGGGAAGCGCTCAACGCCGCGAAGCGCCGCCGGCCCGACCGCAGACTCGATCTGGTTCTGCTGTCGATCGGCGCCAACGACATCAATTTTTCCGGACTGGTCGCCGACGTGATTGTCGATACCGCCACCGAGCGCGTGCTGTTCCGGCGCACCGGCGTGATCGGCTCGGTGAACGATTCACGTGCAGCGATGGCGCGAGACCTGCCGCAGGGTTTCGGCAGACTGCGGGAGGCGCTAAAGCCGCTGGTCGGCGACATGTCGCATGTGGTTTTTGTGTCCTATGCCAACCCGACCCTAACCGACGGCGGCACGCCTTGCGCCGGCGGGCGCGCCGGCTTCGATATTCATCCGTCGTTCAACGCCAACCCGCAGCGGCTGGCCAGCGTATCCAATTATGTGCAGAACGAATTCCTGCCTCAACTGAAGGCTCTCGCACTGTGCGAGGGCGGCGTGTTGTGCCGCGACCCCAGCGGCGACCGCATGACCTTCGTCGACGCCCATCAGGCCGCCTTCGCCGATCACGGTTTTTGCGCGCGCGCCGCCAACGATCCGGAATTCGATCGGGAGTGTTTCTCAGCCAAGGGTGACAGCTTCAATCCGGATATCGTCACCGCCGCGGCGCAGCCGATGGTGTGCGATCGAAGCCCCGGCGAATATCGCGCCTACCTGCCCCGCGCGCGCTGGATTCGCGACGCCAACGACAGTTACTTTGCGGCGATGACCTATCCGCAAGGGCTGCCGGCCGCCAGTCAGCCCACCGACATCCATGACGCGACCTGGGGGGTTCTTTCGGCGGTGTATGGCGGCGCGGTGCATCCGACCGCCGAAGGTCATGCCGCAATGGCGGATGCGGCATTGCCGGCCGCAGCTTCAGTGCTTCAGCTCGATGCCGCGGAGCCCGAGGCACCGACGGCGCCGGTCCTGACTGCACCGGACACGCGCTGACGAAGTCGCCCCAACAGGCAGCCGAGCGGTGTCAATGCGCGGGGACGCCGCCCTTCTTCGCCGGCGGCGGTTTGATCGCCGCAGCCTGCGCCGCCAGGTATTTTGCAATGATGGCGGAATCCACCGAGGCCATCGCCGTATCCGGCAGCCGGTACCAGGTCTCGTCCTTGCCAAGCAGCGAGATCCCCCAGTAGCCGCGCATCGTCAGCGCCTGGCCGTCGGAACTGACGCTCATCTTGGCGCTATAAATCTTGCCGTCGCGCGGATCGAGAACGTTGCCATCCTGGTAATTCAATCCATCGCGTTTCATGTTTCGGATAAAGGAAATGCCAAGCACCGGCGCATTCTTGCGGTCGTCGGTGCATTTGGAGCAGATCTCTTTGGTATCTTCCGAAAACGTCTTGGCGATCACGCCTTCGAAGAAGCCATCGTGATGATCGATCACCAGCACCCATACCACCGGCTTGCCGTCCTCGATCTTCTGCCACAGCCCGGCGGCCGACGGCTCCGCGGCCTGCACCGGAAGGGCGGCCGCGAACACCATTATGAGGCCGGTTGTGATCGCCGACACCAGTCGAAATCTGGATAGAGCAGTTCGCATCGTCACCACCTGATCAATCCATAAAACAATGACTGCAGACTACGGCCATTTCGCGGTCGGTTCCAGTGCCGCATTCCGTCGCATCAATTGACACCCAGCTTCTTCTGCAGACTCGACGACGATGTCGTGTACTGGAACACCAGCCGTTTGTCGGGATAGACGTAGCGATGTGCCTTCTGGGCCATCAGCGCCCCCTCATGGAAGCCGCAGAGAATCAGCTTCAGCTTGCCGGGGTAGGTGTTGATATCGCCGATCGCAAAAATACCCGGCACGCTGGTCTCGAACGCCGAAGTCTCGACCGGCACCAGGTTGTTCTCAAGCGCGATGCCCCAGTTCGCGACCGGACCGAGCTTCATCGTCAGGCCGAAGAACGGCAGCATGGTGTCGCAGGCGATTTTCGAGATGGCGTTGTCGGTGCCTTTGACCGCGGCGGCGGACAATACCCCGCTTTCACCTTCCAGTGCCGTCACCTGACCGATCTTCAAAGCCACTTTTCCGGAAGCCACCAGCGCGCGCATCTGTTCGACGCTATGGGGCGCGGCGCGGAAATCGTCGCGCCGGTGCAGCAGCGTCACGCGCCTGGCGATGGGATGCAAATTGAGCGTCCAGTCCAGCGCGGAGTCGCCGCCGCCGACGATCAGCAGATCCTTGTCGCGGAACTGTTCCATCTTGCGCACGGAATAAAACACCGAGGTGCCTTCATAGGCCTCGATGCCGGGCACCGGCGGACGCTTCGGCTGGAACGATCCGCCGCCGGCCGAAATCACGACCACCTTGCATTCGAATACCTGGCCGGCATCGGTGGTGACGCGAAAGCCGGGATCGCCGATTTTCTCGATCTTCTCCACCATCTCGTTGAGGTGGAAGGTCGGGTGGAATGGCTTGATCTGCTCCATCAGGGCATCGGTCAGGCCCTGGCCGGTGACGAAGGGAATGCCCGGAATGTCATAGATCGGCTTTTCCGGATAGAGCTCGGCGCACTGGCCGCCGATCTTGTCCAGAATATCAACCAGATGCGTCTTCATATCGAGCAGGCCCAGTTCGAAAACGGCAAACAGTCCGCAGGGACCCGCGCCGATAATCAGCACATCGGTTTTGATTGCTTCGCTCATATCGCTTCTTTTCGGTTGAAACATGCCGCCAAGTGGCCTTTGGCTGCGCCTGTCTAGCCAAGACGGCGGGTCGAGGAAAGCCATAAATCGGCCGCCCGCAACGGCCGCAACCCCTTGCCGGCGTTCGCTAACTCGGCTGTAAGGGCATGAAACTTGCGGAGATCAACCCGGTGAATGTGTCCGCCCGTCCCGATCCAGCGCCGCGCCTGGAAGATTTTCCCTATCGGCTGACCGACAATGTCCGGTTCGCCGACCTCGACCCCAACCAGCATGTCAATAACGCTGTGTATGCGACCTACTTCGAAACCGGCCGCGTCACGCTGATGAAAGACCGCAGTTACGGGCTGATGCCCGAGGGCCTGGCCTGGATGATGGTGCGCCTCGACATGCATTTCCGCGCCGAACTGCGCTGGCCGGGCACCATCGAAATGGGGCTCGGCGTCGCCAGATTCGGCCGGACCTCGGTAACGTTCGATCAGGTGGTGTTTTCGGAAGGCAGATGCGTGGCATCGGCACAATCGGTGTCGGTGCTGATCGACGACAGTACACGCAAGCCAACGCCGCTCACCGAGGAGATAGTGCGGAATTTCCAGCCGTGGCTGCGACGCGGAATGAACGGGGCATAACGGAGGCGCCGCTCAGGCCTGCCGCTCCGGGGTCGATACCACCAGACCGTCGAGTTCGTCGCTGACCTTGATCTGGCACGACAGCCGCGAATTCGGCCGCACGTCGAAGCCGAAATCCAGCATATCCTCCTCCATCGGGGACGGCGCGCCGACCTTCTCGCGCCAGGCCTCATCGACATAGACGTGGCAGGTCGCGCAGGCGCAGGCGCCGCCGCATTCGGCTTCGATGCCCGGAATGCCGTTGCGGATCGCGGCTTCCATGACGGTCGCACCGTTTTCGACTTCGATGGTGCGGGTTTCGCCAGTGTGGTCGACAAAGCTGATCTTGGCCATGATTGCCCGTGCTGCCGGATTGAGAGAGGTCCGGGCAGTCCTATAACGGGTCGATCCGCCCTGCGCCAGCGCTGCCCACGAAAACCTGCGAGGCTGTTTTGCAGCCCGTTGACGGGCGGGATCAGGACCGGCGCAGGATCGCGTCGATCGCCGCGCGCACCTGCGCGACGGCATCCCCCAGTTCGGCGAGTGCTTGGGCCGGATCGTCGCCGTTGTGCATGGCGGCTTCGACCGATTCGGCCGCGTCGGCCACGCGAAATGCTCCGACCGCGCGCGCCGATCCTTTCAGCTTGTGCGCCACCGCCTCGGCATCGGAGGGCAAGGTGGCGAGCGTGCCGATCAGGCCGACGGCCTGCGCCGAGAACATCGCCAGCACCTCGCGTTTGAGGCCGGCTTCGCCAAGCGTCATGCGCTCAAGATGTTCGATATCGATCGGACCGTCATCGGGAGCGAGCGGCGGCGATGGCATCCATTCAATCCGTTCCAGATGAAGCGGCATGGCGAGAACCCAAATCCTGCGCCCGTCGATCTCAGAGCGAAGTCGGCAAAGCCAATCACGGAACTGGTTAACGGAACGTTTTGCGTACCCGCCGCAAGTTCGCCATGTTTTCGTCGGGTATTTGCCCCAATCGCGCAACGCACTTGAGAATTCGCAGGACTTGTAAGAACTTACGGCGGCGTGCTGTTAACGATGATTAAGTTTGTATTAATCGCAGCCATTTCATTCGCATCGCCTTGCCAATAGGATGTTTGCGGATGCGGATGTAGCGCACGAGCCAAGGCGGCCGCGCTTTCATTCCGCGCGGGGCACGAAACCGGTTTCGAGCTTGCGAGGGCGTTCGCGCAAGACTCTGGCCGATGCGTAAAAAGTAGAACGAGGGCTCAGACTGAACATGGCGAACACACCCAAAAAGGTCAAAGACCCTACCGAAGTCGCGCTTTCTGCCATTCAGGAAGCTCTGAACATCAACGACCAGCCGGCGGCTGATAACCGGGGGCCGGCTCGCAGCGATGTGCCGCCACCGCCTGCCGCGCCGACTTACGATGACGCTATGTTCGACACGCGCCCGAGCGCCGACCGGCCAATCTTCGAGCCGATCGAGGAGCCGCGGCAGAACCGCCGCGCCGCCAACGACGATCGCGAAACCATTGGACAAATCCTGCAGGCGATTCAGAAGGGCCGCCCCGCCCGCAACGTCTATACGCTTGCCACGCTTTTTGCGGGGGTCTGGATCATCGGCGCCCTGCTCTTGACCGTCAGTTTCCTGCCCTCGCTGCAGGTAGCCATCGGCCAGGGCAGCGGTGGCACCCTGGTGCTGGCCGGCCTTGCGGCCCTGTTCTTTGCGCCGGTGTTGCTGTTCTATTTCCTGGCGAGCCTGTCCTGGCGCGGCCAGGAATTGCGCATGATCGCGCAATCGATGGCGCAGGTCGCGATCCGCTTTTCGGAGCCCGAGGGCGCTGCCAGCGACTCGATGGTCACCGTCGGTCAGGCGATCCGCCGCGAGGTCGCGGCCATGGGCGACGGCGTCGAGCGCGCCATCGCACGCGCCGGCGAACTTGAAACCCTCGTCGCCAATGAAGTCTCCGCGCTGGAACGCGCATACAGCGACAACGAAGTGCGCATCCGTGCCTTGCTGCAGGATATCGCCCACCAGCGCGACAACCTGGTCGGCCAGGCCGAACAGGTTCGCAGCGCCATCTCCGGCGTGCAGATCGACCTGCGCCACGACATCGCGCTGATCTCGGACGCCATCGCCTCCCGAGTCGATGAAGTCGCCAAGAGCATCACCGGCGCGCTGGAAGAACGCGGCGCCCACATCACCGGCGCGCTGAGCAATGCCGGCGACAACATGATTCTTGCGCTCGGCGAGCGCGGCGGCGACCTGCTCGATCGCCTCGAGGAAGCCAGCGCCGAAACCACGCGCGCCGTGCTCGACGCCAGCGAGCGTCTCACCACCAGCCTCAACTTCAAGACCGGACACGTGCATGACGAGTTCGTTGAACTCGCCGACCGCGTGCACGAGATGCTGAACGAACGGATCGACCGCATCACCAGCGAATTCGAGCAACGCTCATCCACCATCGTCGATGGAATTTCCGACCGGACCGAACAGGTTCACGACTCGCTCAAGAATTCCAGCGACTCCCTGCTGCTCGAGCTTGAACTGCGCAGCGGAGATCTCGTCAACAAGATCGACGACGCCGGCAACCGTCTGGCGACCCGTATCCTCACCAGCGGCGACAAGGCCAGCGATGCGCTGGACGTGACCGTGAACTCGCTGGTGGCGAAGGTCGTGAGCCAGACCGAAACCGCGCACGATACGCTTAGCCTGCAGATGAGCGCCTTCGACGAACTGGTGAAGAACCAGGGCGGGGAATTGGCCGAAAAATTCGCGCGCGACAGCGGCACACTGGGCGCCCTGATCACCCGACATATCTCGGAATTCGATCGCACCGTCAAAACCTTCGGCGGCGAGATCGTCGATCGCATGGGCCAGCGCACCCACGATATCGCTGAAAGCCTCAAGACCTATGTTGACACGTTCGACACCCGTCTGACCTCGAACGGCGGCGAAATCACCGCCGCGCTGGACCAGCGCCTGGTGCAATTCGAGACCACGCTGCAAACTCGTGTCGCCAATCTCGACACCTCGCTCGACAGCAAGATCAAATCCTTCGACGAGTCAGTCGATGGCCGTCTCAAGTCACTCGAAGTGACGTTCGATTCGCGGGCGAAATCCGTAACCGAAACCGTCGACAACCGTCTCGGCACGCTGACGTCGCAACTGACCGATGGCGCCGCACAGGCGATTCAGTCGATCGACTCGCGCCTGACCCATCTCACCTCTTCGCTGACGGACGGCACTGCA
Source organism: Bradyrhizobium sp. (assembly GCF_004799405.1). GTDB lineage: Bacteria > Pseudomonadota > Alphaproteobacteria > Rhizobiales > Xanthobacteraceae > Bradyrhizobium. The sequence goes on from NZ_SSMW01000098.1 coordinate 26,930, forward strand.
CAGGCGATCGAGGCGGTCGATCGGCGCATCTCCAATGTGACCGAGACCATCAATGGCCGCAGCGACCAGTTGACCGAAACCATCACGGCGCGATTCCAGGAAATCCATCAGGGCATTGAAGCCCGGGTCGGCGCTGTCGCCACCGATATCGATATGCGCGTCGCGCAGTTCGAGGATCTGCTGGGCTCACGCGTCGAGGCCGTGGCCGGGCGTATCGAGAGCAGCGGGCGGCAGGCCAGCGACGGCATGATGGCGCGCGCGGAGGAATTGTCCGCCGGTATCCGGTCTCATGTCGAGGACGCGGAGCGTTCGCTGACGAACCTTGTGGTCAATACCAGCGAGACCATTCAGACCGGCGCGCGCGCCGCCCAACAGTCGTTGCTGACGGTCTCCACCGACGTCGGCGCACAACTGAAGCTGACCTCGGCGGAAGTCGAACGCGCCCTCACCGCCGTCGGTACCGATGCGGCGAACTCGGTCGTGAGCAGCGCGCGCGATGCGCAGGCTACCCTGGTGTCGGCCTCCGCCGACGCCGCCACCCAGATCAAATCGCTGTCCGCCGATGTCGAGCGAACTCTCACGGCCGTCGCTACCACGACCGCCGGGTCGATCGTGGGCGGCGCGCGTGAGGCTCAAACCACGCTGGTCACCGCTTCGGCGGATGCGGCCAACCATGTCCGGTCGCTGGCCAGTGACGTCGAACGTTCGTTGACCGCGGTCGGAGCGGACACCGCCGCTTCGATTCTCAACAGCGCCCGAGAGGCGCAAAGCTCGCTGACGGCGACGTCGGCTGACTCCGCCAAGCAGATCAAGGCGATCGCCGCGGATATCGAGCGCTCGCTGAGTACCGTGACCACCAACACCACCGACAGCATCGCGACCAGCGCTCTCAATGCCCAGAACGCGCTGGTGGCCGCATCGAACGAAGCCAGTTCGAAGGTCAAGTCGACCTCCTCGGAGGTCGAACGCGCGGTTCTGGCCGCCAGCACCACTTTCGGGTCCACCATGACCGGCAAGACCGACGAAATCGTCAGCTACGTGCAGCAGCAGTCCGATCGCCTCTCGCAGATAATCGACGGCAAGCGGGGATCGCTGGTCGAGGCTATCGGCGGCAAGACCACGCAGCTCACCTCGGAAATCGATCGCGTCACCTCCGATGCCCTGAAATCGATCGAAATCCGAAGCGCGGCGTTTTCGAAATCGATGTCGACCAACGGAGCCGATGTCGCGCGCACGATTACGTCCGCCGGCGAGTTGGCCACCGGCGCGGTGAACAAGTCGTTGAAGGATCTCGAGCAGGCCTCCCGCTCGGCGATCGACCAGTCGCGGCAGGTGTCGATCGCGGCAGTCACCGAAATGCAGGAGACCAGCAAGATCCTGCGAACCGACACGGTCGCCCTGTTCGAGCGGCTGCGCGAAGGCAATATCCTGCTGCAGGAAGTGCTTACCGGCGCGCACGACAATCTCAATTCGCTCGAACGCGCTTTGGTCACCCGCGTGGCTGACTTCGTGTCCGCCATCAACGATGTCAGCACGCGCAACGGCGTTGCGACGCAGACGTTGGAAGACCAGTTGACGATCTTCAACGCCAAGACCTCGAAGGCGCTGGAAGATCTGGGCTCGCTTTCCGGCCAGTTCGAGACTCACGGCAAGTCGCTGGTCGATGCCGCGGCTGTGGTCGAGCAAAGCAACCGCACCACCACCGCTTCCGTCGCCGAGCGCAAATCGATGCTGGAATCGCTGGTCACCACGATCGACTTGCGAACCGCCGATCTCGATCAGCGGCTGTCGCGGTTCACCGGCCTGCTCGATGAATCGCTGGCGGCCGCCGAAGAACGCGCACGCGACATCGCGCGGGTGGTGGCGGAAACCGCCGGTGCGGGTTCTGCCGCCATCAGCCGTCAGTTCGAGGCGGTTCGCGCCTCAGCCGAAGAAGAGCGCCGGCTGACGGCCGAAGCCATGAACGAAATCTACCATCAAAGCACCCAGGAAGCTGACGCGATGTTCAAGCAATCCGCGGACAAGTTCGCCGCGATGGTGACGAGCATGAAGCAGATGGCGGCCGAAATGCATCAGGAACTGGACGCCACGCGCAACGAACTTCGCCGCGGCGTGCTGGAAATGCCGCAGGAAGCCGCCGAGAACACCGCGCAGATGCGCAAGGTGATCGTCGACCAGATCGAGGCGCTGGCCGAACTGAACCGGATCGTCGCACGCCACGGCCGCGGGCTCGACGTCGTCAGTTCCAGCCGCTCAAGTTCGCAGCGCGAGGAAGAGCCGATGCTGGCCTCCGCCGGCGGGCGTGGCGAGGCGCGGTCCGCGCCACGCATGCGCGACGGCGGCAACAGCGCATCGAATTTGCCGCCGCCGGATTTGGGCGCGCCGGCATCGCGCCGTACCGACGCGCCGCCGGTCAGCCCTGCGAGTTCCGACCAGGGGCGTGACGGATGGCTTTCCGATCTGTTGACCCGCGCCGATACCGGCTCCGGCAATCGCGAGGTCCCGCGTGGGCGTCCGCAGCAGGGCGCAGGCGATAATCCCCTGGCCTCCCTGTCGCTCGACATCGGGCGCCTGATGGATCGCAATCTCGCCGCCGAGATGTGGGATCGCTATCAGCGCGGCGAGAGCAAGGCTTTCACCAAGCGGCTCTATACGCCGGCCGGCCAGAAGGCCTTCGATGAAGTCGGCCGCAAGTATCGCGCCGACCGCAACTTCAAGCAGACGGTCGACCGCTACATCACCGAATTCGAGCGGTTGCTCGATGAGGTCGCGCGCGAGGACCGTGGACCGGCCGCGCTGCGCGGCCACCTCACCTCGGAAACCGGGTTGGTCTATACCCTGCTGGCACACGCTGCAGGACGGCTCGGGTAGAACTCTCGCCAGATAGCGAAACCGCAAACGGAGGCAGCGATGCCTCCGTTTTGTTTTGGCGGGTTTGCAGTGGCGTCATCGGAACCGGGCCACGGTCCTACCCGTCGAAAAGCTCTACGGCTTCTTCTTCTCGCCCGCCGGCTTCGGCGGTGGTGCCGCCGCCCTCGGCGGCGCTGCCGCTGGCTCCGCCGGCGCGCTGTTTCCCGCGCCGAACAGCAGGCGCGTCGGGTTCCTGTCGATATTGTTCACCGCGCGGCTGATATCGCCGAGCGTCTTGCGGCCGTCGGACATCAATGCGCCCGAGCGCTTGTCGAAATCATCCGCCAGTTCACGGATCGATTTCACGGTCTGGAACAATTCGCCACCGCTATCGCCACCGGCGATCGAGTTCAGGCCAAGCATCAGATTGTCAGCCTTCCCCATCACGCCGTCGACTTTCAGCATGACGTCGTCGATTTTCTCGGAATTGCGCGCCAGCGACGCCGTGAAGGTCTCGAGATTATGCAGCGAGTTTTTGACCGCCGCCTGATTGTCGGCGACCACCTTGTTGATGTTCTGAAGTGTCGCACGGATCGCCTCCGTGACGTCCTGCAGCCCGTTCGGATCGGCGGTTAGCACGCGGATGCCGTCCTCCCCCAAAGGAACTGGCGGGGCGTCCTCCGCGCCGCCTTTCAGCGCAATCGCGGCCACGCCTGTCAGCCCCTGAAATTCGAGCCCGACAACGGTGTCTTTCAGGATCGGGGCGGTGTTTTCGACCATCGCGAGTGCGACGACGCGACGCGGGTTGTCGAGCTTTACGGAGATCACTTCTCCTACCCGGATACCGTTAAAGTTGACGCTGCCGCCGTTGCGGAGACCCGTTGCCGGGCCTTCGAAAATTATGCGGATCGGGCTGCGCGCCTTGGTGGTGTGAAGGCTCTGGAACCACAGAACGAACCCGAACGCGGCGGCAATAACTGCCAGCGTGAA
>NZ_SSMW01000099.1 GCF_004799405.1 Bradyrhizobium sp.
GCGGACGATGAAGTCGTGTGGTCCTGACGCCTCGACGCCGGCGTCAAGTCGGTGGAAGCAATTCCACCGATGACGGTGACAAGAAAGCCCGATCACCGGGGAGAGCACGAAGGAACTCGTTAAAACCACTCGCGTGCGGGAATGCCGGGATGATTCCGGTGGACCTGTGGTGACTGTTACCGGCAAGGCTTGTTTTTTCTGCCCTGCCGGGCTGCGGGTGCATCGTGCGCCCGGCATTCCCCACGCCCTCTTGGGCGGAAAATAAATGCATGACTCGGGCGCAGCGCGCCGCGGGAATGCGGAAGTGTATCTTCTCGTCATCGCCCGCGAAGGCGGGCGATCCAGTATTCCAGAGACGCTGATGATTGAACCGGGAAGCCGCGGCGTATGGGTTCCTGCGTTCGCAGGAACGACGCTGCGTTCGCAGGAACGACGATCATCCAATCTTCGCGGGGACGACACGTTGCGCCTCACAGCTCCCGCGCGTTGCTGAATGCGAACGACGATACCCGCCGGGTGTTCTCGTCGAGGATCAGGGTGCGGGTGATCGGCGGCTCGGCGCGCTGGCTGCAATTTTCGCGCTCGCAGAGCCGGCAGTTGACGCCGATCGGGGTGCCCTCGGTTTTCTCCAGATCCATGCCGGTGGCATAGACCAGACGCGACGCATGGCGGATCTCACAGCCCAGGCCGATGGCAAAACGCGGCTGCGGCTGCGGATGCGGCGCCACCGGGCGGCGCACCATCTGCGCGATCGAAAAATACCGCGCGCCGTCGGGCATCTCGATGACCTGCTTGAGCAGCCGGTCCGGGGTGTCGAAGGTCGAATGCACGTTCCACAACGGGCAGGTGCCGCCGAATTTCGAGAACGGAAAGGTGCCCGAGGAAAATCGCTTGGAGACATTGCCGGCATTGTCGACGCGCAGCATGAAGAAGGGAACGCCGCGCGCATTGGGCCGCTGCAGCGTGGTGAGGCGATGGCAGACCTGCTCGAAGCCGGCGTTGAAACGCTGCGCCAGCACGTGGACGTCGTAGCTCAGCGATTCGGCGGCGCCATGGAACGCCTGGTAGGGCATCATGGTGGCGGCGGCGAAATAATTCGCCAGCGTGATCCGGTAGAGCCTTCGCGGCGTGTCGTCGAGCGGGCCGGCGCGATTGACGATGGTCTCGAAGGTGGTGCTGCATTCGGCAAGGCCGGCCTGGAACGCCAGCTGGAATGCGCGGCCGGGGCCATCCACCAGCTCGGAAATCAGCAATTGGCGGCGGTGACGATCGAACCGCCGCAGCGTCTCGCGCATGACGTCGACCGGCATGATCCGGGTGACGATCGAATGTTTTTCACGCAACCGCGCGCTCAGCGCGGCAAACAATCCCTCCGACGGCACGTTCAATTCGTCGCGCAGGTTTTCCGCCGCCTGCTCGAGTTCGGGAAAATAATTGCGGTTGGCCTCGATCAAGTCGCGGACGCGTTCGATCGGGTTGGCCTCGAACCGGCTGCCGTCGTCGCGGTCGGCCATTTGCGCGGCGACCAGGGTTTCGCCGCGGCGGGCTTCGGTGTAGGCGGCGTACAGCCGCTGCAGCGAGTGCGTCACGCCGGGGCAGAGTTCGGCGAGATCGCGCAACTCCTGTTTCGGCAGGTCGATCTGCCGGAACAGCGGATCGGAAAAGATCTCGTTCAGCTCGGCGAAGAAGCGGTCCTCGTCGGCGGTGGCGAGGTCGCGCAGATCGAGATCATAGGTTTCCGCCAGCCGCAGCAAGAGCTGCGCCGTCACCGGCCGCTGGTTGCGCTCGATCAGGTTGATATAGCTCGGGGAAATGCCCAATCCCTCGGCGATCTGGGTTTGCGACAGCCCCAATTGCTGGCGAATGCGCCGGAACCGGGGACCAACGAACAGTTTTTTGCCGGAACTGCCTGGCATTGGCGGTCTTTCCAGAGGTTTTGTGACAAAAGTTACAAACTGACAAATATTACAAGTCGTGATGTTACATCACATCACCATTCGATGACAAGCCATCTGTACGAAATCAGGAGTTTAGCGTTTAGCTCCTGACACGTTTTCGCAACGCACTGTCACGAATGTCGAAGAGGATCACTGCCATGAATTACCAGCCACGCGGGATCGGCGACCAGGCTATCCAGGGACCGGCTTCCTACCTGGGCGAGGTTGGCGCCGCTCAGGCGCTGCTCGAGACCAAGCCGACCTGGACCGGCGTCACCGCCGAGGCCGTGGCGCGCATGCGCCTGCAGAATCGCTTCAGGACCGGCCTCGACATTGCCCGCTACACCGCGGCGCTGATGCGCAGCGACATGGCCGCCTATGACGCCGACCCCACCAAGTACACCCAGTCGCTCGGGTGCTGGCATGGCTTCATCGCGCAGCAGAAGATGATTTCGGTCAAGAAGCACTTTGGCGGCAGGACCGATCGCCGTTACCTGTATCTCTCGGGCTGGATGATCGCGGCACTTCGCTCGGAGTTCGGACCGCTTCCCGATCAATCGATGCACGAGAAGACCTCGGTGCCGGCTCTGATCGAAGAACTCTACACCTTCCTCCGTCAGGCGGATTCCCGCGAGCTGAACGACATCTTCCGCGCCCTCGACGCCGCTCGCAAGGCCGGCGATCAGGCGAAGGAAAAGGCGTTGATCGAAAAGATCGACAACTTCCAGACCCATGTCGTGCCCGTCATCGCCGACATCGACGCCGGCTTCGGCAATGCCGAGGCGACCTATCTTCTCGCCAAGAAGATGATCGAAGCAGGTGCCTGCGCCCTGCAGATCGAAAATCAGGTCTCCGACGAAAAACAGTGCGGCCACCAGGACGGCAAGGTGACTGTGCCGCACGAGGTGTTCCTGGCCAAGATCCGCGCATGCCGCCATGCCTTCCTCGAACTGGGCGTCGAAGACGGCATCGTGGTGACCCGCACCGACTCGCTGGGCGCCGGCCTCACGCAGCAAATCGCCGTGAGCCACAAGCCAGGCGACATCGGCGATCAATACAACAGCTTCCTGGACTGCGAGGAAGTGACGACCGCCAACGCCAGGAATGGCGATGTCATCATCAACCGTAACGGCAAGATGATGCGTCCGAAGCGGCTTGCCAGCAACCTTTATCAGTTCCGTGCCGGCACGGGCGAGGATCGTTGCGTGCTCGACTGCATCACCTCGCTGCAGAACGGTGCCGACCTGCTGTGGATCGAGACCGAGAAGCCGCATATCGTGCAGATCGCCAAGATGGTCGACCGCATTCGCGAAGTTATTCCAAACGCCAAGCTGGCCTACAACAACTCGCCGTCGTTCAACTGGACGCTGAATTTCCGCTGGCAGGTGTATGACGCGATGAAGGAAGCCGGCAAGGACGTCAGCAAGTACAATCGTGCCGAGCTGATGAAGGCGGAATACGACGATACGCCGCTGGCCATGGAAGCCGACGAGCGCATCCGCACCTTCCAGGCCGATTCGGCCAAGCGTGCCGGCATCTTCCATCATCTGATCACGTTGCCGACCTATCACACGGCGGCGCTTTCGACCGACAATCTCGCCAGGGAATATTTCGGCGAGCAGGGCATGCTGGGCTATGTGAAGAATGTTCAGCGCCAGGAGATCCGTCAGGGTATCGCCTGCGCCCGGCATCAGAACATGGCCGGCTCCGACATCGGCGACGATCACAAGGAATATTTCGCCGGTGCGGCCGCCCTGAAGGCGGGCGGCGCGCACAACACGATGAACCAGTTCGGCTAACGGCAACAGCAGGAGGCTATCATGAAGCAAGGCAGTAATTTCTGGGTGATTGGCGGCGAGTTCGGTTCGATGAACTTCCACAAGCTCGTGGAAGGCTCGGCCCAGGTTCAGGGCCCGTTCGGAACCCGCAAGGAAGCCGAAGACGCCTGGCGCGCGGTTTCCGAGGAGAATCGCCACAAGGCCGGGGTGCGCTTTTCCATCGTGGAAGAGCCGAGCCGCCTGACGGCCTGATCGGCTCGCTTGTCCCTCGTCCCCGCGGTTACGGGGCGAGGGTAAGCCTTTGGGAACAAACGACCTTTGCGGAAAACCTGGTTACTGATAGGTTAAGGCGTCGTTCAACCTTTCAGGACAGGGCCGCCCAGGGATGTCAGACGCGCAAAACACCGGAAGTCCCGCCGCCGTCGATCCCCGCACGCTGCGGCTGCGCGATGCCCTGCGGCAGGCGCGAATTGAGGCCGCCGACCGCACCGGTGTCGTGGTCGATCTGCGCGACGCCGAAGTGGCCCGGCTCGAGATTCTCAGCGAGGCGCTCGATCCTTTGTTCGCGCAAATTCCGCAACAGGTCGATCTGTTCGACCGCGGCATCAGCCAGGGCGATACGCCGCGGTTGTGGATCGACGTGGTCGCCCATGTGGTGATGGGGCGCGACAAGCGCATCTATCGCTTCGTGCAGGATACCCGTTTCGGCCGCATCGTGATCGCCGAATCCCACGACGTCGCCGCCATCGTCGATGCCGTCACCGATTACGTCGCGCGCCGCATGATCGAGCGCGAACATGCGCTGGTCGCAACGCCGTTGGCTGAACCCGCCGGCGCCGAGAAGCCGCGCCGCGGCAGGTTCTGGACCTTCGCGCTCGGGTTCATCGTCGGCGCGATCGCGCTGTTCGGCCTGGCGCTATTGGCAAGTCTGCGGGATTTCTAGCCCGCGTTCATTCCGGGCGGCGACAGCCGCACCCGCCACAATTGCACGATGCGCTGTGCGTCGTCGATGCCGCGAACGGTTTGTTCGCATTGCCACGCGCCGCCGTCGCGGCTGATCGAAAACAGGTTATAGGCCGCGGCGGGATAGCGGCCGTGCGCCAGCGCCGATGCCGAGGGCACGCCGATCGCGGGTATCGCGCCTCCGGGGCCGTCGAACCACATGGTCGAATGAACGTGGTCGTGTCCGTGCAGGATCAATTCGACGCCGTATTGTTTCACCAGCGCCAGCAGGTCGGACGCATCGGTCAGCCGCTTGGCCCGTGATCGCGAACGCAAGGGATGGTGGATCAGCAGGACGCGAAAAACCTGCTCGGTGGCGAGCGGCGCCAGGATGCGCTCGAGCGCTTCAAGCTGTGAGCGTCCGAGCCATCCCGTCGCCATCAGCGGCGGCGTCGGCACCGCCGAGGATACCCCGATCAGCGCCAGCGCGCCGCGCCGGCGCAGGAATGGAAATGCGACGCCAGGCGCATCGTCGCCGCCGGAATAACTGCTCCAGGCTTCGGCAGACCGATGCCGGGTGGCGCGAACATAGGCGTCGTGATTCCCGGGAACGACGGTGACCCGATCCGAAGCGCCAACGCTCTCCAGCCAGGCCTGTGCCGGCGCAAACTCGGCTTCGAGCGCGAGGTTGACCAGGTCGCCGGTGATCGCGATGTGATCCGGCCGCTGCGCCTGCATGTCCGACACCAGCGCATCGAGCACGCCGCGGGTATGGAATCTGTGGCGGTTGCGGGTCCAGTTGAGATAGCCGAGCGCACGTTTGCCGGCGAACTCGCGAAGCCGCAGCGCGGGCAGCGGCGGCAGATGCGGATCGGACAGATGGGCCAGCGTGAAAGCCGCCATCAGATGGATCCGATAGGGTCGCCGATGGGATAAAGCCGCCGCACGATCATCTCGCGATATCCGGAAAATCCTGCCATGTATTGGCAAGCCGGCTGCCCCGGCGCAAGGATGAAACACCATGTCTGGAGTTCCAGGATTGCGGCGGCGATGAACCTGCAAGACGTGCGAACGAGGTTCGAGCCGGCCCTGCGGCGGATTTTTCATCTCTATTGGCGGTTTGCCCGCGGCATGACGCTCGGGGTCCGCGGCGTGGTGCTAAACGGCGACAACAACGTGTTCCTGGTCAAGCACAGTTATGTCTCCGGCTGGCATTTGCCGGGTGGCGGCGTCGAGGTCGGCGAAACATTCGGCGATGCGCTGCGGCGCGAATTGGCGGAGGAGGGGCGGATTGAAGTGCTGGGCGAACCGGCCCTGCACGGCTTGTTCCTCAATCGTCACGTTTCCCCTCGCGACCACGTCGCCGTGTATGTCGTCAGGCATTTCCGGCAAGATCATTTGCCCGCGGCAAATCGCGAGATCGTCGCCTGCGGCTTCTTCGCGGCCACGGCGTTGCCGGCGGAGACCACCGAGGGAACGCGCCTGCGGATATCCGAAGTGCTCGATGGCCGGAAGCCGATCGCGACCTGGCGCTAGACTCAAGCTGCCCGACGCAGGCTCTATTGCCGCAGACCCCTGTTTTGCGCTTGGATGCCTGCGACTGCCATCGACATGCTGCGCCGGCAGTCTATACGCGGGAAGCTTGCTTGGTCACGGTGCCGGGACGGAATGATGCGGTATTTGAAATCTGTCTGCGGCCTGGTGTGCTTTCTGATTCTGGCCAGCAGTATCTGGTCGATGTCGAATTGGAACGAAGCCGGTGGAATCGAGGACGAGATCTGCTACCTGAGGCAGGCTCACCTGTTCCAGAGATTCGGGTTGGCCGGCCTGGATACGGATCTTGCGCTCGATGACGATCATTATCTGGCTTCAAGATGGAAGGAAATGAAGGCACCGGGATGGAGCCTGGAAAGGATTCCCTGCCACATATTGATGCCGTCGAAAAAGCTGGTCATCCAGTATCCGCCGGGAACCGGCTTTGTGATGGCGCTGTTTCCGGAGGGGCATCAGGTCATCGCGCTTTATGTCCTGGCCTCGATTGCGATTTTCGGCTTCGGCCTGCTCGCGATCGTCCTCGCGACCACGACGCTTTCGATCTTGCTGACGGCGGCGTTCGCGGATTTTGCGGTCTACATGATGATCAACCCCACCAAGGCGAGCTATTCGTTGGCGCCGACGGTGGTGGTTTGCGCGCTGCTGGGTTTCCTGACTGCGCGTCTGTTCCTGAAAACGCCGCCGCACCATCGCATTTTCATGACGATGCTTGTTGGTTTTCTGGTCGGTCTCGCCGTCAATTTCAGGCTGGCCAATCTGTTTCTCTCGGCCGGATACTTCCTGTTTTTTGGCGTCGCTTTTTTGAGGTCGCGGAAACCGGAAACATTCCTGCAAGGCGGGCTGTTTGGGTTGGCATTCCTGGTCGGAATGGCGCCGACCCTGATCGCCAACGCGATCAATGCGGGCAGTCCTCTCAAGACGACTTACGGAGGCAAGGATCTCAAACCTCCGGAATTTGATGTCAGCATACTGCTGGCCTATGCCACCGACTTCCAGTTCGTTCTGCTGTTGCTTGCGAGCGCATGGGTGGCGTTGGTCCTGTATCGGTATCGAGGCGGCGGCATAAGATCGATCGCTCTTTTGACGGCCGGGAATCTTGTGGTGAACCTGGCCTACTTCATGAGTCACCCGGTCTTTACGGTGTATTATGCCATCCCCATCGCCATGCTTTCGCTGTGGACTCTGCTGTTTGCGTCCCTGATGCAGCCGACAGAAGCAGCAGACAATGGTCGCGGTCCATGTGGTCAGGCACATTCGGCGGGATCGGCTGCCTGAGGCGTTAGAGATCGTTAGCGATCCCGCCTTATGATCGCGGGTCAAAACCTAACGATCGTTAAGGATTTCACCGATGAGCGCCGCGCCGGATCTGGAACGACCGCCGAAGCTGCGCGGCGACCTGGCCGGCATGGCCCAGGCGCTCGCGGAATTCGCGCAACGGGAATTTCCGCGCGCCGAACCCGCACAGCTCCGGGTCGTCGTCCTGGTGCCGTGCTTCAACGAGGAAGCCGCGGTCGCCACCGTGGTCGCCGATTTTCGCAAAAACCTGCCGTCGGCCGAGATCTTTGTCTACGACAACAATTCATCGGATCGCACGGTTGCGGTGGCGCGCGAGGCCGGTGCGCAGGTGCGCAGCGAGCGCCGGCAGGGCAAGGGTCACGTGGTCCGGCGCATGTTCGCCGATATCGACGCCGATATCTACGTGCTGGTCGACGGCGACGCGACCTACGATGCCGCCAGCGCCCCTCGCATGATCGATGCGCTGCTGTCGGATCATCTCGATATGGTGGTGGGCTTGCGCGTCGATCAGGCGGAGGCGGCCTATCGGCCGGGTCACCGCACCGGCAACCGAATGCTGACCGGTTTTCTCTCGGCGGTTTTCGGTCAGGCCTTCAAGGATATCCTCTCCGGATACCGCGTGTTCTCCCGGCGCTTCGTCAAATCCTTTCCGGTGCTGTCGGACGGTTTCGAGATCGAAACCGAATTGAGCGTCCACGCGCTAGAACTGGCGCTGCCGGTCGCCGAGATCGAAACGCCGTACTATGCCCGGCCGGAAGGGTCGTTCAGCAAACTCAACACCTGGCGAGATGGCTTTCGGATCCTCGGCACCATCCTGAAACTCTACCGGTCGGAAAAACCGCTGCGTTTTTTCACCGCGATCGGAGCTTTCCTGACGCTGATTGCAGTCGGTCTCGCGATCCCCGTCATCGTCACCTATCTTGAGACCGGCCTTGTTCCTCGCCTGCCGACCGCGGTGCTGTCGATGGGCCTGATGATCCTGGCGGTGCTGTCGGTATCGTCGGGGCTGGTGCTCGATACGGTGACGCGCGGCCGCCGCGAGATGAAGCTGCTGGCCTATCTGTCTCAGGCCGCCGTGGAAAAGAACTAACACAACCCGAAATTTGCCGGAACCGGGACGATAGACCGCGTGTCCGCGAGATGCTATCCCGCGCCTGACCATGAGCGATCTCTCCCTCACCATACTGGCTGAAACCGCCAACGACGCGCAGGCGATCGAACGCCTGCACGAGCGCACGTTCGGGCCCGGCCGTTTCGTGCTCAGCGCGTATCGGCTTCGCGAACACGTCGATCACCTGCTTGAGCTGTCGTTCACGGCGCGGATCGGAACCCTGCTGGTCGGCTCGGTGCGCCAGTTGCCGGTTTGCGTCGGCGATACCAAGGCGCTGCTGCTGGGGCCACTGACGGTCGAGCCGCCGTTTCGCGGCCGCGGGGTCGGCCGCGCGCTGCTGGATCGTGCCCTGAAAGAGGCAAAAGCAAGAGGACATCGCCTGGTGCTGCTGGTCGGCGACGAAGCCTATTACAGCCGCGTCGGCTTCAAGGCCGTTCCGAAGGGTCGCGCCACCATGCCGGGACCAGTGAACTACGATCGCCTGCTGGTGGCCGAACTCGCCGACGGCGCGTTCACCGATGTATCCGGCGCGATCCGGCCGGACTGGAGCATGGCGCGCTAGCTCGTCCTTTACAGCTTTTGCGAAATGCCGACATAGAAGCCGCGGCGCGGCCCGTATTGGGGTGCGAACACGCCGATCCCCGACCCGTCCCTGATCTCGTAGATGGTGTCGAACAGGTTGACGATATCGAACCGCAGCGTGGTCGGCTTGTTCGGCGCCACAATGTTGAACTCGTGCGACAGCCCGAGATTGACCTGGGTGTAAGACGGAACCGTGCCGGTGTTGGCAAAACCCGCACGCAAACCGCTGCCGTAGATCATCGATGCGCTGAACCTGGTGCCGTTCCAAAGATAGGAGGCGCCGGCCGATGCGGTCAGGAACTGGGCATGATCCGTATAGACGTAGTGGCTGGCGATATAGGCGAGTTCGGCAGGATCGAACAGATACTGGCTCGACACCACGTTGGTGGCCACCTGCTTGGCGACAGCGACGTTAGCGTAGGCGCGAAAATTTCCGTTGGTGTAGTTCGCCTTGAGCTCAAGGCCCTGGTTTACGCCACGGGCGTAGTTGAACGCCGATAGCACATAGGCCTGGCCGAACTGCCCGTCGTCAAGCAGGTCGGTCGCGATCTTGTAGTAACCGTCAATCCCAAGCTCGAGGCCCGGTATCGCGTGGATTTTCTGGACGACGCCGACATCGAATACGTTGGAGCGCTCGGGCAGCACCGGATCGTTCGCCGATCCCGGCGGCGCTTGCGCCGATGTGTTCGCCACCGGCGCGAGATTGGTCGGCGCTGCCAGCACCTGTTCCGGCGGCGTGAAGTTGCGCGAATAGCCGGCGTGGAACGTGGTGCCGTCGTACGGCTTCCATGTCAGGTTGACGCGCGGGCTGAGCTGGTTGGCGTCGACATATTGCAGCATCTGGTCGAAGCGGACGCCGGCGTTCAGGGTCAGATTGTTGGTGACCTTCCACTCGTCCAGGAGATAGGTGCTGAACAGAAAGCCGGTCCTGGCGCTTGAATCGAACACCGTGAAGGGTGCATCGACCGGCACGCCGCCGACCAGCGGCAGCACGGTGTCGGTGTTGTTGACCAGCGACTGCTCGGTGCTCGCGGAAAATCCGAACTTGAGCGTATGCGCGTCGGCGATCCGCCAGGCGGTATCTTCCTGGATGCCATTGACAAGGCTGCGGCGGTAGACGTCGGACGCCACCCCGTTGAAAACCAGGTCGCCGATGGTGTCCGGCCAGAAGTGCAGCGTACTGGTGCGGTTGAAATAGGAGAGCTGGTAGTCGATGCCGTCGCCGGATTTCTGGTACGCCAGCACGTTGAACTGGTTGAACTCGTTCTGCCGCTCGTTGAGCAACGACGAATCGAAGCTGGACACGCCGAAGGCGGTGAAGTTGGAGGGCTGACCGGGATTGTTGGGAATCTGATAGTTGCCGTTCGATACCCCACTGATGAAGGTCAGGCGGCTGGTCGGATCGATCACGGTCGACAGATAGAGGAATCCTTTTTCCTGCGACGTGTGATCGTGAATGGCCTCACTGGCCGGGGTCGGGTTTTCCAGTCCCAAATCGCTGGCGAAGTAGCGCCCGGATACAAAATATTGCGTCTGCCCGACCGTGCCGCCGTATTCGAAACTCGGCGTGATCGTTCCATGACTGCCGCCATAGAGACTGACGCTGCCGCTGTTGTTGAAGGCGTCGGCCTTGGTCTGGATGTCGAGGACGCCGGCGGTACGCAAACCGTATTGTGCCGGCAGGGCACCGGTAATCAGGTCGACGCTGCCGATGATGCCGGTGTCGATGATCTGCCCGAACGCGCCGACGCCGTCGGGGAGCATGATTCCGTTGATGCGATATTGCAGGTTGGCGTGTTCGTTGCGCACATGCAGGTCGCCGCTGGCGGCCGAATCCTGCGTCACCCCCGGGGCCTGCAGCAGCACCTTGTCCAGCGTGGTGTTGTTGCCCTGCGGCAGCGCTTCGATGGCCTGATGGGTGAATCCGTAAGTGCCGGTGCCGGTGGGGGCGAGAATGGCGCGCCGGGCGTCGTCGAGTTTTGTGTTTTTATCCGCCACCAGCTGCGCGGCGGTCCGTGGCGGCGCGGTGGGCGTGGACACGGAACGCCGGGCAACCTCATGCGGCTTCGGCTTCTGCCTGGGCGCTCTGACTATTTGGTTTGGTGCCTGGACTACGACTTCGGGAAGCTGGGTCGGGTTGCTGCTGGCTGCGGGCGGCGGTGTCGCGGTTTGCGACACGGCCGTGCCGCCGAGGCCGAGCAGCAGCGACACGGAGCCGCAGAGTAGGAAGATACTTCTTAACGAGAACACCATGGTCCCGATCCTGCCAAAGCCCGCTTCCAAATTCATCGTCGACGGATTGGGAAGAGGCGCTTGCCGTCGATGCGCGACGATTCGATTTCGACTGATCCCGGGGCATCGTCCGCGCATGACGCGGCGATCTCCTTGGGATCATCAAGCAATCGATGTCAGGAGGCGGGGGGAGCGCGAGGCTGGAATGCGGTACCGGCCGAGGTCAGATGAACGAACTCGGCGTCGGTGGCAAGGTACAGGAATTCGATCGCTTGCGGCAGCAGCAACAGCGGTGGCGCCGCAAACAGCATTGCGTTCGCCATGGCGACAACGGCACAGATCGCGCAAGCGTCGTTCGGGTGCTGGTCGGAATCGTGTCTGGAAGGCGAACGCTGCTGAACGGACGCGCCGGCAACATCCGAGGATTGAATCACCGGCGCCGCCTGCGCCGTGGCTCCGTGGAAATGCCCGAACGAAAGCGCAAACTGAACCACCAGCGCAAACAGCGCGAACCGCGAGCCGTGCCTGATGTTCGACCGGAACCACTTCATTTCGGCGGACGTCCTCGTCGAAGCAGGCCATGCTGCCTCGATGTTATAAAGTAACATCGCAAGGTCCGGCGGCGGATGTCAACCGTAGTCCGCCGCCGTGTCTGCAGATTCATATGGCCTGTGTAGTTCAGGCCACGCCGATCGATGCTGCGCCAATCAGCGTCCCTCGCGCAGCCAGGTGGCGGCGAACGCTCCAAGCAACAGCAACAGGCCGATCAGGCCGGCGAACATCGGCAGTACGCCGACGCCCCGCACCACGCTGGCGTCGCGCATTTTCACCCCCATCCAGCCATCGCCATGAAATACGCTGGATGCACGCACCGGCACGATGCGCGGAAGTGAGATGCTTGAGCCGTCAACCACGCGCCGTGCATCACCGCCGGTGGCTTGCGTCAGCGGCTTCAACGTTTCGGTGGTGGAGGTGACTTCCGAGAACTCTTTCGGGTTGATCGGGCCGACATTGATCAGCGCCTTCAGCGTGCCGTCGGTGCCTTGCCACAGGCCGAGTTCGCCGGCGGGGATCGTCGCGCGCCAGGTCCCGGGATCGCTCGCGCTTAACGTCAGTTCGCGCGTCGCACCCGACGGCGAAGTCACCGTCACGGGGGCGACGCTGTCCGCCATGGTCTGGCGCAACACCAGCAGGTCCTTGCCCTGGATCTGCAGGCGCAACGCCTCTTCGTCGAGGTCGGGTTGCTTCATCAGCCAATGCGACATTCGCCGCAGCAGGTCGAGATGCGGTCCGCCGCCCTCATAGCCGCGCGCCCACAACCAAATCTGATCCGACAGCAACAGCGCGACGCGCCCTTCGCCAAATCGCGACAGCAGCAGCAGCGGCTTGCCGTCGGCGCCGGTCATCACCGGAGGGTTGACGGCGTTGCGGGTGTCGACGGTGCGAAAGAACCGGCTCCAGTGCGGCGGTTCGGTGTTTGAGCCTTCCAGCCCGCGCGTCACCGGATGGCGTTTTCCGGAGTCGCTCAAATGCGCGTAGAACGGCTTCTCGGTGACGCCGACCGGCTCGGCCGGCAACACCGTATCCAGCGGCGTGCGCCAGATGCTGGTGGTCGAGGCGTAATCCGGCCCTGCCGACACCAGCACCGCGCCGCCGTTACGCACATAGCGCGCGATGTTGTCGAAATAGGCGATCGGCAGCACGCCCTGGCGGGCATAGCGGTCGAAGATGATCAACTGGAATTCGTTGATGTGCACCTGGAACAGTTCGCGGGTCGGAAACGCGATCAGCGACAGTTCGTTGATCGGCGTGCCGTCCTGCTTTTCCGGCGGCCGCAAAATCGTGAAATGCACGAGATCGACGCTGGCGTCGGATTTCAGGAGGTTGCGCCAGGTGCGTTCGCCGGAGTGCGGTTCGCCCGATACCAACAGCACCCGCAACTTGTCGCGCACGCCGTCGATCGCCACCACCGCGCGGTTGTTGACCAGCGTCAGTTCGTTATCGAGCGGTGAAGCCTCGATCTCGACGATGTTGGGGCCGGCGTGCTTGATGTCGATGTCGACGTTGACGGTCTGGCCGCTCCGGACGGTGCGCTGGTTGATCACTTCGCCGTCGCGGCGCACCACGACTTTTGCAGTGCTGCCGCTGACGCCCTGATCGTCCAGCCGGTAGGTGATGGTCTGGGTCTGTCCGACGATTCCGAAACGGGGTGCTGCGGAAATCGCAATGCGCCGGTCGCGTTCATCCTTGCGGCCGGTGATGAGGGCCTGCACCGGAGCCTGGAATCCAAGCGCGGCCGCGTTCGCCGGAATGTCATGCACGCGCCCGTCGGTGATCAGGAAAGCGCCGGCGACGCGATCGACCGGAACGTCCGACAGCGCCGACGACAGCGCGCCGAACAATCTGGTGCCGTCGGTTTCGCCGTCGGCCTGTCCTGCTTCGACGACCCGCACCTCGAGCCCCTTGATCTTCTTGAGGCTGTCGACCAGCGCTTCCTGCGCCTGCGCGGTTTCGCGGGTGCGGTCGCCGAAGTTCTGGCTGGGGCTCTTGTCGATCACGACGGCGGCCACCGATGACAGCGGCTCGCGGTCCTCGCGGGTGAATGACGGATTGGCCAGCGCCAGCAGGATCAGGGCGAGTGCGGCCACGCGCACCGCCGCGCCGCGGGCGCGGCCGAGCAAAAGCAGGCCGGCGATCGCGACGATCGCGACAAGCGCGATCCACAACACCAGCGTCGGAACCAGCGGGGTAAACGCAATGCCGTAATTCATGGCGCGATCCTACTGTCCGAGCCGTTCGATCAAGGCCGGCGCATGCACCAGATCGGCCTTGTAGTTGCCGGTCAGCGTATACATCACGATGTTGACGCCGGCGCGGAAGGCGTATTCGCGCTGTTTTGGCTCGCCCGGCGTCAGCGGCAGCATCGGCTGGCCATCCGGGCGTATCGCCCAGGCGCCGGCCAGATCGTTGGAGGTGATGATGATCGGCGAGACGCCGTCGCCGCCTCGCGCAGGTTTTGAAGCAGCCTCGTCGTCGTCATCGCGCGGCAAGGTTTCGACCCAGGTCTGGCCCGAGGTAAACCGACCGGGAAAGTCGCGCAGCAGGTAGAACGTCTTGGTCAGCACATGGTCGCGCGGCACCGGTTCAAGCTCGGGAACATCGAGCGATGAAAGGATATCGCGCAACGCCAGCATGCCGGGCGTCTGCGATGCGCCGCCTTCGCCCGGCGGCGCCTCGATGGCATCGCGGGTGTCGAACAGCACGGTGCCGCCGTTTTTCATATAGGCGTCGATGCGGTTGATGGCGTCCTGCGGCGGCTTCGGCACGCCGGGCACGACGGGCCAGTAGATCAGCGGGAAATACGCCAACTCGTCACGCGCGGGATCGATCCCGATGGGATCGCCGGCCTCCAGTGCCGTGCGCTGCGCGAGAAACAGTGTCAGTCCGGCCATCCCCGCCTTGACGATGGAATCGACGTCGGCATTGCCGGTGACGACATAGGCCAGACGGGTTTGCGAGACCGCCTTCATGGCGAAGTCGTCGTTGCTGTCGGCACGGGACGACGAGGGCGCCACCAGCAGGGTCGACAGCAATAGCGCGAACAGCCATGCGGCCGATACCGCGCGCCGCCGCAGCAGCGCCGCGACGCCGGCGCCGAGCATGGCGACGACGATGGCGTCGATCAGGAACAACGCCAGCGCCGACGACAGCAGGATTCCCCGCAAGTCGCGCGGTTCGGCATTGGTGTAGCTGGCGCGCCGCGCGCGCAGCGAAGACGTATCGAGCGGCGCGACGCGGTCGGCTGCCGCCAGTGTATTCACCGCCAGGGGGCCCTCTGCCGGGCCGTAGAATCCGGGTGGGTGATCCGGCGTCGCCCGATCGCGGAAGTCGGCAGAGAGCGGCTTTGCGGTCGAGGGCGGCGGTCCGAATGCGCCGAATCCGTCGAGCGTGCGCAGCGGCGCCACCGTCTCCACCTTGTCCTCGCCGGCGACGCCCGCGCCTGGGTTGGAGGTATAGCCGGAAGTATCGACGATGCGCCGGAGCATTTCGACAAAGCTGCCGGACAGCGGCAGGTCGGACCAGCGCATATCGGCGCTGACGTGAAACAGGCTGACCAGACCCTTGCCGCGGCGTTCGCCGGTGACCAGCGGCGTGCCGTCTTCCAGCGAGGCCCAGGTTCTGGCCACCAGCGCCGAGTCCGGTTCGGCCAGCACCTGCCGGTTGATGGTGACGTCTTTCGGCACCGCAAGGCCGGCGAACGGTCCGTCGGCCGCAAACGATGTCATATGCTGCGGCTTCTCCCAGGTGAGACTGCCACCGAGGCTGCGTTCGCCCTGGCGAAGCTTTACCGGCAGCAGGTCATCCTCCGCCTGCGCCAGGCGCGGCCCGGCAAAACGCACCAGCACGCCGCCCTGCTCGATCCATGCGCTGATGCGCTCGCGAATTTCGGGTGACAGCGTGCCGACGTCGGCCAGCACGATCATCGGCAGCTTCTGGTCGAGGAATTGGGTGATCGCCTGTTGCGGCGCGCCGCGATCGCCGAGCCGCACGTCGGCAAATGGCGCCAGCGCGCGGGCGAGATAGAACGTCGATGCCAAAAGCGGCTGCGCGGTGTCGCTGCTCGAGCCGCTGACGACGCCGACCGCGCGCCGCCGCCAACGCTTGTCGAGCAATTGCACCGCGCCGGCGGATCGTTCGCCGGCAATATCGAGCCGCGCGATATCGTTGCGCAACTCGACCGGAAGATCGAATGCGGCTTCGGTCTCGCGCTCCTTCGGCGCAAAGGTATAACGCGCCTCGCCGATCGGCGAACCCTTCTGGTCGACCGCGCGCACGATGCCGGCGGCAAAGCCGCCATCGGCGCGCAATACTTTCACGGTCATCCTGGCTGCGGCGTTTTCGGCAGCGGCCAAGGCGAGCGGCGAGGGGGCGCCGCCTTCGAAGATCGTCAGCGCGCGATCACCGATGGTTTTGCCCAGGCCTTCGAGAAATTCCGGTCCGCGTCCAGTGTCGATGCCATCCGACAGCCACGCAATCTCGCTGTCGCCGGTGGCTTTCAGGAAACGTTCGATTGTCGGCAGCGTTTCAACCCGCTCGATCGAATAAGGCTTGGGCGTGAGCTGGCGCAAAGCCACCCGCGCCGTGCCCGCCGGCATGATCGTGATGTCGCGGGCAGGCTCCGACAGCGGCACCAGAGCGACGCCGCGGCGGTTGCTGTCGGCGTTCGCGATCAATTCGTCCGCGGCCTTGATGCGGGTGTCCCAGCTGGCGGCGGCACTCCAGCCATCGTCGAGCAGGATCACCAGCGGCGCGCTGGAGCCGGCGATAGCGGCTTGCGGATTCCAGATCGGCCCGGCGGCCGCCAAAATCACCAGCGTCGCGGCCGCCAGCCGCAGGGCCGTCAGCCACCATGGGGTGCGCGACGGGGTTTCTTCCTTCGGGGCGATGTCGAACAACAGCCGCGTCGGCGGAAACTCGACCCGCCGCGGCCGCGGCGGCATCACCCGCAACAGCCACCACAGCACCGGCAGGCTGAGCAGGCCGAGCAGCAACAACGGTTCGGCGAAAGACAGCGGGAAGGCGGCGATCATGCCCGTCGTCCCGCTTTGACGGTCGCGGTGCGTGCGCTTCCCTTGCTCACCATCATGCCCGAATGCAGGAACAGCAGCAGTTCGGCGGCGGAGCGGCTGGTGGTGTGGGTCGAGAACAGCCAGTCGAGCGTGTCGGTCTCGGCGCGAATCTGGTCGCGATGAAGGGCTACGCGCGTCACATAATCGCCGGCCCATCGTTCCGCGCGGCCCGCGGTGATGACGCCGCCGCCTTCCGGTTCGACGAACTCGATGCGGCCGGAATAGGGGAAGCTCTCCTCGGCCGGATCGACGATCTGCACCAGCGTGCCGTGGGCGCCGGATGCCGACAATCCGGCCAGCATGTTCCTGATATCGCCGATCGGCGACCAGAAATCCGACAACACCACGATTTCGGCCAGCGCCGATGGCACGAACGAGGGCGGCAGGCTGAGGCGGGCGGCATCGTCGTGCAGCATCGCCTGCGCCATCTTGTCGATGACGCTGCGGCTTGAGGTCGGGGTCATCAGGCCGGGGATGCCTACGCGTTCGCCGCCCTCGACCAGCAGTTCGGCGAGCGCGAAGGTCACGATCAGCCCGCGTTCCAGCTTGCTGTCGCGCGCCTGCCTCGACGCAAACGCCATCGACGGCGAGCGATCCGGCCACAGCCACACGGTGTGCGCGGCCTCCCATTCCTGCTCGCGGACATAAAGATGATCGTCGCGCGCCGAGCGCCGCCAGTCGACGTTCTGCGACGGTTCGCCGGAAACGAAGCGGCGGTATTGCCAGAAACTTTCGCCGGCGCCGGCGCGCCGCCGTCCATGCAGGCCGTGGATCACATTGGCGGCGATGCGGCGGGCTTCAAGCACGAGGCGGGGCAGCGAAGCGGCGAGCGTTCGGCTTTCGCCATCGGCACGTCGGATTGCTGTGATCTCCCCGCTTAAGTGCCTGGTCTCTGCGGCCATCAACCAATCCGCGTCTTCAATTGCTTGATCACGTCGGGGATGGTGCGGCCTTCGGCGCGGGCCGAGAACGTCAGCGCCATGCGGTGCTTGAGCACCGGTTCGGCCAGATCAAGCACGTCGTCGATCGAGGGCGCCAGGCGGCCGTCGAGCAGGGCGCGGGCGCGAACGGCGAGCATCAGCGACTGGCTGGCGCGCGGACCCGGTCCCCATGCGATCAACTTGCCGCCCTCGCCGCCCTCCGGCCCCGGACGCGCGGAACGCACCAGCGACAGGATTGCTTCGACGACGGAATCGCCGACCGGCAGCCGCCGCACCAGCCGTTGCGCCGCGATCAGGATCTCGGCATTCATGGCGGCCTTGGCCAGCGTCTCTTCGGCGCCGGTGGTTTCGAACAGAATGCGCCGCTCGGCGTCGCGATCGGGATAGTCGACATCGATCTCCATCAGGAAGCGATCGAGTTGCGCTTCCGGCAGCGGATAGGTGCCTTCCTGCTCCAGCGGATTTTGTGTCGCCAGCACATGAAACGGCTTCGGCAGGTCGTGGCGCGCGCCCGCCACCGTGATGTGCTGTTCCTGCATGGCCTGCAGCAGCGCCGATTGGGTACGCGGGCTGGCGCGATTGATTTCGTCGGCCATCAGGAGTTGCGCGAACACCGGCCCGGAGATGAAGCGGAACGACCGCTTGCCGGTGCTGCTCTCGTCCAGCACCTCGGCGCCGAGGATGTCCGACGGCATCAGGTCGGGCGTGAACTGGATGCGTTTGGCATCCAGTCCCAGCGTGATGCCCAGGGTTTCGACCAGCTTGGTCTTGGCCAGACCGGGCACGCCGATCAGAAGCGCGTGACCGCCCGAGAGGATCGTCACCAGGGTGTTTTCAACCACCCGTTCCTGGCCGAAGATGACGGTGGAGATCGCATCTTTCGCGGCGCGGATTTGACCGGCGACCTGTTCGGCCGAGCGGACGATCACGTCTTCGAGTTTTTCCACGCTATCTGCGCCAGCCATCGCTTAACTCCTTGCCTGGAACGCCGCCGATGGCGTCGTCATGCCATGAACCTCATGCTAAACTTATGCGAAGGCCATGTATTCGTTGAATTAAACTATCCCCACATTATCGGCATTTCGGGGTATGAACGGCATCACGATGTGGCGACCTGACCTTCGGGAACCCACGAGCGAATCTCGCCGGGAGACGTGCACCAATCGTGCCAAACAGAGGCGATCAGACTCAGGGCAAACAATGGCGAAGCAAGGGCAGACCACCCATCAGGGTCTCGACGGGTTAACCGCCGCCGCCCGGGATGCTGCAACAGCAACCCCCGCCGGCAAGGGGTTGCCCCCGGTGCATCTGTGGAATCCGCCGTTTTGCGGCGATCTCGACATGCGAATCGCTCATGATGGTACGTGGTTTTACATGGGGACGCCAATCGGGCGGCCGGCGCTGGTGCGGCTGTTTTCGACCATCCTCAAGCGCGAAGACGGCAAGCACTTTCTCGTTACCCCGGTCGAGAAAGTCGGCATCCGCGTCGACGATGCGCCGTTCCTTGCGGTCGAGATGCTCAAGGAAATGCATGGGCGAGACCGGCTGCTGCGCTTCCGCACCAATGTCGACGATTGGGTAGCGTGCGATTCCGGACACAGATTGCGATTCGAGGCCGCCGCCGACGGCGGGCTCACGCCCTACCTTCACGTTCGCTCCGATCTGTGGGCCAAGGTCACCCGCGCGCTTTATTACGATCTGGTTGACATGGGCGAGGAGCGGGTGGTCGATGGCCGTCCGATGTTCGGGGTCGCATCCGGCGGCGAGTTCTTTGCGATGGCGGATGCGGAGCAGGTGAGGGGCGCGCTTTGAACGAGCCGGTGCGGAAGACAGAAGCCGCTGCGATCGCGATCAACTCGGCGGAGTTTTTCGATCGGGCCCGCGCGCGGCTGCGCTTCGATGTCCCGGCGGGCCTGACCGATGCCAGCGCGATTCCGGCGAGCGGCGATCATGGCACCGACCGGATGCTGCAGATTCTTGCGCAGGAACGGCCGATCCGCCCCGCGGCGGTGTTGATCCCGGTGGTGGACCATCCGCAACCGACGGTGCTGTTGACGCAGCGCGCCGCGCACCTCAACGATCACGCCGGCCAGATTTCCTTTCCCGGCGGCAAGATCGACCCGACCGATGCATCGCCGCTTGATGCCGCGTTGCGCGAGGCCGATGAAGAGATCGGCCTCGGCCGCGAATTCATCGATCCGATCGGCTATCTCGATCTGTACGGAACCAGTTTCGGGTTTCGCATCGTGCCGACGGTCGCGCGGGTAAGGCCGGGCTTCAAACTGCGCGTCAACGCTTCCGAAGTCGAGGATACCTTCGAGGTCCCGCTGGCGTTTTTGATGGATCCGGCAAACCACCAGGTGCACAGCAAGGAGTTTCGCGGCATCGAGCGTATGTACTACGCGATGCCGTTTGCCGACCGTTATATCTGGGGCGCGACCGCGGGAATCCTGCATGCGCTGTATCAGCGGATTTATCTGCCATGATCCGTCCGGCTTTCACGGAAGTCGGAATCTTCCTGATCCCGTTCGCGGTCTATGCGGCGTTTTTGATCGCGACACGCTCGGGGCTACTGCTGCAGTCGTCATGGCCGATGCATGTCATCGGCAAACTGGTGATCGGCTCGCTGTTGCTGGTGGTGGTCAGTTTCATCCTGCTCGCGCATTTTTCCGGCGCGGCGCCGAACTCGACCTACATCCCCGCGCACATCGAGAACGGCAAGTTCGTTCCCGGAGTTGAAAAATGAGCGAAGCGCGCGTGCTCGGCAGTGCCGCCGATTTGAAGTTCCTGCACAGGGTGCCGCAACCTCGCATCAGGAACTTCAAATCGATAAACGGCACTGCAATCGATTTGTTTGCTAGCGATCCGCTTCCGAAGTTCGCATAAGAAGGTGCCGCACATGCCTGCGAACTTCGGAAGCGGATCGCTAGACGCGCCCTGGCTCAGATCCGGTCCAACCGCCCGCGTGCTCGAATTGCTCAACCGCCACGATGAGGAAGCGCGCGTGGTCGGCGGCGCGGTCCGCAATGCGCTGTTGAAGCTTCCGACCGGCGATATCGATATCGCGACCACCGCGCTGCCGGCCGAAGTTGTCCGCCGCGCCAGGGCCGCCGGCATCAAGAGCGTGCCGACCGGCATCGAACATGGCACCGTGACGCTGGTGATCGATGCGCAGCCGTTCGAGGTCACCACCTTGCGCGAAGACATCGAGACCTTCGGCCGCAAGGCCAAGGTCGCGTTCGGCCGCGACTGGGCCCGCGATGCAGAACGTCGCGACTTCACCGTCAACGGCCTGTCCGTTGGCGCCGATGGCGTCGTGCACGATTACGTCGGCGGACTTGACGACATCAAGGCTCGCCGCGTCCGCTTCATCGGCGATCCGGACCGGCGTATTGCCGAAGATTACCTGCGCATCCTCAGGTTCTTCCGCATTCACGCCGCCTATGGTTCAGGCGAGCCCGATCGCGCCGGATACCTCGCCTGCATTCGCGGGCGGTCGGGGCTGGCGAGCCTGTCGGCGGAACGGCTGCGGATGGAAATATTGAAACTGATGGTCGCGCAGGGTGCGGCCGGCGCGGTCGCAGCGATGGCGGACGGCGGGTTGCTGCTGCCGATTTTCGGCGGCGTGGCGTATACCGGCCCGTTTACCGCGATGATAGCGGCCGAGCGCCGGCTTGGACTTGAAGCCGACGCGGCTCGCCGGCTCGGCGCGCTCGCCGTCGCGGTCACCGAGGATGCCCGGCGCGTGGCGATGCGTCTACGGCTCACCAATGTCGAAACCAGGGCGCTCGACTCCATGGGCCATCGCTGGTGGCGGCTCGCCGGCATGGATGAGGCGGCGGCGCGGCGGCGGCTTTACCGGCTCGGCGCGGATCGCTACCGCGACCGGCTGATGCTGGCATGGGCGCGGGCGGGCGGGGATGACGCTTCCGCGCGGTGGCAGCAATTCGCCACCCTGCCGGAACGCTGGACCGCGCCGAAATTTCCGTTGAAGGCGGCCGATTTCATCGCGCGCGGGATTGCCGAAGGCCCGCTGCTCGGACAAGTCCTGGCATCAGCCGAGGACGCATGGCTCGCGGCGGATTTTCCGCTGGATGAACCCGCTTTGGCAGTCATTGCCGACCAGACCGTAGCCCGTTTTACCCGCGATAACAGGTTGTGAATATCATTGCCGGCTTCGCCGACATCTCCCTGTTGCAACTCCTGCTGGTTGCCTGCGTCGCCTTCCTGGCCTCGGTGCTCGGGGGTCTGGCGGGCTACGGCACCGGCGCGCTGATGCCGCTGGTTCTGGTGCCGCTGATCGGCGCCGAACCGGTGGTGCCGATCATCGCCATCTCCTCGATCTTCACCAACCTCAGCCGCTTTGTCGCCTATCTCCGCTACGCCGACCGCCGCCGCGCGCTGATCGTGATTGGCGCGGGAGCGCTGACCACGGCACTTGGCGCTTACGGCTATACGAGACTGACCAATGCCGGCGCTGCCGTGGTGATCGGCGTCATGCTGATATCGAGCGTGCCGCTGCGGCGCCTGTTCAGACGCCGCGATGTCAGGATCGGCGACGCCGGGCTCGGCGTTGGCGCGGTGGGCTATGGCGTCGTGGTGGGCGGCACGTCGGGCTCCGGCGTGATCCTGCTGTCGCTATTGATGGCGGTGGGTCTCGAGGGTGCGGCCGTGATCGCCACTGACGCCGTCATCTCGCTGGCGACCGGTGTCATCAAGATTTCCGTGTTCGGACTGGCCGGGGCCGTGACCGCCCAGGTCTTCGCCTTCGCGCTCTTGATCGGTGCGGTGTCGCTGCCGGGGGCTTTTCTCGCCAGGACATTCGTCGAGCGGATACCGGTGCACATCCATACCGCGATCCTCGATGTCGCCGTGGTCGTGGGCGGCCTGGTCATGATTTCATCGGCGGCGCGGCATTGGATATGATTTGTCATTGCCGGACTTGATCCGGCAATCCATCCCCAATTCACAAAGTCGTTTTATGAAGATTGATGGATGCCCGGATCAAGTCCGGGCATGACAAACTAGAACTACGGCCATTTCACTTCCGGCGGCATCGACGACAGGATCGAATCGACGTTGCCGCCGGTTTTCAGGCCGAAGGTCGTGCCGCGGTCATAAAGCAGGTTGAATTCGACGTAGCGGCCGCGGCGCACCAGTTGCTCTTCGCGATCCCCTGAAGTCCAGGGCGTATTGAAATTCCTTCGCACCAGTTCGGGATAGATTTCCAGGAATGCGCGGCCGACGTCCTGCGTGAATGCGAAATCGGCTTCCCAATTGCCGGAATCGTGGTGGTCGTAGAAGATGCCGCCGATGCCGCGGGCTTCCTTGCGATGCGGCAGATAGAAATAGTCGTCGCACCACTTCTTGTATTTGGCGTAGCTCGCGACGGAGGCGTGAGCGTCGCAGGCCGCCCGCATCGCGGCATGAAAGGCAAGCGTGTCCGGGTCTTGTTGGCTCCGCCGCCGCTCGAGCACCGGAGTGAGGTCGGCGCCACCGCCGAACCATGATTTGGTGGTGACCACGTAACGGGTGTTCATATGCACCGCGGGAACGTGCGGGTTGCGCATATGCGCGATCAGCGAAATGCCCGAGGTCCAGAATCGCGGGTCTTGGTCCGCGCCTTGAACCTGCGAGCGGAAATCGGGACTGAATTCGCCTGATACCGTCGAGCAATGCACGCCGACCTTTTCGAACAGCCGCCCGTGCATCATCGACATCACCCCGCCGCCGCCGGGCTCGCCGCTATAGTCGGTGCGCTCCCAGGGTGTGCGCAGGAAGCGTCCCGCGCCGCCGGGATAGAGCGAGGCAGGCGCGGCGTCTTCCAGTCCCTCGAAGGCCGCGCAGATCTGATCGCGCAAGGTTTCGAACCAGGCCCGCGCGCGCGCTTTGCGATTTTCGATCACGGAGATGTCCATCGGCGGTTGTCTAACCCTGTGGGCCCATGTCCTGGAGGCCCATGTCCTTTAGGCCCGTGTCCTGTAAGCTCTTGGCGGAGCCGGTTTGCCGCAACGCTTCACCTAACGCCATCGCCGCGGCCATCGCGACGTTGAGCGAGCGCAGGCCGGGCTTGATCGGGATCACCAGCCGGGCGTCGGCGGCGGTGGCGACCTCGTCGGGAACACCCGCGGATTCACGCCCGAACAGCAGGACGTCGGCTGCTTGGTAGCGATAGTCCAGATAGGGGCTGGTGCCCCTGGTCGTGAACAGGATCAGCCGGCAACCCCCGTCGTTACGCCATTGCTCGAATTTTGACCACGAGTCGTGCCGCATGATGGCGACCTGGTCGAGATAGTCCATGCCCGCCCGGCGGAAGTGCCGGTCGGACACCGGAAAACCGGCAGGTTCGATGATATGGGCCGTCACATCGAGGCATGCGCACAGACGCAGAATCGTCCCGGTGTTCTGGGGAATGTCGGGTTGGAAAAGCGCAATCTGCATTGTATGACGGCCCTTGGGGTGTCCCCATGAAATGTCTGAATAATCGCCGCTTCGCGCGGATTTAGTGCATTGCACCTTTGCGAGCCGATAGCGGGCTTGCGCTCTCCCGGCAAGGGTGCCAATAGAACGATTCTGGACTGCTTGTTCCGCACCGTTTTGGCCGGGAGAAGCGATCTTTCTGCCGCCGCGGGGATCGCGGGCGCCGGCAGCCTCTCGCGGGTTACGTTTCACGGCGTCACCGGAGCGGTTCCACCGGCTGCAGATGAGAAAGGGCTTGGAATCGTGACGACAGCGTCTTCGGCGGATCACCCGACACGCCGTGATTTCCTTTTTGTTGCAACAGGAGCGGCCGCCGCGGTCGGTGGAGTGGCCACGCTCTGGCCGTTCATTTCCCAGATGAATCCGGACGCCTCGACGATCGCGGCCGGTGCGCCGATTGAAGTCGATCTGACGCCGATCGCCCAGGGACAGGACATCAAGGTGTTCTGGCGCGGCAAGCCGATCTACATCATGAACCGCACCAAGAAGCAGGTCGACGAGGCCCGCGCAGTGCCGGTCGCAAGCCTGCCCGACCCGGCGACCGATCAGTCCCGGGTCAAGGAGGGTCACGACCAGTGGCTCGTCGTGATCGGCATCTGCACCCATCTCGGCTGCATCCCGATCGCCCATGAGGGCAACTACGACGGCTTCTTCTGCCCCTGCCACGGTTCGCAATACGATTCCTCCGGCCGCATCCGCCAGGGACCGGCGCCTGCCAACCTCGCGGTACCGCCGTATCAATTCGTTTCCGACAGCAAAATCCAGATTGGCTGAGCCCCGGATCCGACATCCGAGACCTCAAGCCGGTCACGTCTCACTTCCCTAGGGATCGCATCATGAGCGGACCATCCGACTTCCAGCCGACCAATCCCGTCTTGAAATGGATTGAACGGCGTCTCCCGATTTTGGGTCTCGTCCACTCCTCGTTCGTGGCCTATCCGACGCCGCGCAACCTGAACTACTGGTGGACCTTCGGCGCCATCCTGTCGATCATGCTGGCCTTGCAGATCGTGACCGGCGTGATCCTGGCGATGCATTACACGCCGGAAGCCACCATGGCCTTCAAGTCGGTCGAAAGCATCGTCCGCGACGTGAATTACGGCTGGCTGCTGCGCAACATGCACGCCAGCGGCGCCTCGATGTTCTTTCTGGCGGTCTACATCCACATGTTCCGCGGCCTGTATTACGGGTCGTACAAGGAGCCGCGCGAAATCCTGTGGATCCTCGGCGTCATCATCTACCTGCTGATGATGGCGACCGGTTTCATGGGCTACGTGCTGCCGTGGGGCCAGATGAGCTTCTGGGGCGCCACCGTCATCACCAACCTGTTCTCCGCCATTCCCTATTTCGGCGAGAGCATCGTGACCCTGCTGTGGGGCGGCTATTCCATCGGCAATCCGACGCTGAACCGGTTCTTCTCGCTGCATTACCTGCTGCCGTTCGTGATCGCCGGCGTGGTGTTGCTGCATGTGTGGGCGCTGCATGTCGCGGGCCAGAACAATCCGGCCGGCGTTGAGCCGAAGACCGAAAAAGACACCGTGCCGTTCACGCCCTACGCCACCATCAAGGATGCGTTCGGCGTCTCCTGCTTCATGCTGTTCTTCGCCTGGTTCATCTTCTACATGCCGAACTATCTGGGCGACGCCGACAACTACATTCCGGCCAATCCCGGCGTGACCCCGGCGCATATCGTGCCGGAATGGTACTATCTGCCGTTCTACGCCATCCTGCGCTCGATCCCGAACAAGCTCGCCGGCGTCACCGCGATGTTCTCGGCGATCCTGGTGCTGGTGTTCCTGCCCTGGCTCGATACCGCGAAAACCAGGTCGTCCAGGTATCGTCCGCTGGCCAAGCAGTTCTTCTGGATCTTCGTCGTGGTCTGCGTGCTGCTCGGCTATCTCGGCGCGCAACCGCCGGAAGGCATCTATGTGATCGCCGGGCGCGTCCTGACCTTCTGTTATTTCGCCTATTTCCTCATCCTGCTGCCGTTGTTGAGCCGGGTCGAAACGCCGCGTCCGTTGCCGAATTCGATCGCCGACGACGTGCTGGCGAAAACCGGAGGCAAGTCGGCGCCGATGGTCTCGACCGTGATCATGCTCGCGGTCGCGGGCACGCTGGTCGCCGGAAGCGTGCAGAATGCCCGGGCCGAGGAGCAGGAAGCACCGCCATCGCAGAAATGGTCGTTCTCCGGTCCGCTCGGCAAGTTCGATCGCGGATCGCTGCAGCGGGGCTTGAAGGTCTACAAGGAAGTCTGCTCGGCATGCCACAGCCTGGATTACATCGCGTTCCGCAATCTGGCCGACCCCGGCGGTCCCGGCTATTCGGAAGCGCAGGCGGCGGCATTCGCCTCCGACTACAAGATCAAGGACGGCCCCAACGATCAGGGCGAGATGTTCGACCGGCCCGGCCGGTCCGCCGATTACTTCCCCGCGGCATTCCCCAACGAGCAGGCCGCGCGCGCCGCCAATGGCGGCGCGTTGCCGCCCGACCTGTCGCTGATCGCCAAGGCGCGCTCCTACGAACGCGGCTTCCCGAGATTCGTGTTCGACTTTTTCACGCAATTCCAGGAGCAGGGTCCGAACTACGTCAGCGCGATTTTGCTGGGTTTCGAGGAAAAGCCACCGGCGGGCGTCACCATTCCCGAAGGCTCCTACTACAACAAATATTTCCCCGGCCATTCCATGAAGATGCCGAAGCCGCTGAGCGACGGCCAGGTCACCTTCGACGACGGCTCGCCGGCGACCGTGGCGCAATATGCCCATGACGTTGCGACTTTCCTGATGTGGACCGCCGAGCCTCACATGGAAGCGCGCAAGCGGCTGGGGCTACAGGTGTTCGTGTTCCTGATCCTGTTCACGGGCCTGATGTACTTCACCAAGAAGAAAGTCTGGGCCGACGCGCACTGAGCCCTTGGCATCATAATGTGAATTCGAAGAAGCCCCTGTAGGGGCTTTTTTGTTGGGGGCCGTGATTGCATCCTGCCTCCGCAGCGGACAAAATAGCCGCCGATCGGCTATCTCAGAAATCACCGGGAGGAACCCATGGGCACCACCATCTCGTTCAAGCGTCCGGACGGCAAGGACTCCAGCGGTTATCTCGCCAACGCCGCCCGCGGCAACGCGCCGGGCGTGGTCGTGATCCAGGAATGGTGGGGGCTGTCGGAGCAGATCAAGGGGCTGTGCGACCGCTTCGCGGTGGCCGGCTTCGATGCGCTGGCGCCCGATCTCTACAAGGGCAAGGTGGTGCCCTATCACGACACCGACGCGGCCGGCAAAGAGATGAACTCGCTGGATTTCATGGACGCGACCACGCAGACCGTGCGTGGCGCCGCGCTTTATCTCGGCAAGAACGGCGCCAAGGTCGGCCTGACCGGCTTCTGCCTCGGCGGCGCCGTCACCATCATCGGCGCTACCAAGATCCCCGAACTGACCGCGGGCGTGGTGTTCTACGGCATTCCGCCGGAGCAGGCGGCCAAACCCGCCGACGTGAAGATTCCGCTGCAGGCCCATTTCGCCAACAAGGACGACTGGTGCACGCCGCAACTGGTCGATGGTTTCGAGAAGGCCATGAAAGCCGCCGGCAAGTCGCTCGAACTGTTCCGCTATGACGCCGAGCATGCCTTCGTCAACGAGCAGCGCCAATCGGTGCACGACCGTGCCGCCGCCGAACTCGCCTGGGGCCGCGCGACGGAGTTCTTCAAGAAGCATTTGGGGTGATTTGCCACTTCCGTCGTCCCGGCCTCCGGGACGACGGCGTTGTTAGAGACTCGCCATCAACCGGCGCCGCTCACCCCGTCCCACCACGGACATGTCCCCGGCATCAGTCTGTAATTGCCTTCCATGACCTGGACCGGCGCACGCAGGCCCGAGGCCGCCGCCTGCATTCGCATCTCGCGCGCCACTTCGCGGTCTGCGGGCGGCAGCCAGACCCGCTCATGCCCCCACAGGCTCGGGCCGTGATGCATCTCAACCGGTTGCCATGCCGTCGGATCGATCTCACGGCCGCCCCAGCCGCATTCGAACATGAACGACGACGGCGTTTTGGCGTAAAACGAAGTCATGAGGTCGTTGGTGTGACGGCCGAGCGTGACGCTGACGCGCTCCTGCTGGCTCAAGGCGATGTCGTAGCACTGGCCGACATCGTCGAGCGAGAACAGTTCGACCATCAGGTGATGCATGCCGTTCTTGCCGGTCTCGATCAGCGCCAGCGAATGATGCCGCGCGTTGACATGAAAGAAATAGGCGCGGAACGGCTTCAGGATGTAGTCGGAGAGCCCGAAGCCGAGCACGTCG